>NZ_JBNNWO010000002.1:0-584489 GCF_050281105.1 Methylobacterium sp. NPDC080182
CGTACAGCTTACCGAGATCGACACCCTCTTCCCCGAGGTCGGTGGTGTAGGTGTTGAAGTTCTCGGACTTGAGCATCAGCTCGATGCTCTGCGCGGTCGCGCTGTCGTCCTCGATCAAAAGTACCCGCATCGTCGGTCCCCAGCCCCGCCGGCCGCATCAGCGCGCAGACACGTCCCAGCCTTCGCCCGCCACCGGCCTGTGGACGGGCGCTCCGTCGCTCTTGACGTGGAACGCTATGGATTAATCGTTAACAAAACCTGATTCCTGCCCGCAAGCGTCTCGTTCGAAGTTCCGCGAGCTTGACAGGAGAAACACCGTTCCTCCGGCCTCGCCCTCGGCCCCGATTCCGATCCGCCCCCGTCCAGGCCGCTCGCCCCCTTCGGCGTAAGTACTTCCTGCGCAACGGTTCGATCCCCGGTGTTGTCCGTCGGACACACCGGTACGACTTCGTCGGGCGCGATTGTGGTCGCGACCCGGATCGAGCCGCTACGAGCCCGTGACCCGCAGTGTTAAGGAGGCCGGTAAACGAAGCGTTGAGAGCCAGGCCGATGACACAGGATCCGGCAAGATCCGTTGCTTCGCTCGCGTCGGCGCAGGCCGCCCTCGAGCGGATCGAGGTGCTGGAGACGTTCGGGCGGGTCGTGGCGATCCGCGGCCTGCTGGTGGAGGTCGCCGGACCTGTGGCCGCGATGCGACTCGGTGGCCGGGTCGACGTCGAGGGTGCTAACGGCCACGGGCTGGTGCCCTGCGAGGTCATCGGGTTCCAGGGCGATCGGGCGCTCGCGATGCCGTTCGGCTCGCTCGAGGGCGTGCGGCGCGGATGCCCCGCCTATGTCCGCGACGAATCGGCCGGCGCGATCCGGCCCTCCGGCGCTTGGCTCGGCCGGGTGATTGACGCCCTCGGGCGGCCGGTCGACGGGCTGGGCCCCCTTGTGCAGGGGCCAGACGTCTACCCCCTGCGCGCGGACCCGCCCCCCGCCCATGCCCGCACACGCGTCGGTGGACCGCTCGATCTGGGCGTCCGGTGCATCAACACCTTCCTGACCATGTGCGCGGGCCAGCGGATGGGCATCTTCGCCGGGTCCGGCGTCGGCAAGTCCGTGTTGCTGTCGATGCTGGCCCGCTACACGGCCGCCGATGTGGCGGTGATCGGCCTCGTGGGCGAGCGCGGCCGCGAGGTGCAGGAATTCCTCCAGGACGATCTGGGCGCCGCCGGGCTCGCGCGCTCGGTGGTCGTGGTGGCGACCTCCGACGAGCCGGCCCTGATGCGCCGGAACGCGGCCTACGTGACCCTGTCGGTCGCCGAGCACTTCCGCGATCAGGGCGCCAAGGTCCTGTGCATGATCGACTCGATCACGCGCTTCGCCATGGCCCAGCGCGATATCGGCCTCGCCGCCGGCGAGCCGCCCACCGCCAAGGGCTACACGCCGACCGTCTTCTCAGAGCTGCCGCGCCTGCTCGAGCGCGCCGGTCCCGGGGTGGGGCAGGGCACGATCTCGGCCCTGTTCACCGTCCTGGTCGAGGGCGACGACCACAACGAGCCCGTGGCCGACGCGGTGCGGGGCATCCTCGACGGTCACATCGTCATGGAGCGCGCCATCGCGGAGCGCGGGCGCTACCCGGCGATCAACGTTCTGCGCTCGGTCTCGCGCACCATGCCGCGCTCCTGCGACCCGGCCTACCTCCCGGTCGTGCGGCGGGCGCGGCGGCTGCTGTCGACCTACGCCGACATGGAGGAGCTGATCCGGCTCGGCGCCTACCGGGCGGGCTCCTCCCAGGAGGTCGACGAGGCGGTCGCGCTCATGCCCGATCTTGAGGCTTTTCTGGGGCAGGGTAAGGAAGAAGCAACGTCCATCGGCGATGGTTACGCACGGCTCACCGAGATCGTCGGCAGGGCCTAGGCACCATGGGCCGGGGCGTTAACGCTTCGGCGCGATCATGGTGCACGTGGGGGATCCGGGCGGGTCTGCCGTGGGCAGGCTCGCACACAGGCTCGGTCCGGGCACGATCCCGGTCGCGGCCTCAAGCGTTGCGTGGAGTGAGCGTCCTGATGAAATCGCGTGACACGCTGATCCGCCTGCGCCGCTTCCAGGTCGACGAGAAGCGCCGGCGCGTGACCCAGATCGAGATGATGATGGCCGACTTCCAGCGCATGGCGGTGGAGCTCGATCGCGAGGTCGCCGTCGAGGAGGCCCGGGCCGGAATCACCGACGTCGGTCACTTCGCCTACCCGACCTACGCCCGGGCCGCGGCGACGCGCCGGGACAACATGATCCAGTCCGCCCAGGCGCTTGAGGGCCAGCTCGCCGAGGCGAAGGCCGAGCTGGGCGAGGCGTTCGAGGAGCTCAAGAAGGTCGAGATCCTGAACGACCGCGAGCGGACCGCCGAGCGCGCTGCCGAATCGGCCCGCGATCAGGCCGCCATGGACGGGATCGGCCTCAACCGCGCCCGGGGCTGACGCGGCCCGTCGGACCGCTCGGCCGGCTTCCGCGGCACGAAACCGTCACGATCACCTGACAAGGGGGATCGCGGCGGCGCCATGCCGCTTGCAGCGCGTCGCGTGCCGGCGCATCAGGGGCTCTCCCCAGGGCGTCGGTGTTCATGAAGAAGATCAGCGAGTTCATCTGGCCCTTGATCGGCCTCGCGGCCGTCGTGATATCGGGCTACTTCCTCTACCAGGAATTGAAGACGACCTCGCTCGCGGCGATCTGGGCCGCGATCCTCGCGATCCCGCCCCACCGGATCCTGCTGGCGGCCCTGTCGACCCTGGTCGCCTACGCGGCGCTCGCCTGGTACGACCGGATCGCCCTGCTGCATCTGGGCGTGCGCCACATCTCGTGGCTCTTCGTCTCGCTCTGCTCGTTCACGACCTACGCGCTCTCGCACAATATCGGCGCCTCGGTCTTCTCGGGCGCCCTGGTCCGCTACCGGGCCTACACGGCCAAGGGCCTGACGGCGGCGCAGGTCGCCGTGCTGGTGGCGCTCTGCTCGTTCACCTTCTTCCTCGGGACCGTCCTCCTCGGCGGCTTCACGCTGGTGGTCGATCCGAACCTGCTGACGCGCCTCGAGGGAAAGCTCCCGGGCTTCCTCACCGATTCCAAGACCGCGCTGATCGTCGGCATCGGCATGCTGGGCTTCGTCGGCCTGTACGTGATCGGCTCGATCCTGCACCTGCGGCCGCTGCACATCCGGTCGTTCAAGCTCGAGTATCCCCGGCCCGGCATCATGGGGCGCCAGCTGCTCGCGGCGCCGCTGGAGCTCCTGGGCGCGGCGGGCATCATCTACTTCGCCCTGCCGGAGGCGATGAACCCGGGCTTCATCCCGGTCCTGGCGATCTTCCTGGCCTCCTTCTCGGTGGCGCTGGCCTCGCACGCGCCGGGCGGCCTCGGCGTGTTCGAGATCGTGTTCATCACCGCGATGCACATCACCGACGAGGCGCAGAAGGACGCGATCATCGCGGCGGTGATCATCTTCCGGATCTTCTACTTCTGGCTTCCGGCCCTGGTCTCGGTGATCGTGGTGATCGCCTTCGAGCGCTCGCGGTTGGCCGCGGCGATCGGCTCGGCCGCGCACGGGCACAAGGCGGCCGCCGTGCCGGAACCGCCCGTCGTCGTTCCCGGTCTCGACGCGCACGAGTTGGAGCGGGAGCTCAAGCAGAAAGCGATCTGAGGGCCTGACCGCCGTCTCGACGCGGGGGTGACGCCGCCTCAGCCCCCGCGCGCCACACCGCGAAACCCGGGATCGCTTCGCCGCGCGCTTCGTCTGCGCGCGGCGCGCGCCGATCCCGTGATTGCTCCCTCGGCCCGTGCGCCGGCACGAGTCTGCCCATGCCGGTGTCGCGGCCCCTGGGGCCTCAGATCGAGTTCACCGTCCGCAGTCGCGCCCGCGGGTGGATCTCCGCCTGGCTCATCACCGGCGTCTCGCGGCGGAAGCGCTCGATGATCGAGCGCACGAAGGGCCGCGTCTGGGCGGAGGTGACGAGCACCGGCATCTCGCCCTGGCGCGCCGCCGTCTCGAAGCGGTCGCGCACGGTGTTGACGAACTCGCTGAGCTTCGAGGGCTGCATCGCGAGGTAGCGCTCCTCGCGCTCGCCGACGATCGACTCCATGAACGCCTGCTCCCAGGCCGGCGACAGGGTGATGATCGGCAGCATGCCGTTCGGGTCCTGGTACTGTGCGCAGATCTGCCGGCCGAGGCGCGCCCGGACGTGCTCGACCACGTCGCGGGGGTTCTTCACGGCGCCCGCCACCTCGGCGATCGCCTCCACGATCGCCCCGAGATCGCGGATCGAGACCCGCTCGGCGAGCAGGAACTGCAGCACGCGCTGGATGCCGGTGGTGGAGATCTGCGACGGCACGATCTCCTTGAGCAGCTCGGCATGCTCCTTGGGCAGCTCGCGCAGCAGCTTCGAGACCTCGACGTGGTTGAGGAGCTCGGAGACGTGGGCCTTGATGATCTCGGTCAGGTGCGTCGACACGACGGTGGCGGCATCGACCACCGTGTAGCCCTTGAGCTGCGCTTGGTCGCGCAGGGCCGCGTCGATCCAGGTTGCCGGCAGGCCGAAAGTCGGCTCCAGCATGTGCTGTCCGGGCAGCTGGACCTGACCGCCCATCGGATCCATCGCCATGAACTGGCCTGGGAAGATCCGGCCGGTGCCCGCCTCGATCTCCTTGACCCGCACCACGTAGGCGTTGGCGTCGAGCTGGACGTTGTCGAGGATGCGCACCGACGGCATCACGAAGCCGAGTTCCGCGGCGAGCTGGCGGCGCAGAGCCTTGATCTGGTCGGTGAGCCGGTCCTGGCCCTCACCGTTGACCAGGGCGAGGAGCGCGTAGCCCATCTCGAGCTTGAGGTCGTCGAGCTTCAGCAGGTCGGTGACCGTCTCCTCCTTGGCGGCGCTCGCCGCGGCGACCGCGGCCGCATCCATCGGGGCGCCCAGGGCGTCGAGCGGCGGCGCGAGCTTGGCGGTCTTGTTGATGCGCCACGCCGCATAGCCGGCGCCGCCGCCCAGCAGGACGAAGGGCAGCATCGGCATGCCGGGCAGGAGGGCGATCAGCAGCATCACCGCGGCCGACATGCCCAGCGCCTTGGGATAGTGCGCGAGCTGCTTGCCGAGCGCCTTGTCGGCGGCGCCGCGCACGCCGGCCTTCGAGACCAGCAGGCCCGCCGCCGTCGACACGATCAGCGCCGGGACTTGGCTCGCGAGGCCGTCGCCGATGGTCAGCAGGGTGTAGCTCTTGGCGGCCTCGCCGAAGCTCAGGCCCTGCTGCGCCACCCCGATGATGATGCCGCCGACCACGTTGATGAAGGTGATCAGCAGGGCCGCCACCGCGTCGCCGCGCACGAACTTCGAGGCACCGTCCATGGCGCCGAAGAAGGAGGATTCTTCCTCGAGCGCCGCGCGCCGCGCCTTCGCGGTCTTCTCGTCGATCAGGCCGGCCGACAGGTCGGCGTCGATGGCCATCTGCTTGCCGGGCATCGCGTCGAGGGTGAAGCGGGCCGCGACCTCGGCGATGCGGCCCGAGCCCTTCGTGATCACCACGAAGTTCACGATGATCAGGATCGCGAACACGATGATCCCGATGACGAAGTTGCCGCCCATCACGAAGTGGCCGAAGGCCTCGATGACGTGCCCGGCCGCCGCCGTGCCCTCGTGCCCGTGCCCGAGGATCAGGCGCGTCGAGGCGAGGTTGAGGGCGAGCCGCAACATCGTGGCGATGAGAAGCAGCGTCGGGAAGACGGTGAATTCCAGCGGGTTGTCGATCGACAGGCCGGTCATCATGATCAGGACCGACAGGATGATCGACACGGCCAGCAGCAGGTCGAGCAGGATCGCCGGCAACGGGAAGATGAGGACCGCCAGGATCCCCAGCACGCCGGTCGCGAACAGCAGGTCCGACCGCTTCGACAGCGCCTGGAGATCGCCGCGCGTCGGCAGCGCGAGCTGGCCGAGGACGGCCGCCGCTCCTGTCTGTGCCGGCACGCTCGCCGTCTCTGCCATCGCTGCCATCCGCTGCCGTTCGCCCGGGACAGGCCCGGGACGTACCCGGCAAGATCTGCCGAGCGGATGGTTAGCGCGGCGTTAAGATGGGGCCGGCGCTCGCGGGAACCCGGGCCGCCGCGATCGCTTGATCGGTCGGCGAGAGCGTCGATCCGGCATCCGACCGCGCCCGCGTCCGGGCCGACCGCGCCGCCGCCACGTCTCCGGGCCCGGGCCCGGACATACCGGGAGAGCTCGATGGCCCTGCGCGCCCTGACCGCCCTGTTCGACGATTACGACGCCGCCGCGGGGGCGGTGGACCGGCTGGAGGCCGCCGGCATCCCCCACGCGGACATCAGCATCATCGCGAATCGCAACGAGCCCGCGGTCCCGCCGCGGGCGCCCGGGACCGCCGTTCCCCGACCGGTGGACGCGGCGGATTCCGCCGGCACCGGAGCCACGGTCGGCACGGTCCTGGGCGGCGGCGCCGGCCTGCTCGCTGGGCTGGGCCTCCTGGCGATCCCGGGGCTCGGGCCGGTGGCGGCGGCGGGCTGGCTCGTCGCCACCGTGACGGGCGCCGGCGTGGGCGCCGCGGCCGGCGGCCTGATCGGCGGCCTGACCGCCGCGGGCCTCAGCGCCGACGAGGCCGAGACCTACGCCGAGGGCGTGCGTCGCGGCGGTACCCTGGTGACGGTGCGCGCCGACGAGTCCCGGGCCGAGCGCGTCCTGTCCATTCTCGACCAAGCGGGATCGATCGATCTCGACCAGCGCGCCGAGGGCTGGCGCGCCCAGGGCTGGACCGGCGGCACCATCGGCCCGGCGGCGGTCGACCGGGGCACCGGGACCGGCCGCTGAGGATACCGGACCGTCCCGGGCGAACCCGGCGGGACGCGCGTCAGGTCATCATCTTCCGGGCGAACATCGCGGCGCCGAACAGGACGCCGGCGCCCGCGGTGATCAACGCGATCATCAGGAGCCGCCGCGGTTCGGTGGAGGATTCGGCCTTCACCGGCTCGACGATCGGGCTGAAGAACTCGATCTGCCGGGCCGCGATGATGCGCGCGCGCTCGTGGGCAGTCAGTACCTGCTGATAGTACTTCTCGGCGTTCTTGCGGTCGTTCTCCAGGACCTCGAATTTGGTCAACGCGTCGGAGAGCAGGCGCTTCTGCTCCGGATCCTGGCTGGCGGATTGCCGCTCGATCCGGGCGATGTTGTCGTCGAGGTCCTTCATCTGCTGCTTGATGTCGATGATCCGGCGGGCGTCGGGACCGAGGTCCCGCTGCCCGATCGCGAGCTGGAGCGCGAGGTTGATCCGCGAGGCCCGCATCTCGGCGATCATCTTGACGTTGATGTCGTTCGTCTTCTGCGCGTCGAGCACGCCCTCGCGGTTGCGCAGGTCGCGCGTCGCGAGGCGGATCTTGGTCATGCGCTCCTCGGCGAGCCGCAGCTCCCGCGTGCTCTCGGCGACGGCATCCTCGCGCGACTTGACGCTGAGGTCGTTCACCTTGCGCTCGGCCTCCTTCATGATGGCCTTGGCGATGGCGAGGGATTCCTGGGGATCGAAGGCCTCGACCTCCACCGACAAGATGCCGGATCCGGCCTCGACCTCGACGCCGACGCGCCGCTTCCAGTAGCGGACGAACTTCTCGATCGGCTTCTCCGGATCGAACCGCGAGAAGTAGTCGATGGACTCGTTGCTGAACCACTGGCGCAGCGGAAGCTGCGCCTCGAGGAGCTCCAGCATCGGACGGCTGAGGATGAACTCGCGCGTGATCAGCGTGTCCTGCGCCACCATCTGGTTCGCCATGCCGGAATTCGTCCCACCGGTCTCCGAGGACGTCTTCTCGGCGGAGCCGATGGCCGGCCGGATCGCGAATCGCGCCTCGCTGACGTAGCGGTCCGAGGCGATCAGGCCGTAATAGGCCGCCCCGGCGAGCGTCGGTAGCAGGAAGCAGACGACGAACAGGATCGGGATCCAGGGATCGTTCTTGGCGTCGGCCTGAAAGGACCGGATGCCCTTCTTGCGGTCGGCGAAGCGCGACATGCGCGCGATCTGCCGCAGCGACTCGCTCACCGCCTGCTGGCGGTCCGCGGGCGTGACCGGCTGCCCCTCGGCCTTCCGGATCTCCATGTTCATGGCCTGATTCCCGGCCTCCCCGGCCTCGAAGATCGACCCGTTACCGGGATCCCGCGCGCGCCGCACCCGGCGCCGCGACCGTCTCTCGCACGGCGAGGCGGCAAAAGCATGTCGTCGCGGTCCGGCCGCCGCCGGCGCGGTCAGGCGTTGAGGCGCCGGTACACTTCGATGGCGTCGTTCACGTCCTCGTAGATGATCGCGCGACCGTTCAGCAGGACCAATCCCTGCGTGCACCACTGCCGGATGGTCTCCATGGAGTGCGACACCATGATGATGTCGGCGTTCTTCCGGCGCTGCGAGAAGACCTCGTCGCAGCGCTTCGAGAACCGCGCGTCGCCGACCGAGGTGATCTCGTCGATCAGGTAGCAGTCGAACGGGATCGCCATGCTCATGCCGAAGGCGAGCCGCGCGCCCATGCCCGACGAGTACGTGTAGATCGGCACGTCGAGGTAGCTTCCGAGTTCCGAGAAGTCCTCGACGAAATCGAGCACCTTGCGCGGGTCCTCGCCGTAGATGCGCGCCACGAAGGTGACGTTGTCGCGCCCGGTCATCTTGGGATGGAAGCCGCCCGCGAAGCCGAGGGGCCACGAGACCCTGAGGCCGCGGTGGATCCGGCCGCGCGTCGCGTCCTCGGTGCCGGCGATCAGCCGCATCGTGGTGGATTTTCCGGCGCCGTTGATGCCGAGGATGCCGTAGGACACGCCCGGCTTCAGGGTGAACGACACCTGTTCCAGGATGGTCCGCCGGTGGCCTTCCGTCCGGTAGACCTTGCTGACTTTCTCGAAACGGATCACCGAAATGGTCTCCCGGGCGGTGTGCCGAACCGCCGGTCCGAGCTGCCTGACGGGCGGAGTCCTGCTCGCCGAAAGCGGCAAATCTGAGAAGGACATGAGCGCCTTGCCGCGTCGCGCGGCGGCGGTCGAACGGCGCGCGTCGGCAGACGGCCTCGCCCGGAAAGCTTCACCGGTCGCTTGAAGAAAAGTGCCACCTGTCACCCCGTCGGTTGACGCCATTCTCCATTTGGCATACCAAATACCAACCGAAGAGGGCGGGTGACAGCCCTTCAAGGATGCGGGACCGGAATTTTACCGCCGTTTCCGCGCGTGACGTTCAGGAAGGGCCGCCCCATGACAAGGCGCCGGACTGCCGCGATCCACCTCTCATCCGCGCTGCCGACCGGGTGGCGCCCATGACGGCGACCGGGCCGACTCTGGCCGCGCCCGGTTCCCTCGAAATACACGGTCTGGCCGAGGCGATCGGCGACGCGGTGGTGGTGTCCGATCCGGACGGCGCCATCACGGTCTGGAACCCGGCCGCGGAGCGCATCTTCGGCTTCACCGCCGCCGAGGCTCTGGGCAGGACCCTCGATCTGATCACACCCGAGCGGCACCGACGCCGCCACTGGGACGGCTACGCCAAGACCATGCGCACCGGCGTCACCCGCTACGGGGCAGAGACCCTGAGGGTGCCGGCGCTCCACAAGGACGGCCGCCAGCTCTCCATCGCCTTCACGGTGGGGATGGTGCGGGACGCCTCCGACCGGGTGACCGGGATCGTCGCCGTGATCCGCGACGAGACCGAGCGCTGGGCCGAGGAGAAGCGCCTGCGCCAGCGCGTCGCCGAACTCGAAGCTTCCTCGGATCCGGCCCGTCGGGCGCCTTGAGCCCGCCGGACGATCCGAAGGACCCGATCACCGAACCGCACAGGGAGAACGCCCAATGAGCAAGCCGCTGGAAGGCATCAAGATCATCGACTTCACCCACGTCCAGGCCGGCCCGGCCTGCACGCAGCTCCTCGCCTGGTTCGGCGCCGACGTGATCAAGGTCGAGCGCCCCGGCGCCGGCGACGTGACCCGCACGCAGCTGCGCCACGTCGAGGACGCGGACGCGCTCTACTTCACGATGCTGAACTCCAACAAGCGCTCGCTCACCCTCGACACCAAGACCCAGGCCGGCAAGGAAGTCCTCGAGAAGCTCATCCAGGACTCCGACGTCATGGTCGAGAATTTCGGCCCCGGCGCCCTCGACCGGATGGGCTTCTCCTGGGCCCGCATCCAGGAGCTGAACCCGGGCATGATCCTCGCCTCGGTGAAGGGCTTCTCGGACGGCCACCACTACGAGGACCTGAAGGTCTACGAGAACGTCGCCCAGTGCGCGGGCGGTGCCGCCTCGACCACGGGCTTCTGGGACGGGCCGCCCACCGTCAGCGCCGCCGCGCTCGGTGACTCCAACACCGGCATGCACCTCGCCATCGGCATCCTCACGGCGCTCCACCAGAAGAACAAGACCGGCAAGGGCCAGAAGGTCGCCGTGTCGATGCAGGACTCGGTGATCAACCTCTGCCGCGTGAAGCTGCGCGACCAGCAGCGCCTCGACGCGCTCGGCTACCTCGAGGAGTACCCGCAGTACCCCCACGGCGAGTTCTCCGACGTGGTGCCGCGCGGCGGCAACGCGGGCGGCGGCGGCCAGCCGGGCTGGGTGCTGAAGTGCAAGGGCTGGGAGACCGACCCGAACGCCTACATCTACTTCACGATCCAGGGCCACGCCTGGGCGCCGATCTGCAAGGCGCTCGGCAAGGAGGAGTGGATCACCGACCCGGGCTACAACACGCCGCGGGCCCGCCAGGACAAGATCTTCGACATCTTCAAGACGATCGAGGAGTGGCTCGCCGACAAGACCAAGTTCGAGGCGGTCGACATCCTGCGCACCTACGACATCCCCTGCGCGCCGGTGCTGTCGATGAAGGAGATCGCCGAGGACAAGTCCCTGCGCGAGAGCGGTACCGTCGTCGAGGTGGCGCACCCGAAGCTCGGCAAGTACCTGACCGTCGGAAGCCCGATCAAGTTCTCCGACATGCAGGTCGAGGTGAAGGCGTCGCCGCTGCTCGGCGAGCACACCGATGAGGTGCTCGCAGACCTGGGTTACACCCAGGAGCAGATCCGGGCGATGCACGAGGCCCGCGCGGTCTGATAAGGACCGCCCGACCTCAGTGACCCTGAGACAGGACGGCGCTCCCCGGGGCGCCGTCCTTTTCACGTGCGAGCCCCGGATCCGATGCGCGCATTCCTCAGCCGTTTCCTGCCGGAGCTGACCCCGGTCAGCAAGCGCGAGCGCCTGCGCTCGGCGGCCGGTGCCCTCGTGGGCATCCTGGCGACCGGCTTCGTCTGCCGGGTCTCCGTCCCGGCCGAGGCCCTGCCGGTGCTGATCGCCCCGATGGGCGCCTCGGCGGTGCTGCTCTTCGCGGTGCCGGCGAGTCCTCTGGCGCAGCCCTGGTCGATCCTCGGCGGCAACATCGTGGCGGCGCTCGTCGGTGTCACGGCGGCGGCCTGGATCGGCGACCCGTTCGTGGCGGCGTCCTGCGCCATCGGGGTGGCGATCGCGCTGATGATGGCCCTGCGCTGCCTGCACCCGCCGAGCGGGGCCGTGGCGCTGACGGCGGTGCTCGGCGGCCCGGCGATCCGGGAGCTGGGCTACGGCTTCGTGCTGTGGCCGGTGGCGGTCAACTCGCTGCTGCTGCTGACCACCGCCCTGCTGTTCAACAACCTCACCGGGCGCGCCTACCCGCACCTGCGCTCGGCCGGGCCCCGGACGGCGGATCCGCCCTCGGACGCCCGGGTCGGCTTCCGGGCCTCGGACCTCGACGCCGCGCTGGAGGATTTCGACCAGCTCCTGGACGTCGACCGGGGCGACCTGGAGCAGATCCTGCGGCGCGTGCAGATGCGGGTCTACGGCCGCCGCTCGGGCCCGATCACCTGCGCGGCGATCATGTCGCGCGACGTGATCGCGGTGGCGCCGGACGCGCCGCTCTCCGAGGCCATGCGGCTGCTGCGCCGTCACCGCATCAAGGCGCTTCCGGTCACCGACGAGGGCGCGCGCGTCCTCGGCATCGTCACGCAGACCGACCTGCTCGACAAGGCGGCCTGGGACCGGAGCGGGCCGCGCCTCGGTCTCGGCCGCCGCCTGCGCCTCACCGCCGAGCGCGGCCGCGCCCCCCACGGCTGCGCGGCCGACATCATGAGCGCGGTCGAGCCGGTCGGTCCCGACACGCCCGTGGCCGCCCTGGTGCCGCGGATGTCGGAGGCGGGGCTTCACCACCTGCCGGTGGTCGACGACGACGGCCGCCTGGTCGGGATCGTCTCGCAGACCGACCTGATCCCGGCGCTCCTGTCCGAGGCCGACGCGCCCGAGGCGCCGATCCGCGCCCGCGCGCCGGCCCGGGCCGCCCTGGCCTGACCCTCACCGGCCAGCGGGCGGATCCGCCAGGAAGAACCTGACCGCCTGCGCCACCACGGCCGGCTGGTGGGCGTGCGGTCCGTCATACTCGACGTAAGTCACGGGATAGCCGGCCTCGCGCAGGGCCGGCACGTGGACCCGGGCGCTCCGGTCGATCGGGATCTGCTCGTCCTGGGTCCCGTGCGACAGGAAGATGCGCGGCGCGCCGACCTGCAGGTGCACCGACAGGAACCCCGCCGACGAGACGATCAGGTGGCTCGCCACGTCGCCGTTCGCGAGCCCCGACGAGAGCGTGTAGCTGCCGCCGTCGGAATGGCCGGCGAAGCAGAGCCGCTGCGGATCGAGCAGGAACCGGTCGGCGACGTGACCCAGCGCCGCCGCGACGCGCTCCCGGTCGGGCCCGTGGCCGGCGATGACGATGTCCCAGGTCGGGAACAGGGATTGCGGCGCGAGGAGCAGGAAGCGCTCGGTCCGGGCGTGCGCCTCCAGCATCGGCAGGATGCGCTCGGCGCTGCCGCCGCCGCCGTGGAACAGCACCACGAGCGGGCAGGGCCGGCGCGGATCGAGGCCCTCGGGGACCACCAGCACCGCGTCGCGCTCGGCGAAGAGGCCGAGGTCGTGCCGGCCCGGGGGGAGGGGCTCCTCGGTCGGGAGCCGGTGGCGGAAGTGCAGGCGGCCGGCGAGGTCGGGGTCGATCATGGATGCACCGTCACCGAACGGATGACGGATCCGGCGCCGTCACTGCGGGCGCGGCGAAGCCATCCCCGCGCTCCGCGCGGAACTGGACCGCGCCGGCCCGGGTCGCTTCGCTTCACTCGCGATGACGGTGCGGGGAAGGTCTCCCGGGGGCCGGGAGCTTCAGCGGAACACCGTCCCGCGCGGATCCGCGACGCCGTTCTCGTCAAGGCAAAGAGCCGGGCTCGACACGCGAGCCCGGCTTCGATGGTGTGGGATCAGAGATCTCGCGAGGGTCTCGCCCTCACTTCTTCTTCCTGATCCCGCTCTGCGGGTTGAGGCTGCCGATGTTGCCGCTCTCGCTGCCGGCCGCCGGGTCGATGACGGCGTTGACGAGGGCCGGGCGGCCCGAGTTCATCGCCTCGTTGACCGCGCGGGTCAGCTCGTCCGGCGTGGTGACGTGGTAGCCGACGCCGCCGAAGGCCTCCATCATCTTGTCGTAGCGGGAATCCGGCACGAACACGGTGGTGGCCGGGTCGCGGCCGGTCGGATCGGTGTCGGTACCGCGGTAGATGCCGTTGTTGTTGAACACCACGATGCAGACCGGCAGGCCGTACCGGCAGATCGTCTCGACCTCCATGCCGGAGAAGCCGAAGGCGCTGTCACCCTCGACGCAGAGCACCGGCTTGCCGGTCTCGACGGCGGCCGCGACGGCGAAGCCCATGCCGATGCCCATGATGCCCCAGGTCCCGACGTCCAGGCGCTTGCGCGGCTGGTACATGTCGATGATGCCGCGGGCGAGGTCGAGGGTGTTGGCGCCCTCGTTGACGAGGATCGCGTCCGGCCGCTCCTTGACGATGGTGCGCAGCGCGCCGAGCGCGGCGTGGAAGTTCATGGGCGAGGCGTTGCTCATGAGCTTCGGCGCCATCTTGGCGACGTTCGCCTCGCGCTTCGACCTGAGCGTCTCGATCCAGTCGGACGGAGGCTGCTGCCAGCCCTGGCCCATGCCGTCGAGCAGCGCCTGCACGCAGGAGGCGATGTCGCCGACGACGGGCGCCACGATCTCGACGTTCGAGTCCATCTCGCGGGGCTCGATGTCGATCTGGATGAACTTGGTCGAGCCCGGCTCGCCCCAGCTCTTGCCCTTGCCGTGCGACAGCAGCCAGTTCAGCCGGGCGCCGACCAGCAGCACCACGTCCGAGTCCTTCAGCGCCGTCGAGCGCGCCGCGCCGGCCGAGAGCGGGTGGGTGTCGGGCAGGAGGCCCTTGGCCATGCTCATCGGCACGTAGGGGATGCCGCTGGTCTCCACGAGGGCGCGGATGGCGTCATCGGCCTGGGCGTAGGCGGCGCCCTTGCCGAGCACGATCAGCGGCCGCTTGGCGGATTTCAGGACCTCGAGCGCCCGGGCGATCGCCTCGGGGGCGGGGTGCTGGGCAGGCGCCGGATCGATCACCTTGACCAGAGACTTCTGGCCAGCCTCGGCGTCCATCACCTGGGAGAAGAGCTTGGCGGGCAGGTCGAGGTAGACGCCGCCCGGCCGGCCCGAGCAGGCCGCGCGGATGGCGCGGGCGACGCCGATGCCGATATCGGCGGCGTGCAGCACCCGGAAGGCCGCCTTGCACAGGGGCTTGGCGATGGCGAGCTGGTCCATCTCCTCGTAGTCGCCCTGCTGCAGGTCGACGATCTCGCGCTCGGAGGAGCCCGAGATCAGGATCATCGGGAAGCAGTTGGTGGTGGCGTTGGCGAGGGCGGTCAGGCCGTTGAGGAAGCCCGGCGCCGAGACGGTGAGGCAGATGCCCGGCTTCTGGGTGAGGAAGCCCGCGATCGCCGCGGCGTTGCCGGCGTGCTGCTCGTGGCGGAACGAGATGACCCGCATCCCCTCGGCCTGGGCCATGCGCCCGAGATCGGTGATCGGGATGCCCGGGACACCGTAGATGGTGTCGATGCCGTTGAGCTTGAGCGCGTCGATGACGAGGTGGAAGCCGTCGGTCAGATCGGGCTCGGCCTCGACCTCGGGGGCGGTGTGGACGATCTTGGCGACTGCGGTCATCACGGTTTCTCCCGGAAGATCGGTTTGGACGGGCGGCGCTCGGCGCCGGCTGGCTGGAGGATCCCCCGCACTCCCGAGGAGGGGGAGGGTGGGAGATCCGCGAAGGTCGGGCGTCGCTTGCGCGACGTCGTGGGGCGGGGGCCTATCAGGCCGCCCGGATCGGCTGGGCGCTGAGCGCCGCGGGCTGGTCCTCCGAGGCGAGGTAGCGGGCCCGCATCGGGCGCAGGACGAACATCGCCAGCGCCGCCGCCGTCACGTTGAGGACGATGATCAGCGTGAACACCGCCGACCAGCCGTAGGCCGCCGACAGGATGCTGGCGAAGGGGACGAGGAAGGCCGCGGTGCCCTTGGCAGTGTAGAGCAGGCCGGCGTTGCTGGCGGCGTACTTGGAGCCGAACGTGTCGCCGCAGGTCGCCGGGAACAGCGAGTAGATCTCGCCGAAGACCCCGAAATACACCGCGGTGGCCAGGACGAAGACCATCGGGACGTGACCGTAGGTCAGCAGCACGATCACCGCCAGCGCCGCCGTCGAGAAGGCGATGAACATCGTGTTCTCGCGGCCGATGTTGTCGGAGACGTAGCCGAAGAACGGCCGGCCGAACCCGTCGAAGACCCGGTCGAGCGAGATCGCCAGCGTCAGCGCCGCCATCTGGAGGCCGAACAGGCTCACCGGCACGCCGGCCACCTGGAAGTCGTGGGCGATCGGGGCGATCTGCGCCGCCGCCATCAGGCCGCCGGAAGCGACCATCACGAACATCACGTACATCACCCAGAAGACCGGGGTGCGCACCGCCTCGCGGGGGCTGCGGTCGACCTTAGTCTGCGGCAGGCGGGTCTTCTTGCGCTGGACCGGCGTGTTGGTCGACGGCTTGCGCAGCAGGAAGGCGAGGGCCAGCACCACGGCGCCCTGGCCGATGCCGAAGTACAGGAACGCGTCCTGGTAGCCGCTCGACGCGATCATGCGGGCGATCGGCACCACCGTGATGGCGGCACCCGCGCCGAAGCCGGCCGCGGTGGCGCCGGCGGCGAGGCCGCGGCGATCCGGGAACCACTTGAGCGCGTTGCCCACGCAGGTGCCGTAGACCGAGCCCGCACCGATGCCGGCGACGACGGCGCCGAGATAGAGCATCGCCAGGCTGTCGGCGTAGGCGTTGATGGTCCAGGCGAGGGCGATCATCACGCCGCCGAAGGCGACGACGATCTTCGGACCGTAGCGGTCGACGAACCACGCCTCGACCGGCACCAGCCAGGTCTCCGTGGCGACGAACAGCGTGAACGCGAGCTGGATCGCCGCGCGACCCCAATGGTAGCGCTGGTCGATCGGGTCCACGAACAGGGTCCAACCGTATTGAAGGTTGGCGATCATGGCCATGCAGATCACGCCGAAGGCGAGCTGCCACCATTTCGCCGAAGGCGAATCCTGGCGTTCCATCCCTGAGCCTCTCTCTTGGGCGGCGCGGCCTTGCTCTGGCGGCGTCTCTCGTGCCCCGACGATCATGCACATCCGTTCTAGGTATGCAATATACCAGGGTGAGACGGACTGGGTGAGGTGTCAGGACGGCGATATTATTCCGTTTGCCCGGCCGGAGGAATCGGTCCCCAGGCACCGAGCGTCGGTGCCTCCGCGGGGCTCAGAATCTCGTCGAGGGCGGGGATCGAGGCCGGGTCGGCCGGGAAGCCGATGAGGGCGCAGGCGGCCTCCCAGTCGGGTCCCGACTTCACCGCCGCCAGGGTTCCCGGATCCAGCGCCGTGATCCGACCGCGGTCGAGACGCATGAAGGCCCGGCCGGTCTCGGCCTGAACGAAGCGGACGACCGTCATCCGGCGCAGGCATTCGCGCAGGAAGCTGGTGTTGGCTGAGGCCGAGAGGTCGGCGCCGTCGAACACCGCGTCGGGCCCGTGGGCGAAGATGTCGACCTTGCGGAAGCGGTCGATGTCGATCAGCCCCTTCACGTCGAGGATGTTCAGAGTTCCGTCCGCCCAGAACGCGATGGTGCGCGGGCGCTCGCCCAGCGGCACGCTGTTGTCGAGGAACTCGCAGACCACCTGCTTGTCCCGGGCGAGCGCCCAGTTGAAGAACAGGCGCGGCATGCCGGTATAGGCCTCGACGTTGTGGGCCAGCAGGTCCTCGACGGCCTTGTAGCGGCCGAACAGCTCGCCGCGCTTCCAGGCGCGCTCCACGGTGTCGGCCGGAGGCGTGACCATGAACTGCATGTAGACGCGGTCGCCGAACCGGGTGAGCAACTGGCCGCCGCCGTCCGAGCCCGCGTCGGCCTGGAAGCTGTCGAACCGGAACCGGTCGATCAGCAGGTTCGAGATCCGCCGCTCCGCCGCCTTGCGGGTGACGTAGCGGTCGAGCTTCATGTCGATGATCTCGACCTCGTAGCCGGTCAGCGTCCCGGCGTACCGCGAAGCTTCGCCCAGGCTGTCGTAGTCCAGGAGGTACTTGCGCCAGACGTCGGGGGTGATCACCGCGAAGTCCGACCACGCCATGCCCAGCCGCCTGGCGAGGCCGAGCTGGTAGGGGCGGATCGTGCTCTTTCCGGACGCCGAGGCGCCCTTCACGTTCATCACCACCGGATGATCCTGCGGCGCCAGCCGCCGGTAGCGCTGCGCCTCGACGACGGCGTCGATCCAGGGCTCGATCTGCTCGCCGACGCGCCGGCTGCCGTAGCCGTTCGAGACCAGCGTCCCCGCGATGGTCCGCAGCCGCGCGGCGTCGCGGATGACCGCATTCTGCCGCGCGATGAGGCCCGACACCACGGCGCGCAGGGCCTCGCAGGCGGCCGTCTCCAGGGCGTCGCCGGCTTCGGCGGCGCGTCGCTGCCAGCTCTCGAGATGGCGCAGGGCCCGGGTCGCGAGATCCTCGCGCGGCGCCTGGACCGTCGGCGGGCGGCGCCCGAGCAGGCGGTCGAGCCAACGCGGCTCTGGCGGCGGCTGGGGAGGTCTCTCCTCCAGGATGGCGGCGATCTCGCGGGCGAGCACCGCGTCGGCCTCGGCGCGGATCCGGTCGAGGGCGGACTCGACCTCGGCGAGGCGCGGCTCGATGCCCTCGCGCAGGATGGTCGCGACGATGGCGCGGAAGTTCACGCCGAGATCGGCGTAGACTTCCCCCACCGGCACGGAGAGATCCGACATCACCCGGATCAGGACCTCGTGGACGACGAGGCGCCCGGCCCGGAACCGGGTGAGCTGGCGGGCGGGCAGCCCGCAGAGATCGCTCAGGTCCAGGGCGTCGCGGAGCGGCGTCTCGACGTGCTCCGGCCGGTAGACGGTCACGAGGGGCAGGAAGGCGGACGGCAGATCGGACCGGACGCCCGGGTTCCAGGGGCCGATGGGCGGCTCGGGAGAGTGGACCGACGCGTCCGTCACGCGCGCGGCAGCCGTATCCGTCACCGCGCGCCCCGCTGAAGACCGCCCGAGAAGTCCGCAACGCCCGCCGCGACCTCGGGACGAGGGCGTGGATCGGGCAGACGCCTGCCCGGTCCTCGCGGCGAACCCGGCAGTCCCGACCCCGACCACACGGCCGCGGGCGGACGCCGGTTCTCAGAAGATCTTCTGGAACCAGCCGTGGGCGTCATTGGAATTGCCCCGCTGGATGTCCACCAGCAGGCTCCGCAGCCGCTGGGCCACGGGGCCGGCCTTGCCGTTCCCGATGGTGAAGCTCTCCTCCCGGCCCTTCACGGTGCCGATCGGCGTGATCACCGCGGCGGTACCGCAGGCGAAGGCCTCGGTCAGGCGGCCCGCCCGCACGTCGGCGCGCCACGCGTCGATCGTGTAGGGCTCCTCCTTCACGGTCAGGCCCGCCTCCCGCGCCAGCGTGATCACCGAGTCGCGGGTGATGCCGGGCAGGATGCTGTCCGAGAGCGGCGGCGTCACCAGCGTGCCGTCCTCGAAGACGAAGAACACGTTCATGCCGCCGAGCTCCTCGACGTAGCGGCGCTCGGCCGCGTCGAGGAACACAACCTGCTCGCAGCCCTGCGACGCCGCCTCCGACTGCGCCGCGAGGCTCGCCGCGTAGTTGCCGCCGCACTTGGCCGCGCCCGTGCCGCCCGGGGCCGCGCGGGTGAAGTGCTCCGAGACCCACACCGTCACGGTGCCGGTCGGATCCTTGAAGTAGGAGCCGACGGCCGAGGCGATCGTCACGAACAGGTATTCCGAGGCCGGCTTGACCCCGAGGAAGGCCTCGCTGGCGATCATGAACGGGCGCAGGTAGAGGCTGCCGTCCGGCGTGTCGGGGATCCAGGCGCGGTCGATTTCGACGAGCCTGCGCATCGCCTCGACGAAGGCGTCCTCCGGGAGGGGCGCCATCGCCATCCGCTCGGCGGAGCGGCGGAAGCGCAGGGCGTTGGCCTCCGGCCGGAACAGGGCCGCGCCGCCGTCCGCGGTGCGGTAGGCCTTCAGGCCCTCGAAGATCTCCTGCGCGTAGTGCAGCACCGCGGCGGCGGGATCGAGGGGGATGGCCTCGCGCGCCTGGATCCGCGCGTCGTGCCAGCCGCGGCCGGCGGTGTAGCGCGCCACCACCATGTGGTCTGTGAACACCTTGCCGAAGCCAGGATTCGCCATCAGCGCGGCCCGCTCCTCGGCGGTCCGCGGGGCCGGATGACTTTGGATCTCGAACGTCAGGTCGCTCACGGTGTGGTCCTCATCGACTGAGGCCCTTATGGCGCGCTCCGGCGCGCGAATCTACGGAGCCGGCGCATGACGGCGTCGCCGCACATGCGCGTCACTCGGCGCGTCACTCGGCGCGTCACTCGGCGGTCGCGGGCTCCGACAGCTGCAGACGGTGCAGGCGCGCGTAGGCGCCGCCGGCGGCGAGCAGGTCGTCGTGGCGCCCGGTCTCGATCACCCGGCCCGCCTCCATCACGGCGATCTGATCGGCGTCGCGCACGGTCGAGAGCCGGTGGGCGATCACCAGGGTGGTGCGGCCGCGCATCAGCCGGGTCAGCGCCTCCTGGACGAGCCGCTCCGATTCGGAATCGAGGGCCGAGGTCGCCTCGTCGAGGAGCAGGATCGGCGCGTCCTTGAGGAAGGCGCGGGCCAGCGCCACCCGCTGCCGCTCGCCGCCCGAGAGCCGGCCGCCGCCCGGGCCGACCCGGAACCCGTAGCCTTCCGGAAGGGCCGAGACGAAGGTGTGGGCCGCGGCGGCCTCGGCCGCCGCCTCGATCTCCGCGGGCGTCGCCCCGGGCCGGCCGAAGCCGATATTGGCGGCGATCGTGTCATCGAACAGCACGACCTCCTGCGAGACGACCGCCACCGCGGCGCGCAGGGAGGCCAGCGTCACGTTCCGGACATCCTGGCCGTCGATGGTCACGGCGCCGCCGGTGACGTCGTAGAGGCGCGGAACGAGGTTGAGCAGCGAGGACTTGCCCGAGCCTGAGCGCCCGACGAGCGCCGTCACCGATCCGGCCGGGACCGCGAGGTCGATGCCCTCCAGCGCCGGCGCGTCCGGCCGGTAGCGGAACCGGACGTCGGCGAAGCGGATCGCGCCGCCGGTCACCGCCAGCGGCCGGGCCTCCGGCGCCTCGCGGATCGTGGCACTCTCGTCCATGACGTCGAAGTAGCGCCGCAGCGCGGCGGCGGCCTCCTGCAGGATGGCGTTGAGGTTGCCCAGCGCCCGGGCCGGCTGGGCGGCGAGGAGCAGGGCCGCCACGTAGCCGGTGAAGTCGCCGACCGTCTTCTCGCCGGCCAGGACCCGCTGGCCGACCAGCACCAGGACGCCCGCCACCGCGATGCCGCCGCCGATCTCCAGCAGCGGGTCGAGGCGGCCGCGGGCATTGGCGGCCTTCATCTTGAGGCGCCGCACCTCGTCGAGGGCCTCCGCGGCGCGGCCCTTGAGGTAGGCCTCCATCGCGTAGGCCTTGGCGACCCGGGCCCCCTGCAGGCTCTCGGAGATCAGGCTGGCGGTGGCGCCCATCTGCTCCTGGGTCGAGGTCGAGACCCGCCGGAGCTTCCGGCCGATCCGCCCGATCGGTCCCGCCACGAACGGGACCGTGACGCCGGCCACGAGGGTCAGCACCGGATCCATCCAGATCAGCGCCGCCACGAGCCCGATCAGCATCGCGATGTCGCGGAGCAGGACCGTCGAGATGCGGGTCAGCGCCTCCTTGATGAAGGCGAAGTCGGTGGTGAAGCGCTGGGTGAGCGCCGCCGGGCTCTCGCGGCCGAGCTGGGCGAGATCCGAATCGATGAGATGCCCGTAGAGCGCCGCCTGCATGTCGGCCTCGACCCGGGTCACCACCCGGTTGGTCAGCACCGTCTGGCCGTAGAGGGCGAAGCCGCGCGTGGCCGTGACGACGATCACCACCAGCGGTCCGTACGCGAGGGCGGCGGCGTCCTTGCGGTCGAAGGCGTCGAAGGCGGCCTTGATCAGCGCCGGGTAGAGCCCGGTCGAGGCGCCGACCAGGGCGATCAGCACCAGCACCACCGCCAGGGTGGCCCGGTGCGGGTACAGCCACGTGCGCCAGAGCCGGGCGAGGAGGGGAGCCGTGTCGCCGGGAAGGCGCGCCATGAGACCTACCGGGTCGGATCAGTGCCGCCCCGGGGCAGGATGCGCGGCGGCTGCGGTTTGCCGCCGCCGCCGCCGCGGATCAAGGCTTTTGCTCAGCGGCCGTCGCCGCGCGGCCCGTGATCGTCGCCGCGATCGTCACCGCGGTCCCGGTGCCAGCCGCCCCGCATGCCGTGGCCGCCCATCGGGCCCATCGGCCGGGCGAGGATCATGGCGCGCCGCTTCTGGTCCTGGTCGAGGCTGGCGTAGAGCGGCTGGGACGCGTCGGCGAGCTTGCGCAGGGCGTCGCCCCGCGCACTCGCCGCGTCCGCCATCGCCCGCAGCGCCGCCGGGGCGTCGTCGCTGAACTTCGGCCGGTCGCGCATCGCCTCGCGGCGCTGCTGGCGCAGCTTGGCCATGTCGCGGATCGCCGTCTCCACCGGTGGCCACAGCTTCTCCTGGTCGGCGTTGAGCTTCAGGCCGGCATGCAGGGCGGCGATGCGGGCATCCGTGAAGGCCGCGCGGTCCTCGGGGGTCAGCGCGCTCCAGCGGCCGTGCCCGCGGAAGCCCTCGGGTCCGTGATCGCGCGCGACCGCCGCGCCGGCGAGCCCGAGGCCGAGCGCCCCGGTCACCAGGATGGCCGCCGTCAAAGGTCGGGACATGGAAATCTCCGTCTCACGCTCGGGACGTCGCCGCGGCCCGCGGCGGCGCCCAACGCCGCGCATAGGGCACCCGCCGTGTATCCCGCTTGTGTATGTAACAATGTTACATTAGTGGCAGGCGCGACGGGGTTGCGGCAGGTGGAGCGGTGCGGCGCGTGGCGAGAACATTCCGGATCGCGGCGCTCGCGATCCTGTCCCTGTGGTTCGGATCGGCGGGGCCGGTCTCGGCCGCACCGCAGGACCGGCCGGTGCGGGCGGTGGCGACCTTCTCGATCCTGGGCGACCTCGTCCGGCAGGTCGGCGGATCGCACGTGACGGTGGCGACGCTGGTCGGTCCGGACTCCGACGCGCACGGCCTGAGCCCGTCCCCGGCCGACGCGCGCAAGCTCGCCGAAGCCGACATCGTGTTCGTCAACGGCCTCGGGCTGGAGGGCTGGTTCGACCGGCTTATCCGGGCCTCCGGCACGCGCGCCCCCGTGGTGGTGGCCTCCGCGGGCGTGAAGCCGATCCCCGCGCAGGACGAGCACGCCCACGAGGACGGCGACCACGGACACGGACACGGCGACCACGCCGTGGACCCGCATGCCTGGCAGGACGTCGCCAACGTGCGGACCTACGTGGCGAACATCCGGGACGGCCTCGCCAAGGTCGATCCGGCCCATGCCGACGCCTACCGGGCGGCGGCGGCCGCCTACCTCGCCGAGCTCGACGCGCTGGAGCGGGACGTCCGGGCGGCGATCGCCCGCATCCCCCCGGAGCGGCGGCGGATCATCACGACCCACGACGCCTTCGGCTACTTCGCGGCGGCCTACGGCCTGCGCTTCATCGCGCCGCAGGGCGTGTCGACGGACAGCGAGGCGAGCCCGCGGGACGTGGCCGCGATCATCCGCCAGATCCGGAAGGAGCGCGTGCCGGCGGTGTTCCTCGAGAACATCAGCGACCCGCGCCAGATGCAGCAGATCGCCCGCGAAAGCGGCGCCCGCGTCGGCGGCAAGGTCTATTCCGACGCGCTCTCGGCGCCGGACGGCCCAGCCGCGACGTATCTCGACCTGATGCGGTCGAACCTGAAGGCGTTCGACGCCGCGCTGATGCCGAGCTAGCCCGCCGGGAGGGCGCGCCGCCGCGATCCTTCGCCTTCACGGCGTCGGACATGACATAGCGTAAACCGCCGGTTAAGAGGCCCCCACTAGCCTTACGAAACGGGTGCCAGCCGATCCTCGTGCGCGAGGGCTCAAGGCCTTGGGGCCTTCAGAACGCGTAGCTCGGAGATCGCGTGGCTTGGGGGCCTGACCGCTGGCGCTTCTATCGGCTCGTCGCGCGCGAGACCGCGCGCGCGGTCCGCGCCGCCGGCGCCAGCGTCACAGCCCCGCCCGACATCCTCGCCCGGATGCGGGTCGCCGGCCTGGTGATCGCGCCGCAGGACCTGCGCACCTCCGACGCGACCTTCGCGGACGACATCTATGCCGGGTTGTTCGTCTTCGCCGGCCGATCGCTCGCGGCGAGCGGCGGCTCGCCCTTCGACTACGCGGCACCGTCGCCGGAATGGGCCGACGAGCTCTACGGCTTCGGCTGGCTGCGCCACCTGCGCGCCGCCGACACCGCGCTGGCCCGCGCCAATGCCCGCGCCTTCGTGGCCGATTTCATCGCCGGCCGCGGCGACGCGGCGCTCGCCCGCCAGACGCCGGTGGCGGCGCGCCGGCTGATCTCGTTCCTGTGCCAGTCGCCCCTCGTTCTGGAGGGGGCCGACCACGGCTTCTACCAGAACTTCCTAAAGGCGATCGGCCGCAACGCCCAGCAGCTCGAGCGCGACCTCCGGCGCGGTGTGCCGCCGCAATGGCGCCTGAACGCCGCGGTGGCGCTCTGCTACGCCGGCCTGTGCTGCGACGGCATCCAGCCGATCCTGCGCCGGGCGACCCGCATCCTGACGCGGGAGCTCGACCGGCAGATCCTGACCGACGGCGGCCACCGCTCCCGCGACCCGCGCTACGCCATGGAGCTGCTTCTCGACCTCCTGCCGCTGCGGCAGAGCTACCTGAGCCGCAGCGTCGAGCCGCCGCTGGCGCTCCTGCGCGCGGTCGACCGGATGCTGCCGCTGCTGCGACTGCTCCGCCACCCGGATGCCTCGCTGAGCCACTTCAACGGCATGGGCGCCACGGACGCGGACCATCTCGCGACCCTGCTGGTCTACGACGGCGCGCTCGCCCGCCCGCTGATGCACGCGCCGAACTCGGGCTACGAGCGCCTGGAGGGTGGCCGGGTGGTGATCGTCGCCGATGTCGGTGCCAGCCCGCCGCTGCCCTACGCGGTGAATGCCGGTGCGGGCTGCCTCGCCTTCGAGATGTCGAGCGGGCCGCAGCGCATCGTGGTCAATTGCGGCCTGCCGGCCAGCGGCGCGGATCTGCGCCTCCTCGCCCGCTCGACGCCGGCCCATTCGACGGCCTCGGTGGCCCACGCCTCATCCTGCCGGTTCCTCACCCGCACCGGGTGGTGGGGCGAGCGGCTGCTGGCGGACTGGCTGATCGGCCGGCGCGGGCCCGTGGTCCTGAGCGGTCCGTCGGCGGTGGCGGCCGAGCGGGCCGAGGAGGCCGACAGCGTCGTCCTCGCGGCCCGGCACAACGGCTACGCCCCCGAATTCGGCATCGTGCACGAGCGCCGCTGGCAGCTCTTCCACGCGACGGCGCGCCTGGAGGGCCGCGACGCCTTCCTGCGCCAGGGCAAGGGGCTCAGCCGCGGGCGGCGGCTGCGCCCGCAGGACGTGGCGATCCGTTTCCACCTGCATCCCGGCATCGCGGTGCGCAGCGTCCCGGAGGGGCTGGAACTCGCCTCGGCGCTCGGGGAGGTCTGGGTGTTCAGCGCCGAGAACGCCGAGATCGCCATCGAGGAGAGCGTCTACTTCTCGGGCCTGACCGGACCGCGCCGGACCGACCAGATCGTCCTTCATCTGCGGGTATCCGACGATGTGGAAGTCCGGTGGAGCTTCGAGCGTCGGGCCTCCGCGCCCCTGCGCGGCGTGGCGCCCTGACGGGTCTCCGGACAGGGCCGGCTGGCCGGGCTCACCGTTTCCATGCTACCGCGCCGGAAAATCTCGAACTTTCGGCACGAAGCTATGGCGCACGATCAGGTGCGGGTCTCCCGCGCGCTCCTCTCGGTCTCGGACAAGACCGGCCTCGTCGACTTCGCCCGGGCGCTCCACGCCCGCGGCATCGCGCTGGTCTCGACCGGGGGCACCCACCGGACCCTGCAGGAGGCCGGCCTGCCGGTCACCGAGGTCGCCGACCTGACGGGGTTCCCGGAGATGATGGACGGCCGGGTCAAGACGCTGCACCCGGCGGTCCACGGCGGCCTGCTCGCCATCCGCGACAACCCGGAGCACCAGGCCGCGCTCGCCGCCCACGGCATCGGCGCCATCGATCTCCTCGTGGTCAACCTCTACCCGTTCGAGGCGACCATCGCGGCCGACCGGTCCGACGCCGACTGCATCGAGAACATCGATATCGGCGGCCCGGCGATGATCCGCGCGGCGGCCAAGAACCACGCGGACGTCGCCGTCGTCACCGACGTGTCGGACTATGCCGGCGTCCTCGCCGCCCTCGAGGCGCAGGACGGCGCACTCGGCGCGGATCTGCGCCGGAGCTTGGCGCAGAAGGCCTTCGCCCGCACCGCCTCCTACGATGCCGCCATCGCCAACTGGATGGCGGGCCGCTTCGGCGCCGAGGCGCCGGCCCGCTTCCGGGCCTTCGGCGGTTCCCTTGGCCAGGAACTGCGCTACGGCGAGAACCCCCACCAGTCGGCCGCCTTCTACCGCGCCCCCGGTAAGGTCCGGGCGGGCGTGGCCACCGCCCGCCAGCTCCAGGGCAAGGAGCTGTCCTACAACAACTTCAACGACACGGACGCCGCCTACGAGTGCGTGGCCGAGTTCGACCCGGCCCGGACCGCCGCCGTGGCCATCATCAAGCACGCCAACCCCTGTGGCGTCGCCGAGGGGGCGAGCCTGCTCGAGGCCTACGAGCGGGCCCTGAGCTGCGACCCGACCTCCGCGTTCGGCGGCATCGTCGCCCTGAACCGGACCCTCGACGCCGAGGCGGCCCGCCGGATCGTCGAGATCTTCACGGAGGTGATCATCGCCCCCGACGCCACGCCCGAGGCGGCGGCCATCGTGGCCGGCAAGAAGAACCTGCGCCTGCTGCTGGCCGGCGGCGTGCCCGACCCGCGGGCCGGCGGGGAGACCGTGCGGACCCTCGCGGGCGGGCTGCTGGTTCAGAGCCGGGACGCGGCGGTCGTCGACGACATGCCGCTCACGGTCGTGACCAGGCGCGCGCCGACCGAGGCCGAGCTGGCCGATCTCCGGTTCGCCTACCGGGTGGCCAAGCACGTGAAGTCGAACGCCATCGTGTACGCGAAGGCCGGCGCCACGGTCGGCATCGGCGCGGGCCAGATGTCCCGGGTCGATTCCTCGCGCATCGCCGCCTGGAAGGCCGCCGAGGGGGCGAAGCGTCTCGGGCTGGCCGAGAGCCTCGCTGTCGGCTCGGTGGTGGCGTCGGACGCGTTCTTCCCGTTCGCGGACGGCCTCATGGCGGCCGCCGAGGCGGGCGCCACCGCGGTGATCCAGCCCGGCGGCTCGATGCGCGACGCGGACGTGGTCGCGGCGGCCGACGAGGCCGGTCTCGCCATGGTCCTGACGGGGCACCGCCACTTCCGGCACTGAGCCGGCGGGCCGTCTCCCGCCCTCCGGGACGGCGCGCCACCTCGGGGGCGGCCGCACCGGTCCGGACGCCCCGGAACGCCCGCGGTCGCGTCGCCGCGCCGCGTTAACGATACGCCGCGATCGGATCGGCCGGGTCGATTGTTTGCCGAGCGGGCGCTTCCGCCCAGCATTGCCGTGAACAGACGC
The DNA here is from genome assembly GCF_050281105.1 of Methylobacterium sp. NPDC080182. NCBI lineage: Bacteria > Pseudomonadati > Pseudomonadota > Alphaproteobacteria > Hyphomicrobiales > Methylobacteriaceae > Methylobacterium > Methylobacterium sp. NPDC080182. Next base: position 27,116 of record NZ_JBNNWO010000002.1, read on the forward strand.
GTTGCTCGACCAAGCTCGGCAATGAATGGTCGGCGTCCGGGAAAACTATCTTTGGTGCAACATTACGGGTGTAATATTCCAAACTTGTCGAATAGGCGCGGTGTCTGCGCCGCGGGTTGAAATTTTCTCGGCCGCACGCCATCATCGCGGGGAAATGCGCCGGAAGCTCGCGTGGAGAACTTCCTGGAACAGCTCCGGGTCGAGTGACGAGATGGTGGTCGCAGCGCTGTTGTTTCTCGTGGGATGGCTTCTCGGCCGATCCTACTCGGTGATCATCCTTGCCCTGACCTCGTCGGTGATCCTGTTCACCGCCACGACGATCTTCGTGTCGGTCTACGGGATCGACCTGCTGCGCGTCCTGATCGTGTTGGGATATCTCACCGCGCATCAGGCCGGGTATCTCCTCGGCGCCTATCTCACCGGGTACCCCGAGAGCGATCGGGGGCGGTGAGGCGCATCACCACCACCAGACCAGCCGTCCGGCGTACCCGTTGATCAGGATCCAGAGCCCAGCGGCGACGAGGGACCAGGTAATCACAAGGAGAAGCGGTGGCTTCGTGCCGGGCTGACTGCGCAGAAGTGTCAGGACGGTATTCACGTTCGATATCCCAGGGGCCCGGTGCGGAGGGAAAGCCGATACGGGCTCGTACCGCATCGGGTTCCACCGGGCCGATTGTCGGCAGGTTAAATCTTGTCCAGGCTCGGGTGACGGGCGCGCCCTCGATGAGCTCAGGGTCGCCGGTAAGATTACTTGCAGTTGCAATAAGTCGCCTCTCGCAACATCAAAATTTTGAACCAGGACAATTGACGCTCCGGATCCGGTCGGTGGAGGCCTGTTTCCGCCGGGCCTCGATACTTGACACATCCGTATAGGATCAGACGAAACGCAATCCGTGAGGAACCGCACGGGTCGCTATTTCGCCGCCGCGTTGCAGGCTCGACACAAGGGGGACGGCCGCGTCGTGCCGTACGAACGAGAACGCCCAGGCAGCGTGAGCTGCCTGGGCGTCTTTGACACGCGCCGGACCTCGGTCCGGCCGGCTCGCGCCGATCAGGTGTCGGCGAAGATGTCGCGATCCTTGGTCTCCGGCACGAAGAACACGCCGATGATCACTGTCGCGACCGCGATGACGATCGGGTACCAGAGGCCGAAATAGATGTCGCCGGTCTGGGCCACCATGGCGAAGGCGGTCGCCGGCAGGAGGCCGCCGAACCAGCCGTTGCCGATATGGTAGGGCAGCGACATCGAGGTGTAGCGGATCCGGGTCGGGAACAGCTCCACCAGCATGGCGGCGATCGGGCCGTAGACCATCGTGACGAAGAGCACGAGGATGAACAGCAGGCCGATCACCTGCGCGACCTGCGGCCGGAAGATGTCGAACGGGTTCGACATCTTGACGATCTCGGGGTCGCCGGCCTTCGGGTAGCCCGCGGCCTGCAGCGCGGCGGTCGTGGCCTTGTTGGCCTCGACGTTGCCGCCCTGCGGGTACGGGATCTCGGTGTCGTTGACCCGGATCGTGGTGGGCTGGCCGGCCGCGCCGGGGGCGGTCGAGTAGCGGACCGACGACTTCGACAGGAAGTCGCGGGCGAGGTCGCAGGGCTGGGTGAACACCCGGGTCCCGACCGGGTTGAACAGGGTTCCGCAGGCGGCCGGATCGGCCGTCACCGTCACCTTCACGTTCTCGATCGCGGCCTCGAGCTTCGGGTTGGCCGTCGAGGTGATCCCCTTGAAGATCGGGAAGAACGTCGCCGCCGCGATCGCGCAGCCCGCCAGGATGATGACCTTGCGGCCGATCTTGTCGGACAGCCAGCCGAAGACCACGAAGAAGCCGGTGCCGAAGAGCAGCGACCACGCGATCAGCAGGTTGGCCGTGTAGCCGTCGACCTTCAGGATCGATTGCAGGAAGAACAGCGCGTAGAACTGGCCCGTGTACCAGACCACGCCCTGGCCGGCGACGAGGCCGAACAGGGCGATGATCGCGAACTTCGCGTTCCGCCACTGGCCGAACGCCTCGGTGAGCGGCGCCTTGGAGGTCTTGCCCTCCTCCTTCATTTTCTGGAAGGCCGGCGATTCGGAGAGCTGGAGGCGGATCCAGACCGAGATGCCGAGCAGCAGCACCGAGACCAGGAACGGGATGCGCCAGCCCCACTCGGCGAAGGCGGCCTCGCCGGTGATGGTCCGGGTCGCCAGGATCACCATCAGCGACAGGAACAGGCCCAGGGTCGCGGTCGTCTGGATCCAGCTCGTGTAGAAGCCGCGCCGGCCGTTGGGGGCGTGCTCGGCCACGTAGGTCGCCGCGCCGCCGTACTCGCCACCGAGCGCGAGGCCCTGGGCGAGGCGCAGGACGATCAGGATGATCGGGGCCGCGATGCCGATGGTCGCCGCGTTGGGCAGGATGCCGACGATGAAGGTCGACAGACCCATGATCAGGATCGTGACGAGGAAGGTGTACTTGCGGCCGACGAGGTCGCCGACGCGGCCGAACACGAGGGCGCCGAACGGGCGGACGATGAAGCCGGCCGCGAAGGCCAGCAGGGCGAAGATGTCGCGCGTGGCCGGTGGGTAGGCCGAGAAGAATTGCGCGCCGATGATCGCCGCCAGAGAGCCGTAGAGATAGAAATCGTACCACTCGAACACGGTGCCAAGCGAGGACGCGAAGATCACCCGCTTCTCGGCCGACGTCATCGGCCTCGCGGCGTCCCCTGTCCGCGCACTCGCGGTTGCCACAGCCATGAAACAGGTCCTCCCAGACGCATTCGGGCGGCCCGCGACACGGATCGCCCCCTTACCGGCCCGATTCCCGGACGGTTCTGCGCACGGCGCAGATCACCTATGCGTTATCGCACCGATCAGGGCGGTCAACCGGTAAAGCGATTGTGAAGACCTTCATCAACATGGGCGCGTACGCAGTTGTCACCGGAACGACGAAGGGCGCGGCTCGCGCCGCGCCCTCCGCCCGTTCGACGCTTCGGAAGGCCGTCAGTGCGCGTGCGCGCCGGCCGCCCCGATGCCGGTCTCGGAGCGCACGTACTGCGCCTCGAAGGCGGCCCGCTCGCGCTGGGCCCGGCGGGACTTGTCCACGAGAGACACGATCCAGATCGTCGCGAAGGCCAGCGGCATCGAGAACAGCGCCGGGTTGTCGTAGGGGAAGAGCGGGGCGGGATTGCCCAGCGTGGTCACCCACACGGCCTTCGACAGCACCACCATGATGACCGCCGCGAGCAGGCCGACGAGGCCGCCGGCGAGCGCGCCCCAGGTGGTGGTGCCGCGCCACAGGATCGACATGGCCAGCACCGGGAAGTTGCAGCTCGCCGCCACCGCGAAGGCGAGACCGACCATGAAGGCGACGTTCTGGTTCTCGAACACGTAGCCGAGGTAGATCGCCACGATCCCGATCACCACCGCCGAGATCTTCGACAGGTTGACCTCGTGCTTCTCGGTGGTGCGCCCGCGGGCGATCACCTGGGCGTAGAGGTCGTGGCTGATCGCCGAGGCCCCGGCGAGCGTGAGCCCGGCGACGACCGCTAGGATCGTCGCGAAGGCCACCGCGGAGATGAAGCCGAGGAAGTACGGCCCGCCCACCGCGTTGGCGAGGTTCACCGCCACCATGTTGGTGCCGCCGATCATGTCCTTCAGCTTGTCGAAGGCGCCGGCCGGCCCGAGCTTGAAGTAGACCGGGTCCGACATCAGCAGCGCGATGCCGCCGAAGCCGATGATGAAGGTCAGGATGTAGAAGTATCCGATCAGGCCGGTGGCGTAGAACACCGACTTGCGGGCGGCCTGGGCGTCCGAGACCGTGAAGAACCGCATGAGGATGTGCGGCAGGCCGGCGGTGCCGAACATCAGGCCGACGCCGAGCGAGATCGCCTCGACCGGGTTCGACACCAGACCGCCCGGCGCCATGATCGCCTCGCCCTTCGGGTGGACCTGAACGGCGCTGGCGAACAGCAATTCCGGGTTGAAGCCGTACTTGTACAGAACCGCGCCGGCCATGAAGGTCGCGCCGCCGAGCAGCAGGCAGGCCTTGATCACCTGCACCCAGGTGGTCGCCTTCATGCCGCCGAAGGCGACGTAGACGATCATCAGGACGCCGACGATGATCACCGCGTAGAGGTAGGGCAGGCCGAACAGGAGCTGGATCAGCTTCCCCGCGCCGACCATCTGGGCGATCAGGTAGAAGGCCACCACCACCAGGGTGCCCACCGCCGAGATGATGCGGATCGCGGTCTGGTCGAGGCGGAAGCTCGCCACGTCGGCGAAGGTGAACTTGCCGAGGTTGCGCAGGCGCTCCGCGATCAGGAACAGCACGATCGGCCAGCCGACCAGGAAGCCCGTCGAGTAGATCAGCCCGTCGAAGCCCGAGGTGTAGACGAGGCCGGAGATGCCGAGGAACGAGGCCGCCGACATGTAGTCGCCGGCGATCGCGAGCGAGTTCGTCCCGGCCGAGATGCCGCCGCCCGCCGCGTAGAAGTCGGCGGCCGACTTGGTGCCCTTGGCGGCCTTGTAGGTGATGCCGAGCGTCAGCAGCACGAAGAACAGGAACATCAGGATGGCCGGCCAGTTCGTGGCCGATTGCGCGACGGCACCGAGATCCGGGCCGGCCGCGTAGGCGGCGCTCGCGACGATGGTGGCGAGCGTCAGGCCGAGGAGGAGGCGGTTCATCGGGCCACGCTCCGCTTCAGGGCTTCGCTCAGCGCGTCGAAGCGCGTGTTGGCCCGGGCGACGTAGACCCCCGTGAGCGCGAAGGCGAACAGGATCACGAACACGCCCGCGAACAGGCCGAGGGAGGCGGTGCCGCCGACCTTCACGGCGAGGAGCGACTTGTCGAAGGCGATCAGGCCGATGAAGCCGAAATAGACGACCAGCATCAGGATCGTCAGGATCCAGGCGAAGCGGGTGCGCTCGTGAACGAGCTGCTGGAACTCGGGGGTTCGGGCGATCCGCTCGACCTGCGGATCGGCGGCGGTCTCGCGTGGGCGTGGTCCCGGGGGCGCCGCGCGCCCTCGGGTGTTCAGTGTCGTGCCGCTCATGGGTGTTCCTCCCGCGAGGGCCTGCTCTGGCCCCCCGGTTCTTCGCGTTGAGACTCGTGGTTCTTGTTGGGAGCGGGCGCCGCCCCGGCACCCGCCCCGGTCCGAACCCGCGCCGCCGGGGCGGCGCGGGTGCGATCAGCCCCGGTTCTGCCGGTTCTCGATCAGGTCGTCGACGACGGCCGGCTCGGCGAGCGTCGAGGTGTCGCCGAGCGAGCTGAAATCGTCCTCGGCGATCTTGCGCAGGATCCGGCGCATGATCTTGCCCGAGCGAGTCTTGGGCAGGCCGGGCGCGAACTGGATCAGGTCCGGCGAGGCGATCGGCCCGATATCCTTGCGGACCCAGGTCACGAGCTCCTTGCGCAGGGCGTCGTCGCCCTCCTCGCCGTCGTTCAGGGTCACGTAGGCGTAGATGCCCTGGCCCTTCACGTTGTGCGGGTAGCCCACCACCGCGGCCTCGGCCACCTTCGGGTGGGCGACCAGGGACGACTCGACCTCGGCGGTGCCCATCCGGTGGCCCGAGACGTTGATGACGTCGTCGACCCGGCCGGTGATCCAGTAGTAGCCGTCCGCATCGCGGCGGGCGCCGTCGCCGGTGAAGTACTTGCCCGGGTAGGTCGAGAAGTAGGTCTGCTCGAAGCGCTCGTGGTCGCCGTAGACCGTGCGCATCTGGCCCGGCCAGGAATCGGCGATGCAGAGATTGCCCTCGCAGGCGCCCTCCAGGACCTTGCCCTCGGCGTCGACCATCTCGGGCTTCACGCCGAAGAACGGCCGGGTCGCCGAGCCCGGCTTCAGGGCGGTGGCGCCCGGCAGCGGGGTGATCAGGATGCCGCCGGTCTCGGTCTGCCACCACGTGTCGACGATCGAGCAGCGCTGGTCGCCGACGACGTTGTAGTACCACTCCCAGGCTTCCGGGTTGATCGGCTCGCCCACGGAGCCCAGCACGCGGAGCGATTGCCGCGAGGTCTTCTTCACCGGTCCCTCGCCGCCGCCCATCAGCGAGCGGATCGCGGTCGGCGCCGTGTAGAAGATGTTGACCTTGTGCTTGTCGACCACTTCCCAGAACCGGGAGGTCGACGGGTAGGTCGGGATGCCCTCGAACATCAGCGTCGTGGCGCCGTTCGCGAGCGGCCCGTACACGATGTAGCTGTGGCCCGTGACCCAGCCGACATCGGCGGTGCACCAGTACACGTCGCCTTCGCGGTAATCGAAGACGTACTCGTGCGTCATCGACGCGTAGACGAGGTAACCGCCGGTGGTGTGCACCACGCCCTTCGGCTGCCCGGTCGAGCCGGAGGTGTAGAGGATGAAGAGCGGGTGCTCGGCCTCCACCGCCACGGCGGGGCACTCGTCCGTCACCTGCTCGGCGGCCTCGTCGTAGTAGACGTCCCGGCCCGCCTCCATGGCGACGCTGCCGCCGGTGCGGCGCACGACGATCACGTGGTCGACGAGGTCGGTCCCGAGACGCTTGATCGCCTCGTCGACATTGGCCTTCAGCGGCACCTTGCGGCCTCCGCGCAGGCCCTCGTCGGCGGTGATCACCACCTTGGAGCCGCAGCCCTGGATGCGCGAGGCGAGGGAATCCGGCGAGAAGCCGCCGAACACGATGGCGTGGATCGCCCCGAGCCGCGCGCAGGCGAGCATCGCGTAGGCGGCCTCCGGGACCATCGGCATGTAGAGCGTGACGCGGTCGCCCTTGCCGACGCCGCGGTTGCGCAGGACGTTGGCCATCCGGCAGACCTGCGCGTGCAGCTCGCGGTAGGTGATGTGCTTGGATTCGTCGGGGTTGTCGCCTTCCCAGATGATCGCGGTCTGGTCGCCGCGGGTCTCGAGATGGCGATCGATACAGTTATGGGCGACGTTGGTCTTGCCGTCCTCGAACCACTTGATCGAGACCTTGCCGGGCTCGAAGCTGGTGTTCTTCACCGTCGAGAACGGCTTCATCCAGTCGATGCGCTTGCCGTGCTCGGCCCAGAACGCGTTGGGATCGGCGACCGAAGCCGCGTACATCTCCCGGTACTTGGCATCGTCCACGTGCGCACCCTCGCGCCACGCGGATTGAACCTCGATCACCTTGCCTACCATGGCGTCCCATCCCTGTTTTGGCGCCCGATCGTATCGCGGTCTCCGCCGCGCAGCCAGGACTTCCAAAGTAACGTAGCCGCCAATCTACGATGACGATATCATCGCAGTTTGGCGCGCTCCTGCGCAGCTCAATTCCCGTGAATAGATTGGGCGCAATGTAAGGGCTGATTGGGGCTTCGATGCTGCGCTGTCAAGCGCGCGCGCCCGAGCCCGCTGTCACCGGCGGCCCTCTGTTTCCGCCCCGCGGGGGTGGGGGGCGCTCACCCCTAGCCGTTGGCCGCCCGCCGCGCGGGCATGATGATCTCCACGAGCGTGCCGTCTTCCGGTCGGGCGGAGAGCTGCAGGCGCCCGCCATTGGCCTCCACGAGCGCCCGCGGCAGCGCCAGCCCGTCCTCGACATCGCCCTGCGGCGCTGCCGCCCGCGGCGCGTGGCCGGCGCCGGTCTCGCGCACCCGCACGGCGATCCCCGCGCGCTCGGCGGACCCGGTGGACACGATGATCTGGCTGCCGGCCGTGGAGCGTCGGATCGCGTTCTCGATCACCAAGCTGGCCGCGCGGCTGACCGAGCGCTCGTCGGCCTCCAGGTCGCCGATATCGGTCGAGAAGCTCGTCCGCATCACGATGCGCCCCCGCGCCGCCTCCGCCTGGAGCTGGGCGACACAGCTCGCCACGACGTCGTTGAGGTCGAGGGCGCGCGGCTCCAAGTGGAGCGCGCCGGCCTCGACGGCGGCGAGGTCCAGGAGTTTCCCGACGCGCTCCAGCATCGCCTCGCCCGAGGCCTTGATCTCGGCGAGGCAGCCCCGGTAGCGCGCGTCGCCGAGGGGGCCGAACGGTTCCTTCAGCATCGCGCCGGCCAGGTCGACGATCCCGGACACGGGCTCGCGGACGGCGCAGCCGAGCCGGTCGAGGGCATCGGCGCGGCCCGGCGCGGGCTCCTGGCCGCCCTCCGCGCTCCGCGCGAGGGCCTCGTCCTCGGCTCGGGCGATCTGGGCCACGCGCCGGCCCGCCGTCGCCGCCACGGTCAACGACATCGGAGCGCCGTCGATGCGCACGATCCGCCGCCCCGGGGCGGTGCCCCTCAGGGCATCGGCGACCGTCAGGACGCTCTCCCGGTCGAAGAGCGTGACGAAGCTGCTGCCGACGATCTCGCGCGGATCGCAGCCGAACAGGCTGGCCGCCGCGCGGTTCAGCGCGACGATGCGCCCGGCCCCGTCGACCGTGACGACGCTTGTTTCCAGCGCGTCCAGAGTCGCCTCGGCGCTGGCCGTCCGTTCGGTCTCAGCGGCGCGGGCGAGGCGCTCGGCCGTGAGGGCGTCGGCCATGTCGGCGTCCTCGACCGGGCGCACGACCAGGCACGTCGCGGTCGCGCCCGACCAGGGGAGGGCGCCGGCCCGGATTTCGACGGGACGGGCGCCGCCGTCGGCCGTCGCGACGGTCGTCCGGCGCGCGGATGGGTCGACCGTCTCCGCCGGGGGGAGGCCGGGCAGCAATCCCGGAAGACCGAGGCGCGCGAGGCTCGGCAGGTCGGGGTGGCCGGTCAGATCGAGGAAGGCGCGGTTCGTCGCGACGATCGCTCCGTCGCGATGGACCAGCACCGGCACCGGCAATCCGCCGAGGAGATCGGATTCCGGGGACGGCGGCGCGTCGGCGACCGGCTCGGCCTCCGCCGTCCCGGTCTCGACATCGGGATCCGCGGCGGTCGCGCTGGTCTCCGCCGGACCGGCCTGCGGCGCCGGGAACGGCATCACCGCCCCTCCCGCGGTCCGGGGCGACCCCGATCCGGCCTCGTCACCGGCGTAGCGGGCGCCCAGCGCGCGGGCGATCTCGCGGAACGCGGCGTGCTCGTCGTTCGACAGTGGCGCGGCGACGGGATCCGCGTCGACCGCGACAGGAATCGCGACAGGTATCGCGGCGTTGCCGGTCCCGGCCGGGACGGCAGCGGGCTTGGTAACCTCGGACCTTGCCGGCTCCGGCGTCGCGGAGGGCACGGGCTCGGGAACGCGCTCGGGAACGCGCTCGGGCATGGGCTCCGGGATCGGCTCCGGCGTCGCGACCGGTCTCGGGCTGCCGGGCGGGGCGCTGCGGATCAGGCCGAAGCCGCCGAAGCCCGAGAAGGCCGCGTCGCCCCGCCCGAGTGGGGCTCCGGACAGGTCGACCCGGAACGCCCCGGTGCCGGCATCGAGGACCGCCGGTTCCCCGCGGAAGGTGCGCCGGTCGCGCAGGGCCGCCAGCACGGCGTCGGCGCCGGAGAGGCGCCCGCTCTCGGCCAGATCCTGCCAGCGCTGCCCGACCAGCCCGGCGAGCGCCTCCGGGCCTGTGAGGGTCGTCAGGACACCCGCGGCATCCAGGCGCCAGAGGAAGCGGTCGTCGCGCCGGAGCGGCGTCGCCGGAGGCGATTGCGGCTCCTGGGGAAGCGCCCGCGCCGCCACGGTATGCCCAGCGGGCGCGTCGACCGGTGGATCGAACGGGCGGATCGGACGCGCGCGGCCAGCCGCCACCGGCGCGGTCGGCACGACGAGGATCGCGGGCCGGCCGTCGGCCTGCGCGCCGCGCGCCAGCCAGCACAGGACCGGCGGCGCGATCCGGCGGACATCGAGGCGCAGGCGCGCGAGGCGGGGCGCGGCGTCGCCCGCCACCGCGGTCGCGATCTGACGGGTCAGGTCGGCGAGGGCCGGGCCGTCCAGAACCGCGGCGAGACCCGCCGCCGCTTCGGACGCGGACAGGATCCGGGCCTCCGACGGGTCGATCACGAGATGCACGGCGTCGCGCGCGCCCAGAGCGGCCGCCAGCGCGGGCAGGCGCTCCCAGATCGCGAAGGCAGTCCCCAGCCCGGGCGGGGCTGCAGCGGCCGTCGGTGTCACTGTCGTCTCCAAAGCCCGCGACCTCGAACCCTAACGCGATCCTGACGCTCAACGGTCCCGCTTTGCCCGAGAAACGCGCGCGACCGTAGCCCTATTGTAAACTCCCCCGCGCCGCGGCGCTGGACTCTCGGCGCAACCGTCACACGTTTACGTTATGTCAACCTTAACGCCGTGAGCGCGGGTGGCATATGGCGGCGAATCAGTTATTGTGCACCGCACAAAGCGCCATCCACAGGCCAATGAAGAGAGGAGACGACGTATGAGCAACCCCCCGAACTACGAAGTTCCGGCCGAGATGCGCGACTTCGCCGAGAAGAGCGTCGAGCAGGCCCGGAAGGCGTTCGACAGCTTCATCGGCGCGGCTCGCCGCACCGCCGACACCGTGCAGGGCTCTGCCGAGCTGGCGCGCTCCAACGCGCTGGACGCGTCCTCGCGCGGCTTCGAGTATGCCGAGCAGAACGTGAACGCGGCCTTCGACCTCGCCCAGAAGCTCGTCCGCTCCAGGGACATGCAGGAGGCGATGCAGCACCAGGCCGAGTTCGTCCGCAGCCAGTTCGCCGCCATCCAGGCCCAGGCGAAGGAGTTCAGCGGCCTCGCGCAGAGCGCGATGCAGCAGGGCGCCGAGCGCGCCAAGTCGGCGATGCAGCAGGGTGCCGACGAGGCCCGCAAGGCCATGGAGCAGGGCCAGGACGCCGCGAAGCAGACGGCCCAGAACGCCCAGGACGCCGCCGAGCGCGCGTCGCACTGACGCTCGCACCGACGAACGGGGCCGCGGCCCGCTCCCAATCCGGGGGCGGGCCGTCTCGTTTTCGCCGGTATTGCCGCCGAGAGCCGCCGGGCGGACGCGTTGGGTCCGCGCCGAGTGAAGGGTTCAGGGATGCGCCTCACTGTTTCCGGCCGATCCGGCCTGCGTGGACCTCTCCGTCTGGCGGTCGCCGCCCTGGCGCTCGCCGCCGTCGCTCCGAGTAGCGCGGCCTTCGCCCAGTACTACGACGATCCGGGCTACGACGGCGGTTACCGGCCGGTCCCGCGCCGGGCGCAGCGCGCCCCGGTCGGCTACAATTGCGACGCCGTCCAGCAGGGAATCACCGGCCCGAAGCCGTACTCCTGCCCGCTGCCGGGGCCGCGGCCCCTCGGCGTGCGCTGCTTCTGCGACATGCCGATCGCCTCGTTCAGCCCGCCGCAGACGGCCGTCGGCCGCGTCGTTCCCTGAGGCGCAGCCCCGCGCAGGCGACCGCACACGCGACGGGCCGCGCGCCCGGGTGGGATGACGCGGCCCGTGCGGCACAGGCGGGCTAGGGGCGCGGGTGATCCCGCGCCGCGCGCTCAGTTCAGGACGACGACCTTGGCGCCGACCTTCACGCGCTCGTACAGGTCGGTGACGTCGTCGTTGGTCATCCGGATGCAGCCCGACGAGACCGCCTGACCGATCGTGTCCGGCTCGTTGGAGCCGTGGATGCGGTACTCGGTGCTGCCGATATACATGGCCCGGGCGCCGAGGGGGTTCTCGATGCCGCCCGCCATGTAGCGCGGCAGGTCGGGACGACGGGCGATCATGGCCTTCGGGGGCGTCCACGACGGCCACTCGCGCTTGGCGGTGATCTTGTTGGTGCCGCTCCAGCTGAAGCCCGGACGGCCGACGCCGACGCCGTAGCGGATCGCCTCACCGTTGCCGAGCACGTAGTACAGGCGCCGCTCGGCGGTGGAGACCACGATCGTGCCGGGCGCGTAGGGCGCGTTGAACGCGACGATCTCGCGGGGGATCGGCTGGACCTGCGCCTGCGGCGCGGCCTGCACGCCCTGGCCGTAGCCCGGGGCGTAAGAGCCCTGGTAACCGTACTGTCCCTGATCGGAGTAGTACTCGTCGGCATTATCCGTGCCGAAGGGATCGTACGACGAAGCGGCGAGGACGGGCGTGGCGGCAAGAACAGACACGCCCAGGAGCGCGGCGAGTGCGGTGACCGTGGTCTTCATGAGTGGCCTACCTGTGCAATAACCTTTGCCATTACAAGCGTGAGCATAGGCTGGCAGTTCCATACTTCCGCCCGGAATTTGCTGTCCGGCGGAATACGCAGGCCGGCTTGGCCGTGCGGTGCGCGATATCACGAACGCGTGCGCGGCTCAGGGGGCCTCGTCCGTGTGGACGTCGAAGCGCGCGAGGTGGGCGTAGCCGAAGTTGGTCGAGATGGCGCAGTCGGTGGCGTCGCGGCCGCGGGCCATGACGATGCGGCCGATGCGGGGCCGGTTGTGGCGGGCGTCGAACGTGTACCAGCGCGGCCCCTCTGGCCCTTCGAGGAAGACCTCGAACCACGCGGAGAAATCCATCGGCGCCGGGTCCTTCGGCACGCCGATATCGCCGAGGTAGCCGGTGGCGTAGCGCGCCGGGATGTTCATGCACCGGCACAGGGTGATCGCCAGGTGCGCGAAGTCCCGGCACACGCCCTCGCGCTGCATGAAGGCGTCGTGCGCGCTCCGGGTCGCGTCGGCGCGCTGATAGTCGAAGCGGATCCGCTCGTGCGTGTAGTCGACGATCGCCTGGACGCGGGCCCAGCCCTCCGGCGTGCCGCCGAACAGGGACCACGCGGTCTGCGAGAGCTTGTCGGTGTCGCAGTAGCGCGAGCCCAGGAGGAAGATCAGGACGTCGTCGGGCAGGTCCTGGACCGGGATCTGCCGGGCGTCCGGCACGACCGGATCGGGCTCGCCCGAATCCTCGACCGTGAAGTCGGCCGCGATGGTCAGCTGACCGGGCGGCGCGACGATGCGGTGGCAGATGTTGTCGAAGCCGTCCCGGTACGTCCGCGCCTCGAGCGGCGGATCGAACCCGATCGCGTGCGGGGTCAGCACGTCGTCGATCCGCGAGGGATGGACGCTCAGCATCAGGATCATCGGTGTCGGCTGCGACAGCGTGAAAGCGATATCGAAACCGGTCCTGATCTTCATCGGGGCCACCTTGCTCTGTCGCCGTCCGCGCGGAGTCGCCACGCACGCTCGTTCCGGGTCCGGGTGCGCGCGAACTCAACGCGCCAGGGACGTCTCCGGCCCCTGCACGGTTCGGGCCGCCGGCCCGTCGGCCGGCAGTTCCACCACGTCGACGTCGACGCGCATGCCGAGATCGTCGCTGGCGAGGCCGAAGAATGAGCCGTGCAGCGGCACGGCCTGGGCCGGATCGCGGGTCACCGCCACGCGGATCAGGTCGCGGTTGCCCACGATGCCGTTGGTCGGGTCGAACTCGACCCAGCCGGCGCCCGGGAGGTAGACCTGCAGCCAGGCGTGGGTGGAGCCGCCCCCGACGTGGCGCGCCCGGTCGTTGCGCGGGTTGTAGAGGTATCCGGAGACGAAGCGGGCGGCCATGCCGAGCGCCCGGACGCCCTCCATCATCAGCACCGCGAAGTCCCGGCACGAGCCGAGCTTCGTGCGCAGGGTCGTGAGCGGGTCCTGCACGCCCTTCTCGGAGCGGGCGAGGTAGGTGAAGTTCGCCCGCACGCTGCGCGTCATCGCGGCCAGCAGCTCCTGCGTCGGGATACGACCCTGCGGCGGCAGGAAGCTCCGCGCCCAGGCATCGACCTCGTGCCGCGGGTCCGGCCATTGCCGCTCGATGGAGCGGGCGAGGTCCGGCATGTCCTCGGCCCCGTAGCCGAACGGGTAGTGGGTCGCGTGCGGCGCCAGGGGGAAGACCGGCGCGTGCTCCGGGGTGTGGTCGAGGGTGATGCCGCAGTCGAAGGTCAGGGTCTCGGCGCGGGTGTCGAAGGTGGCGACCGCCACGCAGTTGCCGAACACGTCGAACAGCCAGCGCAGGGCGGCCGGCTCCGGGGCGATGTCGAGGGTCGCCGCGATCAGCCGCTGATCGTAGCTGTCGCGCGGCCGGAACATGATCCGGTGCTCGCCGAAGGCGACCGGACGCCGGTACCGGTAGACCGTGCGGTGGCGGACGGAGAGGATCGGCAAGTCGCAGGCTCCGGGCTCGCGCCGACGCGGTCACCGGCGATGCAAGGGCCGGGCCCTGCCGCGCGGAACGCCTCAGACCACCGGCGGGGCCGGGTCGGCGGCGGCGCGCTCGGCCTCGACCAGCACGTCGAGGGGGCGCCACGGCTTGGCGATGAAGACGGCCTCGGCCGGCAGCTCGGGGCGGGGAATGCCGTGGCCCGAGGTGATCACCAGACGGGCCCGGGGCCACAGGGTCGCCACCGCGCGGGCGAGCTGGAGCCCGTCCATCTCGCCGGCCAGCCGGACGTCGGCGAAGACGAGGGCGACGTCGCCCCCGCGCGCCTGGAGGACCGACAGGGCGGCCTCGGCGCTGTCGCACCCGACCACGTCGAGTTCGGTTTCCTCCAAGAGGGTCTCGGCGAGCGCGCGGATCTCGGGATCGTCCTCCACGACGAGCGCGAGACGCGGCGGACCGGCCTCGGCCGCCACGACGCTCGGCGCGCCCGGGGCGGCCTCGTCGCTCTCGTTCTGCCGCACGCGGCGGACCAGGGCCGCGAGGTGTTCGGGCACACCCTCGGTGACCAGATCATCGTAGAACGACGCCAGTTTCTGACCGATCTGATCGAGCGGAATACCCGGTGACAGCGTATCGGTGAGCGGCAGGGGTGCGCTCGTCTGGTGCTTTTTCAAGGACTCCCCCCGAAGTCGACTTCCGCGCCGCCCGAGGATGCGGCGCTCGAAGGAGGAAAGTCGGCAATCCGCCGCTGGTTGCGCCGGGCGTTCGGAATCCCGCCCGGCGTCACAGAGCCGTTACTGCGTGGCGAGCCCGGCGTCGGCGTCGGCATACGCCATGATTCCAGAGACTTGGCGGACGTTCTGGTAGCGCGTCCCGCGGGTGCTCATCATCGCCTCGAACTTCTCGTGCACCTGCGCGACCGACAGGCTCAGGGGCTTGCGGTGGCGGCCGCGCCCGACGAAGCGCCCGGCGGCGAAGAAGATCGAGCGGTTGGCCCGGGCCGGCCCCGGGAGCAGGGCCGCCGCGGCGGCGGCCGGCTTGTTCACGACGTTGGCGAGGAACTCCTCGGCGTCGTCCGGTCCGAGGAAGTGGGCGAGGTAGACCTCGCCGAGGGTCAGCTCGCGGCCGATGCGCAGGGCGATGCGGGCCGCGTCCCGCTTCAGCATCTCGCCGGCCATCAGCGCCGAGAGGTACGGGTCGCGGCGCAGTTCCAGCACCCTGGCCCGCTCCGCCGGATCGGTGATCACCGGCCGGTCGTTGGCGTCGGAGGTGATCAGCGCGGCGTCCTTCTCCAGCCCGTACTTGGCGCCGAAGTCGCGAACCACGCCGAGCCAGGTCCGCTCGATGAACTGGTAGAGGCCCGTCGCCGAGGAGGTCTTGGCCTGGACCGCCGTGACGAAGCTCGATTCCTTGTCGGCTACCGCCATCAGCAGCACCGGATCGGTCTGGACGGCCTGGGCCGCCCGGACAATCGTCTGCACGAGGTGGCGCCGGATCTTCATCGGGCCGAACTCGAGGATGTCGTTCGGGTCGCCGACGGCGCTCTCGGAGAGCAGGAAGTCGTACGACACGCGGTCGACCGTGTTGGAGCCGAGCTCGGTGTCGAGGTCGTGCACCGGGGCGAAGCTCGCGGCGGCGCGCAGCGGCGTCTGCTCCAGCGGGGTGCTGAGGGCGACGGTGTGGATGCGCGGGCGCGGCATCGGGAGCTCGGTGGCGGCCTCCGCGACCGACACGGCCGGCGACAGGCCGACCTTGGCGAGGTCCACGCCCGACCCGATCAGCGCGGCGCTGAGGCCGCCGGCGATCATCGAGACGGTGAGCAGGGAGCGGAACAGCGCGGGGCGGCTGCCATGGGCACGGCCCAGCATGGGCTGTGCGGCGATCACGTCGGCGCGGCCCGAGCCGAAATGGCCCTGCTTGCCGGTGATGGTCCTCGGCGATCCGACCGTGCGGCCCTGCATCGTTATCCCGACTCTCCACACGCCGCTGTGGCGCTACGGACTCACCATCGCTTGACAGATGTGGCGACAACACGGCCGCGCTTGTGGCCGAGTTGCGGCGTCCCGTGGAGATTTCGGGGCAGGCCGCCCGTGACTCGCGCGGCATCCCTCCTTAAGAGGGCGCCATGCGGGCGCCGGGCGGATGACGCGCGGCCGCCCTTTCCCGTCCGTACTGCCAGAGTCAGCCCCGATGAGCGGCGTCAACGAGATCCGGTCGACCTTCCTCGACTACTTCGCCAAGGCGGGCCACGAGGTCGTGCCGTCCTCGAGCCTCGTGCCGAAGAACGACCCGACGCTGATGTTCACGAACGCCGGCATGGTGCAGTTCAAGAACGTCTTCACCGGGATGGAGAAGCGCGCCTACGACCGGGCGACGACGGCGCAGAAATGCGTGCGGGCCGGCGGCAAGCACAACGACCTCGACAATGTCGGGTACACCGCGCGCCACCACACGTTCTTCGAGATGCTCGGCAACTTCTCGTTCGGCGACTACTTCAAGGACCGCGCGATCGAGCTGGCCTGGACGCTGATCACCAAGGAGTTCGGCCTCAAGCCCGACAAGCTCCTCGTCACCGTCTACGCCGACGACGACGAGGCCGCAGGCCTGTGGAAGAAGATCGCCGGCTTCTCCGACGACAAGATCATCCGGATCGGGACCTCCGACAATTTCTGGCAGATGGGCGATACCGGCCCCTGCGGCCCCTGCTCGGAGATCTTCATCGACCAGGGCCCGGCGCTGCAGGGCGGCCCGCCCGGCTCGCCGGACGAGGACGGCGACCGCTTCCTCGAGTTCTGGAACCTCGTGTTCATGCAGTACGAGCAGCTGGAGCCGGGCGTCCGGAACCCGCTGCCGCGGCCGTCGATCGACACCGGCATGGGCCTGGAGCGCATGGCGGCGATCCTCCAGGGCGTCCACTCGAACTACGACACCGACCTGTTCCGCGCCCTGATCGACGCGGTGGCCCACGCGATCTCGCGGGCGCCGGAGGCGGCCACGATGGCGTCCTACCGGGTGATCGCCGACCATCTGCGGGCGGCCTCCTTCCTGGTGGCCGACGGCGTGCTGCCGGGCAACGAGGGCCGCGGCTACGTGCTGCGCCGGATCATGCGCCGCGCCATGCGCCACGCCGAGATCCTGGGGGCCCGCGAGCCCACCATGTTCCGCCTCGTGCCGACCCTCGTGCACGAGATGGGCCAAGCCTACCCGGAGCTGATGCGGGCCGAGAGCCTGATCGCCGAGACCCTGAAGCTGGAGGAGACCCGCTTCCGCCGCACCCTCGAGCGGGGTCTGTCGATCCTCGACGCCGAGAGCCGTGAGCTCAAGGAAGGCGACAAGCTCTCCGGCGACACCGCCTTCACGCTCTACGACACCTACGGCTTCCCCCTCGACCTGACACAGGATGCCCTCAAGGCCCGCGGCATCGGCGTGGACACGGACGCTTTCGCGGCCGCGATGCAGCGCCAGAAGCAGGCGGCCCGCGAGGCCTGGAAGGGCTCGGGCGAGGCGGCGACCGAGACGGTGTGGTTCGGACTGCGCGAGCGCGTCGGCGCCACCGAATTCCTGGGCTACGAGACCGAGACCGCCGAGGGCATCGTGACCGCGCTCCTGCGCGACGGCGCCGAGGTGAAGGCCCTCGAGGCTGGTCAGACCGGCCTCGTCCTCGTCAACCAGACGCCGTTCTACGGGGAGTCGGGCGGCCAGGTCGGCGATACCGGCCTGATCCTGGCGCCGGGCGTGCGGGCGCGGGTGACCGACACCCAGAAGAAGCTCGGCGACGTGTTCGTCCATCACGTCACCGTGGAGGAGGGGTCGGTGAGCCTCGACCAGCCGGTCGAGCTGAAGGTCGACAACGCCCGCCGCAGGGCGATCCGGGCCAACCACTCGGCCACCCACCTGCTCCACGAGGCCCTGCGGCAGGTGCTGGGCGACCACGTCGCCCAGAAGGGCTCGCTGGTCAGCCCCGACCGGCTGCGCTTCGACATCAGTCACCCGAAGCCGATCGAGGCCGACGAGCTCGGCCGCGTCGAGGACATCGCCAACGCGGTGCTGCTGCAGAACGCGCCCGTCGTCACGAAACTGATGGCCGTGGACGACGCGATCGCGTCGGGCGCCCGCGCGCTGTTCGGCGAGAAGTACGGCGACGAGGTGCGGGTGGTCTCGATGGGGCTGCCGGTCGACGGCGACGCCGCGCAACCGCGCGCCAAGAACTTCTCAGTGGAGCTCTGCGGCGGCACCCACGCCGCGCGCACCGGCGATATCGGGGCGATCACCATCGTGGCCGAGAGCGCGGTGGGCGCGGGCGTGCGCCGGATCGAGGCGCTGACCGCCGACGCGGCGCGCCGTCACCGGGCCGAGGAGGCCCGGACGCTGGCGGCGCTCGCCGGCATCCTCAAGGCGCCGGTCTCGGAGGCGCCCGACCGCCTGACCGCGCTGATGGAGGACCGGCGCCGCCTGGAGCGCGAACTGGCCGAGACCCGTCGCAAGCTCGCCATGGGCGGCGAGGGCGGCCCGGGCTCGGGCGCGCAGCAGACCGAGATCGGCGGGGTGGCCTTCCGCCGCTCCGTCATCGAAGGGCTCGACATGCGCGACCTCAAGCCGATCGTCGACGAGGAGAAGAAGCGCCTGGGCTCCGGCATCGTGGCGGTGGTCGGCGTCGGACCGGACGGCAAGGCCGGGCTGGTGGTCGGCGTCACCGACGACCTGACCGCGCGCTACGACGCGGTCGGGCTGGTCCGGGCAGGGGCCGGGGCGCTCGGCGGGAAGGGCGGCGGCGGCCGCCGCGACATGGCGCAGGCCGGCGGCCCGAACGGGGCCGGGGCCGAGGCCGCCCTCGACGCCGTCGCGCAGGCCCTCACCGAGGCCGCCTGAGGCACGACGCGCCGTGGAAGGGCCGCACCCGTCACGGGTGCGGCCCGATCGTCCTCCGCGAGACCGGCGCGGTCGGCTTGAGAGAGCCCCGCGTCCGTTCCGGTCCCGGGCGAACATCGCGGCCCCCTCGCGGGTCCTGCGCCGCTCGGGTTACCGGGGATCAGGCGAGATCACCGGCTGCCGCCGCCGCCACCGCCCTGCGGCGCGACCCGCGACGGCTGGTTGGCATTGCCCGCCGCCGCCGAGTTGTTGGAGATCGTGTCGGCAGGCCGGCCAGTGGGCGAGTAGCTCACGGCGGCTTCGTTCCCGGTGGCGTCGATCTGCTGGCTCACCACGCCCGGCGCGCCGGGAGCGGGCGCGACGGGCCGGGCCTCGACCTGGGCGCTGGCCGGCGCGACGGTGGCGAGGGCGAGAAGGGCGGCGAGACATGTCCGGGTCATGAGAATCCTTGCTGGTTCCAGGCTCAGGCAACCTCAGTCGCGCGCGATCGATCCCGCGTTGTTGCGACGCGGCACCGCCTCGCCCCGGCGCCCGCCGCGCGCGATCACTTCACGCGCGTCCAGGTCTGCCGCTTGCAGAACACGCTCATGACGCAGCCGGAGACCTCGAGCGAGTCGGGTCCCGTGAGCTTCAGCGAACCGGAATAGGTCTTGCCGTCGTTCGGGTTGTAGAGCGACCCCGAGAAGCCGCCGCCTTCGGGCTGTCGCGCGTCGAGGATCTGGACGCCGACGACGCTGCGGCCACGCAGGGCCGGATCCGGGTTCTTCGCGTCGAGCCCCTTCCCGGGTGCGCTGATGATCGTGCCGCAGAAGCCGCCGCCGCAGGGCGCGATGCGGACCTTCGAACTGCCGGTTTCCGTCAGCCATACGCCGGCCGGATCGGCCGCCAGGGCCGGCGCGCACGCCGCGCCCGTCGCGAGCAGGGCCAGAACCGCGCGACGAAACCTCGAACCCATACCTGTTCCTCCCAACCGAGAACGCGGCCGGGTTCTACCGCGATGCCTGCGGCAGCGCACCGCCCAGATACGTCTCGACGACCTCGCAGAACGGCTGCCCGGCCCCGGTCGACAGCACGGCGTCGATCTCGAAGAGCGGATCGTCCGGTCCGGGCGCGGCGCTCCGGACCGGCGCGCGCACCTCGACGGTGCTGCGCACCGGGGCGAGGGGACGCACGACCCGGCCGAAGGGCGTGCGGGTGGTGTCCAGCGTCGCGTTCATCTCCGGCGTGAGCCGGGCCGGCACGTACCAGTTATCCGCCTCGGACAGGACGCGGTCCCCACAGGCAAGACGGACGCGGCGGTAGCGCACCGGCTCGTCCGGGCCGATCGCGAGACGGGCGCGCTGCGCGGCCGTCAGGGGCTTGTCGGCGACGGCCACGCGCTCCGCCACGAGGTGCGGGTCTCCGGCGAGCTTGTAGTCGGCACACCAGCTCTCGAGGGCGAAGGTCGCGCTGTGCGCCGCGAGGATACGGCTCCGCAGCGAGGCGATGAGCGCCTGCGGCCCGTCGGCGGCGGACGGCATATCGGCCGGCTTCGGCGCCTCGGCGGCATCGCGCGCCCAGCTCGGCGACCCGGTCACCGCGACCGACCCCAGCAGCACCGCGAGGGCCAGGGGCGGTACCCGGAACGCCTGTGCGGCCGTTGCGGGCCGCGGGGCCCCGCGCGCCGATCGATCCCGTGCCAGTAACGGCAAAATGCGGACGGCATGGCGGAAAGACTTTCCGATGTGCCACAGCATCTCGGATCATATCCTCCCAGCTGAACCACCAGATCTTCGCTACGTGCCGCCGCATCGAGGCCCGGCAGAACGCTCCGACCGGACGGCTTCCCGGCCGAGGCGGCGACGCGGGCCGAGATCTATACAAGACGCGGCGATCCGTCGAGCCGCCGGGCGGACGGGCCCGGCGCCGATGTCGTGTCTACCGACGGGCGACCGGCGGCAGGTCGGTGCAGAGGCCGAGCCCGGCCTCCGCCGCGAGACCGATCGTCTCGCCGAGGGTCGGGTGGGGGTGGATCGTCCGGCCGATATCGGTGGCGTCGGCGCCCATCTCGATCGCCAGCGCGACCTCGCCGATCATGTCGCCGGCGCTCGGGCCGACGATGGCGCCGCCGACGACGCGCCTGGTCTGCGCGTCGAACAGCAGCTTGGTCAGGCCGTAATCGGCGCCGTTGGCGATGGCCCGGCCCGAAGCGGCCCAGGGGAAGCGCGCCACCTCGACGGCCCGCCCGGCCGCCTTCGCGGCCGTCTCGGTGAGCCCAGCCCAGGCGATCTCCGGGTCGGTGTAGGCGACCGACGGGATCACGGCGGCGTCGAACCCGGCCTTGTGGCCGGCGGCGGCCTCGGCGGCGACGTGGCCCTGATGCACCGCCTTGTGGGCGAGCATCGGCTGGCCGACGCAATCGCCGATGGCGAAGATGTGCGGCACGTTCGTGCGCATCTGGGCGTCCACCGGCACGAAGCCGCCGTCCAGCGCCACGCCGGCCGCGTCGAGGCCGAGCGTCGCCCCGTTGGGCCGGCGGCCGGCGGCCTGGAGAACGAGGTCGTAGGTTCCGGGCTCGGCCCCGCCCGAGAAGGTCACGGCGATCCCGTCCGGTTTCGCCTCGGCGGAGACGACCTCGATCCCCGTCAGGACGCGGTCGAAACGGTGGGCGTTGCGCTTCGTCCAGACGCCGACGAGATCCCGGTCGACGCCCTCGAGCAGGCCGGGCAGGCGCTCGACCACGTCGACCCGCGCGCCGAGCGCGCTGTAGACGGTCGCCATCTCCAGGCCGATGATGCCGCCGCCGATCACCAGGAGCCGGCGCGGCACGGCGGGCAGTTCCAGCGCCCCGGTGGAATTCACGACCCGCGGATCGTCCGGGAGCATCGGCAGGGCCACCGGCGCCGAGCCCGCCGCCACGACGGCGCCCGTGAAGGTGACGTCCCGCGTGCCGCCGTCGTGCAGCGTCACCGAGACCGTGTCGGGCCCGGTGAAGCGGGCTGTCCCGCGGACCACCTCGACCTTGCGCTGGCGCGCCATCTGGGCGAGCCCGTCGGTGAGGCGGCGGACGGTGCCGGCCTTGAACGTCCGCAGCTTCTCCAGATCGACCGTCGGCGCGCCGAAGCTGATCCCGTGCGCGGCCAGCCGGACGGCCTCCTCGGTGACCGCGGCCACGTGGAGCAGCGCCTTCGAGGGGATACAGCCCACGTTGAGGCAGACGCCGCCGAGGGTCGCGTGGCGCTCGACCAGGATGACCCGCTGCCCGAGATCGGCGGCCCGGAAGGCGGCCGAGTAGCCGCCCGGTCCTCCGCCGATCACCAGGAGATCGCAGCCCGCGCCGGCCCGCGGCTTCGGCGGCGGCGCGGCGGGCGTGGGCGCGGGGGTCGGGGCCGAGGCAGGGGCCGGTTCGCCGCGCGCGTCGGTCGCCTCGACCGCGAGGCGGGCGACGAGGGTGCCGGCCGAGACCGTGTCGCCGAGGCCGACCAGCATCTCCACGAGGCGGCCCGCCGCGGGGGAGGGGATGTCCAGCGTCGCCTTGTCGGATTCGACCACCAGCAGGGTCTGGTCCTTGGCGACCGGCTGGCCGGGCGCCACCGGGATCTCGATGACGGGCACGTCGGCGTAGTCCCCGAGATCAGGGATGCGGATGTCGAGGGTCTCGGGCATGGCGGCGGTCACAGGAGTGCGCGGCGCAGGTCCGACAGGACCGAGGCCACGTGGCCGAGGAAGCGGGCGGCGGCGACGCCGTCCACGACGCGGTGGTCCCAGGACAGGCTGAGCGGCAGGATCAGGCGCGGCTGGAAGGCCTTGCCGTCCCAGACCGCCTCGGTGCGCGAGCGCGCCGCGCCCAGGATCGCGACCTCGGGGGCGTTGATGATCGGGGTGAAGCCGTCGCCGCCGATGCCGCCGAGCGACGAGACCGAGAAGCAGCCGCCCTGCATGTCGGAACCCGGGAGGGTTCCGGCCCGAGCCCTCTCGGCCATCGCGGCCATCTCGGTGGCGATCTCGATGAGGCCCTTGCGGTCGCAGTCGCGCACCACCGGCACCATCAGGCCCTTCGGCGTGTCCACCGCGAAGCCGACATGGACGTAGTCCTTCAGGACGAGGTCGCTGCCCTCCAGGGAGGAATTGAAGCGCGGATAGGCGCGCAGCGCCGAGGCCGCCGCCTTGATCAGGAAGGCCACCATGGTGACCCGGGCGGGCGGCGTGCGTGTCTCCGTGTTGAGGCCGACCCGGAACGACTCGATCTCGGTGACGTCGGCCCGGTCGAAGTTGGTGACGTGCGGGATCGTCAGCCAGTTGCGGCTGAGATTGGCCCCCGAGAGGCTCTGGATGCGCGACAGCGGCTCGCGCCGCACCGGCCCGTACTTGGCGAAGTCGACCTCCGGCCAGGGCGGCAGGCCGGCGCCGATGCCGGACGCGGCGGCGGGCGCCTGGGCCGGCGCGTCGAGGGCCGCCTTGACGAAGGCGTGCACGTCCTCGCGCAGGATCCGCCCCTTCGGCCCGGTGGCGGCGACGCGGTCGAGCCCGACGCCCAGCTCGCGGGCGAGCTGGCGGACCGACGGGCTGGCATGCACGTCGCCGCTTGTCGCCTGGATCGGGTCGGCCCGCATCGGCTCCGGCGAGGCCCGACCGGCTCCCTCTCCCGTGCGGGCGAGGGCTGGGGTGAGGGGGGTGCCGTCTCCGGACAACCCGGATCCCTCACCCTGTCCCTCTCCCGCACGGGAGCGGGGACCCGCGCCCTGCCCGGAAGCCGACGGCGCTGCGGCCGCGGCAGGCGGTGCGGCCGCGGTCTCGACCCCGCCGCCCTCGGCAGGCTCCACCGTCAGGATCGGCGTGCCCTCGGACACCTTCGACCCCACCGACACCAGCAACTCGCGCACGATGCCGGCGACCGGGGAGGGGACCTCCATGGTGGCCTTGTCGGACTCGATGCTGAGGATCAGGTCGTCCACCGCGAGGCGGTCACCGGGCTTCACCAGAAGCTCGATGACCGGCACGTCCCGGTAGTCGCCGATATCCGGGAGGGCGATCTGCAGCGCGGCGCTCATGCGGTCGGATGTCCGTGGCTCGGGCGTTCGAAAAGGGGGTGGGGGCGGGCTGCGCCCTGCGACGGGGCGCCCGGCCTCAGATCGTCCAGGGCGCGGGCGCGTCCGCCGCGATGCCGTAGCGGCGGATCGCGTCCGCCACCGTGGCGCGCGGCACCGTGCCGGCCTCAGACAGGGCGTGCAGGGCGGCGATGACCACGTGCTGCCGGTCGACCTCGAAGAAGCGGCGGAGCGCGTTGCGGGTGTCGCTGCGCCCGAACCCGTCGGTGCCGAGGGTGACGAAGCGCGCGCCGACATAGGAGGCGATCAGCTGCGGGTAGGCCCGGACGTAGTCGCTCACCGCGACGATGGGCGCCGTGCCCGGCAGCAGCGCCGCCACGTGGCTGACCGGCGCCTCGGCCTCCGGGTTGAGCATCGCCTGCCGCTCGGCCTCGCGGGCATCGCGGGCCAGCTCGCTGAAGCTCGTCACGCTGAACACCTCGGCCGCGACGCCGAAATCGTGCGCGAGCAGCGCCGCCGCCGCGATCACCTCCGGCAGGATCGCCCCGGAGCCGAGGAGCCGCACAGCGGCGCCCGTCCCTTGTCCGGCCTCCGCCCCCGACAGGCGGTACATGCCCTTCAGGATCCCGGCCTCCGCCCCCTGCGGCATGGACGGCTGGGCGTAGTTCTCGTTCATCGCCGTGAGGTAGTAGAAGGCGTCCTCGCCTTCCTCCATCATCGCCCGGGCGCCCCGGTCGACGATCACCGCCATCTCGTACGCGAAGGCCGGATCGTAGGCCCGGCAGTTCGGGATCGCGGCTGCCTGCATGTGGCTCGACCCGTCCTGGTGCTGCAGGCCCTCGCCGCCCAGCGTCGTGCGGCCCGCCGTGGCGCCGATCAGGAAGCCGCGGGCCCGCTGGTCGGCCGCCGCCCAGATCAGGTCGCCGACCCGCTGGAAGCCGAACATCGAGTAGTAGATGTAGAACGGCAGCATCGACAGGCCGTGGACGCTGTAGGACGTGGCCGCCGCCGTCCAGGACGAGATCGCCCCGGCCTCGGTGATGCCCTCCTCGAGGAGCTGCCCGTCCCGGGCCTCGCGGTAGTAGAGCATCGAGCCCGCATCCTCCGGCTCGTAGAGCTGCCCCTGCGGCGCGTAGATCCCGACCTGCCGGAACAGGTTGGCCATGCCGAAGGTCCGCGCCTCGTCGGCGACGATCGGCACGATGCGCGGCCCGAGATCCTTGTGTTTCAGGAGGTTGCCGAACAGGCGAACCACCGCGGTGGTGGTCGACATCTCCTTGCCGGCGGCCTCGAGGGCGAAGCCCGCGTAGGTGGAGAGCTCCGGAACCGGGACCGTCGGCGCCGTGCGGCGGCGGGCCGGCAGGACGCCGCCGAGCATCTCGCGCCGCTCGCGCAGGTAGCGCATCTCGGCGCCGTCCTCGGCCGGCTTGTAGAAGGCCAGGCCCTCCACCTGCGCGTCCGACAGCGGCAGGGCGAAGCGGTCGCGGAAGGCGCGCAGCGCGTCGACGTCGAGCTTCTTGGCCTGGTGGGCGGTCATGCGCGACTCGCCCGCGCCGCCCATGCCGTAGCCCTTCTTGGTCTTGGCCAGGATCACCGTCGGCCGGCCCTTGGTGGCCTTGGCGGCCGCGAAGGCCGCGTAGAGCTTGCGGAAGTCGTGGCCGCCGCGCTTCAGCCGGTCGACGTCTGCGTCCGACATGTGGGCGACGAGCTCGCGCACCTCCGGGTCCTCGCCGAAGAAGTGCGCGAGGTTGTAGGCGCCGTCCTTGGCACCGAGCGTCTGGTACTTGCCGTCCACCGTCTCGGCGAAGCGGCGCAGCAGGGCGTGGTTGGTGTCGCGGGCGAAGATCCCGTCCCACTCCGAGCCCCACAGCACCTTGATGACGTTCCAGCCGGCGCCGCGGAACAGGCTCTCCAACTCCTGGATGATCTGGCCGTTGCCGCGCACCGGCCCGTCGAGCCGCTGCAGGTTGCAGTTGATGACGAAGGTCAGGTTGTCGAGATTCTCGCGCGCGGCGAGCGCCAGGCCGCCGATCGACTCGGGCTCGTCCATCTCGCCGTCGCCGAACACGCCCCAGACGTGCCGGCCGGTGGTGTCGGCGAGGCCCCGGTCGCCGAGGTAGCGCATGAACCGGGCCTGGTAGACCGCGTGGATCGGGCCGATGCCCATGGAGCCGGTGGGGACCTGCCAGAAATCCGGCATCAGCCAGGGATGCGGGTAGGAGCAGAGCCCGTCGCCGGCGATCTCCTGGCGGTAATGCTTCAGCTGCTCCTCGGACAGCCGGCCCTCGAGGAAGGCCCGCGCGTAGACGCCCGGCGCGGAGTGCGGCTGGAAATAGACGAGGTCGCCGTCCGTGCCGCCCTTGAAGAAGTGATTGAAGCCGACCTCGAACAGCTCCGCCGCCGAGGCGTAGCTCGCCACGTGGCCGCCGAGCTCGCCGTAGGCCATGTTGGCACGCACCACCATGGCCAGCGCGTTCCAGCGCATGATCGAGGTCAGGCGCTCCTCGATGTCGAGGTCGCCGGGGTAGCGCGGCTGCTTCTCCAGCGCGATCGTGTTCCGGTAGGGCGAGTAGGGCAGGGCCTCGTCGAGGATGCCGATCTCCTTCGAGCGCCGCTCCAGGCGATCGAGGATGAAGCGCGCCCGGGCCGCGCCCTCGGTGCGGAAGACGGATTCCAGCGCGGCGAGCCAGTCCTGGGTCTCGGCCGGATCGTGATCCACCTCGGCGGACCGCGCAATCGTGGCTTTCGGCGGTATGGCGTTCATCGGCGCGGCCTCCCTGGTCGGCGCGATCATACGAGGATCGCGGCGGCGGGACATGCCGGATATTTGCCGCGATGCCGGGGCTCGCGGATTGATATTCCCTGATGCGAGCTGTAGGCGGCAAAACATGCCGCATCCTGCGCCTCAGGCCGCGCACGCGGCTCCCGACCGGAGACCGATCGCATGCCCGCCCGACCGGCCGCCCTCGACGCCGCGAGCCTGCGCATCCTCGAGTGCCTGCAACAGGACAGCGAGATCAGCATCGCGGATCTCGCGGAGCGGGTCGGCCTGTCGACGTCGCCGTGCTGGCGACGCGTCAACGACCTGAAGGAGGCGGGGGTGATCCGCGGCTGCGTGGCGGTGGTCGACCCGCTGAGCCTCGGGCTCGCGGTCAACGTCTTCGTCCACGTGTCGCTGGAGAAGCAGACCCAGGCCGCGCTCCAGGCCTTCGACGAGGCGGTGCGCAGCCGCCCGGAGGTGATGGAGTGCTACCTGATGAGCGGCGAGGCCGACTACATGCTGCGCGTCGTCGTCGAGGATCTGGGCCAGTACCAGAAGCTCGTCCTCGACCACCTCACGCGGATCCCCGGCGTGGCCAACATCCGCTCGAGCTTCGCCCTGGGGCAGGTGAAGTACACGACCGCGCTGCCGCTCGGTCACCTGACCCGCTGAGCCGGATTGATACAGCGAGGAGTTCCGATGCGGGCCTGGTCGGCCGGGACGGGTTCCGCCTGAAACCCTCGGGCGATGTCCTCTCCGCCATCACGAGCAACGCGTGGTGACTCAGGACCGCGCGACCTCAGTCGTCGCGCCGACGGGATCGCTTCGCTGCGCGCAGGGACGGTGCTGTGGGGATCTGCCTGACGGCGCGGAAGGCCGGGACGGCCGCGTCGCGCACGCGAGGAATGGTGGAGCCTAACGGGATCGAACCGATGACCTCTTCCATGCCATGGAAGCGCTCTCCCAGCTGAGCTAAGGCCCCATATTTTTAAACGCGGTCCGCGTCCCCGACAGGGCCGCATCGCGCGAGGGTGGGATGGTGGAGCCTAACGGGATCGAACCGATGACCTCTTCCATGCCATGGAAGCGCTCTCCCAGCTGAGCTAAGGCCCCACTTTTTACATCCACCGCGGTTTGGGTGCCGCGGGGTCTCGCCGGTCCGGGTCGCGGTCGGCGAGGCCGGTTCTATAGGCGGCTCGCATCGCGGACTCAACCCCCTTTTTCGCTGCCGCCGGGGGTTTTTGGTCGGGAGAGACGGAGGCCGCCTCAGCCCTCCTCGTCGTTCTCGATATCGCCGTCGATCAGGTCGGAGACGTCGTCGTCGCCGGAATCCTCTTCCTCCAAGAAGGTATCGTCGTCGGAGGATTCCCCGTCCTCGACCGAGTCGTCCTCGGGCGTCGGATCCGCGTCGTCCTCGGCGGCCTCGACCTCGTCGAGGGAGACCATCTCCGGGCCCTTCTCGTCCGTCTCGTCCTCATCGTCGGTGTTGGCCGGGCCCCGCGACAGCGCCGGGGGGGCCGCACGGCTGGAGGTGGCCACCGCCTGATAGACCGCGCCGCATTTCGGGCAGACCGCGGGATCGCGGGCGAGGTCGTAGAACTTCGCGCCGCAGCTCATGCACTGGCGCTTCAAGCCAAGTTCCGGTCGGGCCACGGGCGGACACCTCGTCGTCAGTACTGTCTCGGGGGAGGCGCCCCGTTAGTCGCGGTGAAAGCGCCTGTCAATCGAGCCCGCGCAGGGCGTTTCGGGCGGCGCGCCCCCGCGTGCGGCGCCCGGGATCGGCGCGGGCAGCGGATGGATGACGGCGGGCGGTGCCCGTGTTAACGGCGCGGCGATTTCACCGTCCGATTGCAGCGCCGCGGCAGGGCCGCGCGACGCGCCGGATCCAGGCCCACGTCTCAGAGCCCGAACGGACGTCCCGTGTCGCACGATTCGACCCCCCAGCCCCTCACCGCCGCGCCGGGCGCCCCGCTGCGCGGACGCCTGCGCCCGCCCGGCGACAAGTCGATCTCGCACCGGTCGATGATCCTCGGCCTGCTCAGCCAGGGCGAGACGCGGGTCGAAGGCCTGCTGGAGGGCGACGACGTCCTGCGCACCGCCGCCGCCGCGAAGGCGCTCGGGGCAGGGGTCGAGCGCCTCGGGGCCGGGAGCTGGCGGGTCCGGGGCGTCGGGATCGGCGGCCTCGGCGACCCGGCCGAGGTTCTCGATTTCGGCAATGCCGGCACCGGCTCGCGGCTGATGATGGGCGTGGTCGGCGGGCAGCCGGTGACCGCGACCTTCGACGGCGACGCCTCCCTGCGCTCGCGGCCGATGCGCCGCATCCTCGACCCGCTCACCCGGATGGGCACGCAGGTCCTGGCCGAAGCCGAGGGTGGCCGGGTGCCCCTGACCCTGCGGGGCCCCAGAGAGGCGATCCCGATCACCTACGAGACCCCGGCGGCCTCCGCGCAGATCAAGTCGGCGGTCCTGCTCGCCGGCCTCAACGCCCCCGGCGTCACGACCGTGATCGAGGCGGCTGCGACCCGCGACCACACCGAGCGGATGCTGCGCCTGTTCGGCGCCGCGGTCAGCGTCGAGCCGCACGGTCCGGGCGGCCACGGCCGCAGGGTCGCGCTGACGGGCCAGCCGACGCTGCGCGGCACCGACGTGGTGGTGCCGGCCGACCCGTCCTCGGCGGCGTTCCCGCTGGTGGCGGCGCTGATCGTGCCCGGCTCCGACGTGGTGATCGAGGGCGTGATGATGAACCCGCTGCGCATCGGGCTGATCACGACGCTCCTCGAGATGGGCGCGCAGATCGAGCGCGTGGCCGAGCGGGAGGAGGGCGGCGAGACCGTGGCCGACCTGCGCGTGCGCGCGAGCCGCCTGACCGGCGTCGACGTCCCGGCCGAGCGGGCGCCCGCGATGATCGACGAGTACCCGGTGCTGGCGGTGGCGGCGAGCTTCGCCGAGGGCCGGACCCGGATGAACGGCCTGCACGAGCTGCGGGTGAAGGAATCGGACCGCCTCGCGGCCGTGGCGGCCGGGCTCGCCGCGAACGGCGTCCGCCACGCGGTCGAGGGCGACGATCTCGTGGTCGAGGGCGACGGCACCGCGGCGCCGGGCGGCGGGACGGTGGCGACCCACCTCGACCACCGCATCGCCATGGCGTTCCTGGTGATGGGGCTCGCGGCGCGGAACCCGGTCACGGTGGATGACGGCGCGATGATCGCCACGAGCTTCCCGAGCTTCCTTCCGACCATGCAGGCCCTCGGCGGCCAGATCGGGGCGTGACCGCCATGCCGCTCGTCATCGCGATCGACGGACCGGCCGCGTCCGGCAAGGGTACCCTCGCCAAGCGTCTGGCCGACCATTACGGCCTGCCGCATCTCGACACCGGGCTCCTCTACCGGGCGGTGGCGCTCGCCCTGATCGACGCCGGCCTGTCGCTGGACGATGCCGCCGCCGCGGCGCGGGCGGCCCAGGCCCTCGACGCCGGTCGGCTCGACGATCCGCGCCTGCGCGAGCGGGCGATGGGCGAGGCGGCCTCTCGCGTCTCGTCGGTGCCGGAGGTCCGCGCCGGACTGCTCGCGTGGCAGCGCCGCTTCGCCGCCGACCCGCAGGGGGCGGTGCTCGACGGGCGCGACATCGGCACGGTCGTGTGCCCCGAGGCCGCGGTGAAGCTGTTCATCACCGCCTCGTCCGAGGAGCGTGCCCGCCGTCGCCACCGCGAACTGGCCGGCCGCGGCGAGGCGGCGACCTTCGCGGCGATCCTGGCCGACATCGAGGCCCGCGACGCCCGGGACGCGTCGCGCAGCGCCGCGCCCCTGCGCATGGCCGACGACGCGGTCCGGCTCGACACCACCGAGCTCGACGCGGACGCGGCCTTCGACGAGGCCCGGGACATCGTGGAGCGCACCCGCGGCAACGCGGCCTGAGGGTTGTCCACCTCCGTCGTGTTGACCCCCCGGTCCCGCTCACCTATTGCGGACGCGCCGTCCCCGACGGGCCGCCGCGCGGCCCGGGACGCGAGCGCGTAGCTCAGCTGGTAGAGCAACGGACTTTTAATCTGTAGGTCCTGGGTTCGAGTCCCAGCGCGCTCACCACATCATCGATCCTCACTTTTGACATCCGGCGCGGTCGGCGCCCTGCCCACATGAAAATCGGAACCCCTGGTTGCGCTTTGGGTTGGGGTCCCAACGCAACTGCGAAGGAGTCACCGATGCGCAAGCTCGCTCTCATCTCCGCCGTCACCCTGTCCCTCGGCGCGCTCGGCGCCACCGGCGCCCAGGCGCAGGGTTATGGCTACGGCTACGGCGGCCACCACGGCTACGGCTACGGCCGCGGCTACGATCGCGGCTACGGCCACCGGCGCGATTTCGGCTACCGCCGTCACCGCGGCCTGTCGACCGGGGCCGCCATCGGTCTCGGTATCGCGGGCGCAGCCGCCGGCGCCGCCGCGGCGGGCGCCTTCGACCGGGGCCCGGGCTATTACGGCCGCGGTTACTGAGCCGCCGCGCACCTGAGGGAGCAGAGCCCCGCCGCCACCGCGGCGGGGCTCTCGCTTTTAGAAGCGGCCGGGTTCAGCGCAGCCAGCGCCGGATCCGCTCCCGGAGCGTCGGGCGGACGGCCCGCCGCGCGCGCGCCGCCGCGAAGCGATCGATGCGGATCCGGTCGTTCGGAACCTGCCGCAGGAACCGCTCGGCGATCTCGAAGATGACGATGTCGGGCCGGACGTCCTCGACGTAGGCCCAGTCGATGTTCGCCGACCAGATCGCGTGCACCTCGGCGAAGGTCTCGGCCAGCATCGCCGTGAGCCGGGCGCCCGGGCTGTAGATGTAGGAATCGCCGAACAGCACCACGCGGCGCGGATCCGGCGCCTCCGGGTTCCTCAGGACGACGCGGGATCCGACGAACAATCCGCGCGGCCGCACCGCCCGGCCGGATTCCCGCACAGCCACCAGGGCGTTCGCGTCGATCCGTGCCGCGCGGCGCGCGAAATCGTAGGCGACGTACGCCTCGTCGACCGGCGGGACGAGCTTCTCGCCGAGGTCGAAGGTGAAGCGCTCGGTCGCGCCGGTCCCCGCGAAGACGTGCGCCGCCACCGGCGCGTCCAGGGCCTCGCAGAGCGCGCGGTACGCCGTCAGGTAGCCGCGGTAGGTCCAGTGGGTGTCCGTCCGCAGGTAGACGGGCTCCTCGGCCCGCGCCGCCAGCAGCGGTGCTTGCAGGTCGACCATCGGGGCGCCGCTGTCGCCGGCGACCAGCCGGGCGAGCCGAACGCCGGGCGGATCGTCGAGCCCCGGGAAGGGGCGGCCGAGCAGGTCCGGATAGATCGCGAGCTTGTCGGGGACGACGGTGTGCACGTGCCGGATCCCGAGGTCGTCGAGGCGCCGCGCGCGCCGCCCGATGAGCCGCGTCCAGCGCTTCAGGATCCGCCGCGAGGTCGCGGTGTCGCCGTAGAAGGCTTCGACCTCGCGGGCGCGTCCGACCCAGTACAGCCAGCCATCGTGTCCGACGGCCACGCCGTTGCCGCTCGTCTTCAAAGCTTCCGGCCTCCCGCCGCCCGCGACAATCCCCGTCGATGACGCTGGGCTCCCGCCTCGACGGATCCGCGCGGGATTGCAACCCCTTCGTCCCCGGGAGCGGCGGGAGCGCGCCGGCGGCTTTCCCGGCGCGCCGCCGCTTTCGCCGGCGTATCCGCGCCGCGGTGAAACTTTATGGCCGCGCCGCGGGTACTCCCGTCAGGCGCATCACACGGCGCGGCGTTGCGAAGAAGGGTCGACCCATGTCCGCGCTTGTCACGTTCGTCGGCTGCGGCCTGGTCCTGTCCGGGTTCGCGGCCGAGAAGTTCGCCGAGCGTCGCTGGCTCGCGGCGAGCCGGCCTGCACCCCTCGACACCCTCGCGGTCCTGGCGCTGGCGCTGCCGGCCGTCGGGCTCACGCTGATGGCGACGCTCGCGGTCTGAGCCCGCAGGGTCGACCTCTCACACGGCCTCGCCGCAGAACAGGACGCCGACCGTCCGCTCCTTCCGCCAGACGAGCTGGACCGCGTAGCGCATCTCGGCGCTCGCCAGCACGAGGTCGAACACGTCCTCCAGCAGCACCGCCTGCGAACCCAGGAACTCCAGCATCGCGCCGCGATCGGAGATGTTCATGACCTGGCAGGGATAGCGCGCGCCGTCCCGTTGCTGGGCGAAGGCCAGCAGGGCGGTGGGTCTCCGCTCGGTCGCCCGGCGTTCCGCGACGGCGGCAGGGGTGCTGGCGTTGCGGGACACGGCCGAAGTTCCTGCCCTGGTCGGCCGGTATGGCGCGATATCAGTAAAAATGCGCCGGATTCGCTAACATGTTATTGATGATCGACATCCGAGCGTCAGAATAGCAAGTCGCGCCCTGTCTATCGGACCGGTCTCCGGTAATCACCGCCGGTCTCGTCTCGGCGGCCCTTCGCCGGCCTTGATGAACCGGCCGATCAGGAGGCCAAGCGGGATCGACACCAGGAACCAATTGCGCAGGAATCGCAGGGCGGTCATCGGCTCGCTCCCAAGGCGCGGCGGGTGCCGCATCCGCGGGCGCCCATGGCCGGCGTCGCCGATGCGATGCTGTAACCTATCTGGTCCCGCGGGCGGGTTCTGCCAGTGCGATCCTGGGCGAGGCCGCGCCGAGAGGATATCCGGAGACGATCATGCGCATCCGCCCCGGCACCGCCCTGATGGCGTGCTTCGCGATCGGCGTTCCGACGGTCGCGGCCGCCGAGGCGCCCGGACAGCCGCCGCGCGCCGCGCCGGCGACGGATCCGGCGTCCGCACCGCAGCCGTGGCCGCCGAATTTCTCCCGCAGCGTGCAGGGGACCGGGGTGATGGGCCTCGATGGCGGCCACGTCTTCCTCTGGAACCGGCCCCAAGGCTTCGATCCGGTCTCGACGCTGCGGGTCGACCGGCACGTGCCGGAGGGGTCGGGCGAGGCCACCCACACCTACAAGGCGCTCTGGGCGCTGGGCTCCACCGGCCCGCACAACGCCGGCTACGAGTGGACGATCACGGGCGAGCTGCACAACCGCGCCCTCGCGAGCACCGGCGCGCAGAACGTCGCGGTCAACGGCACGATCTTCAAGGAGCCCAACGGGCTGGGGCCGGTCGGGCCCTCCTGGGCCGGCAATTTCAACTGTGTCGACATGACCGACGAGGCCGATCCGGTCGCATCCTGCATCGGCGCCGAGATCGACGTCTCGGCGCAGTCACCGACCACCGACCGCAACCGCCAGCGGGTCGGACTGCAGATCTCCACCGGCGGCGTTCCGGGCGCCCATACCGGCTACGGGATCCTGATGGGCAACCTCACCGGCTCCATCACCGACCGGGCGATCTCGTTCCAGGGGGAGGGGACCTACGGCATCGGCATCGACGCCGCCGCCGCGCGCTTCACCGGCGTCCCGATGCTGCTCGCGGCCGGGCAGGCGATCGGGCTCGACGGCAACCGCGAGGGCGGCTTCTCCCGCAGCCTCGGCTTTGACGGGCGCGATCTGGTCTACGGCACGGCGGCCGGGCCGGTCATGCGCGTGAGCGACAACGGGCAGATCGAGGCCGCTTCCCTCCGCGAGAGCCTGCCGCGGCCGCCCGCGAGCAGCCGCGCGCCCTGCACCCCCGGCGACCACGCCTGGGACGAGGCCTACGAGTACCGCTGCGTCGCGCCCGACCGCTGGAAGCGCGCGGTGCTCAGCGACTGGTGAGCGCCGCCGCCCGCCGTCAGCGGTCGAGGATGCGAACCACCGCGCGGGTGTCGGGATCGACGACCACGATCTTGTCGCCCGGCGCCACGAAGTAGCCGAAGCGGCGTAGGCGCGGGTTCGGGGCCTCCGTGAAGGGCGCGAGCCGCACGTCGGGCGGCACGATGCTGCCGGGCCGCAGCGGGATCGATCCGACGATCGGGCCCGGACCCACCGGCCGGCGCACGATGTAGTCGCGCACCACCACGTCGTCGTCGGGGCCGAACTCGTCGGGCGTGACGATCACCGCCTGCGCGAGGGCGGAGCCGGTGAACAGCGCGGCGAATCCGAGGGCTGCGGCGAGGCTGGCGCGGGTCGACATGGCGGACTCCCGTGGGGCCCCGGCGGAGTGCCCGGGCCGCCGGAAACATCGGGGTCGGCGTTCGGGTTCCCGGACGGGCCGGTCAGCGGCCGATCTGCCCGGCCTCCGCGAGGGGAACCGGCGACCAGCGGGTCAGCTGGACGTACCCGTCGAGGGCCGCCACCACGACGTGGCGGCGGTGGCGGTGCACCACCGCTCCGGGCGTGTGCGCGTGGCGCTCCTGCCACCCCTGCGCCTCCGCCACG
Organism: Methylobacterium sp. NPDC080182; assembly: GCF_050281105.1. Classification (NCBI taxonomy): domain Bacteria; kingdom Pseudomonadati; phylum Pseudomonadota; class Alphaproteobacteria; order Hyphomicrobiales; family Methylobacteriaceae; genus Methylobacterium; species Methylobacterium sp. NPDC080182. Next base: position 61,991 of record NZ_JBNNWO010000002.1, read on the forward strand.
TAGACCCGGGCATCGCCGAGCCGCGCGATCGTCTCGACCGTGCCGAAGGCCCGCACCCGGCGCAGGACCGTCTCGACGTCCTGCCGGAAGTCGAGCGTCCGGTCGGCGTCGGTCGCGCGCGGCCAGTAGGAGCCGTCACCCTGCGGCTCGGAGCGCCGCCAGCGGTTGGGCAGGTCGCGGCCGAGGGGGCCCGCGGCGAGGCGGCGCGCCGCCATCTGGCACTTGGCGAGCAGCGTCTCGTGGCTCTCGCGGGGGCTCAGGCCGAAGATCTCCTGCGCCAGGATATCGCCGGTGTCGAACCCGTCGGCGAGCACGTGCGCGGTGACGCCCCAGGTCTCGTAGCGGTCGAGGACCGCCCGGAACAGCGGGTAGGGGCCGCGGCCCGTCGGGAGCGGGGAGGGGTGGAAGTTGAGGCCGTAGGCGGCGCGGCCCTTCCAGCCCTTGATGAGCCAGGGATAGCCCGCGACCACGAGTGCCCAGTCGCGCCCGTGCTCGGCCTGGAGCGCCTCGATGTCCCGCTCGCGGATCCGCGAGAGCTGGATCGGCAGCCGCAAGGACCGGGCGCGGGCGACGACGACCTCGTTGTGGTCGTAGACCCCGTCGCAGGGGCGCGTGAACAGCTTCACCGGCGTCCAGCCGGCGTCCAGCAGACCCTCGAAGACCCCGCCGAGGAAGTCGATGCCGGCGAACGCGAACTTCATGTTTGCCGCCTGCGACCTTGTGCACGTGGAGGGCGCGGGTCCGCCGCCTGCCCGGCCGCGTCCCCGGGCCTACCTTGATTGGGCCGGCGGCGGTGGCAAGGGGGAACGGCGTGGTTCGGGTGATCTTCGACGGCGGGACCGGAGGGTTCGGCCGCGCCGCGGATGGCGGCCGCTCCGCCCCGGACGGGAAGGTCTGAGGCATGGCCGGGAAACGCCGCGCCGCGCCGTCCGGAACCCTGCGCTTCGTCCTCGGCGATCAGCTGACCCGCCGGGTGTCGAGCCTCGTCGACCTAGACGCCGAGCGCGACGTCGTCCTGATCGTCGAGGTCCGCGACGAGGCGACGTATGTCCGCCACCACAAGCAGAAGATCGCCTTCCTGTTCGCCGCCATGCGCCACTTCGCGGCCGAGCTGGAGGCGGAGGGCATCACGGTCGCGTACGTGCGCCTGACCGACGCGGGCAACACCGGCAGCTTCACCGGCGAGCTGGAGCGCGCCGTGGCGCGCCACCGGCCGGAGCGGGTCGTGGTGACCGAGCCGGGCGAGTGGCGCGTCTGGGAGATGATGCAGGACTGGCGCGAGACCCTGGCGGTCCCGGTCGAGATCCGGGCCGACAACCGCTTCCTGTGTCCGCGGGAGGATTTCGCCCGCTGGGCGGAGGGCCGGCATCACCTGCGGATGGAGACCTTCTACCGGGGCATGCGGCGCCGGACCGGCCTCCTGATGGACGACGGCGAGCCCGCGGGCGGCCGCTGGAACTACGACCCCGAGAACCGCAAGCGCCTGCCCAGGGGGCATCGTCCGCCGGACCGGATCGGCTTCCAGCCCGATTCCGTCACGCGCGCGGTCATCGCCCTCGTGGAGGCCGAGTTCGGCGACCATTTCGGTGATCTCACCGGCTTCTCCTGGCCGGTGACCCGGGCCGACGCCCTCGCGGCGCTCCGGCACTTCCTGGCCGACGCCCTGCCGACCTTCGGCGATTATCAGGACGCGATGAAGACCGGCGCGCCGTTCCTGTACCACGCGCTCCTGTCGCCCGCCCTCAACGCCGGGCTGCTCACCGCCGAGGAGGTGTGCTGGGCCGCCGAGCGCGCCTACCGCGACGGCGCGGCGCCGCTCCACTGCGTCGAGGGCTTCATCCGGCAGATTCTCGGCTGGCGGGAATACGTGCGCGGCCTCTACTGGGCCCGGATGCCCGCCTACCGCGACAGCAACGCCCTCGGCGCGGGCCGCGACCTGCCGTGGTTCTACTGGTCCGGCGAGACGGCGCTGAACTGCGTCGCGCAGGTCGTCGCCGAGACGCGCGCCCACGCCTACGCGCACCACATCCAGCGCCTGATGGTGACCGGCAACTTCGCCCTCATCGCCGGCCTCGACCCGGCTCAGGTTGAGGAATGGTACCTGATCGTGTTCGCGGACGCCTACGAGTGGGTCGAGCTGCCCAACGTCCACGGCATGGTGCTGTGGGCCGACGGCGGCGTCATGGGCTCCAAGCCCTACGCGGCCTCGGGCGCCTATATCGACAGGATGTCCGATTACTGCGCGTCCTGCGCGTACGACGTGAAGGTCAAGGCCGGGCCGGAGGCGTGCCCGTTCAACTATCTCTACTGGAACTTCCTCATCGAGAACGAGGACCGGCTGGCGGGCAATCAGCGGATGGCCATGCCGTACCGGACGCTCCGCGGGCTGGGCGACAGGCGCCGCGCCGAGATCCGCCGCGACGCGGCCGCGTTCCTCGACACCCTCGAGGCCCGGCCGAGCGCCGATCAGAGGGGCGACCAGACGGACAGGCTCAGGTAGGGGCAGGCACGGCCCCGGCCGCTCTCGGACTGGAGGCCCGCGGACGCGCGGAAGCTGTACCGGCCGAGGGCGAAGTCGGTCCCGTGCAGGCCGAAGCTCCACTTCGCGTAGCCGGTCCTGTCTGTGTAGAGGGCGGCCTCGGGACCCAGATAGGTCTCCCAGAGCCGGTAGCCCCAGGCGAGGCGCGCCCACAGGCTGTCGCGGGCCGACCCCGCGACGGCGCTCGCCTGGAGCAGCGTCGCCTCGCTCGGGCGTGCCCAGACCTCGCCGTGGAGCCGGAGCCCGAAGCGCGTCGGCAGGGCGTCGAAGAGCGGCCCCGCGATCAGCATCTCCCGCGCGATCTCGGGCCCGGCAAAGGCCGCGACCGCGCCCCAGTCGAAGACCCACTGGTACCCGGCCAGGGCGGCGGCGGCGACCGTGTAGCGCGTGCGGGGGCCGTCCGGACCGGACTCCGCGCGCCGCCCGCCACCGACGCTCGCCAGCGCGGTGAAACCGTCCTGCGCGAGGGAGGTGAGGCCGGCCTTCGCCCCGACGGTCAGGAAGGTGTCGCCGCCGGCATCGAGGCTGCCGAACAGCAGCGTGTCGATCTCGCTGCCGCCGGCGGGGTGCGAGACGGCCGCCTGTCCCGCGAGCAGAACCGCGAGAACGGGCGCGCGTCCAGCGATCTTCGGGCAAGGGCGCTGGTTCGGCACAGTCGAGCCTCCGACATCTGCGGAGGACGGTAAGAGAAAATTAACCGCGTTTCATCGCGATCCGCTCGCGATCCCCCGGAATTGTCGGATTCGCGCGCCGATCTTCGTGTCGCAGGGACGAGGTTGCTTCGGAAAGGTGCGTCGGCGCGCGCGCTGTGCTTGCCGGGACTTCGCGGGCCGTCCGCCGCGCGTCCGCCCGCGGGACGCCATCGCGCTGTCGCGAATCTGCCGTGCTTGGCGTGCCAGATGTTCTCGGCTAGAGCCCCCGCGGGAAAGCGAAGGTTGGCAGATCCTTGACCTCCGGTGCACGAACGTCGGACGTCCTCACCGTGCTGGCGAGCCAGGAGGGCGAGCGCCTCACCGTGGGCGACATCGTCGCGGTCCTGCGGGACCGTGCCTTCGCGCTGCTCGTGGTCCTGCTCGGGCTGCCGAACTGCCTGCCCATGCCGCCGCCGATCCCGCTGATCTGCGGCCTGCTCCTGCTCCTCGTGGCGATCCAGATCGCCGCCGGGATGTCGGCGCCGTGGCTGCCGCGGATGCTCCTCGGCCGCTCGATCGCCCTGACGGATGTCCGCCGCGCCGTCACCCGCGCGGTGCCGATCCTGCGCCGCCTGGAGCGCTGGTCGCGTCCCCGCGTCAGCGTGTTCGAGACCGCGCTCGGCATGCGCGGCATGGGGATCGTCCTGCTCGCCCTGGCGCTGGCGCTGATCGTGGCCGCGCCCATCGTCGGGCAGATCCCGCTGGGTCTCGCCGTCTGCCTGGTCGGGCTCGGTCTCGTCGAGCGCGACGGTCTGGTCGTGCTGGGCGGTCTCGTGATCGGGATGTTCGGCGTCGCCATCAACGCCGGCTTCGCCTACGCGGTGATCGCCGGGATCATCGGCCTGCTGAACCTCTGAGGGCGCGCCTCAGAGGCGGTAACGGATCTGATCGGTCCAGAAGCGCTCAAGGCGGGTGAGGGCCTGGTTCAGGCGAATGAAATCCTCCTCCGAGATCCCGCCGATCGGCGTGATCGTCCGGGCATGCTTGTCGTAGAGCCCCTGGATGATCTCGTGGACCTGGCGGCCCTTGTCGGTCAGGCTGATCCGGACGGAGCGCCGGTCGGTCTTCGAGCGGGCGTGGTGGAGATAGCCGGCCTCGACAAGCTTCTTCACATTGTACGAGACGTTGGAGCCCAGGTAGTAGCCCTTGGTCCGCAGCTCGCTCGCGGTCAGCTCCTTGTCGCCGATGTTGTACAGGAGCAGCGCCTGGACGCTGTTGACGTCCTCGCGGCCGCGGCGCTCGAACTCGTCCTTGATCACGTCGAGCAGCCGGCGATGCAGCCGCTCCACGAGGTGCAGCGCCTCGAGGTAGGAGCCCTTGGTGGAGGCGGCTTCCTCGGGGGCCTCGATCTGCGCGACTCGGGCGTTCTGGGTCTTCATCTCTGCCTCGCCATCCGATGATCCGGCACCCGTTGGATGCGGCGCCGTTGATGATGGCTAAGCTAGGGCTCGGGAATGAAAGGCGATTTAAGCGACAGGATGAATTCGCGATTTACTCTTCGCGGTAAAGACAAACTGAATGAAGACAAGAACGGTTCGTTCACCGTGCTTCCTGTGCGGCCAGCCAGGACAGCAGGAAGTACAACGTCACAACACAGCCTCCGAATACGAGCAGCGGCACCGATAACGGCAAGAGTTGCGGTGTCAGGACAGCGAGCGTCATCGCCGACGTGACGGCGAGCAACCAGATCACGCCGCCCCAGGCGCTCGTCAGCCACAATCCGATCGCCGCCGCGGCGTCGATCACCGCGAAGTAGACGATCGCGGATTGGCGGCCGAACGGCTCGGCCTCGAAGGGGCGCACGCCCGGCAGGACGTCGAGGATGGTCGCCCAGGCGAAGACGCTCTTCAGCAGCCAGACGAGGGCCGTGAGCCGCATGAACCAGATCAGCACTGTGTCCCACGTGCCGGACGCGGGGCCCTGGGCCCGCTCGATGCGGTCGCTCGGGATGCCGCCCGGCCGCGGCGTCCTGCGCCGGATCGGAAAGTAGCTGGGCACTATCGAGCGCTCGCGGATGGTGGGGGCCGGTTCATGGCGAAGGGCCGGGATCCTGATCGATCGGGCGGGGGTCGCCGGGTTGAAGCGGTTCCGCCGTCCGGCGTCAACGGTCGGGTTTCGTTGCGCCGGCCCGGTGTGGTAGTCGATCGCCTCCGGCGCACGGGCGCCGCGCGATCCGCGGCGTGGTCCGCGCGAACGGTAGCGAAGCCGCATGTCAGACACCCTGCCAGAGCCGCGCCCTCTCGCCGTGGAGGCCGCCCGCGAGGGCGCCCGCGTGGAGGGTCTGAAGATCACCCAGCGCCCGCGCCGGAACCGGAAGGCCGACTGGTCGCGCCGCCTCGTCCGCGAGCACACCCTGACGGTCGACGACCTGATCTGGCCGATGTTCGTAATCGACGGCGAGGGCCGCCGCGAGCCGGTCGCCTCGATGCCGGGCGTCGAGCGCCTCTCGGTGGACGAGATCGTCCGCGACGCGGAGCGCGCCGCGAAGCTCGGCATCCCGGCGGTGTCGTTCTTCCCCTACACGGAGGTGTCGCTGCGCGACCCGACCGGCTCGGAGGCGCTGAACGCCAACAACCTCGTCTGCCGGGCGGTCCGCGCCGTGAAGCGGGCCGTGCCCGAGATCGGGATCATGACCGACGTGGCGCTCGATCCCTACACGAGCCACGGCCACGACGGCCTGATGCGGGACGGCGCGATCCTTAACGACGAGACGGTCGCGGTCCTCGTCGAGCAGAGCCTGATCCAGGCCGAGGCCGGGACCGACATCATCGCGCCCTCCGACATGATGGACGGGCGCGTCGGCGCGATCCGCGCGGGCCTCGACAAGGCCGGCTTCCTCGACGTGCAGATCATGGCCTACGCGGCGAAATACGCCAGCGCCTTCTACGGGCCGTTCCGGGACGCGATCGGCACCAAGGCGGCGCTGGTCGGCGACAAGCGCACCTACCAGATGGATCCCGGCAACTCGGCCGAGGCCCTGCGCGAGGTCCGGCTCGACCTCGACGAGGGCGCGGATTCGGTGATGGTGAAGCCGGGCCTGCCCTATCTCGACATCATCCGCCGGGTGCGAGACGAGTTCCAGGTGCCGACCTTCGCCTACCAGGTGTCGGGCGAGTACGCGATGATCGAGGCGGCCGCCCGCAACGGCTGGCTCGACGGCGACCGCGCGATGGTCGAGGCGCTCCTCGCCTTCAAGCGGGCCGGCGCCGACGGCGTCCTCACCTATCACGCGCCGCGGGTCGCGGAGCGCCTGCGCAACCATCCGTGAAGCGCGGGCACCGCTGGCTCCTCGGGGCCGCGGTCGTGGTCGGCTTCCTCGCGGGGCTCGTCGCCTGCCAGGACACCCTGCGCCGGGATCGCGTCGCCACCTGCCGCCGGGCGCTCCCGGCGGTCGCGCCGCAGGACGGGATCCGGCTCCTGCGCGCGGCGCCGGGGCCGTCGGCGAATTCGGTGCGGGTCGACTACGCCGACGGGAACCGGCAGCACTGGCTGACCTGCCGCTTCGATGCCGGCACGACCCTGGTCGCCCTCGCCACCGAGGCGAGCACCCTGTCGGGCCCGTCCCTCTACATGCTCAAGCGCTTCTACCTCGACACGCCCGACGCCGCGGCCGGAGACCCGGCCGGGCGCTGAGGCGCGCCCACGCCCGCCGACCGACCCGCATCGGCACCGGATCCCCTTGCGGCCTCCGCGACGCGCACCCACCTTCACGTCCGCAGCCTCGCTTGCAGGACGCGACACCATGCAGAACCCACAACCCGGATACGCGCAGCGCTTCGAAGCGCCCGGCTACGCCACCGCGTTGCCGATCCCGTTCGTGCGGGCGAGCCTGGGTGGCCGGACGGTCGCCTATCTCCTCGACATCCTGTTCATCTTCGGCTTCACGGCCCTGCTGACCCTCGCGATCACCGTGATCGGGGTGGTCACCTTCGGCCTCGGCTGGACGCTGTTCGCGATCCTTCCGGCGAGCGGCATCATCTACAGCGCGATCACGGTGGGCGGGCCGAAGCAGAGCACGATCGGCCAGCGGATGATGGGCCTGCGGACCGTTGCGCCCGAGAGCGGCGCGCGGGTTGACGTCATCACGGCCGCGGTCCACGCGCTGCTGTTCTACGTGGCGATCTCGACCTTCCTGCTCTGGTGCGTCGACATCGCGTTCGGGCTCATGCGCTCCGACCGCCGCCTCGGGCACGACCTGCTCCTCGGCCTCGCCGTCGTCCACGCGCGCTGAGCCGCGATTCCGCTGATGAAAATCTGACGGTGCGACCGGCCGGGCCATTGAGCCCCGGCCGGTCGCCTGTACACTGTCACGCCGGCGCCGCGAGGATGAACCCGGCGCAGGGTCTGTGAGAAGCGTGACCAGCCACCCGCGCGACACACCGCAATTCTACCTCACCGCCCCCTCGCCGTGCCCCTACCTGCCGGGGCAGGAGGAGCGGAAGGTCTTCACCCACCTGGTCGGACGGCGCGCCCGCGACCTGAACGAGATCCTGACGCAGGGCGGCTTCCGCCGCTCGCAGACCATCGCGTACCGGCCGGCCTGCGAGACCTGCCGGGCCTGCGTCTCGGTCCGCGTGGTGGTCGACGAGTTCGAGCCGAGCGCCAGCCAGCGGCGCATCCTGGCGCGCAGCGCCGACTGGGTCGGCACGCCGGAGCCGAACCGGCCCGCCTCCGAGCAGTACGCTCTGTTCCGCCGCTACCTCGACGCCCGGCACGGCGACGGCGGCATGGTCGACATGACCGTGCTCGACTACGCCATGATGGTCGAGGACAGCCACGTCGACACGCACCTCGTGTCGTATCGCCGGCACGGGCCGGACACGGCGATCACCGGCCGCGGCTCCGGACCGCCGCTCGCGTTCTGCCTGACCGACGTCCTCTCGGACGGCCTGTCGATGGTCTACTCGTTCTACGATCCCGCGGAGGCCGCGCGCTCGCCCGGGACCTTCATGATCCTCGACCACATCCGCCGGGCTCGCGGGCTCGGGCTGCCGTACCTCTATCTCGGCTACTGGGTCGAGGGCTCGCGCAAGATGGACTACAAGTCCCGCTTCCGGCCGCAGGAACGGCTGATGGGCCAGGGCTGGGTTCGGATCGACTGAGCCCGGCGCGGCGCGCGTTTCACGTCGGTTGCCGTCCCGGCATGCCCGATGCGCATTGAGCGGCCGGCCCGGCGCATGCTACCGGCCACGCACGCAATCCGGACCGTGCCGAGGCCCCCATGATCCCCCGCTATAGCCGCCCCGCGATGACGGCGATCTGGTCGCCCGAGAGCCGCTTCCGGATCTGGTTCGAGATCGAGGCCCACGCCACCACGGCGCTCGCCGAGATCGGCGTCGTGCCGAAGGCGGCGGCCGAGACGATCTGGACCAAGGGCAAGGACGCGGTCTTCGACGTCGCCCGCATCGACGCGATCGAGGCGGTGACGAAGCACGACGTCATCGCCTTCCTGACCCACCTCGCCGAGATCGTCGGTCCCGAGGCGCGCTTCGTCCACCAGGGCATGACCTCCTCGGACGTGCTCGACACCTGCCTCAACGTGCAGTTGGTGCGGGCCGCCGATATCCTGATCGCCGACGTCGACTCGCTGCTCTCCGCCCTGAAGACCCGGGCCCTGGAGCACAAGCTCACCCCGACCATCGGCCGGTCGCACGGCATCCACGCCGAGCCGGTCACCTTCGGTCTGAAGCTCGCCCAGGCCTACGCCGAGTTCGAGCGCAACCGCCGCCGCCTCGTCGCGGCCCGCGAGGAGGTCGCCACCTGCGCGATCTCGGGCGCGGTCGGCACGTTCGCCAACATCGACCCGCGGGTGGAGCAGTACGTCGCCGAGAAGATGGGCCTGACCGCCGAGCCGGTCTCGACCCAGGTGATCCCGCGCGACCGGCACGCGATGTTCTTCGCGACCCTCGGCGTCGTCGCCTCGTCGCTGGAGCGGCTGGCGATCGAGATCCGGCACCTTCAGCGCACCGAGGTCCTCGAGGCGGAGGAGTTCTTCTCCGAGGGGCAGAAGGGCTCCTCGGCGATGCCGCACAAGCGCAACCCGGTCCTCACCGAGAACATCACGGGCCTCGCCCGGATGGTGCGCGGCTACGTCACCCCGGCCCTGGAGAACGTCGCCCTCTGGCACGAGCGCGACATCTCCCACTCGTCGGTGGAGCGGATGATCGGCCCCGACGCCACCGTCACCCTCGACTTCGCCCTAGCACGGATGACCGGGGTGATGGAGAAGCTGCTGGTCTACCCGGCCAACATGCAGAAGAACCTCGACCGGCTCGGCGGCCTGATCCACTCGCAGCGCGTGCTGCTGGCGCTGACCCAGGCCGGGGTCTCCCGCGAGGATTCCTACCGGCTGGTCCAGCGCAACGCGATGCCGGTCTGGCGCGGCGAGGGCGATTTCCTGGCGCTGCTCAAGGCGGACCCGGAGGTCGCCGCGGCGCTCCCGGCCGAGCAGATCGAGGCGTGCTTCGATCTCGGCTACCACTTCAAGCACGTGGACACGATCTTCGGGCGGGTCTTCGGCGACCGCTGAGACTCCGCACGATTCCTGCTTCGACCCGCGCTCGCGGGCCCGCGTTTCCGGGCCCGCGCCGAACACAGGACAGCTCCCCGTGACCGCTCCCCGCATCGTCTACCTCAACGGCCAGTTCCTTCCCTACGAGGAGGCGCGCGTGCCGATCATGGACCGCGGCTTCCTGTTCGCCGACGGCATCTACGAGGTCTCGGCGATCATCGACGGCAAGCTCGTCGACAACGCCGCGCACCTCGCGCGCCTCGACCGCTCGCTCGGCGAGATCGGCATCCGCAACCCGCACGACGCGGCGGGCTGGGAGCGCCTGCAGACCGAGCTCGTCGCCCGCAACGGCGTCAGCGAGGGGCTCGTCTACATGCAGGTGACCCGCGGGGTGGCCGAGCGCGACTTCGCCTTCCCTAAGGCCGGCACCGAGCCCACCGTGGTGATGTTCACGCAGGCCAAGACCGTGCTCGCCAACCCGCTCGCCGAGAGCGGCGCCCGGGTGATCACCGTCGAGGACCTGCGCTGGAAGCGGCGGGACATCAAGTCGGTGGCCCTGCTGGCGCAGGTGCTCGCCAAGCAGCAGGCGGCCGAGGCCGGCGTCGCTGAGGCCTGGATGGTCGAGGACGGCGCGGTCACCGAGGGCTCCTCCTCGACCGCGTTCATCATCGGCCGCGACCGCGTGCTCGTGACCCGGCCGCTCTCCACGGCGCTCCTGCCGGGCATCACCCGGGCCTCGGTGTTGCGCCTCGCGCAGGAGGCCGACCTGCGCATCGAGGAGCGGCTGATCCCGGTGGACGAGGTCTACGCGGCCCAGGAGGCCTTCTACACCAGCGCCTCCGCCTTCGTGATGCCGGTCGTCGAGATCGACGGGCGGTCAATCGGCGAGGGGCGGCCGGGCGCGCTGACCCGGCGCCTGCGCGAGCTCTACATCGAGGCCGCCCGCCAGGGTTGAGGCCGCCGGATCCGGTCCACAGGACGGGACGTCGGACCCGATCGCGGACAGGAACGGATCCCGTCTCCGACTGTTCCTCCCCGAATTCGTGTCTCGAACCGGGGAGGCCCTCGTGCCGAACAAGACCCTGCTCGCCGCCCTCGCGACGACCTTGGCGGCGACCGTCGCGGCAGTACCCGCCGGCGCCCAGACGACCAGTCCGGCCCCGGCGCCGCCCGAGCGCGTTCGCCCGAACGCGGACGCGCCGCCGCAGGACCAGTCGCTCAGCGACAAGCTCCAGAAGAACGACGGCGTGATCAAGCCGCCGGATTCCGGCACGACCGGCACTGTGGTGAAGCCCGATCAGTCCGGCTCCATGCCGGTGATCAAGCCGCACGAACTGCCCGGTCGCGACCCCGGTACCGAGGCCAAGTAAGCCGGTCGTGACCGGCTCCGGCCGACCGCCATGCGGTCCGAACATGCGGCCCCTTGCTTGATTTCGTTGCCCGGATCGCGGAAACGGCTCACGACGTACGTTGCCTGCACCCGTGGGCGGCGCCGTCCCGGTTTCCGTCGCGGGTAAGCAGGCAGGCATGGCCAACGTCGTCGTTGTGGGCGCCCAGTGGGGCGACGAGGGCAAGGGCAAGATCGTCGACTGGCTCTCCGAGCAGGCCGACATCGTGGTCCGTTTCCAGGGCGGCCATAACGCCGGCCACACGCTCGTCATCGACGGCGTGACCTACAAGCTGGCGCTGCTGCCGTCGGGCGTCGTCCGCGGCGGCAAGCTCTCGGTCATCGGCAACGGTGTCGTGGTCGATCCCTGGCACCTGATCGACGAGATCGAGCGGATCAAGGCGCAGGGCGTGGACGTCTCGCCGTCCTCCCTGCGGATCGCCGACAACGCGACGCTGATCCTGCCGCTCCACCGCGAGCTGGATCATTTCCGTGAGACGGCCAATGCCGGCCTGAAGATCGGCACGACCAAGCGCGGCATCGGGCCGGCCTATGAGGACAAGGTCGGCCGCCGCGCGATCCGGGTCGTCGACCTCGCCGACCCCGACGCGCTGCCGGCCAAGATCGAGCGCGTGCTGACCCACCACAACGCCCTGCGGCGCGGTCTCGGGATCGACGAGGTGAATGCCGAGGCGCTGCTGACCGAGCTGAAGGCGATCGCGCCGAAGATCCTGCCCTTCGCCGACACCGTGTGGTCGCTGCTCGACGAGGAGCGCCGGGCCGGCAAGCGCATCCTGTTCGAGGGCGCGCAGGGCGCGCTGCTCGACGTCGACCACGGCACCTACCCGTTCGTGACCTCCTCCAACATCGTGGCCGCCCAGGCGGCCACGGGCTCGGGCCTCGGCCCGGGGGCGATCGGCTACGTTCTGGGTATCGCCAAGGCGTACACGACCCGGGTCGGCGAGGGACCGTTCCCGACCGAGCTGTTCGACGAGATCGGCGAGACCATCGGCAGCCGCGGGCGCGAGTTCGGCGTCAATACCGGCCGCAAGCGCCGCTGCGGATGGTTCGACGCCGTGCTGGTGCGCCAGACGGTCCGGACCTCCGGCATCCACGGCATCGCGCTGACCAAGCTCGACATCCTCGACGGCTTCGAAGAGATCCGCGTCTGCACCGGCTACATGCTGGACGGCCAGCCGATCGACCATCTGCCGGCGAGCCAGGCCGCCCAGGCCCGGATCGAGCCGGTCTACGAGGTGATCCCGGGCTGGTCGGAGACGACAGCGGGGGCCCGGTCCTGGGCGGATCTGCCCGCGCAGGCGATCAAGTACGTGCGCCGGATCGAGGAGCTGATCGGGGCGCCGGTGGCGCTGCTGTCGACCTCGCCCGAGCGCGACGACACGATCCTCATGCACAACCCGTTCGAGGATTGACCCTTCGCGCGCTATCCCGTTGACGACGCGTGTTTTCGGCGGCCCTGCCTGTATCCAGTCCGCGCGGGCTTGATCTAGAACGGGCTGGCGGCCGGGCGGTCCGTATCGCGATCCGCCCGCCGTCTCGAAGGCAACCGGCGCGCGGGCCCTGATCCCGCGCGGCGGGATACGACAAACCGGCCGACGGCCGCGACCGGACCTGTCGGGCGGGCGCGGACCTCGGTCCCCGGCCTCCGACCGGCGTTGCCGGACGGCGGCCGAAGGGGCGGACCAGAGTATCATGGCCGATTACTACCCGCTTCTGGCCCGCGCGCTCGACGCGCTGCCGGACCGAACGCCCGCCCTGCGCAAGGCGGTCTACGACCGCGCGCGCAACGCCCTCATCAGCCAGCTGCGCTCCCTCGATCCGCCACTGTCGGAGGCCGACATCGATCTCGAGCGCCGGGCGCTCGACGCCGCGATCGAGCGGCTCGAGGTCGATCACGGCGGCCTCCCGGCCCCCGCCAACGATGCCGCGCAGGCGCCCGGGACGCCCGCTCCGGCCCCGGCCACGGTTTCGGCGCCGGCACCAGCACCGGCCGTCCCCGCACCCGCCGCGCCAGAACCCGCCGTCCCCGAGCCGATCGTCCCCGCGGCGACGGAGCCGGAGATCCCGGAGCCTTCCCCGCCGGAGCCGGGATCCGGTCCCGCGCTGGCGCCCATCCTCCCGTCGGCGAAGCCGCCGTTCGCGGTGGCGGCCCGCGACGGGGATCGGGAGGCCGCGGACGGGCCGCGTGAGGCACCGATCCCGATCGCGCCGCCGCGTCCGGGCACGCCGCAGACGGCCGCGCCCGACACGGCCCCGCCGGTCGCCGAGACGTCCGGCGCTGGGACGTTTGCCGCCGAGGCGCCCGCCGCCGAGGACCCTGACGCCGAGACGGCCGAGGGCGCGGGCGGGCGTCAGCGTCCGCGGATCGAGGTGGTCCCCCCGCGCACCGGTCGGTCGCGCGTGCTGCGCAACGTCTTCGTGGGCGGTGTCCTGGCTGTGGTGATCGGCCTGATCGCCGTCGCGGCCTTCCTGCTGCGCGACCGGCCGCAGAACCTGCCGTCGAACGGCACGGAGACCGCGGACACGCAGCAGCCGGAAGGCGAGACCAAGTTCGGCGACCGGGTCGGCGGCGACGCCGCCCCGGCCCCCAAGGCCCCGACGCGCGTCGAGAACGGCGCGCCGGCACGGGCCGCGGCCACGCCCGCGCCGGCCGACGCGGGCGTCGCGGTCGCGCAGAGGGCGGAACTCGTCGAGGAGGCGACGGGGGCCGAGGGCGGTCAGCCGACCGTGACGCCGGGGCGGGTGACGTGGCGGCTCGAGACCGTCAACGGGGATCAGGGGCAGCCGGTCCAGAACGCCGTCGTCGCCACCGTGACCATCCCGGATGCCGGCCTGACGCTGGTGATGACCATCCAGCGCAATCTCGACGCGACCCTGCCGGCCTCCCACACGGTGAGCTTGGCCTTCAGCCAGAGCGGCAGCAACGCCGCGTCCAGAACCGTCCAAGATGTCGGGTTGCTCCAGGCCAAGGACGAGCAGAGCGCCCGCGGCTCGCCGGTCTCGGGCCTGCCGGTTCGGGTCCGCGACAACCTGTTCCTGATCGGCCTGTCGTCGCTGCAGAACGACGTCGAGCGCAACACCGACCTGCTCCTCCACCGGAACTGGTTCGATATCGCGCTGCGCTACACGTCCGGCCGCCGGGCGGTGCTGACCTTCGAGAAGGGCGCCGCCGGCGCCCAGGTGATGCAGAACGCCTTCGACGCCTGGCAGTGATCGGTCGACGGCGCCCGCCGTCCGAGCCCCGACCCGAACCGGCGCGCCCGGCGCGTCGCGCGCCGGGCGCGCGGCTCAGCGGGCCTCGATGCCGGTCCGGGGCAGCTCGCGGCTCGCGATGTTGCGCTTGACCGCTTCCTGCACCTTCTCGAAGGCGCGGACCTCGATCTGCCGGACGCGTTCGCGAGACACGCCGAACTCGCCGGAGAGGTCCTCCAGGGTGATCGGGTCCTCGGCGAGGCGCCGGGCCTCGAAGATGCGGCGCTCTCGCGGATTGAGCACACCGAGGGCGTCCTTGAGCGCGGAGAGGCGGTTCTGACCCTCCTGCTCCCGCGCCAGCACGGTCTCCTGGCTCGGGCTGTTGTCCACGAGCCAGTCCTGCCACTCGCCCTCGCCCTCCTCGCGCAGGGGCGCGTTGAGCGACGTGTCGCCGGACAAGCGCCGGTTCATGTCGATCACGTCCTGCTCGGGCACGCCGAGACGGGTGGCGATCTGCTTCACCTGATCGGGCTTGAGGTCACCCTCGTCGAGCGCCGAGATCTTGCCCTTCGCCTTGCGCAGGTTGAAGAACAGCTTCTTCTGGTTCGCGGTCGTGCCCATCTTCACGAGCGACCACGAGCGCAGGATGTATTCCTGGATCGCCGCCTTGATCCACCACATCGCGTAGGTGGCCAGACGGAAGCCCTTGTCGGGATCGAAGCGCTTGACCGCCTGCATGAGGCCGACATTGCCCTCCGACACGACTTCGCCGATCGGCAGGCCGTAGCCGCGGTAGCCCATGGCGATCTTGGCGACCAGGCGCAGGTGCGACGTCACGAGGCGGTGCGCGGCCTCGCGGTCGCCGGCGTCGCGCCAGGCCTTCGCCAGCGTGAACTCTTCCGACGGCTCCAGCATCGGGAACTTGCGAATCTCGTCGAGGTAGCGCGAGAGGCCACCTTCGTTGGCGAGCACGGGCAGCGTACCGGCCATGGCATTCTCCTGGACCTTATGTCCCCCTGTCGGGCGGACGCGACGGACAACAGTGCCGTCCACTCGGGCCGCTCTTGAGCCGACCCTGCCGGCCCCCCATCTCGTACGGGACGCCGGGGAGCCGGTCGCGGTCGGTGACACCCACGTCGTCAACAACGCGCCACCGGCGATTTTGGTCGTACCATGTCACGATGTGACGCGGTACGGCGTGATCTTTCGCACGCCGCGACGCGGCGGTTACGGGCGCGGCGGCCCGTCCTCTTCCGCCCTCAGGGCCTGCACCAGCGCGGCCATATCGGGCGGTAGCGGGCTCTCGAACCGCAGCGTCGCGCCGGTCCGCGGGTGGCTGAAGCCGAGCAGTTCCGCGTGGAGTGCCTGGCGCCCGAGCGCCGCGAGGGCGGCGCGGGCCTCCGGCGTCAGGCGGGCCGCCTTGGTCCGGAAGGCGCCGCCGTAGACCGTGTCCCCGAGCAGGGGGTGTCCGCGATGGGCGAGATGCACGCGGATCTGGTGGGTGCGGCCCGTCTCCAGGCGGCAGCGCACGAGGGCGGCCTCGCGATACGCCTCGGCCACCGCGTAGTGGGTCACGGCGTGGCGCCCGCTCGCGTCCGAGACGACGGCGATCTTCTCCCGGTGGAAGCGCGACCGCGCGAGGCTTGCCTGGATCGTCCCGGCCCGCGGCTGGGGCAGGCCCCAGACGACGGCGGCGTAGGCGCGTTCCAGCGGTCCGGACCGGCCGTGATCGGCGAACTGGGCGGTGAGGCCCTGGTGGGCCACGTCGTTCTTGGCGACGACGATCAGGCCGCTCGTGTCCTTGTCGAGGCGGTGGACGATGCCGGGCCGGCGGACGCCGCCGATGCCCGACAGGCTGGCCCCGCAATGGGCGATCAGGGCGTTGACCAACGTGCCGCTCTCGTGGCCCGGGGCGGGATGGACCACGAGGCCGGCGGGCTTGTCGATGACGATCAGGTCGTCGTCCTCGTGGACGATCGGCAGATCCGCGGCCTCGGCCACCGGCTCCGCCGGGGCTGCCGGGGGCACCGTGAGCACGATGCGCGCGCCCGCGGCGACCTTGGCGGCCGGGTCGAGCGCCGGGAGACCGTCCCGCTGAACCTGGCCGGTGCGGACCAGATCCTGCAGCCGGGCCCGGGACAGCTCCGGGAACAGCGCGACCAGCGCCCGGTCGAGCCGCACGCCTCCCTCGGCCACGATCCCGGCCCGCTCGTCCTGCACGTTATCCACCACGACCGCTATCCGTCCCCGATCTGACCCGCCGCGGCGGATTTTCTGACGAAGGCACTTGCTCCCCCGCCGAGTGGTGGCTATAGCAGCCCCGCGCCGCCGGAAAGCTCCCATCGTCTAGCGGTCTAGGACGTCGCCCTCTCACGGCGAAAACAGGGGTTCGATTCCCCTTGGGAGCGCCACCGGCGCATTTTTATTCATCTCTGCCAGTGGTTTACCGGAAGTGGGACCTTCACCCGCCTCCGCGGTGGGACCACGACGCCCCGCGGCGAAGCGCTTCCAGGCACTGTCGGCGAGCCCCGCACGCTGGGCCTCGCGCGTGTACCGCTCCACCTCTTCCAGCGTCTGATGGCCCGTGACCGCCATGATCTCGTGCGGCGTGCACCCGCGCTCGGCGAGTCGCGCCGCTGTCGCTTTTCGCAGGCCGTGTGCCGAGCAGTGCGGGAGCCCGGCCTGATCGCACCACTCGCGGAAGCGGTTGCCGAATCCCGCCACCGAGAACGGCTTGCCGTAGTCCGTGACTAGGAAGGTCAGGTGCGAGGAGGGCAGGGCGGCGATCGCCTCGGCCAGATCGGGAAACACCGGCACGTCGACCGAGATGGGCTTGCGGTGCTCGTTCTTGGCCTGGATGTAGCGCAGGCGGCCATCGCGGATGTGCTGAGGGCCAAGGCGCGTCGCGTCCTCGCGCCGGCAGGCCGTGTAGAGCAGTAGCGCGAAGGCTAGCCGTGGCTTCGAGCCGAGCGGGTGCCGACGCTCAAACTGGTCGACCTCGTCCAGTGTCCAGGTGTGGTGCCCTTTGGTGACGTACTGAGCGCGCTTCACATCCCGCGTTGGATCTGCGTCAACGATGTCCTCCTCCATGGCCCATTGGAACATGGCCCGGAGCGCCTTGAGCATCGTGTTGGCGGCGGCCGGTGTCTCGGCCTTCTCGTCGCGCAGGCGCCGCACATGGCGCGGCTGCATCAGCGCGACCGATGCCGTGCCCTTGTCGCTGGCGGCGATCTCGTTCAGTGCGCGCTTCTGCCAGCCCTGTGTCGAGGCATCGAGCTTCTTGAAGGTCGGGCTTGCGATGTAGCGCTGCGACACGTCGATGAACGAGCCAGCGGCCGGGCGGCCGCCCTTCGCCGGCGTGACCTCAGACGCCCGGTCGCGAGCTGCCTCGTAGGCCTTCTGGAACTCGGCGGAGCCGGGCTTGCCATGGAGGCGCACCTTCTTCTCAGGCCGTCTGCGGAAGTAGTACCGGACGTTGCCGTGTCGATCGGTGTCGGCGACGACGAACGGCAGATCGATGCTGACCACGGAGTTCAGTCCCACGGGTTGTGGCCTGCATCATCGCCGCCGAGAGCGTCCCACGCCAAGTCGAGACGCCGGAGGTCCCAGACCACGCACCCGTCGATCCGTTTCGGCTTCGGCATTCGGCCGTCCCGGACCATCTCGTCGAATTTCGAGGGGCTGACGCCGACGTAGCGGGCCGATTCTTCGCGGCGCAGGCCGCGCCGGGGGCTGATCTCGAACCGAGCCGCCGGTAGAGGTGTCGCGTCATCCTGGCGGCCGCGTAGGCTCATCGCTTCGCACCCATCGCCACCGCCCATTCTGGGTTCTGGCCGGCTGAGCCGAACAGGACCGGCAGCACGTCCTCAATGACAGTGTGCAGCTCGGTCAGCCGGCGGCAGGAAGCATCGCTCGCCTCGCCGCGGATCGTCTGCGCCCACTTGCTACGGCCCGGCACCGGCTGATCCTTCGGGCCGAAGGCGTCGCCGGACACGAAGGCTTGAAACACCATATCGGTGGCGACGACGCCGATCCGGTCTTGGGTCTCGTCCGGCAGACCGCGCCAGGCCGCCTCGACCTGAGCTTGGTCCGGAACGCCGAGGCTGCGCCGATTTCCGCCCGACAGAATCAGTGGCTCAGGCGACTGATTTAGCTCAGCTTTTTGCTGCCGAACCGCCGAAAACCGCCCGCCCGACTCACATGCTATCAGAGCCCGTGCGAGATGCTCGATATGCTCGCCGTCTCGGTCGTATAGCGCTGCATCCCGGA
The DNA here is from genome assembly GCF_050281105.1 of Methylobacterium sp. NPDC080182. NCBI lineage: Bacteria > Pseudomonadati > Pseudomonadota > Alphaproteobacteria > Hyphomicrobiales > Methylobacteriaceae > Methylobacterium > Methylobacterium sp. NPDC080182. The sequence goes on from NZ_JBNNWO010000002.1 coordinate 80,602, forward strand.
CGTAAAATGCGGCAAGCGCACGCAGCCCTTCCGCGGTGACCGGCATGGCCTGCCGAACCACTATCAAGGCATCGTGAGCGTCGGCTGCGGCTTGGTTGCAGGCCCGCATCTGGGCATCGTCGTCCTCGTCGAGATCCCGGCAGGCGACGGTGTGGGCCGCAGCCGCGGCGTCGGCCGCCTCAATCAGACTGAAGATCGGCTCGAGCTCTGGCACGTGCGGAAGGATCTCGGGCGCGCGGACGCCGGCCAGCGCCCCGGCGATGTGCTTGAGATCGTCTGAGGCTACCCGACGGCTGCGGAGCACGCCTACCGAGCCGCCGACGACCTCGTCGCGTCCTCCTCGCAGGAGGCCGGCCGATGAGCGTCGCAGCCGCCAAATGGGCCAAGCGCCAGCGCGTCCGTACCACCTGCCGGGTCGTCCTGACGGCCCTGGCCGACTTCGCCGATAAGCAGGGCCAGTGCTGGCCCTCACAGGCGACCCTGGCCGCCGAGACGGGACTGGCGGTCCGCACGGTCCGCCTCGTCCTCGCCGAGCTGACGGCCGCCGGGGCGATCACCCGCCAGCACCGGGGCAACGGATTCGGTGGCCGAGCCTCCGACCTGTTCGCCCTGACCATGGATCGGGACTTCGATCTGACGGCCGCCGAGCAGGCCCCCGAAGTCCCCGCCATTCCGGCAGATGATGCCGGTAAGGGAGGGGGGAGTTACCGGCATATTAAGGTAAGGTTAGCGGCATCTCACGGTAGGGTTAGCGGCACCACGTGCCGGGGAAAGAACCTACCAAGAACTACCAAGAACTATAGACCTAGCCGTGATGAGAGGTTTCAGGAGGAACCACTGCACGGGCACGACACGCCCGCCCCTGGCCCGCTCGACCCGTTCGGGGATGACGCATTCGGCCCCCCACCCTCTGACCGCGGCTTGGACAGCGACGCTTGGCTTGACCGCCAACTCGCCAGTGAGGGCGCCCGATGAGCCGGGAGCTTCGCCCCCACCAGATCCGGATCATCGAGCGGCTTCGGCAGTCGCTCTCGACCGGGCACCGCCGGCCGATGCTCCAGGCGCCCACTGGGTTCGGCAAGACCGTCGTCGCCGCCGCGATCGTGAAGGGCGCCCTAGCCAAGGGCAACCGGGTGCTGTTCGTGGTCCCGGCCCTGTCGCTGATCGACCAGACCGTGCGGTCGTTCTGGGCCGAGGGGATCACCGATGTCGGCGTGATCCAGGCCAGCCACCCGAAGACGGACGCGACCCGGCCCGTGCAGGTCGCCTCGATCCAAACGCTGCAGCGCCGTGCCATCCCCCGGTTCGACATCGTCGTGATCGACGAGGCCCACCGCTGGTTCGAGATGCTCGGGCTCTGGATGAAGGCCCCGGACTGGGCGTCGGTGCCGTTCGTCGGCCTGTCGGCCACGCCGTGGACCAAGGGACTGGGGAAGTTCTACGACGACCTCGTGCAGGTCACCACCACGGCCGAGCTGATCGAGGCCGGCTACCTGTCGCCGTTCCGGGTCTACGCTCCCTCGCACCCCGACCTGTCGGGTGTCCGTACCGTGGCCGGCGACTACCACGAGGGTGACCTCGGCGAGGCAATGAACAAGCCCGCGCTGGTCGCCGACGTCGTCGAGACGTGGCTCAAGCACGGTGAGCGCCGTCCGACGTTCGCCTTCGCGGTCGACCGAGCCCACGCCAAGAACATCCAGGCCCAGTTCGAGGCCTCGGACGTCCGCTGCGGGTACATCGACGCCTACACCAAGCCGCCGGAGCGGGAGGCACTGTTCCGGCAGTTCACGGCCGGCGAGCTGCAGGTGATCGCCTCGGTCGGGTGCCTGACCACCGGCGTGGATCTGGACGTCCGGTGCATCATCCTCGCTCGGCCGACGAAGTCCGAGATGCTGTTCGTCCAGATCATCGGCCGCGGCCTCAGGACGGCGCCGGGCAAGGCCGATTGCTTGGTGCTCGACCACTCCGACACACACCTGCGGCTCGGCTTCGTCACGGACATCCGCCACGATGCCCTGGACGATGGCCGCCAGCGGCAGAAGCAGGAGCGCAAGCAGCGCACCGAGGCACTCCCGAAGGAATGCCCGTCCTGCAAGTACCTGAAGCCCGCCAAGGTGCCGAAGTGCCCATCCTGCGGGTTCAAGCCGGAGAAGCAGACCGAGATCGAGTGCGAGGACGGCGACCTCGTCGAGATGACCCCGGCCCGGGCCAGAGCCGGCACGGTCGAGAAGGAATCGCTGTTCGGTCAGCTGAAGCACTACGCCAAGCGGCGCGGCTACAAGGACGGGTGGGCGGCCAACAAGTTCCGCGAGCTGACCGGCGTGTGGCCGGACCGGTACCACAACGCCCCGCTCGTCGAGCCGTCCCCGTTCATCCTGTCGTGGATCAAATCCCGCCAGATCGCCTGGGTGAAAGGCCGAGGAGGATCGCATGCGCACGCCGCTCGCTGAACGGGCTCGCGGGCACTGGGCGGCCCTCCTGCCGGATCTGGGCGTCGATCGGCGCTACCTGACCGCGAAGCAGGGGCCGTGTCCGATCTGCGGGGGCAAGACCCGCTTCCGGTTCGACGACAAGGAGGGCCGCGGCACCTGGATCTGCAATCACTGCGGTGCGGGAGACGGCGCCGACCTCGCGATGAAGGTCACGGGCATCAGCTTCAGGGATCTGGCCGAGCGGCTGGACCCGATCATCGGCGAGGCGCCCCCGGCAACGGTGAAGGCCGGTCGGACGCGGGAGGACTGCCGGGACAGCCTGAACCGGCTGTGGCGCTCGGCTTCGCCGGTCCGCCCCGGTGATCCGGTGGCTCGGTATCTCCGGAACCGGGTTGGGCTCACCTCCGTCCCGACCTGCCTCCGGACGGTCGACCACCTCCGCTACCAGGACGACGAGCCGTCCTTTCACCCGGCCATGATCGCCATGGTGACAAATCCGGACGGCTACCCGACAACCATCCACCGGACGTACCTGTCTCAGGACGGGCGCAAGGCCGACGTCGCCTCGCCGCGGCGGCTGATGCCCGGGACGATCGCTCCAGGCTCTGCGGTCCGCCTGTTCGACGCCGGCAGCACGCTGGGGATTGCCGAGGGCATCGAGACCGCCCTCGCGGCAGCCGCCCTGTTCGCCATCCCCGTCTGGGCAGCTGTGAACGCCTCTCAGCTCGCCAAGTGGGTGCCGCCGCCCGAGGCGACGGAAATCGTCGTGTTCGGCGACGCGGATGCGGCCTTCGTTGGACAGGCCGCCGCCTACGCCCTCGCGCACCGACTGGCACGGAAGGATCGCACCGTCACGGTGAAGCTCCCCGACCGTGTCGGCACGGACTGGAATGACGTCCTCCTCGAGCAGATGCGGGTTGAAGCATGAGCAAGCCGGGCAAGAAACAGCGCGAACGTGAGCGTCGTCAGCGCCGGGCAGACCGCAGGGCGGCTCAGCGGTCGCTCGGCACCCAGCCCTCTAAGGGGGCCACGGATCAGCCGTCGGCCGCCGATCCCGTGCGCGGTGGCGCGTCGAGCTTCATCGACCCGGCCCTGCGCTGGCACATGATCAAGACCGCCCCGCTGCTCGGACCGTTGGGCCGGCGGCGCCTCGACGACGCGCTCCGCCAGCGGGACGTTCGCGCCTTCCGGCCCCGGACTAGCGAGATCGTGGTCCGTCGCGGCCGCCGGGTCGTGCGGCACACGCCGCTGCTAGTGAAGACGATCATCGTCGGCGTGAGGGATCAGGATCACCTCGACGCCGTCGTTGGCCTGCCAGGCGTCGCGGAGGCGATCACGTACACGGCCGTCGACACGGAGAACGAAGGCAACATCCCCGGCTTGGTCCGCCGGGTCGCCCGCCTCGATCCCAAAGCCCTACAGCGGTTCTTCAACGCCTTGGCCGAGGGCGAGATCGTCAAGCCTGTCGGAGTCGAGGTCGGCAGCAACGTTGTGGTGATGGTCGGACCTTTCGCATCGTTCCCGGCGATCGTCGAAGCCATTCTCCCGAACGACCGCTTGAAAGTCGCAGTCAGTATCTTCGGTCGACCATCTCCCGTTGAGTTAGGGATTGCAGACGTGACGCTCGTGTAATATCTTCCAACCGTTCGAGCCTATTGTCGCCGCCGTACTCCACCTTTGGGTGTCGACGTTGTGCCGCGACGGAGACGGGTCAGACCGCTTCTCTGCAATGGCAGCGCAAGACCGGAACCGTGCACTCACAGGGCACGGCATCGAATGTCATCGATGTCGGCCTATTACGATGGGCAGACTTAATCAGCGAGGCCCGAAGCCCGTAGTTGGCTGGCTTCGCTTAATTTCTTCAAAGATGAGGCGGGCTGCCAGCCCGTGCGCCTCCCCTTCTGTTTGTACGTCCTGGATAATTCTGTACCTGTGCCGCACTCGGTATCCGCGGTGACGCTCGCTCTTGCACCTGAGATTCAGTCGTTCAACGCTCGTCCCGACCATGTGCGCCTCCTGTTCCCCAGGAGAGAAGCGCAGACTTCTGAAAGCTGCAAGGCGTACTGATGGTAGAGCCACCATCATGGTTTCCCTTTCTGAGCCGGGCGCGACCACTCTGAGGCGCCCCGCCCGTCGAACAATAATCGCACGCTGAGATTGATTCTCAGATTTTAGGACAAATTTTCCCAGGTCCGATCTGGTCTTTCAGTACATCAGAAACAATGTAGTCGTAGTGTTTCTGATTGGCAATTGCTCGTTCACACATGATTGGGCTTGACCGAAACGCATCATGAAAAACGGAAATCCAACCTGCGATCTCGGTATTGGTCCAAATATCTTCCGATACTCCGTATATATTATCAATTAGCTCGAGCCGGACATCCGCCATCGCTATCACGCGGCTCCGCTTCAGAGGATCGGAGCCGTCGACCTGCTTGCCTTCGAAGAAATATGGATGCAGATCCGGCTCCTTAACGAAATACAGAAGATGATCTTTCCAATCAGCCTCTAGTTTCTGATCATTTGCCAATCTCAATGCTTCATTCTGCGAACTCCACTGCCAAACTGCTAATGCAACACCAACTAGCGTCGAAAGAGCGATTGCCGTTTTAATGTACTCAAGGATGAGCTTAATTTCTTCTCTGCGCTGCTCTCGATCTCCAGACATATTGCCCTCCGCAATATATGCGACACTCGGACGATAGTTATTCGCTCAATTGTCGAACCGCAGCAATGGCAACGCATGAGCGCCGAGCCGCGATGGCTGAGCCAACCAAAGATGCGCGGACAATTCAGCGCCGCTCCGCATAAGGAAGCCCTTCTGATCCTGGTCTTTCCTGATCCAGATCTTTCTCGACAATGTGGTGGCGCATGCCGTGCAAATGGCACCACTCTCGGCATCGCTCGGCTGTAGAGACGCCGTCTAGGATGGCTGAACGCAAGCTCGGTCACCGCCGACCCGGAAATGCCGGCCCTCGCTGCCCGCACCAATCGCACTGGCCGGGCATTCGGGCTGCCCGGTGGATCTGCCCGCTCCAGAAGCGGGGCGAGCTCGTCTGGGGGGCGCCTGCGGCACCATGTCCTTCAGGTGCCCCTCATGTCGCGTCCGATGTCGATCCGTCCACGTCTGCTCTCCATCCCACCCCTCCAATTGGAATTTGTGTTTGCTCCGAGGCAGATGGAGATGGTGGGCAGAAGACCGGAAACAGCCTCTCAGTCCTAGCTGATAAGGAGGCCCACGCCGTCCCGAGAATCTACGAAGTTGGTTCGGGTCGAGATCACGTAAGGCCGACCGGCGATCAGCTTGGTCTCGATCATCAGGTTGGCATCGGCGCCGGAATCGTCCTCCGAGATGTGATGGCGCGGCTCGCCGTCCCGCTCTTCGAAGACGACGACACGCATGTCGGACTGGCCGACCGTCTGGATGCGGTACACCCGCGTGTCCTCAGGCACGAACGTGAACGCCGCCTGCGCGCCAATCTCCGCCGGAAGCGCCTCCATGCGCATTACCTGAATGTTGCGCCGCCGGAGTGATGGATAGGCCTCGAGGATGACGGTCTTGTCGGAGCTGTCCAGGTTATACGTAGCCGCGATGCCCGTCGCATTGTACGGGGCGGGATGCCTGATCATAGCCGCCGTAAATTCGTAGTGCATGATCGACTGAGGCCGCCATGACGATCCCCGCAGGCTGATACCCTGCAATTTGTTCAAAATGTTGTGCTGAATTCCAGGGAGTTTCCAGTTATTCGGTTCGCCGCTGAAAACTCGAATTACTTCTTCCTCGTTCCAAACAATACCGGAGTTCGGATTCTGGTGCTCGTGCTCAAGACCGAGCGCGTGCCCGATCTCGTGCAAGGCTGTCGCCCGACCCCAACGCGTTCTCACATCCCAACCGAAATTCATTGTCCGGCCGAGATCCTCGTTGCGCAGGCAGTCCGTGCCTACGTACGACCAGCTCTCGTTGTTGTGGTAGTTGCCAATCTTGATCTCTGCATCACCGGGGCGTTCGACCTCGACGAAGTCAAGCCCGATGCCGACGCGTTTCCACTCTTGGAAGGCGTCTCGCACGACGTCCTTCTCAGTCTCGGACCAACTCCAACTCGGATTAGAAGCGCGCTCTACGAAGCAGTAGTGGAGCGTTGTCGTGCTGACCCACCGCTTGTTATTGGAGTAAATTGCGTAAGCTCGATCAGTTCGGATATCGGGCGGCAGAACAATTGGTGTAACGGGAGGCTGCGCACAGAAGCACCGATCCCCGGGCTTAGGCTCCGCAACAGCTGGATCATCTGCTACAATCCTAGGATTGCTCTTCTTTACGTTGGCAGCTCTGCTCTCTTTCGCCATAGCAATAAGCTCCAGTTGACGCCGAATATCCGAACGAATCATCGCGCGCGAGATGAGTATATCAAATAATATAAGCTTTCAGGACGACATGACAGCGCGAAATCGCTTTTGCTACAGTCTGTTTGACCTGAGGGTGCAGTCGCGCGTTTGCCTCTTTAGGATAGGCCGATGTGGACGGGTGGATCGCGAGATCTGCAAAGACGAGGGGCTTCGCTACCCGAGCGACCTGACGGATGCACAGTGGGCGACGATCACCCCGCTTCTGTCGGGCTACGACTCGTTGAAGGTGGACCTCCGGGAGATGGTCAACGGCAGCCTGTCTCTGGAGAAGATCGGCTGTCCGTGGTGCTATCTGCCAACGGACTTCGTGCCACGCCCGACGGTACGCACGTGGCACGACTGCTTCCGGGCTGACGGGCTGTGGTCGAAGATCGCCGCATTGATGACGCATGCCGTGCGGCAAAAGCGCGGATGCGAGCCCGAACCCTCCACCGGCATCCTCGGCTAGCAGAGTGTCACTGGCGGACCACAGGCGGGGCCGCGCGGCACGGACGGCAACAAGAAGGTGCGCGGCATCAATCGCAGAGATCAACCCTGGCGCGCATGGTACGGTCTCAAGCGTTGGAGGGTGCTGAGAGCCGCCCAACTGACCCGCCAGCCCCTGTGCGAGAGGTGCAATGGGCGAGGCGTCCTGACCCCCGCCACCGTGTGCCACCACGTCGTGCCGCACCGAGGAGATGAGGTGCTGTTCTGGTCTGGCCCGTTCGCTTCGTCATGCTCTGATTGCCACGACAGCGATGAGAAGCGGATCGAGAACGGCGGGAAGGCCAGACCAGTCGTCGCCGAGGATGGATGGCCTGTCGACGGGTAGGGGCGGGTCAAAAGTCGTGGAGTGGGGGAGCAGCAACCGCATGGGAAGCCCCGCCCGAAACTCCGCAGGTTTCCAGCAAAAATCCGGATTCTGACCATGGGCGCCCGTGGACCACGCAAGAAGCTGGCTGAGCAGGATCGTCTCGACGGCAATCCCGGCAAGCGCGCCTTCATCGACCCGGGCGTCAGCGCGCTCGGCGACGTGTTCGTGCCGGAGCACCTTCACGAGGATGCGCAGGCCTGCATCGAGGTGATCCGCGGCTCGATGCCGCCGAAGGTCTACGCTGCCCTCGACAGCTTCCTCCTCTCCGGCTTCGCCACCGCCTGGACCGTCCACAAGCGGGCCGCGCACGAGGTCAGCAACCCCGAGTTCCCGTGGACCGTGGTCAACGGAGCCGGCAGCCTCGCGAAGAACCCATGGCTGAACATCTTGAGCGGCGCGCTGCGCGACATGATGGCGGCGGGCGACCGCCTCGGGCTCGACCCCAAGGCGCGCGCCGCGCTCAAGCTCCCCGCGGAGCAGCCGGCAAGCAAGTTCTCCGGCCTGATCGGGCAGCGCGGGTCATCGCGTTCGTTGAATGCCTGACCGTCCCGAGCGGTGAGGGTCAGGGCGGCCGGTTCAAGCTTCGGCCCTGGCAGAAACGCTTCATCCGGGACGTCTACGAGCCGCACGGCCTCGACGGGAAGCGGCGGGTCCGGCGCGCCATCCTGTCGATCGCCCGGAAGAACGGGAAGACGGCGCTCATCGCCGCGCTGGTGCTGGTGCACCTCGTGGGCCCGGAGGCGATCCAGAACGGCGAGATCTACTCGGCGGCCAACGACCGGGAGCAAGCCGCCCAGGTGTTCAAGGTCGCCGCGCAGATCGTGCGGGCGGATCCCGAGCTGTCCGGCCTGTGCCGTGTCGTGGATTCGACGAAGCATATCGCCTGCTACGGCAACGGGAGCTTCTACAAGGCCATGTCGGCCGAGGCCGGCACGAAGCACGGCCTGAACCCATCGCTGGTGATCTTCGACGAGCTCGCCCAGGCGCGGAATCGCGAGCTGTACGACGTCCTCGATACCTCGATGGGTGCCCGGGCCGAGCCGCTGTTCGTCACGATCAGCACGCAGAGCAACGACCCAGAGCACATCCTGTCGAAGCTGATCGACGACGGGCTGAGCAACGTGGACCCGACGATCGTCTGCCACCTGTACGCGGTGCCGGAGGACACGCCGGACGCGGAGATCTACGACGAGAAGACGTGGCGCCTCGCGAACCCGGCGCTCGGTGACTTCCGGTCTCTGGACGACATGCGCACGCTGGCCGCCAAGGCGCAGCGCATGCCGGCCGAGGAGCCGAAGTTCCGCAACCTCTACCTCAATCAGCGGGTCGCGCCGGTCTCGTCTCTGCTTACCCGGGCGGAATGGACCGCCTGCGCGGGGGCAGCCGAGATCGAAGACGGCGAGGATGTCTACCTCGCCCTCGACATGTCGGCGATCGTAGACCTCTCGGCGCTGGTGATGGGCACGGCCGGCGACCGCACGCGGATCCGCCCGTTTCTGTGGAAGCCGGCCGACCTGCTGGCCGAGCACAGCCGGCGCGACTTCGGTGCCGGGCATATGCGCTACGCCGAGTGGGCGAAGGCCGGCCAGCTGCTGACCTCGCCCGGCCGTTCGATCGATCCGGCGGTGATCGCGCTGCACGTCGCCGGCCTCGTCGACCGCTACAACGTGCTCGGGCTGGCCTACGACCGGTGGCGCATCGCCGACCTGAGGCGCGAGTTCGACCGGATCGGGCTCGCCACCTACGTCGACGGCGAGAAGGGCAGCGGCCTTCGGCTGGTCCCATGGGGCCAGGGCTTCAAGGACATGGCGCCGGCGGTCGATGCGCTGGAGTTCGGCATCATCGAGCGCAAGCTGGAGCACCCGGAACGTCGTGACGAAGTACAACAACGAGAGCGGCGAGAAGCCCCCGGTGATCGAGGAAGGGGCCGACATCAACATCACCGACGACAAGGGCAACCCGATCGGCAACACCGGCTTCACGGTCAACCACGTCCGGGACGTCTACACCCCGACCGTGACCCGCGAGACCGGCTCCCCGACGGCGGTCACCGCCAGCGCGGACTTCCGCCGGTTCGGTCGCGAGATCCTCGGCATCCGCCTCGACATCAAGGTCACGGGCGGCTCGGGCTACATCCGGGTCGCCCTGCCGTGTTCGAGTGGTGCATGGCGACGATGATGGTCCTCATCGCCATCACGCTGATCATGCCGGGCGACACGATGGAGCGGGCGGCGTTGAAGCCGATCGCCGAGATGGGCGCCAGCGAGGAGAACATGGCCCTGTTCTTCGGCGCCGTGGGCGTGCTGCGTGCCATGGCGCTCTACCTGAACGGCCACATCAACAACGTCGTGGTCGGACTGAAGGGGGCCTACATCCGCGCCGTTTGCGCGGCCGCCGGCTGCTTCATCATGGGGCAGCTCACGGGCGCGCTGGTGTTCGAGGCGTTCAAGGGGCCGGACGCGCCGAGCTTCGTGATCCCGGTGTTCGGGACGCTGGCCGGGTTTGAGGCGCTGTCCGTCTACATCGCCGCGCTCGACGGGGTGTCTCGCAAGACCCGGCTCGGTAAGGCTCTGGACCAGTTGGAGAGGGTGGTTGGTTGATGGATGCGTTCCTGACGTTCCTGGCCAACATCGTTGCGACCCAGCAGTTCTTCCAGGTGTGTGTCGGAGCCTGCACCATGTGGCTCGTCGGGTGGATGGTCACCCGCGGCCGCAGCGATAAAGACGCCCTGCCGGCGCCAGCCTCCGGGACAATCGCTGACGTGCCGGTCGTGCCGTTCACTGGCGGTCCACGCGACACGCTCGACATGCTGCGGGAGCTCCGCGACATGGCGCGCCGCCGCACCGAGGACAGCGGCCACATCAGGGAGTGCGTCCGGATCATCCGCGAGGAGACGAAGAAGCAGACGGAGCTCCTGCAGGAGATCGCCGAGGATCAGCGCATTGAGCATCGCCTGAACGCTGAACGCCAGCACCGTCATCCGTGACATGGGCGCCTGTCGAGCAGGACCTCGGCCTCGTCTGGGCCCTGGTCGCCCTCATGGTCGGCCTGATCCTTGGCGGCTGGGTCGCGGACCGGCAGCGGCCGCCGCGCGGCTAACCGGAACCGCGCCGTCTCCCGCGCGTGGACCAAGCCTCGACATTCCCCGAAGAGACCACCTTCAGCCCCGCCGGCGCCCGCCGTGCGGGTTTTTTCATGCGCTCTGCTCTGTGGCGCGGCGGCACCGCAGCAGGTCTGGCGCGGGCGCCCCATGGTTCACCGAAGGTCGATGCGCTGCGAACCGGATCGCTTCCAGGTTGTGGTAGAATGCCGCCCGGCGCCGCGCGCGACTGCGTGTTGCCGGTGTCCTTGGAAACATTCGGAAATAATGCGTATAGATTGCTGCGGATGTGATCAGTCCGTGTCCACAACTTGGTTTATCTGGAGTTTTCGCTACGTCGGCCGGAAGTATATTCAGACATTAGAATGTATAAATACGCACATATTACGTTCTGATATTTGATTAATTGCCGGAACGCATGCTAATGCCCCCGCCCTGTGATTTGCCGGCGGGCGGGCTCAATCGATAATGAACCAAGCAAGCGACAAGACACCACAGCCCACAATCGAAATGTTCAGCGGCGCTCATACGTTGGTGCCATACTACACCAATGGGCGGGTGCTCATGCCTGGATACCAAAATCCGGGCCTAGCTGTGCCGCTCGACGGCGACTATGTTGTCAAGACTGACCTGAATAGATCGCCATATCCCTGGCTGCGCGAGCGTATGGAGCGCAAGAGCAGGCAGTTCACGACCTTCGCCAGCGACATGAAGCAGTTCGCCGATTTCTCCGACGTGCGGGATCGCGACGTTGACGGCCGGACCCCATACCTGCCGAACGGCTACTTCAGCTACGGCGACGCGCTGGCCTTGACGACCATCCTCGCCACTCGCAAGCCTGCCCGCTATGTCGAGATCGGCAGCGGCAACAGCACGAAATTCGCACGTCGAGCAATCGGCAAGTACGGGCTGAACACCAAGATCGAGTGCATCGATCCCAACCCGCGTTCGAGCGTCCGCGAGATCGCCGATAAGTGGGTTCCCGAGGGCCTTCTCGATGTTGACCCGTCCTACTTCCAGTCGCTGGAAGATGGCGACGTGCTGATGCTGGACGGCAGCCACCTTCTGTTCCACGGCAGCGACACGACGCACTTCTTCCTCAGGATTTATCCCCTCCTGAAGTCCGGCGTCATCGTGCACGTGCACGACATTCATCTGCCGTATGAGTACCCTGAGGTTTGCGACCGGCTGTTCTGGAACGAGCAGTACATCCTCGCGATGTTGTTCTACTACAAGCCGATCTCTGACATCATTGCCCCCATCAAGTTCATGCATCACGAGGGAATGTGCGAAGAGGGCGCGAGCTTCTGGTTCGAGGTCTAGCGGGGTCCGGACCGGAAGCCGCCGCCCTGGCGCGCCGGCCCCTTCCCGGCATACGCTCGGCGGCGCACGCAATGACGGGCTGGACATGAGCGACACGGCATTCACCTCGAACCGCCCGGCTCCGGCCGCGGCGGTTTTTTCACGCCCGGTCCCGAACCTGCGCTACGCCAGTCCGGCCGCCTCTCGCAGATGGTTCAGCGCCCGGACGTAGCCGACGCGCGCTGGCCGGCGGCTCGCCAATCGGACCCGGACCAGACCGGCCAGCTTTTTCGGACCCTCTCCTGCCGGGTAGAGGTGGTCCGGGTCCCCGAAATCCTCCCAGGCGAAAGCGGAGTCTGCGAAGGCCTCGACGAGCTGAACCCGCCCCCGAGCGCAGAGGGCCCGAAGCTTGTCGAACAGCGGTGCGCCGTGCGGCAGCGCGGCCAGGTAGTCCGAGCGCATGGGCGGGACGACGACCACGACCTCGTCCCCTCGGCGCTTCGCGAGGGCGATGATCGCTGCGAGATGCGGGAGCTGGTCGGCCCGCTGGTGCTGAACCTCGCTCATGGCGACGTGCCGCGAGACGCGACGCGCGAGCGCATCTGGGGCTTCCGAGAAGAAGTCACGGGCGTTCGAGCGGATGAAGCCCCGATCGAGCACGGCCGGCGGCGATAGGGACTGATGCGGCCAGCGGGCGTTCAGGTCTATCGACCAGAGCAGGTCGTCCAGATCCTCATCCCACCGAACACCGAACGCCCGGCGCAGGAAGACGCATCGCGCATGATCGGAGCTCCGTGAGCAGTCAAAGCCGTAGGAGAACAGCGAGTAAAAGACGATGACGCGGCGCAACTGACGATTCCGACGCGCCGCCCATGCGTACATGGACGCGCTCTGCCGGATATCCTGACTCGCCGTGCCGAGGTTGAAGCTTCCGTCGAGGTGATCCGGATCGAAGCCGTACTCGCCATGTGACGAACCGACGATGACCGTGTCGATCTCGTCGCGGCTGTCCATGAAGGCATCCCGCTTCGCCTCCAGATTGGCGAAATAGGCGTTGGGGTCGAACGGAAGGCTGAGCGGCGGTTTGATGTGCTGCGACATGGCTGGGGCTGCGGAGCCCATGCCGGGCCGGAACCGCAACCATATCTAGAGCCGTGCGCCGGGTCTATAATCTGAGCTGTGATCGCTTTGAGCGTCGCGCGTCGGACCCTCAGATCTGGGCTCCCGCCTCGCTCGGACCTGCGCCACTATCGGCGCGGCACCTACGCTCCTCTGGATTGCAGCCCCGCCAGCACCGCCGCGCGGGGCTTTTTCGCATTCGGCACTATTCTCCAGATGCACCCTAATTGCAGGTCAACTTCCTGCCTTCGGCCATCCCGACCTTCCGGTAGTGTTCCAGACCGGACTTGATCGCCCGGCCTATGACCGCTCGGCGCACGTCTGGATTGCAGCGCAGATACTCCTCCTCGTTGAAAGCGTAGTCGCCACGCCCGCCCCGCGAGCCTCGGTCATAGTCCCGATCGTAGTCGCGGCGGTCGCGGTCGCCATAGCCCCGATCACCATAGCCCCGATCTCCGTAGCCTCGGTCGCGGGGTCCGTAGTCGCCGCGATCGTAGCCGTAGTCGCGCCCGCCGTATGGCTGTGCGAAGGCCGGAGCGGCTCCGCCGAGTAGCGCCAAGCCAAGGACGGTCGCTGAGATCACCTTCATGTCGTGCTCTCCGTTGTTGCGGTGCGTGAACGCTTTCAACGGCAGGCGGTTCGATTTGCCAGGGCGGGCGTCGAATCCTCGCTTTCAGCGTCACTACCGATGGGGGGCTTGTCTTTCCTTGCTCCTCACCCACTCTCAGTTGCAGGTTTGGTGGGATTCCTCCCTTGTCGATGCCGAGCCTGAGAAGCCCGCCCGGTCAGCCGGCGCGGGCTTTTTCGTGCCCGGAATCCCGGCCCGGGACGCGCGCGCTGCCAACCCCGCACGGCCCGGTAACCGCAGCCGGCCATCCTATCCGCGAGCCAAGTTGCGTATCGGCTCGGCTCACACGCTGGTGAGATCAGGCGCTCCCCCGCCCCGTGAGCAGATCGGGCCGGGGCTGAGCGGCAGCGAACCGTCTCATAGTCTCCAAGATTTGCTACTCACCGCTTGATCCATCCCAGAAGGTGTGGTTGCCGGTCACCGACCTATCCCTAGATGCATCTCGCTCAAGAACCTCGTCGCGAACGGAGGGGAACTCCCCACCGGCGATCTTGCGCTCTGCCGGATTGATTTATATGTCAATAGGCCAGTTTCTGGTAGGCCACTTGAGAACAGGAGCGTTGGCACCCGTCCCACATTCCCTCAGCCTACCAGCAGCGCGGGAGGTTTACGCCACGCCGTCCGTTCGCGAGATGCTCGATGGAATGTCAGCTGATCGCAGGAAGCTGAACCGTCATGTACGAGCTCGAGCCCACGTCGACACTTTCACGGAGGGATTACGGATCCCAGTTCGATGGCCACCATCACGGTCGGCAGAAGGTCATACTGCACTGTTAGATCGGCGAGATGAAGAAGTTTGGGAGATGAGAGCGAGAGACCCTAGCCCTGGGATTAGGATTTTTGGACGTTTTTTAGCTAAGGACAAATTTGCAGCACTTATATGGGCATATAAAGAGGAATGCATAACAGACGAGGAATACGCGTACTACAAATCTCAATGCTCTCGCGAATGGGGCGGTCTATTCGCAACGTTGCAGCCATATATAGGTCAGATCGCACATGACTACGTTACCAACTGCGTGGTTATCGAGTCTTGATCCACGGGACGACGCCACTATTCCGCAAGTTTGTCTTGTTTATTTGCAAGAACGCCTCAGAAGCCGTGTCTACGACGCTGTGATGATGGAATTTGAAAAAGCGTCGATCGAAAATGCGCTGACTCAGGCGAAGTTAGCGAGGCGTTTGGGCAGACGCCCCGAGCAGATAACGAGATGGCTCTCTTCGCCCGGGAACTGGACACTTGACACTATAAGCAACTTGTTAGCTGCTATTAATGGCAAAGAACTTGTTGCTGAAACTAAATACATACCGGGAATCGATACACAAAAGCTGTTCGAAAGCTCGATTTTAAGTGTCAACCTGTCAGAATTTTCTTCTAGCGCGCAGATCGAATACGATTTGACAGGCTTCGAAAAAGACGTCTGGTTTCAAATTTCCAGTTTTTCGGATCAGACCTATAGTATCGCGCCCCCCACCTTCTCTGAAGACGCAGAAATGGAGATATAAAAATGGCAGAACAACAGCTCGTCAGGTCGCCAAATTTCCAAGATATTTATAGCAACAGCACCACGCTGTCGATATCGCCATACGATGCGACGCTCGCTTTCGCCAGGATGGGAAATTTTGGGCCCAGCCGCACTTTGGAAGAGCTTGTACACGTTAGGGTTTCGCCGCAACAGTTGAAGTATCTTGCGCAAAATCTGTCTACTGCCGTAGAAGCCTGGGAGGCTGAGTTTGGAAAGATTGAAACCGTTGGCCGGAAAGGTCCAAGCCTCGAGCAAATGCGCAAGGGTCTTAGTTCGCTCAAGCCGACTCCAAAACCGGTAGATGCAGAACAAGACGCGACAAAGACTGGAAACAAGTAATATTTACCGCAGATGACGTCGTGCAAAATTAGTTCCTGGCGCGACCAGATCGAGCGCCTGTCCGAGCACGCCTCGCCGTGCTGATTGATGCTGCTCAGGCCGAGCGAGACGGGGCTAGTGCCGTCTGCCCTAGATCGGGCGAGCGACTTGGAGCGCGGATCTGATTGCCGCCCGCCGGCTGCCGGCCTTGGCCGTCGGCTCTTTGAAGGTCGCTGTCGCATGCCGATCGGCCTTCACGGCCGCCGTGAGATCGACGACGCAGCCGGGGGCAAGTTCGAAGGCGCCGATCTTCGGATTGGCGATAAATGCCTCGATCGCGACATCGAGTTGAGACCGCGTGATCATTCCGGCGTGAAGAAGATCGCCAACGGTCTCCAGCTGCGATCTCGACGAAGCCACTGCGCATCCTGCTTGATCTGAAGGCTCGGCCAACCGATCAGACCGCTTTTGGTTCGCCGCCTCATGTCTGATCGGTTTCGAAACCCTTAAGTGGCACCCCGGGTCAGACCTGGCAGATCGCGGCCAAAGGGCGCTAGCTCTCATCGTCGTTCACGGCAGCAATGGCCTGCTCGCGTCGGTGGATCTCCTCTACCAGGGCGTAGAGCAGCATGCGCGAAGCCGTCTGCATCTCTTGCGAGCCGTGGCGGAGGATCTCTTCGTGGTTGGAGATGCAGGCCTCTGCCATTGCCTCGAAATCGTCCCCTGCCGTCATCGCTCGCCCCCAGTGCGCAGACGGAACTGGCTCCCTAAGATTCAATTTCTAAGTGATTAATGTGTGGCAGTTTATCGCACCTAGGTAGAGCCTATGAGAGCAGGCAGGGCATCCCTTCGACCGCTGGGTTGGTCGACGCCTTCGTGTCGTAGGATCTGACGTTGGTGGTCATGAGCGAGGCAGATCAAGGACCTATGGGCCCCGCCCCAAGCGGCGAGCTTCTCAGTCGCATCGCAGCTGCACTTGACGTTCAGCCTGATGCGCTTCTGAGCGACCAGTCTCTGGAGATTGAAGCTCGTGATGCTTGTGAGCTGCTGCGGCTTTGGCATGGGCTCAACGTACCCGCGAACCGCCAAAAGCTACTGGCATTCGCTCGCACGCTCTCACTGAGCGAGAGCGCCAAGTGACCTGCAATGCTGCAAGCAAGATTTCGGCTGCACCCAGGTTGAGCGGCCTGCTCTGATCCAACCGCGATTCCCCCGCAAACCGATGGCCTGACAAAGGGAATCGGCGGCCATTCACATTCGTCCACCGGGCGCGAAGATCGTCGGCGCGGGCACCTTGAAGGCAGCGCCGGCCTCAGGCTTGTTCCGTGTTCGTTCGCGAGCGGAGGGCCACCAGAATGGGGCGCCTGGGGGATGCGGGGCCGGGTCGGGTGTATGTCGACTGCGCGACCTGCAAGCGCTCGGGCCGCTACACGATCGCCAGCCTGATCGATCGGTACGGGGCCGACATCTCGACGCTCGACCTACTGCGGCACCTGACGGCCTCGTGCCGTTACCAGCGCGCGCCAGGGGCGCCGCCCGCGCGGAAGTACGAGCACCTCTGCCTCGCCGCGATCACGCTGCCGCCGCCAGCCAAGCAGATCCCGCCGGTGCCGCCGGGCACCCCCTACACGGTCGAGATCTGGCGCGAGACCGGCGGCAACGTCGAGCTGCACCTCGCGACGATCTACCCGCTGTCGATGGCCAAGGCGGCGTTCGATGCAGCCTGCCTGGAATGGCCGACGCACGAGGTCACGCTGCGAGATCGGGCGCGGATCATCGAGAGGCGGGAGCGGCGGCCGCGGCGCGCCACCGGGTGACGTTCCGGCGCAACTCGCTGACCGCGAGACCGTCAGCCTCCAGGCGCACCAGCGCGCGGGCAGCGTGCGTGCCATGCTCCCAGCCGGTTATACCGGCGCGCTCGGCAATCCCGGTGGCGGTGGACGGCTCGCACGTCAGCGCCGCCAGCACGCGCGGGCGGATGTCAGGGCGCGGCCGTTTTTGTGTTCATTTGCGTCATTTAGAGATAATACGCGTCCACACACCTTCGAGATTGAGGGCTAGTGCTCATCGGCAGTTGAGCCTCCGAGATGTTTCGGCGCCTCAGAGATCGAAGCTAACTTTATCAAGCTTGGCCTCGTCGCAGTTTCGCTTGACTAGGTCCATCAATCCTCCATGGTTCTGGATGTGTTTCCATCCCCAGGGTGAGTAGGTATCCGCGCAGTGGACTTCGCTCGCGAGCACAGGGTTCGTGAGGATATGGGTGAACGCGTCGTAGGCGACCATGCGAGTTAGGGTCTCCGGCATGGTCTCACCGTCTCCGCGCTTTTCCGCAAAGAGGCCGATCATGAACTCGACCTCGTCCATCGACCGGTAGACCTCCTTCAAGGCGTCTGCGACTGTCTGGTTCTCCGCAAATTCATCGATAGTCTTGTAACGCCCTAGCTCGAAGCGCTCGCGGTAGTCGTTGAAGGACCGCAGACCAAAATCCCGAGACCATTTGAGACTACGTGCGTCCGCCTTCTCCAGAAAGCTCGGAGAGTTAAACAATCCAATGTGACCCGCGGGCTGGCGCGAGGCGGCGTCGAGGATGGCCTCAATGCCGTGCGTCTCAATGAGCTGGTTGTTAAAGCGGTACTCGCTGTGCGGAAGGTCCGCCCCAAGGAAGCGGAAGGTGTTGGGCACCAGCGGGTGCCAGCGGTAGAGCAAGTTAAATTCGATGGAGATCCGGTTGGTCCGGTACCAGCGCTTGCTCTCCGCGAAAGTCCTGTCGAGGGTGAAGGGGAAGACGCCGCCGATGTGGCGGATGTAGTCGTTGACGACGATGTCGAGTACCTGCCGGATGTTGATGAGCCGCGCCGTCTCAAAGAGACGGTTGTCATCCCAGCTCGGATATGCCTTGGCCAGCTCCCCTGCGAGCCGGTTGTGCTCACGCAGAAACAGGACGTTAAATACTGAGTAGGCCACGGTGGAGCCGCCGCGGTCGAGCCCAAGAGCGTAGACGTTCGCCTGACGCATGGGATCGGTCAGGGCTCCTGGTAACGATTGCTCGATGGCCTCCACCCATACGTCCAAGCGGCCTCCCCGGAGGTACGACAGGCCTGTCTCACGGATCGGGTCAGGATCATAGAACTGGGGATCGACCGAGCCGTTCTTAAACAGAAGCGGCGGCAGGTCGCGTCCGTCAGGCCCCTTGCGGGCTTTCATCCGACCGCCCTGCCCGTCCCGGAGTGCCCAGGTCGACGGTTCGTCGAGGCCGTAGAGCTGGCACAGGTCAATTTCGTGGTTAGACGTGTTGCGCCTTGGATCCAGTGGATGAGTGCGCAGAAAGCTATCAGTGAACCACTGCGCAAAGAAGGTAAACAGGAACGACGAGCGCTTGCTGTCGACCTGCGTCTGGGGGCGCTTCAGCAGCGCAAGGACCTGGGCCTCGGGCGGGTAGGGCCGCTGCTTCGGATCGTGCGGGCCGAGATGCCGACCGCTGAAGGTCCGATCCACGAGACTTGGCCAGGATGTGTAGCTCTCCGGAGCCGAGACAGGATCAGGCTTAGTATCGGTGTTGGGCTGCGTCGCAGGCGTTCGGGCCACGACTGGTGTGTAAGGCTTGCTGGGTGTCCACAGGGAGAACCGATGAGGTCTTGCCGGCGTTCGCGACGCAAAATAATCGATAATCATACGGTTGACCGCTGGTATAGCGCCCGGAACGAAGGAGCCAATCTTAACGAGCGACCCGCTGTAACCGGTCACAACGCCGGCTACGGAAGAAATAAACTTTTCGAACACCGGACCAACCTCCAGCCTAACGCCAGACTGGGTCCGGCTTTTCAATAAACGATCGCGCAATATCGGTAATTGGTCAATCAATTTTCTTCGGGTCTATGGGATTATTTTGCGTGCAATCTAATTTCCAAGTGGCCCAGATATTGAGCTTGGCAGCCACCATGCTGATCACAGAATGAGGAGGCGCTTCAACATGAGGGCGCGCGGTATCCAGAGCCGGAACCTCGTGACCCCGTAACCAAACCTGGGAATAGACTGCCACATTCGGCTGTTTCAGGTCGTGAGTGGGTGCCACGGTGGTATCTGCTTCTATCAACTCCCACCCGGAAGCAGACCGGCAGAAATCCACCCGTATCGGCCGGCTCGGAACTTCCGGACTGGGGCACCAGAGAACGGCAGTGTTAGCGGTCGAGTTCGTCGCCGATCGGCACCGCCGCGACGCCGGCGGCCCGCGGCGCGGTCACCGCCTCCACGATCGGGTCGGCGTCGTCGTCCATGCCGCTAACCCAGCGCGATCAGCATCCAGGTGCGGGCTTTGGCCATCAGGTCGCCGTCCCCGGCTGACGGTCCGGATGCGATCACGCGGGCGATGATGTTGCGCGCGTCCGCGCCGCTCATCCCAATTCCCTGCACGAAGCCGCTCAGCCGCTCCATCAGGCGGTCGACGGTCGCCGTGGGGTCGGGATCGGTGTCGCCGCTCATCCCTCCACCGGGTGCGCCAGAAGGATCGCGGTCCGGACCATGTTGCGCTTCCAGGCCGCCATGTCGGTGGTGAGCGCCTCGGCCGCGCGGGTGTTCGTGCGGAGCATCCCGACGAGGTCGAGGGTCCAGCCGTTCGCGAGGGGGTAGGGCTTCGGTCGCCAGATCCGCGAGCACCGCATCGACCGCGGCGTCGATCTCCTGGTCGGTGACCTCGGCCGCCTTGCGCAGTTCTGCGACGTTCGGTGCTTCTTTCGCCATGGCGGCGGCCTATTGCAGCCGGCCGGGCGAGTCCATCACACCGAGTTGCACGGTCAAATCGAGAAGATCGCCGCCGGCCGGGGCGCGGGCAGCCGCGTCAACTCGGCGTTGAGGAAGCCGACGTCAGACGGCGCGCTGTGGTAGACCCAGCGCGGCATCGCCGATGAATACCAGCAACTCGGGGACGATCGCGGCAAACAGCAGCTTATCGGTTAGGAACGCGTTTGTCAGCCCATGCACCACGAATGCGTCCAGATGCACGGCCATCTGCGGGTTGCTGTAGCGGTGGAAGGTGCTTCCGATGAGCGCGTGGCTCACCAGCTCGACTCCGCCAACTTCGACGATGCGGTCGACATTCGCATCGATGCTGAGGGTTTCGGCATCGAAGACGATCTCGTGCGTCCCACGACTTCATATCACTCGTTTATTCGTTCCGCCTACCGCGCTACAGAGACGTCCGAGCGCGATTGGCACGTTCACCACGTTTGTGTAAGAAATTTTGTATATGGATCTTCGGCAATCTCGCGAGCAGTATTGATAAATTCCGCCTGTGTCATGCCAAGTTTTTTTGGGATGCTGCACAATATTGCCACGCAGATGCAAGCTTTAGCGCTGGAGAGATCAGAAGTGCAGAAATCATCGTCTTTAATGTTTGTGATGATGTCCCCAGTTTCAGGATTGAGGCGGTAATTTAATTTCGCCGCGACTAAATCCTCTATAAATAAGTTGATTTCTACGGCTCCGCGCAATCCAATCAATCTTAGATTGTCCAACTTATCTCCCATATAAATCCAAACTAAAGCTTGGCCGACAATATCAGAGATATACGCGAAAGGAAGATGCGTTCTCATTGTCAATTGTATCGGATCGCAGTATGCTAGTTGCGCAATTGTGTTAATATCAGCATCACCTATCCGCTCAGCCGTAGTTTGATCGACTCCTGAGAGGCGCGTTACTTTTTCGGATGCCATGTCGCTCACAGCTTCTAATCCAAGCTGCTTGTTCGAAAGACGCTGCAAAGCGGTTTGAACTGATTGCAGCGGAAAGGCACCAACCGCGAATGATATGAAAGGACCTACTTCGTCTTTCACGAGCGATCCAAATGCGTAGCCAATAGGTATGGCTATGCTAAGCCTAATAGTATTACCTAAAATATCGGACGCGGACAAATTCCGGCGCGCGACCCTCAATATTATGTCCCATGAAACAAAAGCATAGGAACCAGCTGCGGCAGCGCAAGCTGTCAGCGGTACATTGAGATATGGATTTTCTAACAATATCCCATTGTACTTGTGGAGCATTGCTTCGCCAGTCGATCCAATCACATACGCGTTGATGGATGCAACGAAAATGAATATAGCTGAGGGGAATACAAGGTACTTCCTTCCGTACCAATTGTTGTAAAATTCATCAAATAGTTGCTTGGCATTTCCTGTGTCGACTTTCTTTTTCTGAAAAACTTCAAAATATGCTTGAGCAGCATCGCTATTGATAGCGGAAAGTATATCGTCTGCTTTTCTTTTCCATCCGTGTATAAAATAGATAAGCAAAGGATAAGCGGCGATAGTCGTAAGAATGACTGTTATGCATACTTTCAGCATGGGAATGTGGACAATTGTCAAATAAAACGCCACTGCAACAATTAAGGCAATTATTATAACTATCTCGAATCTTCTCTTCAATAAATCATCCAAATCACCCCAAAAAAAGCTCTCGCGCATTCTCATGTTGGCGGCCCACGATCGTATGAAAGCAATGGATTGTAACTTCCGCTTCTAGTGCCGGCAAGTGCAAGCTACACGGAGATTGATAATGGGCCCCTGGATTCCTAGCTTTGAAGCTGGCAGGGCGAACTCTCGAAGTTTCCCTTCGCCCATTCCGCGGCGGACGGCGCGGCGTGGCGGGTCAAGCTACGCCCGTCGGCGTTGATCGGCGTTTTGCAGTTGTGTCGCGGGCCGTATGGTGCACAGAGACCGGTTGCGTTCCTGGCGGCTGTCAAGATGCCGTCAGCGGTAACGATATTTTTATAGATCGACGACATTACCCGCCTGTTGATCGCTCTATCGCAAGCCGAATCTTAGCTGGAAGATGGCAAGCCCGAGCCGTAGCGGCGTCGGCATCGCAGACGGGTAGGCCTGGTGCCGCATCTCCTGCAAGTAGAGGAGATACGAGCGAAGAGCCGCAAGCTTAAGGCCGCGGATCGGCGCGGACGGTTCGAATGCCATAGCCATTCGGCTCTGCAGTTTGTCCGTCGTCGAGCTCATGGAGCCGACTCGCGGAGCGAGAGCATCAGATTGCCGTCCGTCAGCGTCTCGCCGTCGATCAAGCAGTAAGGCAGGCGGCCGGTCCAGAGCTCGACTGTGTGGCCACGGGCTGGAGGCGTTGCAACGGCTTTGCGAATCGAATCGTGGCCATCGCTCATAAGGCGAGGCTACCGCGGGCAGGGGAGGGGGCTAGTCACGCAAAAGTGGTTGCGCACCGACTGATTGCCGCCAACCACGGCTGCACCAAACGCTTTGATGGCGGCCGCCGGATCCACGTCCATCATCGCCTGCGCGACCCGTTCAAAATCCTTCGGCTGGACGCAGATCACGGCTTCCGCAGTACCCTTTCCGGCTGTAAATCGGACGCTGAAATCGACCGATGCGGGCGTGAGCTCAGGACCATAGCCCACCTTCATCCATGCCTCGTTCCCACTGTGAACGATGCCGCCTGAGTGTGTTCTGCGAAGCGATTTCAGGTTCATGGCTTCCATCCATTCTCGGATTTTGGCTGCGACTTTTCTGTTATCCGAAGGGCTGAGCGGTTGTGCGCATCAAGCCTAAGCCGAGTTGGTCTCACGTCGAGCAACACTTTCTAGCCAACCCGATCGGAGACACGGACAGCATGGCGCACGATGTGGACGGCTTCGATGTCAGCTACACCAGCCGAACGAGCTGGAAGGCGCATGTAAGCCGCAACGGCTCCGTCGTCGCTACGGCTCCGGTCACGTGGACGAAAGGCACGCGGAAGGATCCGGCGACCGGAAAGTGGTTTCAGCAGGTTTGGTTTCAGAATGCGGGCGAACTTGCAGCCGTGAATGGCAGCACAGACGCCTTTTTAGTAGCCGTGGCCGAGGCACACGACTACGCGACGCACCCCCATGCCTTCAAGCACTTCAATTGCATCTACGAAGTGCGGCCGACCGGCAAGCAGGTTGATCAGCACAGCATTGAATGCGAGGTTTTGCGCCGGGTGACAAAGGCCAGCGCAATTTAGCTCCGTCTTCTAGCAAAGTCGCGTCGCAGGCATCTCCATGTTTGGATTCTTCAAGCGCAAGCCCGGCACGCTCACCCTTATGGCGCAGGCCATTGACGATGCCCGCGAGCACGCAAGCGGCGCCATTCAAGGGGAGTCGGCGCTGTTCGTCGACGACGTGTTCAACGCCGTCGAGCGCATCATTGGCGACCATCGTGCTCGCGTGGACAAGTCGTTAGCGGACGGAATGACGCCGTACAGCCTTGCGGTGCTTCTGGCGCACAACCACTGCCTCAGCGAGCTTCAGACCGGGCGGCACATGGTTTATCGAGGCGTGACGAATATGGAGGGGGCAGGCTACCTCGCTATTTTCAGCTGGTCGTCGAATCGGATGGCTGAGATCGGGAACCGTACCGCCGACGAGGCTTCCTCGGAGCAATCCGAGGTCCGCGCTATGCTCAGAGAGGTCGGATAACCTCTGCTGGGTCGCGAAGCGAAAGGACGCGTCCCATGGACGATGACGTGTACGACCGGATCGTTGACCCCGATGGACAACCGCCATGGCTCCATCTCCTGCCGCCTCAAGGCAAGGCATGGCGAGCCAACGAGATCCTGAGGGGCCGCAACCCGGATCCATATCTCGAGGGGCAGCTTCGCAAGTCAGGCGAATGGCCGCCTGGAGCGAGCAAACTGACCCCCGTGCCCGAGGTCGATTCGTGAAGAAGTGGAGGGAGCAGCCGGTGGGACCTCAACGTCAAAAAACCCAATGATCCCGTGGGCGGATTTCGGGTCCCACTCCGACCTAAGCTGTTGATGCATCAGGCTCGGCGCGGTCCCCTTGGGAGCGCCAGCGCGCTGGCAGTCACCAGAATCTGCGAACTTTCTCCAAGAGACCTGATCGCGCGGAAAGTCCGGCTCGTTCCGTGGGCGCTCCGCGCCCTCGAGGCACGCGCGTCGTCCAGCCGCTGAGCTTCTTTACAGGCGATGGTTTGCGCCGGCCCTGTCGCGACCTTCCGGGGGCTGGGAAGCTCCGGCGGGACGGGGCCGGGTGTCCCGCCTCACCAGAACCAGATGGCGCGTCCGGCCACCGCGTAGATGACGAACCAGAGGCCGATGGCGAGGACGATAGACGCCACGACAAGGGCCGGATGAGGCCTCCTGCGGGTGCGGCCGGTACGAGCGGGGGCGATCTGATCCATGAGCGAGGCGGAAGCATCTCCGGCCGAACGCATGCCCGAAGGCTGCTCGCCCGGGGCGCTCGGGGCCCCGTGGATGCGGTCGGCGATAACGGTGCCTTACGACCAACATCCGCCGTCGCTGTCCTCATCAAAAGATGCCTACGCGCCGATCGGGTTGCCGGCTCAGCGCGTCGTGCGAATCTCCGAACGATCGCTGCCGAGCGTCGCAGCCTGTGATCGGCGGGGATATCGGGGATGGAACGCGATCCCACCGACATAGGATGTTGCGCGGCGCAACCCATTAACACGGCGCGACTTTCCGCCGGGCATGATCGCACGATGCCTCAGCCTGCGAGTTCGCGATGCATTTCAGGATCCAAGCCACCGGACAGCATCTCTGGACCTGGGTGCTCCTCGACGCGACCGAGATGACGGTGGCCGAATCCGATCGGTCGTTTCCCTCCCGGACGCAGGCCTCGGCGGCGGCTCTAGCCTTCGCGAAGCTGGTCGCGCGCGCCAGCCGCTCGCTGAACGGGGGCGCGTCGAGCGGCCTGCTGTAGGTGATCGCGTCCGCTGCAACCCCGCTGCGGGTTCTCGCGCCGCGGCCGCGGTCGATCAGCGCCAGCGCTCCTTCATGCAAGCGAGCAGATGGACGGTGCGCATACATCCCTCGCGATCTGACTGGGTGCGCGCGTTGACCATGCAGGCATCCATTCCCAGGGCCAGCAATTGACGATCAACGTCCGTCGTGCGGGCGCAGGAGAAGATCGGCTGAAAGCCCTCGAACCGGCTGACCTGCCAGAAGATCGCGACGAACGCCGTCAAGCAGAAGCCGAAGACCATTAGTCGGCTGTCGTAGAACCAGTGCCTACGCTCTCGGTTGTCGACGCCGCGCACGCGCATCCCTGTCCTCATCGCGCAGTCGTATGCCATCGTATCACGGACGGCTCCGCCCTGGCACAGGCGGGCCCCGCCACGCGGCGCGTGGCGTCGCGCGGGAAACACGCGGAAAACGGGATCTGAACTATGCGCCGCGGTCACCTCATCGCCCTGTGCCTCGCGCTGAATGCAGCTCGCGCATGGGCCCTGGATGCGCGAACGGTTCCTCCCGCGCACGAACCGGAGCGGCCTCGTCCTGCCGAGAATGGCAGACAGTGGCGCGGTTCGAGCGACGCGCGATCCGAGGCGAATGCGGCGGCGACCCTGCCGAGCGGCAGCGTCCTGAGCCTCGTCCAGCTGGCAGACCCGGTCGACAGCCCGCTCGTCGCCAAGTTCAGGGCCGTCCTGGCGACATACGATGATTTTGCCGCCCACGGTGATGGCAAGGCGTGGACAGAGTCCGCGGACGTGTGTCCCGCCATCAACGCCGCGTCGGCCTTCCTCGACGCCCGCGGAGGCGGGACCCTGGTCCTGCCTCCCGGCGTCGCCCGATGCGCGACGTCGCTGCGCGCGCCCAACATGTCCCGGATCAAGATCATCGGCCAGGGGGCAGGCGCCTTCTCCATCGCGGGAACCGAGCTGAAATGGGTCGGTGCGCTCGGTGTCGTGATGCTCGATCTTCGGAGCATGACACCCCAGACACCGGTGACCGCCGTGACGCTTTCGGACCTGACGCTGAACGGGAATGGACGAGCGAAGACCGGACTGCTGGTGCGCGGGCTGAAGAACTCCAGGATCGACATCATGGTGCGGGACACGACCGGTCCGGGCGTCGATATCGACGTCGACGAGGCTCGTGGTCCCCTCGCCAAGGGCCTCCTCACGGGATCCGTCTGGGCGGCGTTCACACCCGGTTCCGGCGGCCGGAGCGGGACCTACTCCGGTGTTTTCCTGGTGAGCGCCGGCATCGACACAGGAGAGGGCGCCAAAGCGACGATCACGGTCAAGGACGGGTCCGTGTCCACCATCGACGTTACGGAAGGTGGATCGAATTACGTGTTGGGCGATGTCCTGACTGTCCGGCCTTCCGACATCGGTGGGACGCGGGACGTAGCCATTACCGTTGCCAACTCCGGCAACGCCGCGTCCTCGTTCCTCGATACGTCGCAGAACGAGTGGAAGCTGCGCGTGACGCAGCAGGGCAGAGCGAGCCTGCGCGCGCAGGGCGTCCGTATCGGCCCTGGATCGCCTTGGCTCGACACCAACTCGAGTCAGTGGATCAACGTTCTGACGCTGACCCAAGAGGGAACAGGGTTCGAGATCGGCAACGCCGATACCAACGAGTTCATCTTCATCCGCGCCGATCGCGAAGGACGGACCGGAATTGGGATCGACCTGAAGGCCGGAGCCTGGACGTCGCCGTCCGCCGCGCGGGCCAATCGCTTCGGTACGATCTCCGCCACGGGCGGCTTGGTCGCGCGCGGGGGCGCTCGGCCGAGCGTCAGAAATGTCGTGGCCAAATACAATACCGAGAGCGGTGAGGCGCCGCCGAAATGGGAAGATGGTGCGGGCGTCAATATTACCGATGACAGCGGCCAGCCCATCGGGAATACGGGCTTTACGACGAACCTCGCGCGAACCGTCTACACGCCCGTCGTCGCCCGCGGCGGTACAGCCGCCGCGACTGTTTCGGCAACGGCCGATTACCGCCGATTCGGTCGCGAGATCCTCGGCATCCGGCTCGACGTCAGGGTAGTCGGCGGCTCGGGCTACATCACCGCATCGCTTCCCTGCCTGCCGTTCAAGGATACGGTCCTGACAGGATTCGACCGGGCGACCGGTCGATCCGTGCAGGGACGGATCGGTTTCGCCGATCCGAAAGTCTACATCTACAGCATGGACGGGACGGTGCCGGCGACCGCCAATGCCCAGCCTCTGCTCACCGGCGATCTGGAATGCAAGGATTGACGCCCAAGCCAGCTTCCATGATCGCGGTCTGACGTCGGCCGCATAGCTCCTTTCCTGCGAGCGGGGAGGACCCGTCGATCAGAGCTGACGCCCCGGAGGCAGGACAGCCCGGGCCAATTCCTGGCCATCCGCGCTGCGGCGAAGCACGATGGTCTGCTCCACGTCTTTGCGCAGCGGTGGAAAGAACGCGTATGTGAAGCCGTGATGCGCGTTGCCGATACCCGCCTCGCGTAGATCCGGACGAAATTTGCCCGCGATGACCGTATTGACGGTTGATTGATTGACGACGATGGCGATCACGGTCGGTGAGTGAGGGGTGGAGGGCGTGAAGGCCCAGCCGCGGATCCGGCTGTGGTCGGCCTCGTCGATGAAGCCCTGCAGCGATACGGGATCATGCCCTCCCGGCGACGCGGGCGTGCCGTGAGCCGGTGCAGATCCGGTCTTTGTCACCGCACCCATCGACAAGGCGGCGCGGGCGTAACCGCTTCGTCCTTCGGCAAGACCGTTCTGCAGAAAGTGGAGCAGCGGATTCTGTTCCGCGACAGCAACGTCCGGGTTCGCGGCCAGATAGCCTGTCGTGCTGAAACCTGGGCTCGGGTCACGCCCTTCCTTCCAGCCATGTTCGAGGAAGTGTTTCAGCGGATCCAGGCCGGCTTCGCGAACATCGGGGTTGCGATCAAGGTAGTAGGCCGGGTCGAAGCCGGGGAGCGGGTTGCCGAACAGGGGGCGGCGCTGATTGGATGAGAGGGGCAATCGGAACTTCATGGGTCATCCGAGCACGTCAGGGCTCGTGCTCGGTCTACCATTGCGGGTGAGGCCGCAAGCCCGGCGAACCGATTTCGAGGTGGCACGAAAGTCTCAGCGTCAGATGTGTCGCTGGCTCGCGGCGCGAGATCGATCTTGGGCCTCGCCGCTTCCGCGGGCTTCCGCGCTACGTCGATAGCTCCGCGTGTCGGTGGCTCGCTCGAGCCGCGAGCGTTGACCGTTCGCGGAGGACTGGATCCGATCCTCGCCATGCGCGATGGAGTGGAGGCGCGGTATTGCGAAGCGTCCGCCGCAGACCATCGCGCATCGAGGCTGGTGGGTGCCGAGCCATCACCGGATCGAGACGTGATCTACGTGCCTGTCCACGGTGCGTTTTCCGGTTGACGGCTGGCTACGATATGGAAGCCGAGTTCCGGATTGGCGTGTGCGTCCCAGTCGTAGGCGCGGGGATTGCCCGAACCACGCGGATAGTCGCGAAGCTGGAACGGGCTCTGGACCGGGTCTAGTCCTGACGCCGCGAAGGCGGTCTCCCACCAAGTGCGATCGCGGATCGTCGCGTGAAACTCGTGACCCGCCGCGTCGCAATCCGCGAAGGTCGCGATGGAGGCCACTACGACTCCGCCCGGTCTCAGGTGCTGGTGGATCGAATGCAGCAGTGTGGGCAGGTCCGTTTCCGGTATGTGCTCGAACAATTCCCAGGCCGTCACCAGATCGAACTGCTGGACCGCGCCGGCGCCGTCCTCGACGCGAAACGGGAATCGTACGTCGGCAGTGAACAGCCGGTCCGGAATGGTGCGCCACTCGGCGCGCTGCTCCTTCCGCGACCAGTCCGAGCCCTCGATCCCGATCGAGAAATGTCCGCGCCGTGTGAAATCCCAGACGAGCCCTCCGCCGGCCGAACCGACATCGAGGTGACGCAAGGGGAAACCGAAATGGGTTTCGCACGCCGCGACGAAGCGGGGCGAGCGCGTGTTGTCAGCCGCTGTGCCTCGCGGAAACAGATGGTCGGGCGTGTCGCCGGCAAGCGGGTTCGCTGTCGCGACACGCAAGTCGACTGGTTCGACCGCGCTTCCTCTGATCAAGGTCTCCAAGATATCTCGCTGCCGATCCTCGCATTCGAGGACGAATCGATCGAATCGAGCCTTGAAGTTATTCCAATTGATCGAGTCATAGTAGCAGTGTGTCTGCAGCGCCGAGATGCGTCCCAAGAGATCGTCGAGCTTGGCGTCGATGGCCGCGACCCGATCGGAGAGTGGGAGGTCGGGCTGCTCGATAGTTGTCGCGCGAGCCGCGTCGCTGTTGTCCACCAACCCACTCCGTTAACGCGCACGAGCCCAGCAGAACGACAGGCGTGATCGCGCATCTCCACTGTTCAGAGATATCTTAAGCCAAGCGGAGAGAGAAATACATTCATGTGAGGATTTCGGCGGAGCCGCCTGTGGACGAATCGCTGTATAATTGGGAAATTTCGCGCAGAAGTTAGTGTTTCAGATCGGGCTCCTATATTATAAGGTTGCTGACAACAACTCCGAGTTGATTTATGTCCGAGTTTGGCGGGGATGCTGTCATTGTGATTGGGCGCGTCGGATGGCCGACGGAATGGGACATCGGCGACGTATCCATTACCGGCCCGGGCGAAGGCGCCGCTGAGATCCGATAGGCTTTCGATCAGACTGCGCGGTGCGTGGCGCGCGAGGTCCCGTCAGTCGACACGTGCAGGCTCACGAGATTGTGCCTCTCCGCGTGCGCCAGATCTCGCGATCCGAGCGCTCGACCGCGTTCCGATCGCTGGATGAACCATCGACCAGCTACCGCGCGAGACGGATTTCGGCGCCCTGTGTTCGCTCTTCACGCGGGATACTCGATCCGTCGGTCGCTCGAGTAGCGTTAATTTCAGCCCGTCCCGTCGAACGCGCACCGATTGTCAGGACGTTCTTGCGGACCGGAGTTTTGCCGTATACCCCACATCGGAGAGCCAACGCGCGATCGAGGGCCGGGGGGATGCCGCTGGTTGTCATCTTAGCCGCCCTGTGCGGCGGACTGGCTGTGCTTGCCTTTGGCTGGCAAACGTTCGGCTTCTACACGGTAATACTCGCGTCCTGTGTCGCCAGTTCAGCCGCCGTACTGGTGGGTGGCGGACGCGCGCTCCTGAAGGTCGCGAGGTCCCGGACTTCGCAGGATCCGGCGAAGATCTTCGACATCGACAGGCTCACGAGCGGCGACCGCAGCGACTTTCGGCTCGTTCCGCGGCGCCTCTACTTCGACATCGAGCACGGTCGCGAGATCATCAAGGACGAGATCGGCATCGAGGCCGCGAGCATCGACCAGGCGCTCGACGACGCCCGGAGCGTGATCCGGGACATGGTCCAGGAGCTCGCCGACGAGGGCTACGCGGAGGACTGGGTGCTGGTCGTGCGCGATGCCAGAGGGGCTTCGGTCGCGCGCCTGCCCATCGAGCGGACGCCCGCGCAGACACGGCCCGACCGCCGCTCCGCCTGATCGATCGGGTGCGGCGTTCGCGTCCCCGC
Source organism: Methylobacterium sp. NPDC080182 (assembly GCF_050281105.1). Classification (NCBI taxonomy): domain Bacteria; kingdom Pseudomonadati; phylum Pseudomonadota; class Alphaproteobacteria; order Hyphomicrobiales; family Methylobacteriaceae; genus Methylobacterium; species Methylobacterium sp. NPDC080182. Next base: position 111,576 of record NZ_JBNNWO010000002.1, read on the forward strand.
GATTGCTGGCTCGCGACCATGGCCCAGCATCCTGCGCCGGCCACCGGAGTCGCGCGTGTGTCAGCGCTCGCCCAGCTCGTGAAGCAGGCGGTCGCGGGCGCGGCTGACCCGGCTCTTCACCGTGCCCGGCGGGCACCCGATTACGGAGGCCGCGGCCTCGTAGGCAAGACCGTCGACGGCCACGAGGATCAGCGCCTCGCGATAGGCCGGGTCGAGCCGATCGATCGCGGCCCGGACCTCCTTCAGGCCCATGCTGTGCTCCTGGGCGGCCGGTTCGAAGAGGGTGACGGCGTGCGCGCCGTCGGGATCGGGGACCTCGAAGCGTCGCTTGCGTCGTCCGTTGATGAAGCCGTTGCGCAAGATCGTGAACAGCCAGGCCACCAGGCTCGTGCCGGGCTGGAAGCGCTGCCGGTGCTCCCACGCCTTGAGCAGCGTGAACTGCACGAGATCGTCGGCCTCGACACCGTCGAACGTCAGCGACAGGGCGTAGCGGCGCAGGCGCGGCACCAGGGCGATCAGATCGTCCTTGAACGCACCGGGAACCTGCCGTTCGGACTCGGCGGCATCCAGGGCCGCGGACAGGCGGCCCAGCACGCCGGCCAGCCGTGAGCTCATCTCGATCGGTGCAACTTCTGAATAGTACTGGCGCAGCCGATGACCGAGTTGCGCCTGGATATACGAGATGACGGGATCGGACGCGCCGGCCGGATCGCGCTCTTCGACAGCGGGCTTCACGGTGAAGCTCTGGGCTCGATGGGGTGGAGACAGCGTCGCGACGGGCACGACATCTCGCGGGAGGGCTGCGAACTTATCTCTGGTTGATCTCGACGACGTCAATGATGCAGGTATACCAGTGAAAATTGCGGATCGGGCGGAACCTGCTTGCGCGCAACCCGTTTGTGCCCCGCTGCGAGGGGCGCGGCGTCGAGGCGGCGGGGACCGGACGGATCGTGACGGCGGGTGTCGACAGGCATGAGCTCCGGCAGATCATCGCCGGCCTGAGCGAGGGCGTGATCCTGGTCGAGCCCGACCAGACCATCGCCTACGCCAACGCGGCCGCCCTGGCGATGCACGGTGCCGAGAGCCTCGACGAGCTCGGCCCAACCGTCGACGCCTATCGCGACCGCTTCTGCCTCCGATACCGCAACAATCACGAGCCGGAGAACTACCCGATCGAGCGCGTGATCGCCGGCGAGACCTTCCACGACGTGGTGGTCGAGGTCACGCGGACAGACCGGCCCGGTGTCGAGTTCGTTCACTCCCTCAGAGGCTTGGTCGCCACCGACCGCGACGGCAACCCGAGCTGCCTCGCGCTGATCCTGAAGGACGTCTCCGACCAGTTCGAGGCCGAGGAACGGTTCGAGCGCACCTTCAACGCCAACCCGGCCCCGGCGGTGATCACGCGGCTGTCCGACCTGCGCCACGTCAGGGTCAATCTCGGCTTCCTGGAGATGACCGGCCACACCCGCGACGCCGTCATCGGCCGCAGCGTCTACGAGGTCGACGTCCTGGCCGGCGCGCGCAACCGCGACCTCGCCGTCGCGCGGCTCAATGCGGGCGGCACGATCCCGCAGATGGAGGCCTGCCTCGACCTGCCCGACGGCGGGCGTCGCTTCGTGATCGTCGCCGGGCAGCCGATCGAGATGGGCGACGAGCCCTGCATGCTGTTCACCTTCGCGGACCTGGAGCTGCGCCGGAAGGCCGAGGCCGCCCTGCGCCAGAGCGAGGAGCGCTTCGCCAAGGCGTTCCGGCTGACGCCGATCCCGACCGTGCTGGTGCGGGCCGAGGACGGCCAGGTCACGGGCGTGAACGAGGCGTTCAGCCGGGTCTTCGGCCTGGGCGAGGACCGCGTCGTCGGCCGCTCGCTGGAGGAGGCCGGCCTGTGGGTGACGTCGTCCCAGCGGGAAGCCTTCGAGAAGAGGCTGGTGAGCGAGGGCTACGTGCTGGGCACCGAGGTCTGCCTGCGCCACGAGAGCGGCGCGAACCTCGACCGCCTGGTCTCGGCCGAGCGGATCACGATCAACGACGCCGATTTCCTTCTTCTGGTGCTGCAAGACATCACCGAGCGCAAGCACTCGGAGCGGGAGCTGTTCGACGCGATCGAGACGGTGATGGCCGACACGTCGTGGTTCAGCCGCGGGCTGATCGAGAAGCTGGCGAACCTGCGCCGGCCTGGCCGGGAGGGCGGCGACGCAGGGGCGCCGAACCTGACCGTGCGCGAGCGCCAGATCCTCAACCTGATCTGCTCGGGGCTCAGCGACGACGCGATCGCGCGCAAGCTCGGGCTGTCGCGCAACACGGTGCGCAATCACGGCGCCGCACTGTACCGGAAGCTCGGAGTCCATCGGCGGACCGAAGCGGTTGTTTGGGGCCGGGAGAACGGATTTCCACTCCAGGGACCCGGTGGCTGAATTTCATTGTACTGGTAATTTGGAACTATTGATCCACCAGACGTCGCCATCATCTGACCGCCATCTCACCGTCGGCGGACCGTTCCCCGGTCACCCGGTGATCCCCTCGGCCCCCGCGTGCATGCGGGGGCCGTCTATCCCGGTGGGCCGCGCGCCCGACCGGACCTCTCGACCGACGAGTACGACCGCCACCACGACCGTGAAGGAGCGCACGCGATGAGCAGCACGACCGACAAGATCAAGGGCTTGGCCAACGAGGCGGTGGGCAACGTCAAGCAGGCGGCCGGCAAGGCGACGGGCAACGACAAGCTGGTGGCCGAGGGCAAGGCGCAGAAGACCGTCGGCGACGTCAAGGACGGCGCCAAGTCCGTCGCCGACAAGATCACCGGCAAGCACTGAGCCCGTCCCGCGGCGCCGTCCCCTCGGCGCCGCCCTCAGGCCCTCGCCCGGCACGGTGCCGGGCCTGGCCGCTCGATGCGCGAGAGCAGAGCCGATGCGGCGCTTCGCCAGCCTCTTCCTGCGTCAGGAATTCGTCTTCCTGATGCTGGCCATCCTGCTGAGCGTCGGCGCGGGCGTGGCCTACTGGGCGTCGCGGGCCACCGTCCTGACGATCGCTGTCGCCCCGAAGGACGGAACCGAGCCGGCCCTGATCCAGGCCTACGCGGACGCTCTGGCCAAGCGCCACAAGGAGATCCGCCTCAAGATCCTGCCCTTCGACGACGTGCGCGACAGCGCCGAGGCGCTGGGCGACGGCCGCGCCGATCTGGCGATCGTGCGGCCGGATGTGGAGCTTCCGGATAATGGCCTGACGCTGGCGATCCTGCGCGACCAGGCGATGATCATCGCGTCGCCAGAATCCGCCGGGATCGCCCGCTTCCCCGATCTCGACCGCAAGCGCCTGGCGATCCTGGCCCACAGGGACGCCGACGAGGCGCTCATCCGCGCCATGCTGGAGCATTACGGTCTGACGCTGGTGACCACCGAGCCGGCAGGCGCGCTGCCGCCGCGCCACGTCGCCCTGGTCGAGATGGCCGAGAGCGACCTGGGCGCGGCCTTCGCCCGGAAGCGGGTCGACGCGGTGATCTCGGTCATCGCGCCGACCGCGCCGACGGCGCAGCGGATCGTCGGCCTCGTCCAGGCGGCCAGCCGCGATCGCAAGATCTCCTTCGTGGATGTCGAGAACGCCGAGGCGATCGTTGCCCGTCTGCCGCGGCTGCAGGTCGTCACCATGCCGGCCGAGACCTTCGGCGGCAGCCCCAAGGTGCCCGACGCGGAGGTTCGCACGGTCGGCGCCTCGTACCGCCTGATGGCGCGCGCGAACCTCGCCCGGTCGGTGGCGGCCGACGTCACCCAGCACCTGTTCGAGCTGCGCAGCGCCATGGCCAACGTCACGCCCGCGGCCGACTATTTTCAGGCGCCCGCCTATGACGGGACCGTCGGCGCGACGAGCGCCCGGCTGCCGATCCATCCCGGCGCCGTCGACTATTACGAGCGCGAACAGCAGAGTTTCATCGAGCGCTACGAGACCTGGATCTACCTGCTCGCCTTCCTCGGCGGCGGTATCGGCTCCGCGCTCGCCTGGATCGGCCAGCGCCTGTCGCGCCTGCGCCGGGAGCGCGTCGAGGAAGCGACGGACCGCCTGCTGAGGATCCGCCAGGAGGCGCAGGAGAAGACCGACCCGGCGCGTCTCGAGAGCCTAGCCCGGGAGATCGACGATCTCGCGGGCGACATCGCCAAGCACGCCCTCGAGCGACCGACCGAGGCGCGGACCATGTCGGCCGCGGCGATCGCCATCGACGCCGCCCGATCGACCGTCAAGCGCGCCATCACGACCGGCCGGAGCGCGGAGGACGGGTCCGCGTTGGCTGGCCGGACGGTCGCGAGCGACGCGGGCCCGAGCGGGGCCTGACCCATTGCGGCGGATGACCGCCGTACCACCCGGGCCGAGGGCCCGCCTCAAGAGGACGACGCGATGAGCAAGGGATACCCTTCGATGACCGCCCTGCTGGGCCTGCTGGCCGTGGCCGGTTACCAGAACCGCGACCGGATCGCCGAGTGGCTCGGCGGCCACGCCAAGGACGCGTCCCGGTCGCCGGCGCCGCAGGTCCCGCCCGCGACGGGTTCGACCATCCCGGCGAACCTGGATCGGCTCCTCGGCGGCGCCAGCGCGGGCGGCGTCGGCGGCCTCATCGCCGGGGGCCTGACCGAGCTGGTCGACCATTTCACCAAGGGCGGTCACGCCGAGACGGCCCAGTCCTGGATCAATCACGGGCCGAACCGCGACATCCCGACCGCGGATCTGGAACGCGCCATCGGACCGGACACGCTCGCGGCCCTGGAGCAGCGCACCGGCCTGAGCAAGAGCGAGCTGCTGGCGCGCCTCTCGCGCGACCTGCCCTCGGCCATCGACCGCTACTCGCCCGACGGACGCCTGCCGGCTTTCAGCTGATCCGCTCCATCGCGGTCGTCGCGGCGGTGCCGCCGCGACGACCGGCACCGGTTCCGGCGGCCGCTACTCGACCAGCTCGTCCACCTTCGCCATCAGCGAGGGCGAGATGGTCAATCCCAGGGAGGCGGCCGTCGTCAGGTTGAGCAGCGTGATGAAGCGCTCGCTCGCCTGCACCGGCAGGTCGCCGACCACCGCGCCGCGCAGGATCCGATCAATGTAGCCCGCCGCCCGCTGCACGTCCTGCTCGACGCTGGTCGTGTAGGCGGCGAGGCCGCCGAGATGGACCGGCGCCGCGTAGGCGTACACGGCCGGCAGGCGGTGGGTCGCCGCCAGATCGACGATCAGCTGGCCGTACACCCCGGTCACCGCGTCCGGCAGCGCGATGAGGCCGCCCTCCGGCTGGGCGGCGAAGCCGGCGATCGCCGCCTCGATCTCGGCCGCGTCGTGCACGCCCGCGATCCGGGCATCGATCCCGAGTGCCGGGCCGATCCGGGCCATCTCGGCCGTGTAGCCCGCCAAGCGCGCCCGGTAATCGGGGTTGATGAGGGCGAGCGCCCGCGTCACGCCGGGGCTGAGTTCCTTCAGGAGCTGCAGCCACTTGCCGACGAGGACGAAGTCGAAGTTGGTGAAGCCGGTGAGGTTCCCGCCGGGCCGCGACAGGTTCGTCACGAAGCCGCCGCCGACCGGGTCCTGAAGCATCATGAAGACGATCGGAACCGTCGTGGTCGCCCGCTGTAGCGCGGTCGCGCCGACGACGCCCTGCGCGAGCACAACGTCGGGCGCGCGGGCGACGATCTCCTCCGCCTGGACGCGCATCCGTTCGGCGTCGCCGTTGCCGTACTGCAGGTCGACCGTGAGGTTCTCACCCCAGATCCAGCCGGCCCGCTTCAGGCTCTCCTTCAGCGTCTCGACGATGACGGGACTGTCGGGATGCGCCTCGCCGTAGACGAGCAGGATCCCCAGGCGACGCTGACCCTTCGCCGGCGCGGCGGCGAGGGCCGGCCACGCGGCCGCGCCGCCGAGGGCCGCGATGACGTCGCGCCGTCTCATCCGCCGGTCTCCCGTCCGAACCCGTTCCGAGCATCGCCGATCGGGAGGGATTCCGATCGCACGCCCTCGGACGGTAATAGGCGCTGCCTTAAAGCGGGGCTATCGGGGCGGGCGACGGGGAAGCCGGGCGCGCGCGACTCAGCGGACCTCGACCCGACTGCCGCTGCCGCCGTTCAGCAGCCGCTTCAGGTGGAAGGCCGCGACGCCGTCGTCGGGGCGCAGACCGACCAGGGCCGCGAAGGCGGCCAGCGCGCCGGCCTCCCCGGTATCGAGCTTGGCGTAGGCGTCCTGGTACTGGGCGAGCAGCGCGTCGCCGTAGGCCGCTTCCGTCAGGGGTTCGTAGGCGCGCAGGGCCGTCTGCTTGCCGCGCAGGAGGAGGTCGCCGAGGGGGCGGCCGCGGAACTGTCCGGCGCGGATCACGACGGCGTCGCTGACGCAGATCCGCGTGCCGAAGGCCTTGTTGGCGTTCTCCAGACGGGCGGCCGTGTTGATGGTGTCGCCGTAGGCCGTGTAGTCGAAGTAGCGGCCGCCGCCGAAATTGCCCACGATCGCCGGTCCGGCATGGACGCCGATCCGCGTCACGCCGATCTCGATTCCCCGCTCGCGCCAGCGATTGCGGAAGCCCTCGGCCGCCTCGTCCAGGGCGAGGGCGCAGGCCACCGCCCGCGCCGCGTGGTCCGGCTGATCCCCCGGCGCGCCGAACAGGACGTGCAGGGCGTCGCCGACGATCTTGGCCACCGTCCCCTCGTGGGCGAAGACCACGTCGGTCATCTCGGCGAAGTAGCCGTTGAGGATCTCGGCGAGCTGCGCGGGGTCGAGGCTCTCCACCAGGCTGGTGAAGCCCGCGATGTCGGTGAACAGGGAGGCCACGTCGCGGCGGTGGCCGCCGAGTTCGAGGCCCGACGCGTCCCCCGCGAGCCGCTCGGCGAGGTTCGGCGAGAAGTACCGGGCCAGGGAGGCGTGGGCCCGCTCGGCGAGCGATTGCCGCCGCCGCCCCTCGCGCAGGTCCTCGACGTGGCGCAGCGTCCGCTCGATCGTCGTCTCGAGGTCGGCGAAGTCGATCGGCTTCGTCAGGAAGTCGAAGGCGCCCCGGTTCATCGCCGTGCGGATGTTCGCCATGTCGCCGTAGGCCGAGACGATGATGATCGAGGGGCGCTCGGCCAGCTCCTGCAGCTTGGCGAGCAGGGTCAGTCCGTCCATCCGCGGCATGTTGATGTCGGAAACGACCAGATCGACGTCGCGGCTCTCGGCCAGGCGGTCCAGCGCCTCCTGCCCGTCGTGGGCGAACAGGAACGTGACGAGGCCCTGCCGGATCTGGCGGCGGAACTTCTGGGTGATCAGCGCCTCGAGATCCGGCTCGTCGTCGACGACGAGGATCTTGGCGCTCGGGGCGCCGGGCGTCATTCGGTCCCCGCGAAGGCGGACAGACGGCGATCGATCTCGGCCTTCAGAACGGCGAAGTCGATCGGCTTGGTGATCAGGCCCACGGCGCCGGCGGCGCGGACCTTCTCGCGCGTCTCGGCGTCGCCGTAGGCCGTGATCATGATCACCGGCACGTCGGGGCGGGCCGCGCGCACCAGGGGCAGCAATTCGAGGCCGGTCATCCCCGGCATGTTGATGTCCGACAGCATCAGGATCAGGCTCGGCTCGTTCGAGCCGTTGATCCGCTCCAGGGCCTCCGCGGCCGAGTGCGCGAAGGCCATCGCGAAGCGTCCGGCGCGCAGCTCGCGGCGAAACTGCTGCCGGAACAGGTCCGTCACGTCGGGTTCGTCATCGACGACGAGGATCAGGACGTTCATGGCTGGCTCTCAGTCTCGGTCGCCGCCTCGGTCGCCGGCTCGGTCACCAGCTCGGCCGCCGTCACGGTCGGTGGCCGAGGCGGCGCGTCCGGCGTAACACTCTGCCGCGGCAGGGTGATGATGAATTCCGTGAAGGCACCCGGTTCCGTGGCGACGTCAACCGTTCCGCCGTGCTGCTTGACGAGGATGTCGTGGCTCAGCGACAGGCCGAGCCCCGTTCCCTCGCCGGCCGGCTTGGTGGTGAAGAACGGGTCGAACATCTTGGCCTTGACGCTGTCCGGGATGCCGGTGCCGTTGTCGCGCACCCGGATCTCAACGCCGTCGCCCCGGTCCCGGGTGGCGACCGAGAGCGTGGGCGCATAGCCGGGTTCGCCGTCGGCGGCCCGCTTCTCGGTGGCGTAGAATCCGTTCGACATCAGGTTCAGCAGGACCCGCGTGATCTCCTGTGGGTACAGGTCGGCGAGGCCGGCCGCCGGATCGTAATCGCGCACGAGGGTCACGTTGAAGCCGGGTTTCGCCGCACGGGCCCCGTGATAGGCAAGATTCAGGCTCTCCTCGACCAGCGAGTTGACCTCGACAGGGCGATGCTCGCCGGACCCGGTGCGCGAGTGGAGCAGCATGTTCTTGACGATCGAGTCCGCGCGCTTGCCGTGCTGGACGACCTTCTCGAGATTGCCCTTGAGCAGGCCGGCGAGTTCCTCGACCTCCGCGCGCGTGTCGGGGTCGAGGGTCGTCGGTTCGAGCAGCTCCCGCAGCTCGTCCACCAGCTCGTTCGAGAGCGACGCGAAGTTGTTGACGAAGTTCAGCGGATTCTTGATCTCGTGGGCGATGCCGGCGGTGAGCTGTCCGAGCGAGGCGAGCTTCTCGGACTGGACGAGCCGGCTCTGCGCCCGCTGGAGATCGTCGAGCGACCGGTTGAGGTCGCGGGTCCGCTCCTCGACCTTGGCCTCGAGCGTCTCGTAGGAATCCTGGACCCGGCTCGCCATCGTGTTGAACCGGTGCGCGAGGGTCTCGATCTCGTCGCCGGTGCGGATCACGATCCGCTCGGACAGGTCACCCGCGCCGAACCGCTCCGCCCCGTCCTCGAGCTCGCGGATGGGCACGACCATGCGCCGCGCGAGGAAGGTGCCCGCCACCGCCGCCAGCAGGACGCCGAGACCCATCAACGACGTGGTCTGGATCACGGATTCGAGTGCCGGCCCCATGGCGTCGCGCAGCGATTCCTGCACGAAGACGATCCAGTCGACCCGCGGGATGGTGGCGTGAGCCGCCAGCACCCAGCCGCCGTCGAGGCCGGTCGTGATCTCGTAGTCCTGACCCGCCATGCGGGAGCCGGGCAGGGCCGCCGCGACCTCGGGCAGGCCGGAGAGGTCGGTGTCGCGCAGGACGAGGCTCAGATCCGGGTGCGCGATCAGGCGACCGGTCGCCGTCGTCACGAAGGCGTAGCCGTGCTCGCCGACGTTGATCGCGCTGACGACGTCCCAGATCAGCTTGAGATTGACTTCCGCGACGGTCACGCCCGGGTCGCGGCCGGCATGGGCCACCGAGACGGTCATGTACGGCTCGGACCCGCGCCGGAAATAGACCGGGCCGAACCACGTCTTCTGGGCGAGCGCCTGGGTGAAGCGCGGCGAGGTCGAGAAATCCTTGCCGCTGGCGACGGCGTCCGGCTCCAGCCGGGAGACGCGCAGCTGCTCCTTGCCGGCCGGATCGAGGTACGCCACCTCCGTGATGGCCGGCGCCTGGCGCAGCAGGCGGATGAAGTCGTAGCGCTGCTGCTCGGGGGAGACGCGCCGCCACTCGGCGCGCGTCGTCCAGCCGATCTGGCCCTCGATCGAGGATAGGAAGGCGTCGACGCGCTCGGCGGCGGCGCGCGCCTTGGTGCGCTGCGTCTCGATCGCGGTCCGCTTGGCGTCCTGGTAGTTCAGCGTCAGGTCGACGGCGCCGTTGATGAGCAGCACGAGGCTGACCAGGCCCACGAAGGCCACCGCGAACTTCCCCGCGAGCGGCAGGCGGAACCAGCGCGGCGGCGCTGTCGCGGCCGGCGGGGAGGCTGTCGGGCGCGGCGCCGTCATTCGACGATCTCGTCCGCCTGGGCGAGGAGCGCCGACGAGATCGTCACGCCCATGCTGCGGGCCGTCTTGAGATTCACGATGAAGTCGAACTTCGTGGGCGCCTGGACCGGCAGGGTCGCGGGGTTCTCGCCGCGCAGGATGCGGCCGACATAGGCGGCGGCCCGGCGGACCGTCTCCACCGGATCCGGTCCGTACGACATCAGGCCGCCTCGGTAGGCGAAACGCCGGATCGCGAAGACCGCGGGGACCCGGAGACTCGTGGTGAGCGCGACGATGTGGTCGCCGTTGGCCTCGCTGAACGTGCCGGGGGCGACGATCAGGCCCCCGTCGCCCCGCCGCGCGAGCGCGGCGATCACGGGCTCGATCTCGGCCGCCTTGTCGATCTTCACCACCACCGGCTCGATCCCGAGCGCGGCCGCGGTGGCGCGGAACGGCTCGGCATAGAGGTTCTCGCCGCGGATCTCGGTGCTCGGATTGGACAGGAGCGTGACGTGCCTGAGGCTCGGAACAGCCTCCTTGAGGGCCGCCACCCATTTCCCGCCCAGCGGCGCCTCGTAGAGCGTGAAGCCGGTGATGTTGCCGCCCGGGCGCTGGAGACTCTCCACGTACCCGAAGCGGACCGGGTTCGAGGCGCCGACGAACACGATCGGGATCTGCTTCGTCAGAGCTGCCACGGCCGTGAGCTGCGCGCTGAGGTAGGCGAAGATCACCTGCGGCTGTGCGGCCACGAGTTCGGTCGCGAGGAGACGCGTGCGCTCGCGGTCGGCCCCGGTCCAGCGATCGTCGACCCGCTGATCGGGATGACCGTGGTCGCGCAGGCCGGCATGAAACGATTCCGCCAGCACCCGGCCCTCGGGATCGCCCTCCGCGAACGGCCAGAGGGCCGCGACATGGGCCTGACCCTGCGCCAGCACGGTGCGCGGCCACCCGGCGAGCGCCAGGGGCAACCCAGCGAGTACGGTTCGCCGCCTCATCGGACCATCGCGCCACATCCCCGCCCACGGCCCCGCCGCGCGCTCAGGCCCCGCCCTGCGATCGACTGCCGAAGCATAGTGTACGCTCGACGGCGACACCACGCGCGAGCCGCCGCGCAGTTATCAAAATGCCAGCCGCATGCCGCCGACGATGTTTCGCGGAGCACCCGCGAAGACCGATCCCGTGGTGGTCGCCAGCACGGCGGCGCCGTTCTGGAGTCCGGTCGTGCCGCTGATGCTGTTGGCGAGGTTCTGCGCGGAGGCGACGTAGGTCGTGTCGAACAGGTTGCGCACCTCGACGTACAGGCTCAGCCGCTTCGCGTAGCCGCCCGTCAGCTCCGTGGCGTAGTGCAGGTTGGCGTTGACCACCGCGTAGCCGGGCGCCTTCAGCAGGTTGGCGTTGTCGAGGTAGAAATCGCCCTGGACGACCGTCTCCACGAAGGCGCCGAGACCCGCGAGCGGGCCGCTCGGCACGTCGTAGCCGAGGCGGGCGAGGAGCTGGTGGGCCGGAACCCCGGGGATCCGGTTCCCGGCCCGGTCGAAGGACCGGCTCAGGCTGCCGGCGCTGAGCTGCTCGGTGTAGCGGGTGTAGATCTGGTCGTCGAACGTGTAGGCCAGCGTTCCGCGCCAGCCGGGCGCGAAGGCCCAGTCGGCGCCGACCTCGATGCCGCGATGCTCCGAGGCCGGCGCGTTGAACGTGTAGGCGAGGAGGCCGGCCCCCGGCGATTGCGAGACCAGCTCGTTGCGGAAGAACTCGTAGAACACGGTCACGCTCAGGCGGAGATCGGTCACCGGGCTCCACTCGGCGCCGAGATCGAAGCCGAGGTTCTCCTGCGTCCGGAGCTGCGTGTTGTTGCCGGGCAGCCCGGCCGGGGTGATGAACAGGTTGCTGGCGGCCGGCGTGGTGTAGCCGGTGGCGACCCGGCCGCGCAGCGCCCAGGCCGCGTCCGGCCGGTAGACCAGGGCCAGTTCGGGGGCGACGTTGAGGAAGGACCGGTTCGCGTCCGCCACCGTCCGCGTCGTGCCGCTCGCCGCGTACGCGTAGGCGACGTTGCGCCCGGTGATCGCCGTGGTCTCGGCGCTCAGGCCGAGGATGCCGGTCCACTGGTCCGACAGGCCCAGCTCCAGTCGCGCCCGGCCGCCGAGATTGGACTGCACCGCCGACTGATCGCCGATCAGCGCCCCCAGGCGCGGGCCGACGTAGGGGGCCCGGTTGAAGGTGGTGATGTGGTTGTCGATCGTGTTGTAGGCGAGCGCGACGTAGCCCGTCGCCGGCAGGCCGAACACGTCGCCCCGCCGGGTCAGGTCGGTCAGGAAATTCCAGGACGGGTAGGAGCCCCGCGACGCGGTCGTGTAGAACGGCTGGTCGAAGTTGCGCTCGTCGAAGCCGAGCTGCGTGCGCCACGTGGTGAACGCGTCGATGTCGTGCTCCCAGCGGGCGGCCACGATGGTCCGGCGGTCGTTGCGCCCGAAGCCGCCCTCGTCGGCGGTCACCGGCACGGTCGCGCCGAAGGCCCCGTTCCGGAACAGGTTGAAGGTGGTGCAGCCCGGGGCCGCGCTCGCCGCGGCGGCGCAGCTGCGCTGGTACGGGTTGATCTGGTACTGGGCCAGCGACGCGCGGGCGGGCAGGTTGGCGTCGAGGGTGTTGTTGATCACCTTCAGGGTGAAGCGGTTGTCCGGCGTCGGGGTGTAGCTCGCGAGCAGGTTGATGGTCTGCGTGTCGTAGCTCGCGTGGTCTTGGTAGCCGTTCGCGCGGACATCGCTGGCGAACAGACTGATCTCGAACGGGCCGCTGACGCCGCCGACGGTGAAATAGTTGCTGAGGTAGCCGAAGCTGCCGGCATCCACCCCGATCTCGTAGCCGTCGATCTCCCGCCCGGTGCGTGTCCGGAACGCGATGGCGCCCCCGGTGGCGTAGTTGCCGAAGAGCGGCGATTGCGGCCCGCGGAACACGTCGATCCGGCCGTAGGCGCGGGGGTCCGTGAGGTCGAAGCGCGACGCCCCGTCCGGCTGGGTGAGGATGAAGCCGTCCTCCAGGACGACGGTGTTCTTGATCACGCCGGTGGAGCGGGCGTTGTTGCCGCGGATCGAGATGACCACGTCGCGGCCGCCGTTCCCCTGCCGCACGGTCACGCCGGGGCTGTTCACCAGGACCGAGCCGATGCTGGTCGCCGGCCGGTTCGCGATCGTGTCGTCTCGGCCGATGCCGGTGACGATCTCGCCGACCGGGTGCTCGATCACCGCGGGCGCCGAGCCCGGCGGCGCCGCCACTCCGAAGGCCGGCGCGGCGGGCCGGCCCGCAACGGGCGCGGCCTCGCCCTCCACGGAGAGTTCCTCGAGGGTGACGGCGGCCTGGCCGAGGGCGGGGAGGGGGCTTCCGGCGAGCAGGAACGCGAGGGCGCCGCCGCGCAGGACGGGGGAGTCGGAGGTCATCGGAGGTCTCGTCTGATCGATGGGGCGAGCGGCGGCGCCGCCCGGAGGACGGGCGATCAGGCGGCGCGGGGCGGCCCGCGGGGCTGGCCGATGACGGCGGGGACCGACGCGGTCCGGACGGGGGGCGGGATCGGCCACGCCACCGCCGTCCAGCGCAGGCGGCGCGCGAGGCCGGGCGCGTGCGGGAGCAGCGGCGGGACGGCGCCGGCGCGACATAGCCGGCAGAGGGCGCAGGACCCCGGTGCCGACGCGCCAGGGCCGACCGCTGCGTCACCGGCCTGATCCGGCGCGTGCCCGCACACGATCTGGCCGGGCAGCGCGCCCCGATCCGCCTGCGCCATCCGGAGCGCGACGGCCGGCGCGAGCGCCTGGATCCAGAGCGCGAGCGCGATCAGCACCGCGCCCGGGAGGCCCGGGCGCCCGCGTCTCAGGCGTGGAGACGTGTGCACGGGCACGGCGCCCGCCCGCACCGGCTCAGCGCGCCCACCGTCTTCGGAGCCGGCCCGCGGCGAGGTCGAGGCCGACCATGGCGGCGATGGCGAGCCCGGTCAGCGGGAAGAGCGCCCCGAGCCCGAGGATGATCGCGGTCACGGTCGCGGCCACCCGCCGATCCGCGGGCCAGGGTGGCGCGCCGAGGCCGCCGGCCGGGCGCCGCTTCCACCACATCGTCCCGGCGGTGACGGCGAGCAGGAATGTGGCGAGGCAGAAGCCCAGCATCGCCAGCTGGTTCGCACGGCCCCAGTGCTCGCCCTTGTGGATGCCGATCCCGTACTGGATCGCCCGGCCGACCGGTCCGAGATCGGTGAAACGGACGTCCACCAGCGGGCGGCCGGAATACTGGTCGAGGGTGATGACCCGCTGCCGCGTGACGTCGCGCGGGTAGATCGCGGCGGCGTAGACGCCGTCCGCGCCGACGGGCAGCGCCAGCTCGAAGCCGGGGGGCATCCCCAGATGTCGAAGGATCGCCACGGCTTCGTCGATCCCGACGCTCGCGGCCGCGGCCGGCACGGAGCGCGGCACCGGCGCGTCCTGCAGGGTCCACCCGGCATCCTCCAGCCGGTCGCGCAGCGGCACCGTCGAGACCGGCCGATTCGCCCAGAGCGCGGCCGGTTGCCCGAGGCCGGCGGCGTTCGACCACGCGCGCAGTTCCTGCCCCCACCAGATCGACCAGGGCAGGCCCGTGAGGGCCAGGAAGAGCAGCCCGCCGCCGGCCACGAACCCGGTGACGGCGTGAAGGTCGCGCCACCACACGCGCCGGCGCGGGCCGCCGCGCACCGTGACGACGCCGCCCGCGCGGCCGCGGGGCCACCAGAGATACGCGCCGGTCAACACCAGGACGATCGCGAAACCCGCGACGATCTCGATGACGGCGTTCGCGAGGGGACCGACCAGGGCGAGGCTGTGCAGTCCGCGGACCACCGCCATGAACTCGCGGTCACGGTCGACGCGGTCGAGCACGTCGCCGGTATAGGGGTTCAGGTAGACGTGGATCCGGCGGTCGCCGGAAGCGAGCGTCACTCGCGCCGCGGCGTCCGGCGCGGCCGGGTCGATGTAGGTGACGGGCGCGCCGTCGGGCACGGCCTGCAGCGCGTTGAAGATCAGCCGGTCCGGGCCGATCGGCGCCGTCGCCTGCGGCGCGACCCGGGTCCGGTACGCGAACAGGCTGCCGTTGATCTCGTCCTTGAACAGGTAGAGCGCGCCGGTGGCCGAGAGGCCGATCAGGAAGGGCAGGCAGAGCAGGCCGGCGTAGAAGTGCCACCGCCAGACGGCCCGATAGACGGCGTCGCGGGACAGTCGCCGCGTTGCGGACGCCCCGTACGCGGGGGCGTCGCCGTGGAGAACAATCGACATGATGGGAGGTCCGGGCCTGAACGATCGGGAGCGGGATCGTCAGGCCTTGGGTGGACCTCGCGCGGTGCCGGTCGAGGCCGGCGGGCCGGTCGTCGGGATCTCGGATTCGGGGCGCCACGCGCGGCGCGTCTCGGCGGCGACGGGCCAGCCGGTCTCAGTCGGGTCGACGGTCGGCAAGACCAGCGCGCCGGCCTGCACGAGCGTGCAGCACGGATGAGCGTGCACCACCGGGCCGGCGGGGTCACTCGAGGCGTGACCGGCGCAGATCACCGCGTCCGGATCGACCCGGGCCTGTGCCGGGATGGCGAAGCCGAGGAAGGCTTGGAGCAGCAGCGCGTAGAGCGCGACCAAGCCGATGATCGCGCGCCCTCGAACCGTGAGAGGCTGGCACCGGCGCATGGACCGATCTAGGCGGCCGCGCCGCGGCGCGTCAACGGCCGACCGCTGTTCGGTCCGTGCCAGACCCACACCTCGCTGAGGATCAGAGGAGGATGCGCCGGGCTCTGGGCAAGAAAAAACCCGCCGGATCTGAGATCGGGCGGGCCGGCGCGGTGGCTGGGGGACCTGGATTCGAACCAGGACTAGAGGAGTCAGAGTCCACCGTTCTACCGTTAAACTATCCCCCAATCAGCCGTGAGCCCTGCGCATCCGGTTTCGAAGATGGCGGGGCAGAGCCCGCAGCGCATCGAGCGGCTCCGGGCGTGGGCGGTGAGATAGGCGGAATGGTTCGGGAGGTCAACCGGTTGTTCTGCTGTTGACGCCACCTCGGCCGCGGCCGTAACCGTGAGGTCGCGGATGCTGCCAGGAAGGGTGGCCGAGTGGTTTAAGGCAGCGGTCTTGAAAACCGCCGTGGGGGCAACTCCACCGTGGGTTCGAATCCCACCCCTTCCGCCAGCAGGCCTGGATCGTGGACAGAGTCCCGCCGTTTGGCGGTCCACCCCACCGTCTGCCCCACCCTGGGACTCGTTGGCTCAGGAACCCAAGACCGTCTCCGGACTGCGCGAGGCCGCCGAGATCACGGATCAGGCGATCGACGCCGCGGTCGACGTGGTGCTCGCGGATCTGGCGACCGAATCGTACCCGTTCACGAAGGGCTGCGTTCTCGACCTCATCGAGACGCTCGGCATGAACACTCGCGCGGCCGAGCCGCTGACCGCCGACAAGCCTGTCTGGAAGCGCATCCTGATCTGAACCGCAATCCTGCGCGCCCATCCGGTGAAGGGATGAGCGGGTTCATCGCCTGCCGGGCCGATCGGCAACACGGGTTCAATGACAACACGCATCTCGTCGCGGTTGGCGATCACCAAATCGTCGGAGCGGGCAGCGTCGTCACGAAGAACATACCGCCGAATATCGTCGCCGCAGGCGTGCCCTGCCGGGTCATTCGCCCGATCACGGAAGGGGATCGCACCGGCTTCAGATCGGTCCAAGATCGGCAGCGGGCCGGATGGCGATGTCCGCTCCTTTGCCTCTGCCCCCTGAAAGCGGACCGGGGCAGAACCACTCTGGCCAGCCATCACCTTTCGAATATTTCGCGAACGTCATGACTGGGCACGAAGCGTCGGAATGCGCCCGCTATCCGGCTGCAGTTTCCGGACCGGGATCGCGCTGGGACCGACCCTGAGCCAAGTTCCTGGCGATCCTGGACCGCTTCGCCGCGTAGGCAGGAGCGACCATCGGGTAGTCGTTCGGCAGGCCCCACTTCGCCCGGTACGTCTCCGGCGTCAAACCACAGGCGGTCAGATGCCGCTTGATCGTCTTGTACCGCCTACCATCCTCGAAGCTGATCAGTGCCTCGCGTGTGATCGACGCCCGGACCATCACCGGTGTCGCTTTCCTGTCTCCATCCGCGGTCGACGGATCGGTGGGCTGAAGGCCGGTCAGGGCAGCGGCCGCCGTCGCGATCAGCGCCGGCATCTCCGAGGCTGCGACGCGATTGTGAGACACGTAGGCCGCCACGAGGTTCGCCGTCATTGCGCTGTAATCGATGGAGACGTTGCATGCGTTGGCCGCATCATTATTCATTTCTCTGTCTACTCCCGCACATTTCGGTCGAAAATTGTCTATACGCCTTAGAAAGACGCGGCGCATATGAAATCTAATCCACATTAATGTAATGTATTCATAATGACTACTTTAGGTAAAGGCACTCGCGTTGATCTGGCTATCGGTGGTTGATATCCGGGCGATACAGCGCTTCGAGGCACTCGGAATCGCGTGCTTAGGACAATGCGCTTATCGTGATTCAACGCAGGGTGGCGTCGAGCGCATGACGCGCCTCACAGCAGGCCGCGTCTTGCAGGCGGCTCGACTCGTCACGAGGCGATCAGAATCGCTCACCGCGTTTCCGCCCTGACGAGTCTGGATCCCTTCCCGACGCCCGCGGCCGGTCGCATAACAGCGCTTCAGCGCCGGATTTTGTCTGCTCGGAACAGGGCCCTGTCAGCGTGACTATGCTCACGGCCAATCGCGACCCAACCGAGACGGCCGGAACGGAGCTGACGGCTCCTGAAAGCGGCCTTCCACGGATCGTCGGACTCTATCGATTGAATGCGGTGTCACATCCCGGAACGCGATTGCTGTGGGCCAAGTCTTCTGGATCTCTATAGAGAGCGTCAGGGCCTCGGGTGCGGGCTTCTTCCAGGAGATATCCGGTAGCCGGGATGAAGCTGCAAGTTTTCGGCAATCGCCGATCGCCTGGCCGCGATCGCGTCACGCCTCGGACCGTTGATGGGTCAGATACGTCAGCTGCCATGAGGCTTAAGAGGACGTCGGCTGTCTTGGAGCTTACCCCAACGCTGAATGTTAAGGATCAGGCATGCGGTGCGCCATAAGGCGACGGTGACCGCGATCAAATCTGCTACACCGATGATGATGCCGAGGCAGCCAGCCATCGAGCGTGACCTGTCTCGCGAATGCATGCTGGATACCGATATTCGCCATTAAGCATCGATTGATTGCGTTGTCGTATCTCCAGATATTCAGGTTCACACTCGTGATCTGCTCTATAATTCTATTATCGAATATGATATCGAAATCTCTGTTGCATGATCTGCATAATCAATGTATTTTAACCTTATTTTAAGTAATGCAGATTACTTTGTGTCACTTTAAGAAAGATAAAGTGGTACCTCTATGCTGCGAAACTCCAGTATCCTGATCAAGGCGTCTGTTCCGCTGCTGATCATGGCCGCAGTCGCCGCCGGTCTGGTTCACTACGCCATCGGAGAGCTCAATCTACTCGCAGGGCAAATGCGCGAGATCGTCGACACGCAGGCGGTCCGCCTCGAACGGATCTTGGCTGTCCAGGTCAACACCAACGATGCAGCGATCCAGGCGCGCAACCTTATTCTCGAAACCCGCGAGCAGGAGATGGCCGGCTATAAAGTGCGGTACGATGCGGCTGTAAAGACGTCACTCGATGCTGCGAACACCTTAGTCGCGATGGCGGACACGCCCGATCGGAAGGTCACCAACGAAACTCTCCAGAGTATTCTCAAGGAGTTCTACTCTGCTCTGGATAAATCCAACGCGCTCGGCCTCAAGAATGACAATGAAGCTGCTGCTAAGGTCCTTCTGACTGACGCTTCTGCTGCGCGCACCAAGATGCGGGATTTTGTTCAAGGTCGCGTCACGCGGCTGAACGCCGAGCTGCGCCAAGCCCGCGATGACTCCGAGCAGGCCGTCACCACGGCTAAAACCGTGCTGATCGGCGCCTCCGTGGCTGGCCTCGTCAGCGCCGTCGCGCTCTCCGCGCTGATCGTGATCTTCGGCATCACTCGCCCGCTGGGCAGCCTCGTGGGCGTGCTGCAGCGGATGGCCAAGGGCGCGGTCGACGCCGAGATCCGCGAGGCCGCCCGCGGCGACGAGATCGGCGCCGTCGGCAAGGCGGTCGAGGGCATCAAGACCATGGTCGCCCGCAAGGCCGCCGAGGAGGCCGAGGTCCGGCGCCGCGCCGACGCGGCCGCCGCCGCCGAGCGGAAGCGCACCATGGTCGAGCTCGCCGACGGCTTCGAGCGCGCCGTCGGCGGCATCGTCGGCCTGGTCTCGTCCTCGGCCACCGAGCTCCAGGCCACCGCCCAGCAGATGACCGCCACCGCCCAGGAGACCGCATCCCAGTCGACCACCGTGGCCGCCGCCGCCGAGGAGGCCTCGACCAACGTCAACACGGTGGCGGCCGCCGCCGAGGAGCTCGGCTCGTCCGTGCAGGAGATCGGCCGGCAGGTGACCGGCTCGGCCCACCTCGCCCAGGCCGCGGTGGGCGAGGCCGACCAGACCGCCTACCTCGTCCAGGCGCTTAGCCAGAACGCCGCGCGGATCGGCGACATGGTCGGGATGATCTCCGGCATCGCCGGCCAGACCAACCTGCTGGCGCTCAACGCCACCATCGAGGCGGCCCGCGCCGGCGCGGCCGGGCGGGGCTTCGCGGTGGTGGCCTCCGAGGTGAAGGCGCTGGCCGAGCAGACCGCCAAGGCGACCGAGGAGATCGCGCGCCAGATCGGCGAGGTCCAGGGGGTGACCGCGCAGGCGGTGACGGCGATCGGCGGGATCACGGGCCGCATCCGGGAGATCGACAGCGTGGCGACGTCGATCGCGGCCGCCGTCGAGGAGCAGGGCGCGGCGACCCAGGAGATCGTGCGCAACGTGGCGCAGGCCTCGGCGGGGACGAACGCGGTGACGGGCAACATCGCGGGCGTGGCGCAGGCGTCGGAGGAGACGGGGGCGGCCGCCGGCCAGGTCCTGTCGGCGGCCTCCGAGCTGTCGCGGCAATCCGAGCATCTCGGTGCCGAGGTCGCCCGCTTCCTCGCAACCGTGCGCGCCGCCTGAGGGTGGCCACGGCCGAGATCCGCGTCGTCCCGGCCCGGCCGAACGGCTCAGACCAGTCCGACCGGCTGCACGCAAATCTCGCTGCCGCGTACGCGCGGGGCGAGGATCTCGGCGCGCGCCGTACATCCAGGCCGGCGGCGAAAGGCTGCTCCAACTGAGCCGCGCGTTGGAGCACCCGATCAAGGATATGGATCTCTCGCTCCATGAGCTTGGGCTGCAGGATGCGGCCACGATCGAAGCCTTGCGAAGCTTCGTGAGCGCGGCAGAGGAGCTCGCCAACTCGACGCAGCGGTTTCCGCCCACTCTGTGACTGTGGCCGCCAATCGAAGCTGGACGCTGCACCGCCCCGTCGTCGCACGGAGGCCGCCTTGGGCGGGCTGTTGCTGATCTGTGATGACCTGACCCGGACCGGGCGCCTCGCACGTTCCCTCGGCCCCGCGCGGCGTTGCACCGTCCACGACCTGTATGACGACATCGCGCCGGCGGAGCTGCCGGACCTCAACGTCGGCGACGTCGCCGGGCTGACCTCGGAGCCGCTGCGCGCGACCGGCGCCCCGTTTCTGTTTCTCACCTAAGGCAACGCTGCCCGCGCCGAGGCCCAGGCCCGGCTCCTCGCTCCGACCGACATCCTCCCGGCCCTGTCCGTGCTCGAGCGGCTGCTGGATCGGATCGACCGGCTTCAGGACCGAACGGACTGGTGCCGACCCATACCGCTTTGTGGACAGCTGTCTGGCTGATCCCGAAAGCAGCCATCCGCCGGTCAGTCATCGACATCGGCTCAGAATGAATTGGGGTTCCTCAACATAGGGCCCTGGAGCATCTCTGGCCCTGCACTCGGCAGGCTGCTTCCAGATCTACGATTCCCCTACGTTCCGGGCAGTAGCGTTGTAACCGTCCCGCTTCTGCACGCTTTCGGCGCCCGGCAATCGATCGCAGGTAGCCGGGCGCCACTATCCATACCTTGGAATGCGTTCGCCCGGAGCCGAGCTCCGGGCGTGGTGTAGACGCTCAGGGTGAGGTTTACCGCAGGAGCTGGAGGACGCCCTGCTGGGCAGAGTTGGCCAGCGACAGGGCCGAGATGCCCATCGACTGGCGGGTCGACAGCGCCTGCGAGTTCGCCGCCTCCTGGTTCAGGTCGGCGTTGGTCAGGTTGGCCGAGCCCGTCTGCAGCACGTTGATCAGCTGCTTGGAGAAGTCCTGGCGGTTCTGAACCACCGACAGGTTCGAGCCCAGCGCGCTCGCCGCGGAATTCAAGGTCGCGTCGGCTTTGGTCAGGGTCGACAAGGTCTTGTTGACGTCGGCGTTCAGCAGGAAGTTGCCGAGGCCGTTCTGGCTCGACGAACTGTTCGAGCTGGTGATCGACGACAGGCCCAGGCCGCTGGAGGTCGCGTCGACCGAGGCGACGTTCAGGTTCGAGCTGCCGGTGTCGTTGAACTTGATGTTCATGTCATTGCCCTTGCCGGCAATGAGGTTGACGCCGTTGTAGCTGGCGTCGCTGGCGAGCTGCGTGATCTGGTTGAGCAGGTTGTTGTACTGATTGGCCAGCGAGGCGCGCTGCGTCACGCCCGAGATCGACAGGTCACTGGACACCACGGTGCTGGCGGCGGTGCCGTAGGTCGAGGCGGTGGTGGCCGAGGCGGTGAAGCCGAGCGCCGTCTGGCTGCCGGAGTTCTGGAATTCCACGTCCGCCTGAGCGTTCAGGACGATCTTGGTGCCGGTGCTGTCGGCCGAGAAGATCGCGCCGGCGCCGAAGGCACCGCTCGAAGAGGTCGAGGCCGAGCTGACCGCGGCGTTGAGCGCCGCGACGGTGGCGCTGATGCTCGAGGAGGCGGCGACCGTGGCCGAGACCGAGCTGCCGTTGATGGTCAGGAGCACGGTCGAGGAGGCGGTGCTGGCGCTGTAGGCGTTGGCGGCGGTGCCGGTGGTGGAGAGCTGGGTCGAGAGCGCCTGGCTGGCGATCGACTTGGCCTGGCTGACCAGCTTCTGGATCGAGGTGATGCCCTGGTTGGCGGCCTGGATCGACTGGATGCCGTTGGAGATGCCGTCGAGGAGCGAGTTCAGGCTCGAGGAGCGTCCGTCGAGGGCCTGGGAGGTGAAGAAGTTGGTCGGGTTGTCGAGGGCGGAGTTGACGGTCTTGCCGGTCGCGAGCCGGTTCTGGGTGGTCGACATCAGCTGGGCGGTGTCCTGCAGCGAGAGCAGGTTCTGCCGCGTCGCGGCCGACAGGGTGATCGAAGACATGGATCGCTATCTTTCTGACTCAACGCGCCGCTTTTTCGGCGGGCTCATGGACAACGGCGCTCGAAATTGATCAAGCTCGACTCGGAAACAATGCAGAAATTAAATTACCGAAGTGAACAGAAATATAACGACGCGCTTTGCCGGCGACTATACTTTTCATGGAACTGAGACACGTCGAGTCGCCCAAGGGTTGATTCTGAAGTGACGTGCCGCGTCAGGAGAAGATCGAGGGTTTCCACCGCCATGCGCAGCATCGAGCCCTCCTCGCACTTGGCCCCATTGTAGCCCACTCGCTCGCCGCTCTCGGGCAAGGAGCGCGAGGTCCGGCCGTCGAGCATGGCCGCCGTCGGCTCCGGCGTCCGACCCGCGGCGAGGTGCAGCACCGCGCGCGGATCCTCGGCCCGTTGCTCGAAGCAGCCACCTGATAGTCCGCGCTGCGCCTGCCGATACACGGCAAACCAGGGCGGCAGGTCGTGCGGCCTCAGCCGCCACGGGCAGCCGCTCCTGACGACGTGGCGCAGCGCGCTGAACACCTCCCGCAACGGGTGCTCGCGCTGACCGGCATCCTCGCGCGGCAGCGTCAGTTCGGGCGCGACTGGCGCCCGCTCCTCATCGGAAACGTCGGACGGATACGGCTCGCGGGCAGGGCTCATCCCCACCCACCCGAACATCAGCCCCAATCGGGACCCTAACAGCCTGAGAGCGCGTCTGAAGAGCAGAATCCACAATAGCCCCGCGCGGCGGTGTCGGCGGGGCAGAAGATGATGCTCTGGAAGAGCCGGAGCGGGTGTCGCATACCGCGGACCATATTGCCAAACCTGATGTGTTGGGTCCAGCAGTTGCCGGCGCCAGCGGCTGAGCTATTCTCATTCCTATGCGCACAGTCTTCGCTGTACTCAGTCTCGTCGCCGTCGGACCGGCCGCTGCTGCGGACGTCTACCTGTTCGATCTGCTGCGCCGACCCGACTACGAGCGCGTCTACGACGCGATGCTGAGAAGTGGTCCTTCAGTGCCGAAGTGGGTGGCGGCCTATAGCCGCACATTGAACGGACCGTCCCAACCTTCCAGAGAAATCAAAGCGGACGGCGAAACCTACCTGCTCGCTGACGTGTGCAAGGTCCACGACTGCCTCGACCATAAGCTTCAGGTGATATTCGCGCCGGGCGGGCGGCGCGCGTGGGGCCGGCTGTACGAGAATGGCCGCACCAGCTGGATAGGCAGCCCATCGCCGGCGCTCAGGAAGGCGGCCGATCGGATCGAATTCTGAGGCGGTCGCATATTCCACGTCGCCACGCCCCGATCGGCTCACCGGGCGGAGGGCCGGCTGTTCAGCCTCAGGCGCGCTCGGCGGTCTTCTGCACCAGTTCCAGGAGCCTGCGTCGATCCTCAGGATCACGGACCAGGTTGAAAGCGGCCAGCAACTCCGCGCACTCAGCGTCGCTGGCGACCGGGGCCACCGGAATGGCCGCGGCGGACGCTCCCGCATCGACGGCGTTCGGTGGCCTGTAGAACGCAGAGGGCGGCACCTGCACCGCTTCCGCGATACGACTCAGGAGCCGTTCCGTCCTCTGTTGCCGAAGCGTCGAGACCCCGCAGTCCTCCTCATGATGAAGGGCGCTGGGGGGCGGCGTCTTACTGCTCATAGGCCTCCGTCTCGGCGTCCCGCACGCGCCGTGTACACTGTTATACCGTTTCAAATTCTATTTGAATGCGTGTGAAGCGCAACGGTTGTGCTAGCGCAAAGCTTGCCCTTTGTGGTTGTGTCGTGCGACAGGTCACACGGGTGTGAGCGAACAGCGAGAGCAGGTACGGCGTGCCGAAGCCCCGATCCCTTGGCGGTCAGACGTGTCCGAAGGCATTTCAGTCGGCGCTCGATGAACTCGACGTCATCGGCCAGTGGGAGTGGGACGCGGCGACGGACTGCGCGCGCTCGGACGCCTTCGTGGCGCTGCTCTTCGATGTCGACCCGCAGCAGGCGGAGGCGGGCGTTCCACTGACCCAATACGTCGAAGCCATACACCCCGAGGATCGGGTGCGGGTTCTCGATCTGATCCGGCGCAGCGCCAGCGAAGGTAGCACCTTCCTGACCGAGTACAGGGTCATCTCGGTCGACCGTCAGACCCGCTGGGTTCTGGCGCGAGGCCGCTTCACCGCTGATCATCAGGGGCGACCGGTCGGTGGTGGCGGCATCCTCGTGGACATCACCTCACTGCGGATGAGCGAGGGCACTTTCGCGGAGGGCACGCGCCGCCCCGATGAAACCGCGCTCGACCAGGCCGCCGATCACGCCATCGCCGCACAGGAGGCGATTGTGGAGTTGCGAGATCCGGCTCTGAAAGCGCTGGCCGACGCGCTCTTGATATCGCTGGGCCGGAAGCTTGCGCAGCAAGAGGTGCAGGACCGGCGCCGGAAGATGAACTGATCGAGGGCGTTCTTGCCCCCTCACGACGCGGAAGCGCGCCCGACGTCACCAGCGTGTGAGGCGCGACGCGAGGCCGCTCATCGGCAGGATGGCCGGCGGCTACCACGCCATCTCCACTGACGGGTGAGCCGACGATCGATAGACTCGCGGCCGATGTACCGAATCTCGCCAGCAAGCCTCTGCCGGCTCTGCACGCTCGCTCAGACCGACGCCGCTTCTATCAGGTGAGCGGTTACCTGCTTGGCCTGTAGGTGGTCGGCTTGGTCGTCGCCACCGGGTCGTCGGATCCGGATTCGGAGAACGTCGAGTACAGCGTCACCGATACCAGTCGAGCCGAGTTCGAGGGGCAGCCCGGTCTATCCTCGTCCAGCTTGTACGGCCTCATGGATTTTCGCGCGACCGGTCCCCGGATCCGAAGCGCGTCCAGAAGGGTGGGCGTCCGGGGAACGCGACGACCGTGTCGGGCTGCCGGAGCCGGTCCTGATTGTCCGCTCAGGATGGCAATCGGATGTCGCGCTTTCGTCATGAAGCGGACGTGCTGCCTCCGGTTCGATCCTGCTGATTGGACCGATGCGCGCTGGTTCCCCGCGCGGACAGAAGGGGAAGCGGTCCGATAGGTGTTGCTTCGACCAGACACTGGCGCATCATCTCATGCGGCAGGTGCCCCTATGGAATGCCTAGGCCCTCAACCCGGAAGGCGACCGGTCATAAGGCGAGCAGGGCATCGTGACGCGTTATTCATTGTCGCGGACGCAGTCAGCGCAACAAGATCAAGCATCGTGAGGGAACTGCTCGCAAATAGGCGATATGATACTCTCATAAAATGGGAGACTTTAAGATAGCGTCATGGCTTCGGATCTTCCTTTGTCCGCGTTCCGCATCTTCGAGGCAGCGGCGCGACGTCGCTCTTTCAAGGAGGCTGCCGGCGAGCTGAACCTCTCGGCCAGCGCTGTCAGCCACGCCATGAGCAAGCTCGAGGAGTCGCTCGGCGTGCCTCTCTTCGAGCGCGTCGGGCAGGGTATCGCGCCAACGACAGCGGGAGAGGCGCTCCTCGACCACGTCAGCCGGGCTTTCGCCGAGCTGCATCGCGGGCTCGACCTGATCTCGACGCGCGGCTCGCAATTGCTGCGCCTGCATTGCGCCCCGAGCTTTGCCGCACAGTGGCTGACGCCCAGGCTGGCGGGTTTTCTGCGCGACCATCCTGGGATGGAGGTGCGACTGGCCGCAGGCATGGACTACGCGCGCTTCACCAACGACGAGTTCGATGCCGATATCGTCTACGGCCCCCCGCGCGGCGAGGGCTTGCTGCGCATGCCTCTCGGCGTTGAAACGGTGACGCCGCTCTGCGACCCGTCGCGAGCAGAGCAGATCAAGAAGCCGTCCGATCTGTTCCGGCATCCCTTGATCCAGAGCGACACGAAACTGGTGCGCTGGCCGCACTGGTTCGACAAGAACGGCCTCACGGCGCCGGCATCCGCAGCCTTGCGCTTCGACCGCAGCTTCCTGGCATTGACCGGAGCGGCCGACGGCCTCGGCGTCGCCCTGGAGTCGACGCGTCTCGCGGAACGGGAAATGACGATCGGACGCCTCGTGGCACCGCTTGCAGGTCGGTCAGTGGATATCCACTACACCGGTCACCATCTCGTCTTTCCGCCATCATCGCGACGGCGCGAACCTCTGAGGATCTTCGCGCGCTGGCTCGCTAGAGAACTGTCTGTATCGCCGAGCTCGGAGCTGGAATAGCGTTTAATGAGTTTCATTCATGTTTGAATGCAATCTTCGCGTTTGTTCATTGCCTCTCGGGCAGCCATAAGGGCGTCAACGATAGGACGCGAGGAAACGGCTCGGACGCTGACGCCCGTCAGAGCGCGGCCCAAGAGGGTGAGCTGGCTTCATGCCATGCTTTCTCCGCCTCCCATCGCAGAAGAAGCCGGGTTCGGCCGGTTTGCAGGGAGGGTCTACATGCTTCTCGAGAACAAGGTCTGCGTGATCACCGGGGCGGCCTCCGCCCGCGGCATCGGCAAGGCCACTGCCCGGCTCTTCGCGAAGCAGGGCGCCCGCGTCGTCATCCTCGACCTCGACGCCGGCCAGGCCGAGGCGGCCGCCCGCGACCTCGGTGACGGCCATCTCGGCCTCGCCTGCAACGTCACCGACCGGGGTGCATGCCAAGCTGCCGCCGATGAGACGATCGCCCGCCTCGGCTCGATCGACGTGCTGATCAACAACGCCGGCATCACCCAGCCGCTCAAGCTGATGGATGTGGGACCGGAGAACTACGACGCGGTCACCGACGTCAACCTGCGGGGCACGCTCTACATGAGCCAGGCCGTGGTCCCGCAGATGCGGAAGCAGAAATCCGGCTCGATCATCTGCATGTCGTCGGTCTCGGCCCAGCGCGGCGGCGGCATCTTCGGCGGCCCGCACTATTCCGCGGCGAAGGCCGGCGTCCTCGGCCTGCAGAAGGCCATGGCTCGCGAGCTGGGCGCTGACAGCATCCGGGTCAATTCCGTCACTCCCGGTCTGATCCAGACCGACATCACCGGCGACAAGCTCACCCCCGAGCTCAAGGTCGAGATCGCCAAGGGCATCCCGCTCGGCCGCCTCGGCGTCGCCGACGACGTCGCCAATGCCTGCCTGTTCCTGGCCTCCGACCTGTCCGCGTACATCACCGGCGCGGTGATCGACGTGAACGGCGGCATGCTGATCCACTGAGAGGGAGGACCTCATGTCAACCGAACGGCCCCACGAGGGTTCGAACATCTCGCTGGCCGACCGGGCCTACAATATCCGCCGCCACGCCCTGCTGATGGGCGAGGTCCAGGGCCAGGGCTACATCGCCCAGGCGCTCGGCATCTCCGATGTGCTGGCGGTGAGCTACTTCCACGCGATGACCTACCGTCCGGAGGATCCGGAATGGGAGGGCCGCGACCGCTTCTGCCTCTCCATCGGCCACTACGCCATCGCCCTCTACGCGGCGCTGATTGAGGCCGGGATCATCCCGGAGGACGAGCTGACGAGCTACGGCGGCGACGACAGCCGCCTGCCGATGTCCGGCATGGCCGCCTACACGCCCGGCATGGAGATCACCGGCGGGTCGCTCGGCCACGGGCTCGGGATCGCGGTCGGCATGGCGCTGGGCCTGAAGCGGAAGAACGCGAAGAGCTTCGTCTACAACCTGTTCTCCGACGGCGAGCTCGACGAGGGCTCGACCTGGGAGGCCGCCATGTCGGCCGGGTCGTTCAAGCTCGACAACCTGATCGGCATCGTCGACGTGAACGGCATGCAGGCGGACGGCCCCTCGCACGGGGTTCTCAACTTCGAGCCGCTGGCGCCGAAGTTCGAGGCGTTCAACTGGTTCGTTCAGCGGGTCGACGGCAACGACCTCGACGCGCTCGTGAAGGCCTTCGATGCCGCCCGGCACCATCCGGGTCCCGAACCCCGGGTGATCATCTGCGACACGAAGATGGCCAAGGGCGTGCCGTTCCTCGAGGAGCGCGAGCGCAACCACTTCCTGCGGGTCGAGCCGGCCGAGTGGACGCAGGCGCTGGAGATCCTGGACGAGGGGAGGGTGCATTGAGACGCTCGAAATATGAGAGGCCCGCGCCGCGCGTCGGCGGCGGCGCCAAGACCTCGGCGATGATCGCCTCGCTGGCCGCCCCGGGGCAGCGCACGAGGCCCGCCCCCTTCGGCCACGCCCTCGTGGAGCTCGCCAAGACCCGGCCGGACATCGTCGGCCTCTCGGCGGATCTGGCCAAGTACACGGACCTGCACATCTTCGCGCAGGCCCACCCGGACCGGTTCTACCAGATGGGGATGGCCGAGCAGCTCCTGATGAGCGCGGCCGCCGGCCTCGCCCGCGAGGGGTTCGTCTCGGTCGCCACCACCTACGCGGTGTTCGCGGCGCGGCGCGCCTACGACTTCATCTGCCTCGCGATCGCGGAGGAGAACCTCAACGTCAAGATCGCCTGCGCGCTGCCCGGCCTGACCACCGGCTACGGGCCCAGCCATCAGGCGACCGAGGATGTCGCGATCTTCCGCGGCATGCCGAACATGACGATCCTCGACCCGTGCGACGCGCACGAGATCGAGCAGTTGGTCCCGGCGATGGTCGCCCACCAGGGCCCGGTCTACCTGCGGCTGCTGCGCGGCAACGTCCCGCTGGTGCTCGACGAGTACGGCTACCGGTTCGAGTGGGGCAAGGCCAAGACG
This sequence comes from Methylobacterium sp. NPDC080182, assembly GCF_050281105.1. Lineage (NCBI taxonomy): Bacteria > Pseudomonadati > Pseudomonadota > Alphaproteobacteria > Hyphomicrobiales > Methylobacteriaceae > Methylobacterium > Methylobacterium sp. NPDC080182. Next base: position 140,314 of record NZ_JBNNWO010000002.1, read on the forward strand.
ATCCGCGATGGCCGCGACGTGCTGGTGATCTCGTCGGGCCTGATGACGATGCGCGCCCTGGAGGTGGCCGAGGCCCTGCGCGAGGATCGGGTCGACGTGGCGGTGCTGCACGTGCCGACGATCAAGCCGCTCGACGCGGCGACGATCCTGGCCGAGGCCCGTCGCGGTGGGCGCCTCGTGGTCGTTGCCGAGAACCACTCGGTGGTCGGCGGCCTCGGCGAGGCGGTGGCGGGATTGTTGATGCGCGACGGTACCCTGCCGGAGCGCGGCTTCCGTCAAGTCGGACTGCCGGACGAGTTCCTGGACGCCGGAGCGCTGCCGACCCTTCACGACCGCTACGGCATCTCGACCGAGGCGATGGCTCGAAGCATACGCGGTTGGCTGTAGGCGCAGCCGTCGCTCGCGCCGACAAGCGACTGATCGCACCCATAACTGAGCTGAATTGAGATGATCGCGGATCTCCGCGTCCGCGATCATGCTGTGCCGTAGAAAGATTTCTCTATTCATTCGGTCGCATCGCGCGCTCCGAGCGATGATGCGCGCCTGAAAACAATTCACGAATTCAATATTCGATCAAAACAATAAAAACGCTCAGCAAAAGGGCGACCTGCACGCATGGGCAGAGGCCGGCGATCTCAAAGACCGTAGCAGGCGGGATCGCGCCACCGAGCATCATCAGGGAGTGAAATCGTGAGCACATTCAACATAAGCCGTCGGACACTTCTTGCCGGCGCCGCGGCTGTCCCGATCTTCGGCATCATCACGCGCCGGGGCGAGGCCGCCGAATTCGGCTACAAGCTCGCCACCGGGCAGGACCCGACCCATCCGGTCAACGTCCGGGCGCAGGAAGCGTGCGACCGGATCCGCGAGGCGACGAGCGGGCGCGTCGACATCAAGTTGTTCCCGGCCAATCAACTCGGCTCGGACACCGACCTGCTGTCGCAGGTGCGGAACGGCTCGGTCGAGTTCTTCAACCTCTCACACTCGATCCTGTCGACCTTCGTGCCGGCGTCCAGCCTGCCCAACACCGGCTTCGCCTTCAAGGATTACGATGCCGTCTGGAAGGCCATGGACGGGGCGCTCGGCGACTATGTCCGCGCCGAGATCGCCAAGACGCCGATCACGACCATCTGCAAGAGCTGGGACAACGGCTTCCGTCAGATCACCTCCTCGACCCGTGAGATCAGGACGCCCGAGGATCTGAAGGGCTTCAAGATTCGCGTGCCCCAAGCACCGATGTTGACCTCGCTCTTCAAGGCCCTCGACGCCGGGGCCGCGCCCATCAATTTCAACGAGCTGTACTCGGCGCTCCAAACCAAGGTCGTGGAGGGCGAAGAGAACCCGCTGCCGATCATCGCCACGACGCGCCTCTACGAGGTGCAGAAGTCCTGCAGCCTGACCGGCCACGTCTGGGACGGCTACTGGATCCTCGGAAACAAGCGCGCTTGGCAGAAGCTGCCCGAGGACCTGCGCGCGATCGTGACCAGGGAGTTCGACCGCTCGGGTCAGGATCAGCGTGCGGACGTGGCCAGGCTCAGCGACTCTCTGCGCACGACCCTGTCAGAGAAAGGGATCAGGTTCATCGATGTCGACCGCGAGCCTTTCCGTGCCGCTCTCGCCAAGACGAGTTTCTACAAGGACTGGAAGGCGAAGTTCGGTGAAATCGGCTGGAGCCACCTCGAAGCCGTATCCGGCAAGCTCGGTTGAGGGTGGGGTGTCATGCACGTCGATATCGCCGCCGCCGCCTCTGTCGAGGCAACGCCCAGTCACGGCCTGCACGGGCCCCCGCTGAGCGGTCACCCATGGCTCGGGACCGCCGATCGGTTCCTCGGTCATCTCGTCGAGATCCCGGCCGCCCTGCTGGTGCTGGCCGAGATCGGGGTGCTGCTCGCCGGCGTCGTGAGCCGCTACATCTTCCATGAGCCGCTCGTCTGGTCGGACGAACTCGCCGGCATCCTGTTCCTGTGGCTCGCCATGCTGGGCGCCGTGGTCGCCTTCCGCCGCGCCGAGCACATGCGCATGACGGCGATCGTCGCGATGACCGGACCCCGCACCCGCGCCTTTCTGGAAACAGTCGCGCTGGTGGCCGGCCTGATCTTCGTGAGCCTCGTCCTGCACCCGGCCTACGAGTTCGCGGCCGAGGAAATCTACGTCCAGACGCCGGCCCTCGATCTCAACAATGCGTGGCGCGCCGCTGCCTTGCCGATCGGCCTCGGCCTGATGCTGCTGGTCGCCGTCATCCGCCTCTTCGAAACGGCCGATTGGCGGATGACGGCCGGCGCGCTGGGGCTCGGCGTTGCGGTCGCGGGTGGGCTCGCCGCCCTCCAGCCTTGGCTGGCGGGGCTGGGCAACCTCAACCTGCTGCTGTTCTTCGTCCTCGGCGTCGGCGCGCTGGTCTTCTCCGGCGTGCCGATCGCCTTCGCGTTCGGCCTGTCGACCTTCGCCTACATCACGCTGACCACCAACGCCCCGTCGATGGTCGTGGTCGGCCGCATGGACGAGGGCATGAGCCACCTCATCCTGCTCGCCGTGCCGCTGTTCGTATTCCTCGGCCTGCTGATCGAGATGACCGGCATGGCCAAGGCCATGGTCGGCTTCCTGGCCTCGCTGCTCGGCCACGTCCGCGGCGGCCTGCATTACGTGCTGGTCGGGGCCATGTACCTCGTCTCGGGCATCTCCGGCTCCAAGGCCGCCGACATGGCCGCCGTGGCGCCCGTGCTGTTTCCCGAGATGAAGGCCCGCGGTGCCAAGGAGGGCGACCTCGTGGCCCTGCTCGCCACCACCGGCGCGCAGACCGAGACGATCCCGCCCTCGATCGTGCTGATCACCATCGGCTCGGTCACCGGCGTGTCGATCACCGCCCTGTTCACCGGCGGCCTGATGCCGGGCCTCGTGCTCGCCGCGACGCTCTGCGCGCTGGTCTGGTGGCGCTACCGCCGCGAAGACCTGAGCCACGTCGCCAGGCCGTCCGGTCGCGTCATCGGTCGCGCCTTCCTGGTGGCGATCCCGGCGCTCGCGCTGCCGTTCGTGATCCGCTTCGCCGTGGTCGAGGGCATCGCCACCGCCACCGAGGTCTCGACCATCGGCATCGTCTACGCGGCGCTGGCCGGCCTGCTGATCTACCGTCAGTTCGAGTGGCGACGGCTCTACCCGATGCTGGTGACCACCGCCGCGCTGTCCGGCGCGATCCTGCTGATCATCGGCGCGGCCACCGGGATGGCCTGGGCGCTCACGCAGTCGGGCTTCTCGGAAACGCTGGCCGTCGTGATGAAGGGCCTTCCGGGCGGCGCGCTCGGGTTCCTGTTCGTCTCGGCCTTCGCCTTCATCATCCTGGGCTCGGTGCTGGAGGGCATACCGGCGATCGTGCTGTTCGGGCCGCTGCTGTTCCCGATCGCGCGGGCGGTGGGCGTGCACGAGGTGCACTATTCGATGGTGGTCATCCTCGCGATGGGCATCGGCCTGTTCGCCCCGCCCTTCGGCGTCGGCTATTACGCCGCCTGCGCCATCAGCCGGATCAACCCCGACGCCGGCATGCGTCCGATCGTCGGCTACATCCTGGCCCTGCTGGTCGGGCTGCTCGCCATCATCCTCGTCCCCTGGTTCTCGATCGGGTTCCTCTGAGGCGATGCAACGCGATCCGGGGCGCGACTGCATCCACTGGGAGGCAGTCGCTTCCTCGTCGGGGGACTGTCCGATCAGCGCATCCGGGGAGGTGCCGCAGACCCGCGAGGCCGCACGGCCCGACCGAAGAGGGCAGTGAGCGCGGCCTGTCGCTCATCGGTCGCCCTGGACAAGGCCACGTGCTGGATCGGATCGCCGCTTGCCCCCGCGATCGCGTGCGACTGCGCCGGCTCCTTCCAATGCACGCGCGTTCTGGCCCGGAAGATCGGAGCTGCAATGGCTTGCGGGCCGGCATCGATCGCCTGCCTGAACAGCCTCTACGGCGACAGCAGGGGCGGACCCGAGGCTCATCGCGCGGCGACGTCCGAGCATCCGGTCGAGCATCACCCAGCGTTCCGATCCGCTGGCCGCGATGACGCGGTAGAGGCCCCCGCCGTCACCGGCCCTCCAGCCCGTCACGGCCGTTCCGTGCGGCGCCTCGATTGACCGTCAGCCAGTACGGCCGCAGCCGCGCGGCGCCGTGACTGATTTGCGCCACGTGGCCGATACGGTTAGTCAGCCTTAACCGTGTCGTCTTTGCCTGCTCGATGGCGCGACGCGACCGGCGGGCGTTCAGGCGATGGCCTGTCGCAGCCGATGCTCACTTCGTCCGCGCGACACGCAGGACATTATTAACTATTCGCGGATTGCTTGTTGGCAATCTTGATTTGACAGCGCGCCACGTCCGGCGAACCAGAATGGTGATGAGACGGCGTCGATGCTTGATCTGACGGGCTATCGCCTGACCTATGACGACGAGTTCAACGCGCGCAGCATCTCGCAGAACGGCGTCGGGACGACCTACCGCGATATTCGCGCCGAGTGGCGGTACGACGCCAACTCTGACATCGGCTTCGGCCGGTCCTCGTTCCTCGATCCCGGGTCCGGTTACGATCCCTTCAGCGTCCAGAACGGTGTCCTGACGATCACGGCGGCGCCGCCCGGGACGAGCGCGTCCGGCTATCCGGGGAGTTGGCAGTCCGGGCTCATCAGCACGCAGGGCAACTTCTCGCAGACTTACGGCTACTTCGAGATCCGCGCGGATTTCTCCAACAATCCCGATGCCTGGGACGCCTTCTGGCTGCTGCCGAATCAGCAGAGCCCGCAGTCGAGCAGCGCCAACGGGCACCAGGAACTCGACGTCGTCGAGCATTACGGAAACAACGACCGCGGCGTCTACAGCACGATCCACACGACCGACCCGCAGCCGCCCGGAACGACCTGGCAGCAGACCCGCCAAGTCTACAGCGAGATGCCCAATCCCAACGGGTATCACACCTACGGCATGAACTGGCAGGCCGATCGCATCAGCTTCTACGTGGACGGTCAGCTCGTCGGTTCGCAGGCGACGCCGTCCGACCTGCACAGCCCCATGTATCTGCTGGCCAACCTGGCCGTGCAGAGCACGGCGACGACGGGCACCCGCTTCAGCTCGAGCATCGACTATATCCGCGTCTACTCGAACAACTCCAACGCGGTCGCGGTGCCGCAGGACCGCGTGTCGTCGCCGGATGGCCGGGATCCGGGTTTGTACGGGGCGACGGCCGGTCTCCGGTCGGGCGCCGGCGCGGCCGGAGCGCAGCCGGGCGCGACCGGGTCGAACTCCGGTTCGACGGCGCCTGCATCGGGCGCCAACGGGTCGAATGGATCTTCTCAATCGTCCTCGGGGACGGCTCAAGGGACCGCGGCGCCGGGAAACGCCCCGTGCTACTGCACCGGCACGTCCATCAGGACCGACCGCGGCGACGTCGCTGTCGAGCGGCTCGCGGTGGGCGACAGGGTCGTCACGGCCGCGGGCCTGCATCGGCCGATCCGGTGGATCGGTCGCCGCACCTATCCCGGATCGTCCGCCCCGCCGACCGAGCGGCCCGTGCGCATCCGGGCCGGCGCGCTCGACGACCGCGTCCCCGCCCGCGACCTGCTCGTCTCGCCGGACCACGCCGTGTGGCTGGACGGGCTGTTCGTCGCCGCCGGCCACCTCGTCAACGGAACCAGCATCACCCGCGGTGAGCGCGTGATCGATCTCACCTACTGGCATATCGAGCTCGACAGCCACGACCTGTTGCTGGCGGAGGGCGCGCCGGCCGAGAGCTTCCTGCCCGCTCCCGGCCTCCGGCGGCTCTTCGACGGCCGCGATCCGGACGACAGCGCGATCGGTCCGCAGGCCTACGCGCCGCGCACCGCGCTCGGTCCCCAGCTCGCTGCCCTGCGCAGGCGGCTGATCCGTCGGGCCGGCGCGACGTCGCGTCCGGGCGCCGTGCGGGCGTGGCTGGATCGCTGCGCGCTGCGCGCGGACGGCGCGCTGCGCGTGGCCGGCTGGGCCCACGACGCCGCGCAGCCCGACGCCCCCGTATGCCTGGACATCGTGGTCGACGGGACGATCGTGGCGGTGACGGTGGCGGCGGAGTACCGCGCCGACATCGCGGCGGCGGGCGTGGGCGACGGCCGGCACGGATTCGACCTCGGCGTCGAGGCGCCCCTCGCTCCCGGTGTGCCGCACGTGGTCGAGGTGCGTCGCTCGATCGACGAGGCGGTCATCTGCGCCATGGCCGCGGACGCGGCGGGCGTGTGGCGGCCCCTGCTGGCCGCCTGACGCGCCACCGCGGCCGCGCGGCGGACGTCAGGCGCGCCGCATCAGGCTGGACGCGCGGAGGTCCGACGCGCGCAGGTCCGACGCGCGGCCGCGCGCGGCCGGACCGCGAGCCCCGGACATGCGCGGCGGCTCGGCCTGCCGGATCTGGTCGAGCAGCAGCGGGCGCGCGAAGTAGTAGCCCTGGGCGCAGCGGATCTGCGTGGCGCCGAGCAGGTAGGCGACCTCCTCGAAGGTCTCGACGCCTTCGGCCACCACCGTCATGCCCAGCGCCGCACCGAGCGACTCGATCGCCTTCAGGACGATCTGGCTGCGCGGCCGCTTGTCGATGTCGGTGATGAACGAGCGATCGATCTTCAACTCGTCCGCGGTGATGTCCGCTAGGGCCGCGAGGGACGAGTAGCCGACGCCGAAATCGTCGATCGAGACGCGCGCGCCGATCGCCCGGATCTTCGGCAGGACCTCGCGCTGGAAGCGGCCCGTCGTGAAGAAGGCCTCCTCGGTCAGTTCGAGCACGAAGCGCTCCGCGAGTCCCGTCTCGCCGAGCGCCGCGCAGAAGGCGGTCATGAACGGCACGTCGCAGGCCTGTTTGGCGGCGATGTTAAGGCTCACGGTGACGTCGGGTCCGAAAACCTCGTCGATGTCGGGCATCGCCCGCACCGTCTCGGCCAGGAGCTGCAGGGTGATCTCGTTGATCAGCCCGAGCTCGATGGCGAGGGCGATGAAGTCGCCGGGCGCCTGGATCATGCCGACCTCGTCGCGCCAGCGCAGGAGCACCTCGACGCCCGTGACCGCGTGGGAGCGCATGTCGACCTTGGGCTGGAAGGCGCAGCAGAAGCAGCGGTCGCGGATCGCCAGCCGGAGGCGCTGCTCCACGGCCATGCGGGCCGTGGCGGCCTGGCTCATCGCGTCGTCGAAGACGCTGACGCCGCCTTTCAGCTCGCCCTTCACCCGGTACATCGCGTTGTCGGCCTGCCGGGCGAGGGTTTCGTAGCTGTCGCCGTGCTCCGGGAAGAGGCTGACGCCGATGGAGGCGGAGGCGAAGATCTCGTGCCCGTCGATGAAGAACGGCTGCTTCAGGCGCTCCGAGATGGCGCGCACGGCGGCCAGCGCCGCGTCCCCGTCGGTGACGGGAGCGAGGAGCAGCACGAACTCGTCGCCGCCGATCCGCGCCAGGAGGTCGCTCGGGCGCAGCGCGCCGCCGATCCGGTCGGACACCTTGCGCAGCAGGGCATCGCCCGCGGCGTGGCTGTAGTAGTCGTTGATGTGCTTGAAGTTGTCGAGATCGATGAAGGCCAGGGCGAACCGGTCCCCCGGCGCGGACCCCGCCAGGACATCCGCGATGCTCTGCTCGAACATCGTCCGGTTTGGCAGGCCGGTCAGGGCGTCGATGAAGGCCTTGGTGATCAGCTCCCGCTGGATCCGGTGATGGTGCGTGACGTCGATCAGGGTCGTCAGCGTGAAACCGTCCCGGTCCTCGGCGACCGGCCGCGTCCGCACCTCGAGCATCCGGTCGTCGACTGCCTCGACGGTCCCGGCGTCCCGGGCGCCGGCCGCCGCGGCGGGAAGCGCCTGGACGGCCCTGTCCCCGAGGGCGCGCGCGGCGGCGTTGGCGAGGACGCAGTGACCCTGGCCGTCATGGACCACGACCCCGACGGGTAGCGCCTGGATGGCGGCCTCGAGCAGGGTTCGACGCTCCGGGAAAGCGGGCTCGCTCATGCCCCGCCCTGCTGCCACAGGGGCTTGGCAGCCTGGGCGCCGGTCTGGGCGCCGGTCTGGGCGCCGGTCTGAGCTTGGTCGCCGCCCTCCAGGGGGCGGCGGAGGAGGCGGCGATGCACCTGCTCGAGGGCGGCGCCGTGCGGGCTGTCCGAGCCCGCCTCGCGCCCGAGGCGCGCCGCCGCGGCCGGATCGCCGTCGTACCCGGCGACCTTGTTCATGGTGGCGCCGCGCCAGCGCTCGACGACGGCGCCGACGAAGGCCGCGCCGGCGACGGTCGCGTCGTCCTCGGCGGCCCTGCCGCTCGCGTCGTTGCGCGGGTGACGGGCCGACGGCAGCGGCCGGAAGGTCATCCGCGCCGGGATCGGGACGCCCTCGCCGAAGGCGATGACCTCGCCGGTCCCCAGCGACGGCACGAAGGTGAGGAGGTTGGCGGCGTCCGAAACGGCCGCGGCCAGGAAGGCCTGGTCGCGCGCGTTGGTCATGCGCATGGCGAACAGGGTGCTGCATTGCGACATGATCGTCGCGTCGAGCTCGGCCGGGCGCTGGGTGACCAGCCCGAGATGGACGCCGTGCTTGCGGCCCTCGCGGGCGATCCGCGCCAGGGCGCGCCGCGTCGGCGTGAAGCCCACCGACCGGTCGGCCGAGGCGAAGCGGTGGGCCTCCTCGCAGACGAACAGCAGCGGGACGGCGCCCTCGCTCCAGATGCCGAACTCGAAGGCGAGGCGGCACAGCACGCACACGACGGCGTCGACGACCTCCATCGGCAGACCGGCGAGCTGCATGATCGTCATCGGCCGCCCGTCGGGATCGAGCCGGAACAGGTGCGCCAGAATCTCGCCCATCATGTCGCCGCCGACATTGGCGTTGTCGAACATGAAACCGTGCCGGGGATCGTTCCGGATCGCCTCGATCCGGGTGATCAGCCGGTGATAGTGCATCCGGGAGACGCGGTTCTCGAGCCGACCCATCCGCTCGTCGATGAGCGCGAGTAGATCCTGCAGCATGTAGGGGACCGGCGTGTCGACCGTGTAGCCGGCGCCCTTGCCGAAGGGCCGCTTCACGATCTGGCGGTCGCTCGCCTCCTTGTACTGCCCGTACTTGCTCTTCGCGAGGGGGATCACCTCGGCCAGGATCTCGATCTCCTCGTCCACGGCCGGCCGGCCGCCGTAGATGACGTCGGCGATCTCCTCGAGGTTGAACAGCCAGAACGGCAGCTTGAGGGTCCGCGGGCTGATGACGCTCGCGCGGTCTCCGAAGCTGGCGGCGTACTCGTTGTGCACGTCCAGCAGGAAGACGCGCACGGCCGGCCGCGCCCGCATCACCTCGTCCAGGATGACGGTGACGCCGCTTGACTTCCCGACACCGGTCGCGCCGAGCACCGCGAAGTGCTTGGAGAGCAGGTCGTCGATCTTGATGCAGGCCGGGGTCTCGGGATCCTGGTAGAGCGCGCCCACGGCCGCCGTGCCGGTCGCCGAGACCTGATGGACGATCCGGAGGTCGGTGGCGGACAGGAGTTCCACATCGTCGCCGATCGCCGGGTAGCAGCTCACGCCGCGGCTGAAGCGGTGCGCGCCGTGCGCCGCGTGGATCTCGCCGAGCAGGTCGAGGCTCGCGTAGGCGCCCGGCCGGTGCCCGCGCTCGCTGCCCGAGGACAGCGTGGTGACGATGCCGACGAGGATCGCCTCTCCGGCACGGATCCGGACCAGATTGCCGACGGTGACGCGCACCCTGGGCCGGCCGCCCTGCACGATGAGTTCGAGATGGACCTTGGATCCCTCGATCGACGTCACCGCGCCCATGGGCGACGCGGCATCGTCGTGCCGGACCGTTCCGTCGCCGCTCGGCATCGTTCGCACCCTGGTCAGAAACAGAATCGGCGCGATACTGGTCGGGCGTGATTAAAGTTCTGACAAAGAAATATGGCCAGCGAAACAATGCTTAACCGATGCCTTACGGTTCGTAAGTATCGTCAAGGTTGTATTTGATGGCCACCGCGACGGTCGCGCGGGAGGACGCGGACCGGTCGGCGCATGATCCAGCGGGATCGTCTGCCATCGGCACGCCGGCGCGGCGCGGAAACACCCGCGCAAATTCCACATGGAAGGTCGTGTCCGCCCCAGCCGGTCGCGGCCGCAGCCTACGCGACCTGACCGTCGCCGAAATGCTCGCGCATCCAGCACTCTCCGGAGATCCGCGCTCCGTTCTGCGTCACGAACGCGTAGGGCGAGTGCTCCACAACCGCGCCGCCGCGGCTGCGGATGATCCAGCGAAAACACCGCGGATCGTCCAGGCACGGGACGATCTCGACGGTATGAGAGCGCGTGATTTCGGTCGTCATGACCTGTAAACGCTCGAGCGCGGGACTCCGCTCCACGGATCGTGTGTGGAAGGTTACCGAACGGTGTGGGCGCGCACGCCAGTTGGACCTGTCCGTCAGGTTCCGTGGCCGGAACCTTCCCCACCGCGGCCCGGTTCGGGCCGAGCCCTCCGGCCGGGCGCGGCCCGGCTCCGCGCGACAAGGATGCTGCATGCCGATCAAGGCCCTCAACGACCGCAAGAAGCTGTCGAACGACTTCAACGAGGCCAACGACGCCTTCATCGACGAGGTGCTGAGCGCGCTCCAGGGCGGCCGGATTCCGGTCGATCTTGCCCGCGCCTACCTCGCGCATCCGGTCGCGATGATGCACACGGACGGGGCGCAGGCCGTCGCCAATTACTTCGAGCGCATGCTGGCCCAGCGCCCGAACATCGACTGGACGCCGGGCGCCTGAGCGCTGCGACGCACCCCGACGAGAAGGAGCGCGGATGACCGCCGACGAGATCGAGGATCTGAACCGGGCGCGCGCCGCCCTGGCCCGCCAGCGGAACGCCATCGCGCGGCGCCTGGGCGGCCTCGACCTGGCGCCGATCTCCATGGCCGAGGACCTGACCCGGACCCTGCTCGCCATCGAGGCCGTGGACCGTGCCCTGGTCGATGCGGGCCAGCCGCATATCGACATCGGCCAACGGCCGGACGCCTAGGGATTGCGAAGCGCTCGGTCGCGCCCGAGTCTTCGCGCCCGAGTCTTGCGCCGCACTCCCAGGCGTGCGTACAGGCTCGGGTGCTCTGAGGAGACCCGACGATGTCCGACCGCATGCCCGGCTTCAACACGCTGGCGATCCACGCGGGCGCCGCCCCCGACGCGGCCACCGGCGCGCGGGCGACGCCGATCTACCAGACCACCAGCTTCGTGTTCGACGACGTCGACCACGCCGCGTCGCTGTTCGGGCTCCAGGCCTTCGGCAACATCTACACGCGGATCACCAATCCGACGAACGCTGTCCTCGAGGAGCGCATCGCCGCGCTCGAAGGTGGGACCGCAGCCCTGGCGGTGGCCTCCGGCCACGCGGCCGAGTTCCTGACCATGCACGCCCTGATGCAGCCGGGCGACGAGTTCGTGGCCTCCAACAAGCTCTACGGCGGCTCGATCAACCAGTTCAACCACTCGTACAAGAACTTCGGCTGGTCGGTGGCCTGGGCCGACAACGACGACCCCGCCTCCTTCGAGGCGGCGATCACGCCGCGCACCAAGGCGATCTTCTGCGAATCGATCGCCAATCCCGGCGGCGTCATCACCGATCTGGCGGCGCTGTCGCAGATCGCCAAGAAGCACAACATCCCGCTCGTCGTCGACAACACCATGGCGACGCCGTACCTGATCCGGCCGTTCGAGCACGGCGCCGACATCGTGGTGCACTCGGCGACCAAGTTCCTCGGCGGCCACGGCAACTCGATCGGCGGCCTGATCGTCGACGGCGGCTCGTTCCAGTGGGCCGGCGACGCGCGCTACCCGATGATGAGCCAGCCGCGGCCGGAATATTCCGGCATGGTTCTGGCCGAGACCTTCGGCAATTTCGGCTTCGCCATCGCCTGCCGGGTGCTGGGCCTGCGCGATCTCGGGCCGGCGCTGTCGCCGTTCAACGCGTTCCTGATCCTGAACGGCATCGAGACGCTGCCGCTGCGCATGCAGCGCCACTCCGACAACGCGCTGACGGTGGCCAAGCACCTGTCGACGCATCCGGCGGTGTCATGGGTCAGCTATCCCGGCCTGGAGACCGACCGGTACCATCAGCTCGCCCGGCGCTACACGCCGAACGGCGCGGGGGCCGTCTTCACCTTCGGTCTCAAGGGCGGCTACGACGCGGGCGTCAAGCTGGTGTCGAGCCTGCAGCTGTTCTCGCACCTCGCCAATATCGGCGACACGCGCTCCCTGATCATTCACCCGGCCTCGACGACCCACCGCCAGCTCACCGACGCGCAGAAGACCGCCGCGGGCGCGGGACCCGACGTGGTGCGGCTGTCGATCGGCCTGGAGGATCCGGCCGACCTGATCGAGGATCTGGACGCGGCGCTCGGTGCGTGAGCCCGGCGACATCGCGAGCGCGGTGAAGCGACCCTGGATTGCTTCGCTCCGCTCGCAAGGACGGCGGTGCTTCCAGCGATCTGACCAGAAGCCGCCGGCTGGCGCGAGGCGCACAGCCGGCGGGCTGCTCAGAACGCCTCCGCCTCCAGCGCCATGGTGCTCTCGGCCCCGGCCTTGATCCGGTTAAGGCGCAGGGCGGTCTCCGGCAGCATCCGCTCCATGAAGAACCGGCCGCTCGTGAGCTTCGACTCCCAGCGGGGGGAGGGGGCCTCGGCGTGCTTGGCCTGGGCGGCCTTTGCGATCTTCGCCCACATGTAGCCGAGGGCCACGAGGCCGAAGAGGTGCATGAAGTCGGTCGCGCCGGCGCCGGCATTGTCGGGCTTGCTGAACGCGTTCTGCATCAGCCACATCACGGCGCCCTGGAGGTCGTTCAGCCCGGCCTGGAGCGGCTTGGTGAACGGCGCCATGGCGGGATCCTCGCCGTGGTCCTTCAGGAAGGTCTGGACATCGCCCAGGAACGTCATCATCGCCCGGCCGCCGTCCTTCGGCAGCTTGCGGCCGATCAGGTCCATGGCCTGGATGCCGTTGGCGCCCTCGTAGATCATGGCGATGCGGGCATCGCGCACGAACTGCGACATGCCCCATTCCTCGATGTAGCCGTGGCCGCCGAGGAGCTGCTGGGCCTCGACCGCGTTGGCGAAGCCGCGGTCGGTGAACACGCCCTTCACCACCGGGGTCATCAGGCCGAGATGGTCGTCGGCGGCCTGCCGCTCCTTGGCATCCTCGGAGCGGTGCAGGATGTCGGCCTGGAGCGCGGTCCAGAGCATGAGGGCCCGGGCCGCCTCGTTGAAGGCGCGGATCTGCATCAGCGTGCGGCGCACGTCCGGATGGACGATGATCGGGTCGGCGGCCTTCTCGGGCGCCTTGGCGCCGGTCAGGGCGCGGCCCTGGAGCCGGTCCTTCGCGTAGGCGGCGGCGTTCTGGTAGGCGACCTCGGATTGCCCAAGGCCCTGGACGCCGACCGCGAGCCGCGCCTCGTTCATCATCACGAACATGGCGTTGAGGCCGCGATTCTCCTGGCCCACGAGCCAGCCCGTAGCCCCGTCGTAGTTCATCACGCAGGTGGCGTTGCCGTGGATGCCCATCTTGTGCTCGAGGGAGCCGCAGGACACCCCGTTGCGCGCCCCGAGGGACCCGTCGGCGTTCACCAGGAATTTCGGCACCACGAACAGCGAGATGCCCTTTGTGCCGGCGGGCGCGCCCTCGATCCGCGCGATGACGAGGTGCACGATGTTCTCGGCGAGGTCGTGCTCGCCGGCCGAGATGAAGATCTTGGTGCCGGTGAGGTTGTAGGAGCCGTCGCCGTTCGGCACGGCCTTGGTCTTGAGAAGCCCGAGATCCGTGCCGCAATGCGGCTCGGTCAGGTTCATGGTCCCGGTCCAGGCGCCCTCGACCATCTTGGGCAGGTACAGCGCCTTCTGCTCCTCCGAGCCGTGGACCAGCAGCGCCGCCATCGCGCCCTGCGTCAGGCCGGGATACATGCCGAAGGCGAGGTTCGCGCCCGAGGCGAATTCCTGGATCGCCGTGTTCAGGGTGTGCGGCAGGCCCTGGCCGCCATAGGCCTCCGGCACCGACAGGCCCATCCAGCCGCCGCTGGCGTAGGTGTCGTAGGCGGCCTTGAAGCCGGTCGGCGTGCGCACCGTCCCGTCGGCCTCGCGGCGGCAACCCTCGACGTCGCCCGTGCGGTTGAGCGGGGCGAGCACCTCCTCGGCGAGCTTCGCCCCCTCGCGGAGGACGGCCTCGACCACGTCGGGCGAGGCGTCGGCGAAGCCCGCCAGGTTGTCCCGGGCATGGAAGCCGAGGACGTCGGTGAGCAAGAACAGCGTATCCTCGACCGGAGCGCGATACTGCGGCATCTCTGGCTTCCCCCGTCTGGTGCGGGCCTCTCGGAACGGCCCGCCGCGTTGGCCGCATGTAAACGCCGCGCCGCTCCCGGAGCAACGGCTCCGCCCGCCCGGAGCGCGACAGGCGCGGCCGTTCCTCAGCAGCCGCGTGGTCGCGGCCATTACCGGGCCCATCAAACCTTAACTTCGTGTTTACCAAGAAAGTTAATGGTCACGCTCGAACGATCCGACGCGTGCGTCCGTGGATACCGAATTCCGGTCCCGCTCTGCGCCGAGGAAACGGACGCCGAACGCTGCCGACGACAGGCCACCGATGACCCGCAACGCGATGCCGCAGCTCGACAGTTTCGATCCCGAGGTGCTCGACGCGGCCCGCGACGTGGCGGCGCGGGCCGGGGTCCCGCTCGAGACCTGGATCGCGTCGGTGGTGCCGCAGCAGCAATCGGCCGGTCAGGGAAATCGCCGGCACCGGCGGCGCCACCGCGCCGAGCAGCTCGCTCTCGGCGGCAACCGGCCCGAGGCCTCGGCCGAGCGCGCCCTCCCGTCGGCCTCGCCCGACCAGCGGGCTCACGGGACGGCGCAGCGCGCCGAGGGCTACGGCGACGGTATCGCCGCTCTGATGGACCGCCTCGACGGTCTCGACCGCGCCCTCGACCACGAGCGGCGCGCCGCCCAGGACGCCGAGGCGCGCCGCCTCGCGGAGATCGAGGCCCGCATCGAGCGCGCCCTGAAGGCGGCCCCCGTCCAGCAGGTCACCGAGCGGCTCGGCGACATCGAGCGCCGCATGTCCCAGCTCGGCGAGCAGGTCGCCGCGACCCGGCCGCCCGGCCGTCGCCCGCGTCCCGCCGCCGCCGACATCCGCAGCGCCGTCCAGGACATTCGCCAGCGCCAGCGCGAGCTGGCACAGGGCGCCGAGCCGGCGCTCGCCGCGTCCGCGGCCGATGGCGGCGTCGTCGCCAGCATGCGCCTGGACCTCGCCCGCCGCCTGGAGGCGCGGATCGAGGAGGGCGTCGCCCCGTCGACCGCCCTGATCGAGCTTCAGGAGGAGACCACGCGCCTGCGGGAGGCGATCAACCAGCTCGCGACGAGCCGGGATATCGGCGCCCTCGAGCAGGCCGTCGTCACCCTGGCGAGCGGAATCGAGCGCGCCCAGGCGGGAACCGATCTCACCGCCATCGCGGTGCCGATCGAGCAGGTCCGGGCCCAGGTCGAGCGCCTCGCCGAGGAGGTGGCCGAGAACGTCCACAGCCGCGTCGCGGAGGACGTCCGGCGCCTCGCCGAGCGCCTCGACACCGCCGCCGCGACCGGCGCCGCCGGTCCGGACGACCGGACCCTCGCAGGCCTGTTCGACGAACTCGAGGAGATCCGCCGTCAGATTGCCGCGCTCGCCGGCCCGGAGCGCATCCAGGGTCTCGCGCAGAGCCTGCAGGCGGTGAGCGCGCAGATCGCCCAGCTGCAGCGGACGGCCGCCGGCCCGGACTTGCGGCCGATCTTGGAGGAGATCCGCAGCGACGTGAAGATCGCCGCGCCGGCGGCGCTGGCGGAGCAGATCCAGGCACTCGCCGAGAAGGTCGACGTGCTCTGCGCGCGGGACGACTGGTCCGAGCGCACCGGCGACGTGAACGTGGCCCGCTCGGGCGACATGGCCTCCATCCACGCCATGCTCCGCAGCCTCGCCGACAAGGTCGATCAGGTCGGCACCAGGTCCGAGCACGAGGGCCTCGACGCCCTGGAGCGGCAGGTGGTCTCGCTGGCCGGCCGCCTCGACGCGCCGCACAGCGCCGATCCGGCGCTGGCCGGGCTGGAGCGCACGATGGGCGACCTGCTGCGGCAGGTCACGGCGCTCCGGGAATCGGCGCCGAGCGAGGCCGCGGTGGAGCGCGCCGCCCGCAACGCGGTCGCGCAGAGCCTGCAGACATCCGGCCTCGGTGCCGCCGAGTCGGGCGAGATCGGCCTCCTGCGCGCCAGCCTCGCGGACATGCAGGCCCGGCAGGTGGCCTCCGATCAGCGCCTCGGCGCGACCCTCGACGGGGTTCAGTCGGCCCTGGAGCGGCTCCTCGTCCGGCTCGGGCCCGCCGAGGCCGTCCCGGCGCGGGGGCCGTCTCTCGACGAGCGCCTGATGTCGTCGACGAGCCCGGATGTGGCCCTCGCGCCCGTAGAGGCGCGCGCAAGGTCGCGGCGCGACAATGCCGAGGCATCCCGCCTCGCCGACGACCTTCTGGAGCCCGGCAGCGGCCGGCCGCCGCGCGAGCCGCGCGCTGCCCGCGAGCCCTCCGCCCGCCGGGCCGTGCAGGAGCGCCTCGGCGACGTCGCCGCCGCGCGATCCGCAGCCGACTCCAAGTCCGAGACCGACATCAAGACCAGCTTCATCGCGGCCGCGCGCCGGGCGGCCCAGGCTGCCCAGGCGGAGCTGGCCGCCGAGGCGCCTGCCGAGCGCCGGGAAGCCCGGAGTGACCGGGTCGCCGCTCTCCAGGGGGCGGCGACCGGCCGCCTCGGACGGTTGCGCGCCGAGATCGATCGCCGGCGCCGGCCGTTGCTGCTCGGCCTCGCGGCCATCGTGCTGGCTCTCGGCGCGCTCCAGGCGATCACCATGCGGGGCGCGGACGAGCCGCGGCCGGCGGCTCCGACGAGCCAGGTCGCGCCGTCCCGCGGCGATGCCGCGGAGGTCCAGAAGGACAGTGCGGACGTCTCCAAGGACGCTTCGAAGGACTCTTCGAAGGACGCCGCCAAGGAGAGCGCGGAGTCGAAGCCGGCGCCGGCTGATCCGACGACGACTCAGTCTCTGCCCAACTCCGTTCCCTCGGATGCCCGGCCCAACGCCAAGGCTGCGGTGCCGCAGGTCTCGGGGATGAACAGCCTGCAGGCCGAGTTCGGCAACCTGCCGCCGGCGCTGGCGAAGGTGAAGCTCGCCGCCCTCGACGGTGACGGCGCGTCGATCTGGGACCTCGCGACGCGGGAGGCCGATGGCCGCGGCATGCCGCGCGATCTGTCGATCGCCGCCAAGCTCTTCGAGAAGCTGGCCGCGGCCGGCTACGCGCCCGCCCAGTACAAGGTCGCGGGCCATTACGAGAAGGGCTCGGGCGTCGTCCGAGACCTCGACAAGGCGAAGCTCTGGTACGGCCGCGCCGCCGAGCAGGGCCACGCCCGCTCCATGCACAATCTGGCGGTGCTGTACGCCGAGAACCCGGCCGCCAACGGCAAGCCGGATTTCGCCTCCGCGGCCTCGTGGTTCCGGCAGGGCGCCGAGTTCGGCGTCCGCGACAGCCAGTACAATCTCGGCGTCCTCTACGCGCGCGGCCTCGGCCTGACGCAAGACCTGATCCAGTCCTACGCGTGGTTCTCCGCTGCCGCGAGCCAAGGCGACGACGATGCCGGCAAGAAGCGCGACGACGTGGCCAACAAGCTCAGCCCCGCCGACCTCGCCAGCGCCAAGAGCCTCTCGGCGAACTTCAAGCCGCGAAAGATCGACGCGGCGGTCAACGAGCCGCCCGCGCCGAAGATGCCGGCGAGCGCGCCGATGTCCCTCCTCGGCGCGCCGATGCCCGGCGCTGTCCCGTTCACGGCGCCGCCGCGCCGGAGCTGACGCCGCTCCGGGCCCGCGGCCCGGCCGCGGGTCCGACCTTGACCGCCACGCCGCGATGCGGGAACGCTGCGGCAGGGCGGCGTCGGACCGGGGTCGGATCGCGCGGGTCGCCAACCCTTGCCGATGCCCGGAGGATGGATGGCGCACCGGAACTCTGTCCCGATCGGCGCAATCGTTCTCGGCGTGGCCGGACTCATCCCGTTCCTGGGCTTCGCTGCCCTGGCGGTGTCGGGCACGGACGGCGGCCTGAGCAGCATCGGCCTGTCGCCGCGCACCATCCTGTCGGCCTACGGCGCCGTGATCGCCTCGTTCCTCGGCGGGATCCGCTGGGGCGCCGCCGCGGCGCGCAATGGCGGCAACGGCGATTATCTCGTGGCCATCGTGCCGTCCCTGGTCGCCTGGGCCGCGATGGCCGCCCCCGCACCGTGGGACCTGCGCATCCTCGGCGGCCTCGTGCTCGCCTGGGGCCTCATCGATCAGGATCTGCCCCGCCGCGGGCTCACGCCCCTCTGGCTCGGCCGCCTGCGCTTGGTCCTCTCGGGCGTCGCCGGGGCCGCGCTCCTCGTGGCGGCCTGACCGCGGAGCGGCGGCCGTGCGGCACGCGCCGTCAGGTCTCGCGGCTCATCTCGCGCAGCAGGTTCAGGACGGCGGTGCGCCGCGCAGGCGACTTGATCGCCTGGAACAGCGCGGCGACCTCCGCGCAGTCGCGCGCGTCCTGATCCACCGCGGTCTCGTCGGGCCGCTCCGTCTGAAGGAAGTAGGTCGGACAGACATTCAGCGTGGCTGCGATCCGTTCCAGTAGCCAGCGCGTCGTCGGCGGGGTTGCGTCGTCAGTCATACCGTTGAAACTCGCACTCCGCCCGCTGGACCGATTCAAACGGCAGAGCTTTCCGCGGCTACCCTAGCCTTTCAGCGGCGGCGATGCCATCCTCAGGTTGCGTTCGACTCATCATTTGTCGCAGTGCGTGCATCAATTTCGAGCTAGGGCATGCCGCATTCGAAGCACCTCGACAGGACCTTCAGCGTGTTGCGCGATCTGGAACGGGCCGCCTCGCCCGACGAGATCGCGCGGCTCCTGGTCGACGCCTTCACCCGCTACGGGGTCTCGTACATCATGGCCGGGATCGTCCCGGAACCCGGCCTGCCGAAGCGGCGGCACGCCGGGTTCGTGCTCGCGAGCACCATGCCGGAGGGCTGGGCCCGCCGGTACGTGACGCAGGGCTACGCGCTCCACGACCCCACGGTCCGGCGGCTGTGCACCACGGCGACGCCGTTCGACTGGAGCGCCGTGCTGCCGGATACCCCGACGGCCGGGCGCGTCATGAACGAGGCCGGCGATTTCGGCATACGCGCGGGCATCACGATCCCGTTCGTGACCCTCGACGGCGAGCCGGGCGGGATCAGCGTCTCGGGGGAGCGGATCGAGATCGATCCGGCCGAGCGCGTCGCCCTCAACCTCGTCGCGACCTACGCGGTCGGTCAGCTGCTGCTGATGAACAGCCGGCCGGCTGGGCGCGCGCCGGTGCGCCTCTCGCCGCGGGAGCGCGAGACCCTGCAATGGGCGGCGGAGGGCAAGACCGACGTCGAGATCGGCATCGTCATGGGCATCACTGCCGCCGGCGTCGACTACCATCTGCGCTCGGCCCGGGCGAAGCTCGACACCGTCAACCGCGCCCACACCGTGGCGCAGGCGCTCCGAGCGGGTCTGATAACCTAGAGAACGCGCCACGCAGTCCGCACATTCCGCGGCCCGGCATCGGTGAACGCGATTCGCACCGCGGCAAGTCCTTGGCGCCGCTGCCGGCTGCGCTCGCGGACCCTACGGTTTCTCGTAGTACACAGCCCTCTGTGAAACGACGAAAACCCACGTCAGACCAACGTGAGGTTTGCTCGTGATCCACATCGTCACCCCCGCCAACGCGGATCGCTACGCCGACGCGATGGAGCAGGCCTGGCGCCTGCGCCACGACATCTTCGTCGCCGAGAAGGGCTGGAGCGAGCTGGCCAGGCCGGACGGCCGCGAGATCGACCAGTTCGACACGCCGCACGCGATCCACTTCCTCGCCATGGAGGACGACACCGTCGTCGGCTACAGCCGGCTCCTGCCGACCACGCGCCCGCATCTCCTGTCGGACGTCCTGCCGCAGCTCTGCGAGGGCGAGCGGCCGGTCGGCCCCCAGATCTGGGAATGGACCCGCCAGGGCGTCGCCCGCTCGCACCGGGCCAAGGGCCGCGTCGTCAATCCGGTCTCGATCGCGCTGCTCACCGGGATCGTGGAGTGGGGCCTCGCCCACGGGGTCAACAGCCTGCTGCTGCAGATGCCGACCCTCTACATGATCCACGTCATCCAGCTGCATTTCCGCCCGCAGCCGCTCGGCCTGCCCGTCCAGATCGCCGGCGAGGAGATCATGGCCGCGACCGCCCGGTTCGACGCCCGCACCCTGGCCAAGCTCCGCGCCGTCCGCGGCGACAGTCGCTCGGTCCTCGTCTCCGAACCCGCTTACCTGGTGGCCTGAACATGATCTTCGACAGCAAGGATACCGCGCTGGACGCGCTCGCCGCGCAGTGCCTGCGGGTTCGCGAACTCATCGACTCGGTCGGCGATCCGCTGATGCGGGCCGCCATCGACCTCCTGCTTCTCGAGGTCGCCCGGGCCCTCGCCCAGACGGGTCCGCAGGATCAGGCGAGCGGCGCCTGAGGCGCCGGCGGCACGCGGATGCGAAAGCGGCGGGCGTCCCGGAGGGCGCCCGCCGCTTTTCGCGTCGAGGCTGGAGCCTCAGGCGCCCATCGCGGTCTTCAGGTTCTGGTCGACCTTGTCGAGGAAGCCGGTGGTCGAGAGCCACTTCTGGTCCGGTCCGACGAGGAGGGCGAGGTCCTTGGTCATGTGGCCGGCCTCGACCGTGTCGACGCAGACCTTCTCCAGGGTGGCGGAGAACTTCGCCAGATCGTCGTTGCCGTCGAGCTTGGCGCGGTGCGAAAGGCCCCGGGTCCAGGCGAAGATCGACGCGATCGAGTTGGTCGAGGTCTCGCGGCCCTTCTGGTGCTCGCGGTAGTGGCGGGTGACGGTGCCGTGCGCGGCCTCGGCCTCGACGGTCCGGCCGTCCGGCGTCATCAGCACGGAGGTCATCAGGCCGAGGGAGCCGAAGCCCTGCGCGGCCGTGTCGGACTGCACGTCGCCGTCGTAGTTCTTGCAGGCCCAGACGTAGCCGCCCGACCACTTCAGGCAGGAGGCCACCATGTCGTCGATCAGGCGGTGCTCGTAGGTGATGCCGAGCGGCTTGAACTTCGACTCGAACTCCTCCTCGTAGACCTTCTGGAACAGGTCCTTGAACCGGCCGTCATAGGCCTTGAGGATCGTGTTCTTGGTCGACAGGTAGACCGGGTACTTGCGCGCGAGGCCGTAGTTCATCGAGGCGCGGGCGAAGTCGATGATCGACTGGTCGAGGTTGTACATCGACATCGCGACGCCGGCCTCGGGGAACTTGAACACCTCCTTCTCGATGACTGTGCCGTCATCGCCCTCGAACTTGATGGTCAGGCGGCCCTTGCCGGGCACCTTGAAGTCCGTGGCGCGGTACTGGTCGCCGTAGGCGTGGCGGCCGATCACGAAGGGCTGGGTCCAGCCGGGCACCAGGCGGGGCACGTTCTTGCAGATGATCGGCTCGCGGAAGATCACGCCGCCCAGGATGTTGCGGATCGTGCCGTTGGGCGAGCGCCACATCTCCTTGAGGCCGAATTCCTGCACCCGCTGCTCGTCGGGGGTGATGGTGGCGCACTTCACGCCGACGCCGTGGCGCTTGATCGCCTCGGCGGCGTCGACCGTGACCTTGTCGTTGGTGGCGTCGCGGTGCTCGACGCCGAGGTCGTAATACTCGAGATCGACATCGAGATAGGGGTGGATGAGCTTGTTCTTGATCTCGGCCCAGATGATCCGGGTCATCTCGTCGCCGTCGAGCTCGACGACGGGGTTCGCTACCTTGATCTTCGCCATGGACCGATGCCTTCCCGCGTTGTCCCCGCGCACGGCATGCAAGGGCCGTGCGGTCGTTGTCCCGGGTGGCCTGACGGGCGCCCCGGGCCGGAATCGCCCCGCGACATAGCGCGGCCCTTCCGGCGACGGAAGGCGCGCGCTGTCATCCGGGCGGCATCGTCACTCGGCTCTCGACGGGTGCGGGGCCGCCGTGCCAGACGGCCGCCATGACGAGCCGAGACGCACAGGGCGACGCCCCCGAGGTTTCCCCGAGGAAGGTCACCCAACTGCCGCCCGGGATCGCCCCCGCGGTGATCCTGGTGGAGCCGCAGCTCGCCGAGAACATCGGCATGACCGCCCGTGCCATGGCGAATTTCGGCCTCTCGGAGCTGCGCCTCGTCAACCCGAAGAACGGCTGGCCCAAGAAGGGCGTGCGCGAGGCGGCCTCGGGCGCGACGCACGTCCTGGACGCGGCCACGATCTACGGCAGCGTCGCCGAGGCCATCGCCGACTGCCGGTACGTGCTGGCGACCACGGCGCGGGAGCGCGGGCAGATGAAGCGGGTCTTCGCGCCCGAGGAGGCCATGGGCGAGCTCGCGGCGCGCGAGGGCCAGCGCACCGCGGTGATGTTCGGCCGCGAGCGGGTCGGCCTCACCAACGACGAGGTGTCGCTCGCCGACGCGATCGTCACCTTCCCGGTCTCCCCGGACTTTCCCTCGCTCAACCTCGCCCAGGCGGTCCTGCTGATCGGCTACGCGTGGCGGCAGGCGAGCGGCCGGGCGCGCCTGCCCTTCACGGGCGAACTCCTGTCGCCGCCGGCGACCCGCGAGGCGCTGATCGCGCTGTTCGGTAGCCTGGAGGCGGCGCTGGATGGGGCCGGCTTCTACCCGCCGGAGAAGAAGGAGATCATCGCTCGCAACATGCGCGACATGCTCCACCGCATGTGCCTGACCGAGCAGGATGTGCGGACGTTTCGCGGGGCGCTGCGGGCCCTGGCGCGGAAGGGCGGCTGATCAGCCGGAGGCCGGCTTCATCTCCGGCGGCTTGCCGCCGCCGAAGCAGCGGCCGACCGCCTCCCAGAACGCCGTCTGCTCCTCGGGCGTGCACTCTGCCATGCGCGCCTCGACCTTGGCGCGTCCGGCCAACGCGTCGGCTGTCGCGGCGACCTCGGATTCGCTCGGGTTTCTCGCCTCGGCCATGGGCAATCCTCCGTTGCAGAACGAAAGCGCAGCTGGGCCGTGCGGTTCCGTTCCGCGGCGCAATCGGGCATGGAGTCGGCGATTCGCGGAGCGGCCGCGCGGTGGCGGGACGAGGGCGGGGTATCGGGTGCGGCTCAGCGTGGACAATCTGGCCTGCCGCCGCTCCGGCCGCCGCATCTTCGCCAACCTGTCCTTCGCCCTCGGACCCGGCGACGCCCTGGCGATCACCGGGCGGAACGGCGCGGGCAAGTCGAGCCTCCTCGCCATCCTGTCGGGCCGGCTGCGGGCCGATGCCGGGCGGGTCGACGTCTCCGACGTCGGCGAGGCGAGCCTGCCCGAGTGCCTCCACGCGGTCGGCCATCGCGACGGGCTGAAGAGCTCGCTCACGGCGGGCGAGAACCTCCTGTTCGCCCAGCGGCTCCTGGGCGCGCCGCGCCTGAACCCGCGCGCCGCGCTGGAGCGGCTCGGCCTCGGCCACGCGCACGACCTGCCGGTGGCCTATCTCTCGGCGGGCCAGCGGCGGCGCGTGGCCCTGGCGCGGCTCCTCGTCTGCGCCCGGCCGCTCTGGCTCCTGGACGAGCCGACCGCCGCCCTCGACACGGCCTCGCAGGCGGTGCTCGCCGCGCTGATGGAGGGCCATCGGGCCGGCGGTGGCCTCGTGATCGCCGCCACCCACCAGTCCCTCGGCCTCGCCGGCGCGGCGGAGCTGCGCATCGAGACCGCGGCCGCGGCGCCGGTCGCGGACGCGCTGGAGGAGTGGGCGTGATTCGCGCGGTCCTCGCCCTCATCGCCCGCGACCTGCGCCTCGCCGGCCGGGTCGGCGGTTCCGGCGCCCTGTCGCTGGTCTTCTTCCTGATGATCGTCGCGCTGGTGCCCTTCGCCCTCGGGCCCGACCTCAACCTGCTGTCGCGGATCGGCCCGGCGATCCTGTGGCTCGCCGCCGTTCTGGCCACGCTGATCGGCCTCGACCGCCTGTTCCAGGCCGACGAGGAGGACGGCTCCCTCGACCTGATGACCGCCGCGCCGGTGCCCCTCGAGCTTGTGGTGCTCGGCAAGGTCGCGGCGCACTGGCTGACCACGGGCCTGCCGCTCGCCCTGGCCGCGCCGCTCTTCGGGCTGCTGGTGGCCCTCGACGGCACCGCCATGGGCGCGACGTCCCTGACGCTGCTCGCCGGCACCCCGGCCCTGAGCTTCATCGGCGCGGTGGGCGCGGCGCTCACCGCCTCGATTCGCCGGGGCGGCCTGATCCTGGCCGTGCTGGTCCTGCCGCTGATGATCCCGACGCTGATCTTCGGCGTCTCGGCCGCGCAGGCGGCGAGCGGCGGCACGGTGCCGTTCCTCGTGCCGCTGGCGGTGCTGGCGGCGCTGACGCTGATCGCCGCCGTGGTCGGGACGCTGGCGGCGGCGGCGGCCCTGCGCTGGCCCGAATAGCCGGAGCGCTCCTGCGAGAGCCGGCCGGCGCCCGTCATCGTCGCGGCGATGCGGCCTCCCGCGATCCGACGTCTTCGGGGAGGTCTGCCGGATGCGTCCCGGCGCCCGGACTGACGCCGAGGCCCGCGATCCGGTTTCGCCTCCGAGCGCGTTGACGCGCGGCGCCCCCCTGACTATAGAAGCCGCTTCGCCGAGGGGCCGCGCTTTCGCGCGCGTTGCGTCTCGGCCATCGCCAGACAACCTGACGCGACGACCGATTTCCGGCACAGCCGGCCCGTCGGCATCGCCCGACGAGAAACACGAGGACGTACATGGCCAACACCGCTTCGGCCAAGAAGATGACCCGCAAGATCGCCAAGCGCACGGCGATCAACCGCTCGCGCCGCTCGCGCATGCGGACCTTCGTCCGCAAGGTCGAGGAGGCCATCGCCACCGGTAACCAGCAGGACGCGCTGGCCGCCCTCCGCGCCGCCGAGCCCGAGATGATGCGCGCTGCACAGCACGGCATCGTTCACAAGAACAATGCCTCGCGGAAGGTCTCGCGCCTCGCCGCCCGCGTGAAGGCGCTCGCCGCCTAAGACGCCACGCACCACCGAGACGGTCTCGAGCCCGGCCTTCGCGCCGGGCTTTTTCGTGCGCGCTGTCCGGATCGGGCCGCGCGCTGCCGGCGGCGCCATGAGTCGAAAGCGTTAACCCTATCCAAGAATCGGCACGATTGCGGTTCCCGGAAACGGCGTGTAACTTAACAGAAACTGACACCGGACAAGCAAAACACGACGATTTCGGGACTCCAGCGAATCGATCTGATTCGCCAAGACTCTAGCCGCCGTGTTCAGCTCCCGCGGGAACACTTGCGAATGGGAATCGGCGCCGTCCCCACAAGTCCCACTGTTAAAGGAACCGTAGGTAATTGTTGATAGGCTCTCCCAATCGGCAAAAGTTCCTCGCGGTGGGGTTGACTCCGTCTAGAGGACTCTGTCCCGCCCGTTCTTGCGGGACGCTGAGGGCGTAATTCGTGCGTACGCGCCGCCTGCGGGATTCCGTGGGCAGCGTCGGGAGAGCCAGTGATGCGTGTCGACGGAACGGTGGCGAGCGACGACGACGGGGGCCGCAACGGCGGCGGCAGCACGGATTACGGGTCTGCCTGGGCCCGGGTGAAGCGCCGGCTGCGGGCCGAACTCGGCGAGGACGTGTTCGCCAGCTGGTTCGCCCGGCTGGAGCTGGAGGCCGTGGCCGGCGGAACGGCCCGCCTGACGGTCCCGACCCGCTTCCTGAAGAGCTGGATCGAGTCGCACTACCTCGACCGCGTCCTCAACACCTTCAAGGCCGAGGTCGAGGAGATCGCGCGTATCGAGGTCGGTGTGCGCGGGACCGGGGCGCCGGTCCGTCCGGTCGCCGTCGGAGCCGCGAAGGCCGGCCCGGCCAGCGGCCCGCTCGCCCGCCTCCACGCGACCAGCTCGCCGATGCCGGTCGCCGCGGTCGCACCGACGCCCGAGGCGCGCGGCGCCGAGGCCGGCGGTGACCTGAGCGGCACGCCGCTCGACGCGCGGCTGACCTTCGCGAGCTTCGTGATCGGGCGCTCGAACGCGCTGGCGCACGCCGCCGCCGAGCGGGTCGCCAATCACCAGGGGGAGGGCGCGCTCTACAACCCGCTCTACCTCCACGCGGGCGTCGGGCTGGGCAAGACCCACCTGCTGCACGGGATCGGCCACGCCGCCCGCGAGGCCGGCCGCCGGGTGATCTACCTGACCGCCGACCGCTTCATGTACGGCTTCGTCAACGCCCTGAAGACCCAGTCGGCGCTCGCCTACAAGGAGCGGCTGCGGGGCATCGACCTGCTGATCCTGGACGACGTCCAGTTCATCCAGGGCAAGTCGATCCAGGCCGAGTTCGGCCACACGATCAACGCGCTCATCGATGCCGGCCGTCAGGTCGTGGTCGCCTCCGACCGGCCCCCGACCGAACTCGAGGCCCTGGACGAGCGGGTGCGCTCGCGGCTCGGCGGTGGCCTCGTGGTCGAGATCACGGCCCTCGACGAGGCCCTGCGCGTCTCGATCCTGTCGGCACGCCTCGCCGCCGTGCGGGCCGCGCATCCGGGCTTCGACGTCTCGCCGCAGGTGGCGGCCTACGTGGCCCGCGCGATCACCGCCAACGGCCGCGACCTCGAGGGCGCGGTCAACCGCCTGCTGGCCCACGCCACGCTCACCGGCACCGCCGTGACGATGGAGACGGCCGAGAGCGCGATCCGCGACCTCGTGAAGAACCGCGAGCCGAAGCGGATCAAGATCGAGGACATCCAGAAGCTGGTCGCCTCGCGCTACAACGTCTCGCGGTCCGACATCCTGTCGGAACGGCGTACCGCCGCGGTGGTGAAGCCGCGCCAGATCGCCATGTACCTGTCGAAGGTCCTGACGCTGCGCTCGCTGCCGGAGATCGGCCGCCGCTTCGGAGGCCGCGACCACACCACGGTGCTGCACGCCGTGCGGAAGATCGAGAAGCAGATCGGCGAAGATTCGGTGCTCGGCGACGAGGTCGAGCTGCTGAAGCGGATGCTTCAGGACTAGTCGAACGCGCGAGATTTCCCGCATCGCGTCCGGGCTGAGTTTGCTCTTTCAGGAGCAGGTTCGATCCGGGCGGGCGCGGGGACGGCCGGGCACCCGGCTGATCTGGCCGAGCCCGGACGAGCACGACCAAACCACCCCCGCTGTCACGCGCCCTTCGCCGGCTCCCCGCTATCGGGGCTGGCCGAGGGCGCGCGCGCCGTGGCAGACTGGCGCGAACCGAGACGGCCCTGTAAGGCCGCGTCGCCGACCGGCGAAGATCGACGCCCCGGGGGAGTGCTGATGACGGACGCCTTCATCTACGACCACGTTCGCACGCCGCGCGGGCGCGGCAAGGCGGACGGCTCCCTCCACGAAGTCACCGCCCTGCGGCTCGCCGAGACGGCGCTCCGCGCCCTCAAGGACCGCAACGGACTCGATACCGGCCTCGTCGACGACGTGGTGCTGGGCTGCGTCGATCCGGTGGGCGAGGCGGGGGGCGACATCGCCCGCGCTGCCGCCCTCGTGGCGGATTACGGCGCGCACGTCCCAGGCGTGCAGATCAACCGCTTCTGCGCCTCCGGCCTCGACGCGGTGAACTTCGCCGCCGCGCAGGTCATGAGCGGCCAGCACGAGATGGCGGTGGGCGGCGGCGTCGAATCGATGAGTCGCATCGGCATCGGCGCCTCGGGCGGCGCCTGGCCGGTCGACCCGGCGATCGCCATCAAGTCCTACTTCATGCCGCAAGGCGTCTCGGCCGACCTGATCGCCACCAAGTACGGCTTCACGCGGGACGATTGCGACGCCTACGCGGTCCGCTCCCAGGAGCGCGCCGCGAAATCCTGGGGTGAGGGGCTGTTCGACCGCTCGGTGGTTCCGGTCCGCGACGTGAACGGCATCACGCTGCTCGACCGCGACGAGCACATGCGCCCCGGCACCGACATGCAGTCGCTCGCCGCGCTGAAGGCCTCGTTCGTGCAGATGGGCCAGATGGGCGGCTTCGACGCCGTGGCGACGGACGCGCATCCGGACGTGGAGAGCGTGGAGCACGTCCACCACGCCGGCAACTCCTCCGGCATCGTCGACGGCGCCGCCGCCGTGCTGATCGGCTCCCGGGCCGCCGGCGAGGCCGCGGGCCTGCGCCCGCGCGGCCGGATCCGCGCCTTCGCCAATATCGGGTCCGACCCGGCCCTGATGCTCACCGGGCCGGTGGACGTCACCCGCAAGGTCCTGGCGAAGTCGGGCCTGAGCCTGTCGGACATCGACCTGTTCGAGGTCAACGAGGCCTTCGCGGCCGTGGTCCTGCGCTTCTGCCAGGCCTTCGACCTCGACCCGGAGGCGGTCAACGTGAACGGCGGGGCCATCGCCCTCGGCCACCCGCTCGGCGCCACCGGCGCGATGATCCTCGGAACCGTGCTCGACGAGCTGGAGCGGACCGGCAAGGAGCGCGCGCTGGTCACGCTGTGCATCGGCGCCGGCATGGGCACCGCGACCATCATCGAGCGGGTGTGAACCCCCGCGCGGCCGGGAGCGGCTCCGCGCCGCTCCCCAAAGTCCGGGAACGCTGCTAGAGGCGCGGGCGACGCTCGGCCCTTTCGCGGTCCGGACGATAAAACAACGGGAGACAAGCCCTTGAACCGCCTGATTGCGACGCTCTGTCTGGGCGTCACCCTGAGCCTGCCGGTGGCCGCTCGCGCCGATGACGCGGCGGACCGCGTCGCCGCGGCCACAAACCTCGTCAACAAGACCCTGATCAAGAACCTCCAGACCGGGTTCAACGTCGCCCTCGAGAAGACCGTGGCGCCGATGCCGGAGGCCCGCGCCGAGGCCGTGCGCAAGGAGCTGCTGGACGAGTTCGAGAAGCAGCGGACCCTCATGGTCCAGGGGCTCTCTAAGGACTACGCCGAGAAGTTCAGCCTCGCCGAGCTCAAGCACCTCGACGAGATCTACTCGGACCCGACCTATCTCAAGTTCCAGACGATGAACGCCGATCCGAACTCGTCGGTGACGGCGATCTCGCAGAACTCCGTCACCAAGCTGCTCAACATGCTCGCGGTGGCCGCGGCGACCGACAACGGACCGAAGCCCGGCACCCCGCCGGTGCCGCCTGCGCCGCCGGCCGCTGCGCCGACCCCGGCGCCGAAGTAGGCGATGAGCGCCGCGCGCGTCGGTCGGGTGTCAGGCCGCGCGCGCGGCCACCATGGGGGTGAAGCCCGCGACCGGGGGCAGCCCCTCCAGGAGGGGCTTGGCGAAGTGGTAGCCCTGGACGAGCGTGATCCCGATGCTGCGCAGGGCGTCGAGCTCCGCCGCGGTCTCCACGCCCTCGGCGAGCACCGCCACGTCGAGGGCTCGGGCGATGGCGACCACGCCCGAGACGATGGCGTAGCGCCCGGCGTCGCTGTCGAGGCCGCGCAGCACGTCCATGTCGATCTTGATCAGGTCGGGGCGGAAATTGGCGAGCAGGCTCAGGCCCGCGAAGCCGGCGCCGAAATCGTCGAGCGCCGTCAGGAACCCCTGCTTCCGGTAGGCGGCGACGATGCCCTTGACGTGATCGATGTCTCGGAAGCGCTCCTGCTCGGTGAACTCGAACATGATCCGCCGGTGTGCGAAGTCGATGCGCCGCGCCGCCTCGAGCGAGGCGCGGATGCAGGCATTCGGCTCGTAGACCGCGTTGGGCATGAAGTTGATCGACAGCCGCGTGGCGCTGTCGCGGGGAAACAGCGTGCCGGCGAGCTCGATCGCCTTGACGCGGGCGGCCTGGTCGAACTGGTAGCGGGTCTCGTCGGTCACCCGGTCGAGGATCGTGTAGGCCGGCTCACCCTTCGGGCCGCGCACCAGCGCCTCGTAGGCCCAGACGCTGCCGTCCGCGAGGTCGAGGATCGGCTGGAACGCCATCGTGAAGTCGAAGTCGAGCTTGGTGCCGGCGCGACAGGCGCGGCAGCCGGAATCCTTCGTCATGTGCGGCTTTCGGTGAGTGACCCCGGCCGGCAGACAATGGCCGGACGCGCTCAACACAACCTTAATGCAAGTGCGCCGGCGGATCGTCGGCGGAACCCAGGGAGGACGGCACCGTGACGCTGACCGATTTCCGCTTCGAGACCGATCCCGACGGCGTCGCTCTGGCGACCTGGGACATGCCCGGCCGCTCGATGAACGTGATCACCGAAGGTGTGATGGACCAGCTCGAGCAGATTATCGAGCAGGTCGCGTCCGACCCGGCGATCAAGGGCTGCGTCATCGCCACCGGCAAGGACAATTTCTCCGGCGGCGCCGATCTCACCATGCTCCAGGGTCTGGGCCGGGCCTACGAGCAGCTGAAGGCCGAGCAGGGCGAGGAGGTGGCGATGCGCCACTTCTTCGAGGCCTCCCGACGCCTGTCGTTGCTGTTCCGGCGGCTGGAGACCTGCGGCAAGCCTTTCGCGGCGGCGATCCAGGGCCTGTGCCTGGGCGGCGCCTTCGAGCTGGCGCTGTCGTGCCATCACCGCGTCGCCTCCGACGACGGGAAGACCCGGGTCGGCCTGCCGGAGATCAAGGTCGGCCTGTTCCCGGGCGGCGGCGGCACGCAGCGAGTCGCCCGCCTGATGCAGACCGGCGACGCCCTGCAGATGCTGTTCAAGGGCGAGCAGATCCGCGCGCCCATGGCCAAGGGCATGGGGCTGATCCACGCGGTGGCGCCGCAGGCCGAGATCGTGGAGCGCGCCAAGGCCTGGATCCGCGAGGGCGGCTCGGCTGTGGCGCCCTGGGACGTGCCGAAGTTCAAAGCGCCGTCCGGCAAGGTCTACTCGCCCGCCGGCATGATGATCTGGCCGCCGGCCAACGCCATCTACCGCCGCGAGACCCACGACAACTACCCGGCTGCCAAGGCGATCCTGGCCTCCGTTTACGAGGGCCTTCAGCTGCCGATGGACCTGGCCCTGCGGGTCGAGAGCCGGTACTTCGCGCATATCCTGCGCTCGACCGAGGCGGCGGCCATGATCCGCACGCTGTTCATCTCCATGGGCGAGCTGAACAAGGGTGCGCGCCGTCCGAAGGACGTGCCGGCCACGAACCTGCGCAAGGTCGGGGTGATCGGCGCCGGCTTCATGGGCGCGGGCGTGGCCTACGTCACCGCCCAGGCCGGGATCGAGGTGGTGCTGGTCGACCAGTCGGTCGAGGCGGCCGAGAAGGGCAAGGCCTACGCCCACACGCTCATCACCGGCCAGATCAACAAGGGCCGCGCCAAGACCGCCGACCGGGAGGCGCTGCTCGGCCGGATCCAGGCCACGGCGGATTACGGCGCCCTCGCGGAGTGCGACCTCGTGATCGAGGCCGTCTTCGAGGATCCGCGGGTGAAGGCCGAGGTGATCCAGAAGGTCGAGGCGGTGATCCGCCCCGACGCGATCTTCGCGTCCAACACCTCGACCCTGCCGATCACCGGCCTGGCCAAGGCGTCGCAGCGGCCCGCGCAGTTCGTCGGCATCCACTTCTTCTCGCCCGTGGAGAAGATGATGCTCGTCGAGATCATCAAGGGCGAGGCGACCGGGGACGCGGCGCTCGCCACCGCCCTCGACTACGTGCGGCTGATCAAGAAGACCCCGATCGTCGTCAACGACGCCCGCGGCTTCTTCGCCAACCGCTGCGTCGGCGCCTACATCCTCGAAGGCCACAAGATGCTCTTCGAGGGCGTGCCGCCGGCGATGATCGAGAGCGCCGGCCGCCAGGCGGGCATGCCGGTCGGGCCGCTGTCGCTCAACGACGAGGTCGCCCTCGACCTCGTGCTCAAGATCGCCAAGGCCACCGAGGCGCAGGTCGGGCAGGGCGCCGTCGACCCGGCGCAGAAGGCGATCCTCGCCGAGATGGTCGAGAATCAGGGCCGGCTCGGCCGCAAGAACCGCAAGGGCTTCTACGACTATCCCGAGGGCGCGCCGAAGCGTCTGTGGCCCGGCCTGAAGGACCTGCAGCCGAACCGCCTCGACCCCGACGCCGTCGACTTCACCGAGCTGAAGCAGCGGCTCCTCGTGGTCCAGGCGCTGGAAGCCGCCCGCACGGTCGGCGAGGGCGTGGTCACCGACCCGCGCGAGGCCGATGTCGGCTCGATCCTCGGTTTCGGCTTCGCGCCGTTCACCGGCGGGACCCTGTCGTACATCGACTTCATGGGCGCGGCGGCCTTCGTCGACCTCGCGCGGACGCTCGAGGCCAAGCACGGGCCCCGGTTCCACGTGCCCGACAACCTGGCCGCGATGGCCGAGCGCGGGGGCACCTTCTACGCCGGCGCCGAGAAGCGCGCCGCCTGAGCGACGTCGGCCGGACGCCCGCCCGCGGCGTCCGGCAGCTGGGCGAGCTCCTCCAGCAGGACCGTGCGCGCGCAGGCACCGAAGGCCCGCATCAGCCGCCCCCGGGCGTGGTCCGGGGGGAAGAGCAGCGCGAAATGCACCGGGAGGGCGGGGGCGAAGGGCCGGATCGCGATCGGCGAGACCTTCGCCTCCTCGTGGGCGGCCAGGGGGTTCATCACGCTGACCCCGAGCCCGGCCGAGACCAGGGTGCAGATCGAGGCGCCGAGGCCGGCCTCGGCGGTGATGGTCAGGCCGATGCCGGCGGCCTCGAAGACGGCCTCGGTCCGGCCGCGCAGGGCGCTCCCGAGCGACGCGGCGACGAAGGGCACGCCCTGAAAATCCGCGGGCGCGAGCGATTCCCGCGCGGCGAGGGCATGGTCCCGCGGCAGGACGGCGACGCAGGCGCGCGTCTCGACATGCTCGGCGCGCGCCTCCGGGGCGTCGCCGTACAGCATCGTCAGCGCGGCGTCGCAGGAGCCGGTGGCGAGCCAGTGGTTCACGGTCTCGTCGTCGCCGGAATGGATCGCCACGATCACGTCCGGATGCGCGGCCCGGAAGCGGACGACCGCGCGCGCGAGGAGCCCGCCCGCCAGTCGCGGCATCGCCGCCACCCGCAGCCGCTCCGCCCCGAAGGCGCGGATCCGCGCGGCCGCCGATTCCAGGCTCGTGAGGCCCACGAAGGCGCGCTCGACCTCCGCGTGGAACCGCGTCCCGTCGAGGGAGGGCACGACCCGGCTCCCGCTCCGGTCGAACAGGGGCAGGCCGGTGATCGCCTCCAGCTGCGCGATCAGCCGGCTGACCTGCGGCTGCGAGGTGTGGAGCCGGCGGCTCGCCTCGGTCATGGACCCGGTGGCCACCACGGCCCGGAAGGCCTCGATGTGCCGGAAGGTCATGCGCCGCTCGGCCATATCAGATCCGTATGCTCGGCAGGTGAATCGGCATTGGACGCACGCGCGCGGCCGCTCCTAGGATCAGTCGGCAAAGCTTCGGGCCGACTCCCCGTCGGGGCGGCCGGGCGCTGCGCCGGTTCAGACATAGCGAGGGGGTTCGGATCGTGTCGAGGACGCTGCCGCTTCTGTTGGCCACTCTGTGCTGGGCCGGCCTCGCCGCGCCGTCGGTCGCCGAGGGGCGCCTCGACAAGATCCGCGCGACCGGACAGATCAGCCTCGGCTTCCCGGACGCGTCGCCGCCCTTCGGCTTCCTCGACCAGAACGCCAAGCCGGTCGGCTATTCGCTGGAGATATGCGAGCACGTCGCGCAGAAGCTCAAGGCCGCGCTCGGCCTGCCCAAGCTCGAGGTGCGCCACGTGCCGGTGATGTCGGCGACCCGGATCCCGCTGATCAACAACGGCACGATCGACCTGGAATGCGGCACCGCCAGCAACCTGCCCGAGCGGCACAAGCTGGTCTCGTTCGCGCCGACCACCTTCGTGGCGCAGGTGGTGCTGGTGGCCAAGAAGGACACGCCGGTGGATGTCGACGACATCGCCTCGTTCCGCGGCAAGGCCATCTCGGCGCAGGCCGGCGGCGAGACCCAGCGCGTCGCCACCCGGATCAACGTCCGCGACAAGCTCGACATCCAGGTGATGCCGGCCAAGGACACCGCCGAGGTGTTCCTGCTCGTGGAGACCGGCCGCGCGGCGGGCGCCATCAACGACGACGCCCTGGCCCACGCCACGGTGGCGGGGGCCAAGCGGCCGGCGGATTACAAGATCGGCACCAAGGGCCTGGAATTCGCCCCCTACGGGATCCTGGAGCCGAAGGACGACGCGGCCTTCAAGGCTGCGGTCGACAAGGCGGTGGTCGAGCTGATCCAGGACGGGACCGTAGCGCGGCTCTACGGCAAGTATTTCGAGCAGCCGATCCCGCCGAAGGGTATCAACTTGGAGTTGCCGATGAGCGACGTGCTCAAGCGGGCGCTCGCCAACCCGACCGATTCCGGCGACGAGGCGGCCTACCGGTAGGGCGGCGAGACCGACATGCGAGACGATCACGGCGAAGCCACGGACGCACTGTCCGTGGTCGACCTGCGGAGCGACACCGTCACGCGGCCGACCGAGGCGATGTACGCCCGGATGCGGTCGGCGCCGCTGGGCGACGACGGGCTCGACGCCGACCCGACCGCCCGCGCGCTGGAGGAGACCGCCGCCGCGATGCTCGGCAAGGCGGCGGCCCTGTTCGTGCCGAGCTGCACGATGGGCAATCTGCTGGCGATTCTAGCTCAGGTTCAGCGCAGCGAGCAGGTCCTGCTCGAGGCCCAGGCCCACATGCTCCACACCGAGCGCGGGGCCGCCACCCTGACCGGGGCGTTCCTGGACGGGATCGCCGGGACCGACGGTGCCATGGATCTCGACCGGCTCGAGGACGCCCTCCGGCCGGGCGCGAGCCCGCTGTCGACGGCCATGATCGCGCTGGAGACCTCGCACAACGCCGCCGGCGGCACCGTGCTGCCGCCGGAGCATATGGCCGCGGTGGCGGAGATCGCCCGCGCGCGCGGCATAAAGGTCCATCTCGACGGGGCCCGCCTGTTCAATGCCGCCACCCATCTCGGGGTCGCGCCGGCGGACCTCGCGGCCCATGTCGACACCGTGTCGCTGTGCCTCTCGAAGGGCCTCAGCGCCCCGGTCGGCGCCGTGCTCGCCGGCGACGGACCGGTGATCGCGGCGGCACGGCGCCTGCGGAAGATGATCGGCGGGACGCAGCGGCAGGTCGGGATCGTGGCGGCCGCCGGCCTCGAGGCGATCACCGTCATGGGCGCGCGCCTCGTCGAGGACCACGACCGGGCCCGGCAGCTGAGCGCCGGGCTGAACGCCCTGCCGCGCCTCGCGGCGAACCTGCCGCAGACCAACATCGTGCAGGTCGACCTCTCTCGGACCGGGCGGGACAGCGCGCGCTGGGTCGCGGATCTCGACGCGGCCGGCATCCGCACGCGCCCGCTCGGCCCGCGGCGGCTGCGGCTCGTCACGCACCGGCACATCGCGGCGGCCGACATCGACCGCGCCGTCGCGGCCTTCCGCGCCTGCCTCGACGCGGCCTGAGCCCGGTCAGGCCGCGCCCGCGACCCGGGTCTTTGCGCCGAGCATGCGGGCGAGGAGCACGACGTCGCCGGCATTGTCCGAGAGCAGGTCGGTGATGTCGCCGACCTCCAGCGCCTTCACGTGGCGGCAGCGCATGCCGTAGCGGCCGGCCGTGCAGGTGCAGCGCAGCTCCGGGCCCCCCGGCCGTTCCTCCAGGCTGACGTGGTAGCGGTTGCCGGTCGAGCCGCGCATGGCGAACCGCAGGGCCGCCGGCGCGTCGGGGAAGCTTGCCACGGCCCGGGCGCTGATCGCACCCGGCACGCGGCGCGGCACGGCGGGACCGCCGACCGCCCGCGCGACCGGGAGGCCGAGCGCGGCCGCGAGGGCGTGCACGTCCGCGACCGCCCGCTCGCGCATCGCGGCGAGCGCGATCTCCGCGCAGGCGAAGGCGTCCTCGCCGGCGTCGTGGTGCTCGAAGCGGATGCCGAGGCGCCGCGCGACCTTGCCGAGCCCGCAGCCCTCCGGCGCCGGGAAGACCCGGCGTGCCACCTGGACCGTGCAGAGATAGGCGAGATCGGGGACCGGCAGGCCGGCCCGCGTCAGCCCGGCGCGCAGGACGCCGATATCGAAGCTCGCGTTGTGCGCCAGGATCAGCCCCCGCCCGAGATCGCCGAGATAGGGCGCCATGACGGCGGCGAAGTCGGGCTTGTCGGCGACGTCGGCCGGCAGGATCCCGTGGACGCGGATGTTGCCCGGTGCGAACCGCATCTCGGGCGGCCGGATCAGGTGGCTCTCGCGGCGCACGACGCGGCCGTCGGCGATCCAGGCCAGACCCACCGCGCAGGCGCTGTCACGCCGCTCGTTGGCCGTCTCGAAGTCGAGGGCCAGGACCGTCATCGAGGCTCAACCATGCCGGGTGGAAGTTCTCGGGGTGTTCCCCGAGAGGTCTAGGCCGCCCGGACTCGGGCTTCAACCCTGCGCCACCATCGCCAGCCAGTCGTCCTCCGAGACGACCCGGACGCCGTGCTTCTCCGCGTCCTTCAGTTTCGAGCCCGCACCGGGGCCGGCCACCACCAGGTCGGTCTTGGCCGAGACCGAGCCCGAGACCTTCGCGCCCAGGCGCTCGGCCACCGCCTTGGCCTCGTTGCGGGTCATCTTCTCCAGGGTGCCGGTGAAGACCACGGTCTTTCCCGCGAACGCTGAGGCCGCGGCGGCCCGCTCCATCGGCTGCACCGCCACCGCGTCGAGCAGGGCCGCGACGGCGTCGGCATTGTGCGGCTCGGCGAAGAACAGGAGTAGCGCGTCGGTCGCCACCGGGCCGATCTCGCCGTCGTCGGCGAAGACCCGGTAGGCGTCGCCGGGACGCTGCGCCGCAGCCCGCGCGATCGCCGCGCGCACCGCGTCGACGTCGCCGTAATGGGCGAGGAGGTTCTCGCGCTGGACGGCGCTCAGGCGCGCCCGCTCCTTGGCCGGCGCCGCGTCGTCCTCCGGGAAGCCGAGATCGAGGAGCCGGTCCCGGGTCGTGCCCCCGACGCGCGGCACCGCGGTGAGCTCGACCCAGTCGGGACCAGGCTGCGCCGCCGCGGCCTCGCGGATCGCCGCGATCAGCGTCGGCATGTCGGCGAAGCGCTTCGCCAGCGCCTTGGCGGTCGCCTCGCCGATCTGCGGGATGCCGAGGGCGAAGAGCAGGCGGTTCATCGGCACGGCGCGCCGCGCCTCGACGGCGGCGAGCAGGTTCCGGATCGCCTTGTCTTCGTCGTCGCCCTTCTTCTTGGCGGCCTTCTTCGGCGGCTCGGCCGTCCCCGAATCCGCGCGCCGCTCGGCCGAGAGCGCCTCGCGCCGCGCCACGATGGCGGCTTTGAGTTCCTCGAAGTCGAGGCGGAACAGGTCGGCGGGCTGGCGCACGAGCCCGGCCTCGAACAGGACCTCGATATAGGTCTCGCCGAAGCCCTCGAGGTCGAAACCGTTGCGCGACACGAAGTGCTTCATCCGCTCGACGCCCTGCGCCGGGCAGATCAGCCCGCCGGTGCAGCGGCGCACCGCGTCGGGCCGGCCGGTGCGGGGGTTGACGGCGCGGACGGCGCGGCTGCCGCAGGCCGGGCAGGTCTCCGGGAAGGCGTAGGGCCGCGAGTCGGCCGGGCGCTTCGTGAGGTCGACATCCATGACCTTCGGGATGACGTCGCCGGCCCGGACCACCGTGACCGTGTCGCCGACGCGGATGTCGCGGCCGTCGCGGATCGGCTCGCCGTCGGCGCCGACGCCCTTCACGTAGCCCTCGTTGTGCAGGGTGGCGTTCGACACGACGACGCCGCCGACCGTCACGGGACGGAGCTTGGCGAGCGGGTTCAGCGAGCCTGTGCGGCCGACATTGATGACGATGTCCTCGACGACCGTGGTGGCTTCCTGCGCGGCGAATTTGTGGGCGAGCGCCCAGCGGGGCGAGCGCGAGACGAAGCCCAGCCGCTTCTGGAGCGCGAGGTCGTCGACCTTGTAGACGACGCCGTCGATGTCGTAGCCGAGCCCGGCCCGGTCGGCCTCGATGCCGCGGTAATGGGCGAGCATCGCTTCCGTGTCGGTGAAGGTCTGGGTCCGCGGGTTCACCGGCAGGCCCCAGGCCGCGAAGTGCTCCAGCACGCCGGTCTGCGTGTCGGCGATCGGCGCCGACAGCTCGCCCCAGGCATAGGCGAAGAATCGCAGCGGCCGGGACGCGGTGATCGCGGGATCGAGCTGGCGCAGGCTGCCGGCGGCGGCGTTGCGCGGGTTGGCGAAGAGCGGCTTGCCGGCCGCCTCCTGCCGGGCGTTGATGGCGGCGAAGTCGGCGTGGGACAGGTAGACCTCCCCGCGCACCTCGCAGATCTCCGGCCAGCCGGACCCCGCGAGCACCGCCGGGATGTCCTGCACCGTGCGGGCGTTGGCCGTGACGTTCTCGCCCACCTCGCCGTCGCCGCGGGTGGCGGCGGTGTCGAGCCGGCCGTTCACGTAGCGCAGGGACAGGGACAGGCCATCGATCTTCGGCTCTGCCGTGAAGGCGAGGGGGGCGTCGTCCGGCCAGCCGAGGAAGCGGCGCACGCGCGCGACGAACTCGGCCACCTCCGCGTCGTCGAAGGCGTTGCCCAGCGAGAGCATCGGCACGGCGTGCCGCACCTTGGCGAACTTCTCCGAGGGCTTGGCGCCGACCGACGTGCTGGCGGCGCCCGTGCCGGCGAGATCGGGGAAGCGGGCCTCGATGTCCTCCAGGCGGCGGCGCAGCCGGTCGTACTCGGCGTCCGATATCTCGGGCGCGTCCTCTTGGTAGTAGAGGCGGTCGGCCTCCAGGAGCGCGTCCGACAGCCGCGCGTACTCGGCGCGCGCTTCCTCGGCGCTGAGGTCGAGATCGAGCGGTTCGGATTTCGTGGCGGCCATGCCGGGGTTCTAACGCATCGGCGGCCGGCGGGGAGTCGGCCGCGGCGCGCGATCCCCGATTCCCTCACCGGCGGGCGCCGAGCAGATCGCCGCGCCCCGCCATCCGGAAGGCCGCGAAGAACGTCGCGGCGACGAGGGCGGCGATTGCTTGCAGCGGCAGGAGCGGGGCCAGCCAGCCCGCGACCGCCGTCCCGGCGACCGAGCCGAGGTTCATGGCCGCCATATAGACCTCGAACTGCGTGGCCGCGCCCGGGCGGCCCCGGCTCGCCGCGAGCAGGGCCGGCATCAGGGCGACGATCAGCAGGCCGGGCAGCACGCTGGTGAGCGCCAGGATCGCCGGCGCCGCGGCCCCGACGAGGCCGGCGCCGATCATGATCCCGGCCAGCACGAAGGTGAGGGCACTGCCCAGCAGCAGGGCGCGCAGCGGCGACGCCGCGCCCGCGCGGTCCGACCAGAGTCCCACCGCGACGGCGCCGGCCGTGCCGCTCACCAGGGTCAGGAAAGCCTGGAGGCGCGACAGGCCGGCAGCCTCCCAGCCCTGACGCTGGAGGAGGTCGATCGAGAAGGGCAGCTCGAACAGGCCAAGGGCCGCGTCGAGGCCGAAGCACAGGGCGAGCAGCCGCAGGGCGCGCGGGCGGCGCAGCGCGATCACGGTGCGGCGCAGGAAGCGGCGGAACGGCAGGCGCCGCGGCGCCGGTCCCCGGCGCTCCAGGGACCAGAGCGGATCGGCCGGCGCCTTGCGGACCAGCAGCATCGGCAGGCTCGCGACGATCGCGGCGACGAGCAGCCAGC
The DNA here is from genome assembly GCF_050281105.1 of Methylobacterium sp. NPDC080182. Classification (NCBI taxonomy): domain Bacteria; kingdom Pseudomonadati; phylum Pseudomonadota; class Alphaproteobacteria; order Hyphomicrobiales; family Methylobacteriaceae; genus Methylobacterium; species Methylobacterium sp. NPDC080182. The sequence continues at coordinate 179,835 of NZ_JBNNWO010000002.1, forward strand.
GGGCGCTCGCGGCGAAACCCCAATTCGCGAGCGTCCATCCGAAGACGGCGGCGCTGAGGCTCGTTCCGGCCACGAAGCCCGCGCGGGTGCAGGCGCTGACCCGGCCGAGTTCCCGGGTGGGGACGTGGTCCATGATCATCCGGTCGCAGGCGGTATCGAGGAGCGAGGCGAACAGGCTGTGGACGAGGAAGACCAAGCCGAGCGCGCCGACGGCGTCGCCCCCGGCGACGAGGAGCAGCGCCAGCGTCGCGTGGCATCCGACCAGCGCGGCGACCGCGAAGGGCCGGCGCCGTCCCATCCGCGTGTCCCCGGCCCGGTCCACCCAGGGCCCCCACAGCGGCGGCTGCAGCGTCCAGGGCAGGCCGGCCAGGGCGAAGTGCAGCCCGACCTCGGTTGCCGGGACGCCCCTGGCCGCGAGGTGGTTGGCGAGCGCCGTCAGCGAGAAACCCGCGACGAGGCCCTGGTAGAGGTAGGTGGCGAAGAAGACGCCGTAGCGGACGGACCGCTGGCCGAGGCTCGGTCTACCCAGGAGGCCGACGCGGAGATCCGCGCTGGACCGCGTCACCGCGCGCGGCGCTTCTTGCAGGAGACGGGCCGCGATCCGATGCTGCTCATTCCTGCCCCATCGGATCGTCGCCCGTGCCGTTTCGCTCTCCCGACGCTAGCGCCCCAGCTCCCGCCTCGCGAGGTGTCGCGTGAGCGCGGTGCAGGTCTGGATCGTCGACCTCGTCCTGTCTCCGAGCCAGGTCGACCGGTGCGATGCCGTCCTCGACGCCGCGGAGCGCGCGCGGGCTGACCGTTTCCTGCGCCCGGCGGATCGCGCCCGGTTCCGCGCCAGCCACGCCGCGCTGCGGCTGGTCCTCGGCGACGCGCTCGGTCTCGCGCCGGCCGACGTCGAGTTCGCCGCCGGAGCCGGCGGCAAGCCGGAGCTCGCGGGCCCGGCACGGGGCGCCGCCGACTTCAACCTCTCCCATTCCGGGGGGCGCGCGCTGATCGGGCTCACCCGCGGCGCGGCGATCGGCGTCGATGTCGAGGCCGTGCGGCCGATCGCGGACGCGCTCCGGATCGCGGCGGCCCATTTCGCCGCCGACGAGGTGACGGCCCTGGCCGGGGCCCCGCGAAGCGCGGTCGAGCGGCGCTTCTTCGGGCTGTGGACCCGCAAGGAGGCGGTGGTGAAGGCTTTGGGCAGCGGCCTGTCGCTGCCCCTCGACCGGTTCAGCGTCAGCGTTCCGCCCGAAGCGCCGCGCCTTCTCCGGGCCGCCGGCGACGCGTCCTGGAACCTGGACGGTCCGTGGAGCCTGGCCGAGGTCGATTGCGGGCGCGATCACGTCGCCACGGTTGCGTCCCGATCCGCGGAGGCGGAGATCACCTGCCACCGTCTTCCGGACGACTGGCCCGATCATCTGGGCTGAAAAGGCGCAACAGCGCGCTTGCGGTGCGGGAAAGGCGCGGCTATACACCCGCTCGCCGGCCCCGGCGGACACGCGGGACGGCCTTCGGAGTGTAGCGCAGTCTGGTAGCGCACCACGTTCGGGACGTGGGGGTCGCAGGTTCAAATCCTGCCACTCCGACCAAAATTCCCGCGATCTCAATTTCAGCGAGAACGGACGGTCACCCTTCGCAAGGGACCTCGTTGACGGATGACGCGTGGCTTCGCTGGTCGGCGTCCGCGTATTCCCAGACTCTCGCGAATGCGGCCACCTCGACCGGACCGAAGCCGTCGCGCCATCCCGGCTCCGCATCAGGCCGGTCCCTGTCTTGCACCCCGCTGATCACTGCGCGCGGAGGATCCTGAGGCCGCCCCGTCTGGCCCGTCCGAGCCGCGATCCTGGGACGGAGTCTCCCCGGACCCCGCCTTGCCGGGGCTCTCGCCCTGCGGGATCAGGGGCGCCATGGGCACGCTCTCCACGAGCAGCGCGATCATCTCGGACCGTGAACTCAGGAGAATGGCCGGCGGCTCGCCGGTGATCTGCCGCCATCGCCTGACGAAATCGCCCGCCGGCAACTCGGCGAGAGCGTCCTGTTCGGTCGCGGGGTGGTCCGTTCTGAGGGCTGCGGACTGATCCATGCGCCACAACGGCTCGAACCACGATTCGGCCTCAGCGTCCGGCCGAGATGGTGAAGCGAGCGTTAGTCCGATCGCGGAAGACGATGCCCGCAACGGCGGACCGGCGGGCGAGGCTCAGGTCGCTCGATGCGTAGAGGAGCATCGCGCCTGTCCCTCACGAAAGCGTGCGCGCCGGTCAGTTCATCGGCGGGACAGAGGGAGGCGCGTCGAGGAATGGACCCGGCGCGCGGCCGTGCGGGATGTCGTCGTTCTCATGGGCCCTCGTCGCACGACGCGGGGTCCGAGCGCGGTCAGGCGGCGAGCCGGAAACCGGTTCCGCGGGCCGTGCGGGGCGCGACCGTCGACTTGTCCCGGGGCAGCAGCAGGTCGATCTGCGAGCAGTGCAGCGCCAGGACGTTCTGCTCCTCCGCCATGGCGCGCGCCGCGCCGCTGAACCGGCCATTGGTCATCACGCACGCCGTGGTCGACCCGGCGCGCTCCGCCGCCGCCGCGACGTCCGAGATCGGGAGACACGCGACGTCGCGGTCCGCCCAATGCAGGCAAACGACGACGCGCGTTCGGGCCCGGAGGAGCACGAAGTGGTCCTGATCCTGGTAATCCAGGCGCCAGCCGGCCGCCTTCAGGCACCGCAGCATCAGCGCCTCGAAATGCGCCTGCGAGGCGCTCACGCGGTCGAGGAAGGTCCAGGACGCGACCTCGGCCGGCAGGATCGACGCGAATTCCGCGCTGACCAGACGCCTGAAGCCGTGGAACCGGACGACGGCGCGGAGCGGGCGCGAGAGATGGGCGCGGTGCAGCCTGACGAGTTCCCGGTCCCAGAGCGCCTCGAACGCGGCCGCTCCGCGCGCGTGGTGCTCCATCCACCGGTTCTCGATGATCAGGCGCTCGATCTGCGGTCGGATCGCGCGGCGACACCGCTCGGTGACCCGCTCCTGCAGATGCAACCAAGCGAGCAGAAGCAGGATGGCTATCACCCACAGGGCGAGGCTCGTCGCGAACATGGCGGCGGGACTTTGCGAAATAAGGCCGATGTCGCCATTTATCCGCCGCAGGAATTAAGCGGACATTGCGGATCACATGCGTACTGAACTCATCAGTACAAGTCTTTGGAGATGGTGAATTCTAAATTTATGTCCCCCGGCTGCCGCTCAGGTCCGCATGGCCACGAACATGCTCCGGCCCTGCTGGTGGTAGTAGCCGCTCTCCATCGAGCCACGGATGTCGCGTCCCAGCATGTCGTACTGCTCGTAGACCATGTCGAAGCCGCACTCCTTCAGAAGCTGAATCAGGGCCGGCTTGGTGGGCCAGAAAGAGCGCTTGTTGCTCCACGAGGTCCATTTGTGCGCCTCGAGCTGGCTCGTGTCGTCGAGATCGTGCTCGTGCATCCAGCGACCCGGCAGACCTTCATTCTCGGCGGGCGGCGAGAGCTGGAACAGGGCCTCGTTCGTGTCGGTCGCGAAATGCGTGTGCAGGATGATCACGTCGCGCACGCATTCGGCCATGAGGCGGATGAAGGCGGCCGGCCTGTCGAGATGGTAGAGCAGTCCGCAGCAGAAGGCGGCATCGAAGGGGCCGTGGGCCTCTAGGTTCCACACGTCGTCGTTGACGAAGGCGAGGTCGGGGACGCCGGCCCCATCCTTGACCCGCAGGCAGTTCTCGAAATTGGAGCGGCGCACCTCGACACCGGTGGCGCGCATCCCGGCGCGGGCGAATTCGAGCGTGTAGCCGCCCTCGAGGCAGCCCAGATCGACGATCGACCGGCCGGCCAGCCTGTGCCCGTAGAACAGCCGGAGCGAGCGCAGGGCCGCCTGGGTCCAGGGGCTGTCGGCGATCAGCCAGCCCGCCTCGGGCAAGGTCTCGGACCCGTCCGCGAGGCGGATGTTGTGTGCCGTGAACGTCATGCCGCCTCCCCACGCCGCCCACTCGTGCCGGGCAACGCCTTCGTCCGTCTATACGGGCGGCGGCCGATCGGTTCACGCGCTTTGTCGATCCGCCCGTATCGAACGGTCGACCGGCGGGATGGGTCAGGTCGGCGCGACCGCCGCCTCCACGGTGCGGCCGGGCACGCGATGCCCGCGACGGGGCCCGTCGAACGGCGTATGTAGCCGCCCGATGGATCCGCCCTCTCACAGCCAAGCCGGCCGGCGACCCGCTGGATGGGCCGGCTTCGCGCGCAGCTTCCTCGTCTGCGTCACCCTCATGGGCATGGCGCTGATCGGCTTCGTGGCCGCGGTCGATCCCTACGGACTGCGGGCCGCGCCCGGTCATGCGCCGGGGCCGATCATGGATGCCAATCAGCGGCTCTCCTATCCGCAGATCGCCCGCGGGGGGCCGTTCGACGCGGCGGTCTTCGGCACCTCGACGGCGCGACTGCTCGACCCGCAGGCTCTCGACGCGGCCTTCGGTGTCCGGTTCGCCAATCTGGCGGTGAATGCCGCGACGCCCGACGAGCAGGGTCGGCTCGCCGCGCTGTTCCTGGCCCGCCGGCCGATCCGCGCGGTCCTGTTCGGCCTCGATGCCCCGTGGTGCGCCGCCGATCCGCCGGCCCGGACCGCCCATGCCTTTCCTGACTGGCTCTACGCGGACCGCGTGCCCGGCGATGTCCTGCGTCAGGTCAGCCTGCGCTCGGTCACGACGGCCGTCCGGGCCGGACTCGCCGATCTCGGGCTGACGCGGGCGCGGATTCGCGGAGACGGCTACGCGGTCTTCACGCCGCCCGAGGCGCGCTACGACCTCGCACGTGCCCAGGCCCATATCCGCGCAGGCCGAGTGGACTCGGCGGCGGCGGACGCCCCCGAGCTGCCGATGCCGGCCCTCGACCGCCTGGACGATCTCCTCGGTCGCGTGCCCGCCGAGGCCCTGAAGATCGTGGCCTTCATGCCGGTGCATGCGGGGGCGCAGGGTTCACCGGGATCGGCGGCGGGCCGTCGCGAGGAAGCCTGCAAGGCGCGCGCCGCGGCGATCGGGAAGCGCCGGGGCGCGGTCGTGGTGGATTTTCGCCGGATCTCGCCGCTGACGACCCGGGACGCGAATTATTGGGACGCGCTGCATTACCGCCTGCCCGTGGCGGCGCGCGTCGTCTCGGATCTCGCGCGCGCCGTCGCCACCGGCCGCGACGATCCGGATGGAATCTACCGGGTGCTCGCGCACCCGTGACGCCCGGTCAGGCGGCGGCGCGCTCGGCGCTCGCCCAGCCGGCGCGGGTCTCTGCGCAGTACTCCGCGTAGCGGCCGTCCCGGATCGCCGCGCGCGCGCCGGCCATCAGGTCTTGGTAGTAGGCGAGGTTGTTCCAGGTCAGCAGCATCATCCCGAGGATCTCGTTCGAGCGCACGAGGTGATGCAGGTAGGCACGGGAATAGTCCCGCGCGGCCGGACAGGTCGAGGTCTCGTCGAGCGGCGCGGTGTCCTCGGCGTGGCGGGCGTTGCGCAGGTTGACCCGTCCGTGGCGCGTGTAGGCGAGGCCGTGCCGGCCGGCGCGGGTCGGCATCACGCAGTCGAACATGTCGATGCCGCGGGCGACCGCGCCGAGGATGTCGTCCGGCGTGCCGACGCCCATCAGGTAGCGGGGCTTGCCGGCGGGCAGGTGCGGCTCGACCGTCTCGATCATGGCGAACATGACCGCCTGCGGCTCGCCGACGGCGAGGCCGCCCACCGCGTAGCCCTTGAGATCGAGATCCGTCAGCGCGCGGGCGCTCTCGACGCGCAGGGCCGGCACGTCGCCGCCCTGGACGATGCCGAACAGGGCCCGTCCCGGCTGCTCGCCGAACGCGACGCGGCAGCGCTCGGCCCAGCGCAGCGACAGGTGCATGGCCTTCTCGATGGCCCCGTGATCCGCCGGCAGGCGGACGCACTCGTCGAGCTGCATCTGGATGTCGGAGCCGAGCAGACCCTGGATCTCGATGGAGCGCTCCGGGCTCATGTGATGCGCGGTGCCGTCGATGTGCGAGCGGAAGGTCACGCCCTGCTCGTCGATCTTCCGCAGGGCGGAGAGCGACATCACCTGGAAGCCGCCGGAATCGGTCAGGATCGGCCGGTCCCAGTTCATGAAGCGGTGAAGGCCGCCGAGCCGGGCCATACGCTCGGGGCCGGGCCGCAGCATCAGGTGGTAGGTGTTGCCCAGGACCACGTCGGCGCCGAGATCGCGGACCTGGCCGGGGTACATGGCCTTGACGGTCGCGGCCGTGCCCACCGGCATGAAGGCCGGGGTCCGGATCTCGCCGCGCGGCGTCCCGATCACGCCGGTGCGGGCGGTGCCGTCCCGGGCCAGCAGGTCGAAGCGGAAGTGTGCGCTGTCGGTCATGGGGTGTCCGCGCCCGGGCCTGGGTAGAGCAGGCTGGCGTCGCCGTAGGAGTAGAACCGGTACCCGGCGGCGATCGCGTGCGCGTAGGCCGCGCGCATCGTCGCGAGACCTGAGAACGCCGAGACCAGCATGAACAGCGTCGAGCGCGGCAGGTGGAAATTGGTCACGAGGGCGTCGACCGCGCGGAACCGGTAGCCCGGCGTGATGAAGATCTCGGTGGGTCCCGAGAAGGGCGCGAGCGTGCCGTCCGGTCGGGCCGCGCTCTCCAGCAGCCGCAGCGCCGTGGTCCCGACCGCGACGATCCGGCCGCCCGCGGCCCGCGCGGCGTTCAGGGCCTCGGCCGTGGCGGCGTCGAGGATGCCGATCTCCGCGTGCATGCGGTGGGCCTCGGTATCCTCGGCCTTGACCGGCAGGAAGGTCCCGGCGCCGACATGCAGCGTGACGTGGTGGCGCCGCAGACCGGCGGCGTCGAGATCGGCCAGCAGCGCGTCGGAGAAGTGCAGGCCGGCCGTGGGAGCCGCGACCGCCCCCGGATTGCGGGCGTAGACCGTCTGGTAATCGGTGGCGTCGCGGTCATCCGTGGCGCGCTTGCCCGCGATGTAGGGGGGCAGCGGCAGGGCACCCTCCGCGGCGATGGCCGCGTCGAGGTCGGGCCCGGCCCGGTCGAAGGCGAGGACGATCTCCCCGGCCTCGGCCTTCTCGAGAACGGTTGCCGCCAGATCGCCGAAGCGCAGCGCGTCGCCCGCCGCGAGCCGCTTGGCCGGACGCGCGAAGGCGCGCCAGCGGTCGGGAGCCTCGCGCAGGTGGAGCATCACCTCGGTGCGCTGGCCGGGGGCGCCGGGCCGTGTGCGCACGCCGTTCAGCCGGGCCGGGATCACCCGCGTGTCGTTGAAGACCAGGGCGTCGCCGGCCCGGAGGGCCTGGGGCAGGTCGCGCACGGTCCGGTCGGCCAGCGGCGCGCCGGGTCGGACCACGAGCATCCGCCCGGCGTCGCGCGGCTCGGCCGGGCGGAGGGCGATGCTGGTCTCCGGCAGATCGAAATCGAAGAGGTCCACGCGCATCGCCGGCTGCCTGCACCGAACGGCACGCGGTTTCAACCGCGGAACCGCCGGGGAGCGCGTCCGTTTCCAGCGTCACCGAGACGCGAGGCTCCCGATCCATGCCCTGGTACGCCGTTCGCCCCCGTGACGCCGCCGATCCCCGCTGGCCGCTCCCCGGCACGTCCGAGATCGTGCTGAAGGCCGAGGATCCGGAGACCGCCCGCGCGAAGTTCGAATCGGCCTACCCGAGCCAGCCCTTCGGCAGCCCTGGAATCCCGGTGCCGAACACCGGCGTCGGCAGCTTCCGCGGTGATCCGGACGCCCTGGTCGTGGCCGAGACGGGCGAGCCGCCGGCGCAGCGGGGGAGCGACGCGTGACGCCCCGCGGTCGCCCCCGGCGGGTTACCCTCGACGGGCAGCTCCTCGGGTACTGGGAGCGCGAGGCCGCCCGGCTGGAGACCCTCGCCGCCGGCGCGCGCTTCGCCTGGCAGCGCCGTCGCTACCTGCGCAAGGCGGAGGCCGCGCGCGCCAAGGCGGAGCCGAGCCGGCGGCGCGAGGCCGCCCGCGACAACGGCGGCGCGTCGGAGACTTAGCCGCGGCTAACACGTTTTCGGCGGCGTCGAACCTTTGCCGTGGCCTTGGCCGCGGCCGGTGCCGTATGGGCGCGGCGTCACCCCAACGGCGCGAACCATGGACCGCACCCAGAAAGCCGCCCTCTTCAGCGCGGGCATCGGCCTCGCCGTCACGGCGATGAAGTTCTACGCGGCGTGGCTCACCGGCAGCCTCGCCCTGTACTCCGACGCGCTGGAGAGCATCATCAACGTGGTCGCCGCGGTGGGCGCCTTCGTGGCCCTGCGGGTGGCGGCGCGCCCGGCCGACGAGGACCATCCCTACGGTCACCACAAGGCCGAGTTCTTCTCGGCGGTGATCGAGGGCGCGCTGATCGTGGTGGCGGCGCTGCTGATCCTGCGCGAATCCTATTTCGGGCTGCTCGCCCCGAAGCCCCTCGACGCGCCCGCGGTCGGCCTCGCGATCAACTTCGCGGCCGGGATCGTCAACGCGGTCTGGGCGGCGGCACTGATGCGCTGGGGAAGGCGGTGGCGGTCGCCGGCCCTGATCGCCGACGCGCGCCACGTTTTCGCCGACGTAATCACGTCCTGCGGCGTCCTGGCCGGCGTCGGCGCCGTGGTGGTGACGGGCTACCCGGTCCTCGACCCCGTGGTGGCCGGGCTGGTCGCCATGAACATCCTGTGGTCCGGCTTCCGCATGGTCCGGGAGTCGGTGGACGGCCTCATGGACAGGGCCGCCCCGGCCGAGATGGTGAGCCAGATCCGGTCGCTCATCTCCCAGCACGGCGAGGGCGCGCTGGAGGCGCACGACGTGCGCACGCGCTCCGCCGGTCAGGCGACCTTCATCGACTTCCACCTCGTCGTCCCCGGCGCGATGACCGTCGAGGATTCGCACGCGATCTGCGACCGGCTGGAATCCGCCCTGGAGACGACGATCCCCGGGGCGGTGGTGACCATCCACGTCGAGCCCGGCGAGGAGGCCAAGGCGCGGGGATTGCCGGTGCTGTAGGCGCCGGTCAGCTCCAGGCGTGGAGCGGCGGGTTCACGCCATTGAGGGCGTGGTTGCCGACGACCGCGTATTTCCAGCGGACGGGATCGTGCAGCGTGTGCGTGCGCGCGTTCCGCCAGTGACGGTCGAGATTCTCGGCGGCCAGAGTTGAGCGGGTCCCCGACAGCTCGAACAGCTTGTTCGACGCCGCCAGGGCAACCTCGGTGGTCAGCACCTTCGCCTCGGCGACCGCGATCTGGGCCGCCGCGACCGTCTCGGCGTCCGGCCGCGCGACGGCCGCGTCGAGGGCGAGACCGGCCCGGTCGAGCAGCGCCTCGGCGGCGTGCTGCCGGATGGTCAGGTCGCCGACCGCCTGGATCGTGTAGGGATCGTCGGACGCCCGCTCCAGCCCGCTGTCGATCCAGGGGCGGGCCTTCTCGCGGACGAAGCCGATGGTGTCGTCGAGGGCCTCGCGGCCGATCCCGGCATCGACCGCGGCCTGGATGATCTGGAACACGGCGCCGTCGGCGGTCGGCGCCGCGTAGCCCTTCCAGGCGGGCACCAGATGGGTCTTGGGCACGCGCACGTCGTCGATCAGCACGGTCCCGCTCGCCGTGCCGCGCTGGCCGAAGCTCGACCAGTCGTCGATCACCGTGAGTCCGGGCGCGTCCCGCTCGGCGATGGCGTACCAAGCGCGTCCCTCGGCATCGAGGGCGACGATCGGGACCAGGTGCGCGAGGAGGGCGCCGGTGGCGTAGAACTTCCGGCCCCGCACCACGACGTGGTCGCCGTGATCGGTGAAGCGCGTGTCGAAATCGGCCGCCCGCTTGGTGCCGCGCTCCGAGAAGGCGTTGCCGAACCGCGTTCCGCGCAGGACCTCGCCGAACAGCAGGTGCTTCTGCGCCTCGTCCGACACCGTCCGGATCGCCGCCAGGATGCCGAGATGGTTCTGGGCGATCTGCGCGATGGCGGGATCGGCGGCCGCCACGATGGCGATGACCTGCGCGAGGGTCCGGTAGGAGACCTCGGGGCCGCCATAGGCGCGCGGCACGTTGATCGACCAGAGGCCGCTCTGCGAGAAGGCGTCGAGCTCCTTGAGCGGCCGCACGGCGTGGCGGTCCCGCTCCGACGCGCCGGCCCGGAACTCGGCCGCGAGCCCGTGGGCCACGGCCAGCGCCTCGGCGTCGTCACGGATCACGTAGGCGGGTGAGGGCGGCCGCGCGGGGCCGGGAGCGCCCGGGCGGTGCTCCGGCTCGAGCGTGCGCGCATCGACGGCGATGTTCATGGCTCACTCCGATCAGTCGGGATACGGTTCGGCGGGCGGCGCTCAGGCGGCCTCGGCGCGCCGGTCGCGGGCGGCCTCGAGGGCGCGGACCCGCGGGATCACGTGCGCGCCGAAATACGCGACGTCCTCCTGGAAATGCAGGAAGGCCAGCAGGGCGAGGTCCGCTCCGGCATCCTTGAGCGCCAGGATCCGCTCGGCGATCTGGTCTGGCGTGCCGATCAGGTTGGTCTTGAAGCCGTCGTTGTACTGAACGAGATCCTCGAAGCTCGACTTGGCCCAGTTGCCTTCCCCTTCCGGCGAGGCCTTGCCGGCATTCTTGACCTCGTGACCGAAGGCCTTCACGGCGTCCGGGTCGGCGTTGTCGATGATCTCCTGAAGGACGGCGCGGGCCTCCTCCTCGGTGTCGCGGGCGATGACGAAGGCGTTGACGCCGATCCGGGGATGATTGCCGGTCTCGGCCGACTTGGCGCGGATATCGTCCACCTGCGCGCGGATCGTCTCCGGCGTGCCGCCATTCGTGAAGTACCAGTCCGACACGCGGGTCGCCATGTCGCGCGCGGCGCGCGACGAGCCGCCCTGAAAGATCTCGGGCAGCGGCTGGGCCGGCTTCGGCTTCAGCGTGTAGTCGCTGTAGCGGTAGAAGTCGCCGCGGAAGGTGAAGCTGTCCTGCGTCCAGATCCCGCGCAGGCTCCGTATGAACTCCTCCGACCGGCGGTAGCGCTCGTCGTGGTCGAGCCAGGGCTCGCCGATCGCCCGGAACTCGCCCGAGAACCAGCCGGAGACGATGTTCACCGCGATGCGGCCTTCGGTGAGCTGCGAGATCGTGGCGATCTGCTTGGCGGCGAGGGTCGGATGCCAGGGACCGGGCAGGAGCGCGGCAATCACCTTGAGCTTGGTGGTCGCGGCCAGCAGGGCGTGGCTGAAGGCGACCGATTCGTGCTGGTACTCGGCGCCGTAGCCCGCGGTGAACCGGATCTGCGTCAGCCCGTAATCGAACCCTGCCTCCTCGGCGATCTGCGCTAGCTTCCGATTGTACTCGGCGTCCCAGCTCGTGCGCTGGGGGATCTTGCTGATGACAAGCCCCCCGGAGACGTTGGGCACCCAGTAGGCGAAGCGGATCGGCTCGCGCGCCGCCGCGTCGGCGAGATGGCTGGTCATCCGGCGTTACCTCAGTTGCACGGCGGTCCGGCGCCGTGTCGTCTTCGGATGATCGCCGCGAACTGAATACACTATGCAGAACGCGACCGATCGCTCAAGAACACCGAAAGTATTCCGGGGCGATGGCCGTCGGTCAAAGGAACGGGTTGCCGTTTTTGAGCCGATCTCGGCGAGACTCTTCTTCGCCGAGATCCTGCGCGCGCGGCTTTGTCCTAGGCGGCGCGGGCCGCGGGCGAATCGTGCAGGCGGCGCCACGCGAAGACCGAGAACACGCCGATCAGGCAGGCGGCGAGGCCGAACCACGTGAATGCGTATTGCAGGTGGTTGTTCGGCAGGTCGACCCGGAGCTGGCCGCCGCGCGGCCACGTCGTCTGCCCGGGAACGGCGTCGGCCTCGATCAGGTAGGGCTCGACCGTCCCGAGGCCGCGCGCCGCCGCGATGCCGGCGATGTCCCGGTTGAACCACTCCCCGCGGGCGAGATCCGGCTCCGGCACGAACATCGCGCGGGGCTCGCTGGCGCGGAGAATGCCGGTGACCGTCGTCGGCCCGTCGATCAAGCCGTCCCGGCGGTCGCCCTGCGCCTTCAACTCCGTGGGGACGAAGCCCCGGTTGACCAGCACGACGCCGCCGTCCTCCCGGCGGAATGGCGTGAGCACGTAGAAGCCCTGGAGGGCGCGGCCCGGCGTCTCGCCCGGCGCCAGTCCGTGGACCAGGGTCTCCCGGTCGTTGAGGAACTGACCGTTGACCCGGACATGCCGGAACTCGTCGCGCGCCGGATCCCAGACATCCGCGGCCGGAGGCGCCACCGGCTCCGCGCGGCTCTGGCGCACGATCCGGGCGATGAGATCCTCCTTCCAGGCCCTGCGCTCGAGCTGCCACGTCCCGAGACCGAGCAGGATGGCCAGGGCAACCAGCGAGGCGAGCCCCGGCGCGACCAGGTCGCGCCAGCCAGCGCGGTGCGGTCCGCTCGCGGTCACGACTCGAAGCGCCCTTGCTCCGCCCGGTTGCTGAACTGCAGGGCGATCAGCAGGCCCTTGAGGGGCCGCACCAGGATCAGGCTGAGCCCGACCGAGAGGGTCAGGGCCACCAGGGCGTGGACCCAGATCGGCGGCTCGTAGGTGATCTCCAGCCAGAGGGCGAGACCGACCACGATCAGGCCGACGATCGACATGACGAAGAACGCCGGCCCGTCCGCGGAGTCGAAATGCGCGTAGTCGAGCCCGCACGCCTCGCAGGAGGGGCGCAGGCTCAGGAACCCTTTGAACAGGTGACCCTCACCGCAGCGCGGGCACCGGCCGCGCAGGCCGGTCGGGATCGGCGGAGGCGGCGAGTAGGTTCGGTTGTTCACGAGCACACTCCAGACCTGTTCCGTGCGGGACCCCATCGACCCGGGCGCGGGCCGCTCTCGTCGATACGGGGTTCGCGCGGCGTCGGAAACGCAGAAGGGCGGCCTGAGCCGCCCTTCGCAGATCCGCCATGCGGCGACGGGATGGTTCCGCTCAGTGAGCGCCGCCGCCGTGGAAGACCCCCGAACCCCACACGTAGATGGCGGCGAACAGGAACAGCCACACGACATCGACGAAGTGCCAGTACCAGGCGGCGAACTCGAAGCCGAGGTGCTGACGCGGGGTGAACTGGCCCGCGTAGACGCGGAACAGGCACACCGCCAGGAAGATCGTGCCGATGATGACGTGGGCGCCGTGGAAGCCCGTCGCCATGAAGAAGGTCGACGAGTAGATGCTACCCGAGAAGCCGAACTCGGCGTGGCTGTACTCGTAGGCCTGGCAGGCGGTGAAGAGCACGCCGAGGATGATCGTCAGCCACAGGCCGTACTTCAGTCCCTTGCGGTCGCCCTCGATCAGCGCGTGGTGCGCCCAGGTGACGGTGGTGCCCGAGGTCAGCAGGATCAGCGTGTTCAGGAGCGGCAGGTGCCAGGGATCGAACGCCTCGATGCCCTTCGGCGGCCAGACACCGCCGGTGAACTCCACGCGCGAGACCTGGATCGGGTCGGCGGTGTAGAGGGCGGCCTCGAAGTAGGCCCAGAACCACGCGACGAAGAACATCACCTCGGAGGCGATGAACATCATCATGCCGTAGCGGTGGTGAAGCTGGACGACGCGGGTATGGTCGCCGGAATTGGCCTCGTGCGCGACGTCCTTCCACCACGAGTACATGGTGTAGAGGACGCCGATCGTGCCGGCCCCGAAGATGTAGGGACCGGGAGCCAGGGTGCCGATCGTGAGGCTCTTCATCCAGAACACGGCGCCGAACGCCATGAGAAAGCCCGAGAAGGCCCCGATCAACGGCCACGGGCTCGGATTCAGGATGTGGTAGTCGTGATTCTTGGCGTGCGCCTCGGCCATCGTCCCGTCGCTCCTCACCCTCGCGCCCTGCACCGTTCCCGGCCTAACGCTGTTCGTTGCTTGCCCTAGGCCGGGCGCGGCACGCACCACACCCAAGCTTGCTCGCAGCTTTAGTCGCTGCGGCCCCGTGTTGTCACGGGTCCGCGATCAGAAATCGCCCTTCGTTCCCGAGGAAGACGATTTCGCCACCGTCGCCTTCACGGGTTCACCGTTCTTGGAGGCGAAGTAGGTGTAGGACAGCGTCATCTCCGAGAGATGCGCGGTGTTGGAGTCGTCCCGAACGGCCGGATCGACGTAGAACACCACCGGCACGTCCAGCGTCTCGCCCGGCTGGAGCGTCTGCTCGTTGAAGCAGAAGCACGCGATCTTGACGAAGTAGCCGCCCATCAGACCCGGCTGGACGTTGAAGGTCGCCACACCCGCCGAGGGCGCGCTGCCGGTGTTCTGCACGCGGAAGAAGACCGTCTTCGTCTCGCCGAGCTTCGCCTCGACGCTGCGCACTTCCGGGATGAACTTCCAGGGCAGCCCAGGCGCGACGTTCGTGTCGAAATGGACGACCATGCTGTCGTCGGTCCGCGCCGCGGAGGCCGAGAGGGCCGGTCCCTGCCGGGGCGTGCCGTCGTAGCCGGTCGCCTTGCAGAAGGCGTCGTAGAGCGGCACCGACGCGAAGGCGAGGCCGATCATGCCCACGGCGAGACCCGCGCAGGCGAGGGCGGTGCGCGTGGCGGCCCGGTTCGATCCTGATGGAGGAATTGTCATCGGGGGCGCCTCAGAGCGGCCGGGTCAGGATCTGAGGGCCGAGCTTGACGATCGTCAGCACGAAGAACAGCAGGACCCAGGCTCCGAGGGCGAGCGCGATCGCGATCGAGCGCTTGCGGCGGCGCGCCTCCTGCTCGGGCGTGAGCGGCCGGTACTGGATCTCGGGATCCGCCATGGCGCTCAACCCAGGACCGGACGGAACAGGCCGAAGCTCTGCTCGGCCAGGAGCGCCGAGAACAGCGCGAACAGGTAGAGGATCGAGAAGCCGAACATGCCCATGGCGGCGCGCCGCTCGGCATCCCCCTCGCGGTTCCGCAGTACCCGGATGCTGAACGCTACCATACCGAGGCCGCCCACGAGGCCGACCACCGCGTAGACGAGGCCGCCGAAGCCCAGGGCCACCGGCACGAGGCCGAGGGGTGCGAGCAGCAGCGAGTACCAGACGATCTGGCGGCGGGTGGAGGCGGGGCCGGCGACGTTCGGCATCATCGGGATGCCGGCGCGGGCGTACTCGTCGGCCTTGATCAGGGCGAGCGCCCAGAAGTGCGGCGGCGTCCAGATGAAGATGATGGCGAACAGGATCAGCGACTCTACGCCGACCGACCCGGTCACCACCGCCTGCCCGATGACCGGCGGCAGGGCTCCGGCGGCGCCGCCGATGACGATGTTCTGCGCGGTCGCCCGCTTCAGCCACATCGAGTAGACCACCGCGTAGAACACGATGGTGAAGGCGAGGAGCGCGGCGGCCAGGAGATTGGCGGCGAGCCCGAGCACCACCACGGAGGCGACCGAGAGGAACAGTCCGAAGCCCAGTGCCTCCTGGGAGGTGATCCGGCCCGACGGGATCGGCCGGGTGGCGGTCCGACTCATGACCGCGTCGATGTCGGCGTCCCACCACATGTTGAGGCAGCCGGACGCACCGGCGCCGACCGCGATGGCGAGGAGCGAGATCGCGCCGATGGCCGGCTGCACGTGGCCCTGCGAGACCACCATTCCGACCAGTGCGGTGAAGATCACGAGGACCATCACCCGCGGCTTCAGCAGGGCGAAGTAGTCCGGAACGTCGCCGCCGGCGGTCGTGAGGGCCGGGGCCGGAACGTCCGGTCCGATCGTGTTCGTCAGGCTCGTCATCGCGTCTGCCGCTGCTGTGTCGGCGCCCGGCCGCGCGCGTCACGGCCGAGTCGTGTCTCGAAATCGACGTGTTCCAAGGATCGGCGTGAGCGGGGCCCGGGACTTCTCCCTCGGCCCGTGCGGGTCGCCCTCATCGCTCGCCCTTGCCGGGAGGTCGGCCGACCGGCCTCCGGGGAAGGGCGAGGGCCGCGGACGCGGCCCTCGCGGGATGTCTATCAGTGCGCGCCGGGCTCGTCGACGATGCGGGGCAGCGTCTCGAACTGGTGGAACGGGGGCGGGGAGGAGAGCGTCCACTCGAGGGTGGTGGCGCCTTCGCCCCACGGGTTGTCCGCGGCCCGCTCCTTCGAGCGGAAGGCGAGGATCACGCCGATCACGAACACGAACATGCCGAGCGCGAAGATGTGGCCGCCGTAGGTCGACACTTTGTGCCACTGGGCGAACGCGTCCGGGTAGTCGGCGTAGCGGCGCGGCATGCCGGCGAGGCCCAGGAAGTGCATCGGGAAGAACAGGACGTTCGCGCCGATGAAGGCCAGCCAGAAGTGCAGCTTGCCGGCCCATTCGGGGATGATGTGACCGGTCATCTTCGGGAACCAGTAGTAGACACCGGCGAAGATGATGAACACGGCCCCGAGGGACAGCACGTAGTGGAAGTGCGCGACCACGTAGTAGGTGTCGTGCAGGTACTTATCGACCGCCGAGTTGGCCAGCACGACGCCGGTGACGCCGCCGACCGTGAACAGGAAGATGAAGCCCACCGCCCAGTGCATGGCGGCGGTGAAGCGGATGGAGCCGCCCCACATGGTGGCGATCCACGAGAAGATCTTCACGCCGGTCGGGACCGCGATCACCATCGTAGCGAACACGAAGTAGGACTGCGTCTGCAGCGACAGGCCGACCGTGTACATGTGGTGCGCCCACACGACGAAGCCGACGACGCCGATCGCCACCATGGCGTAGGCCATCGCGAGGTAGCCGAAGACGGGCTTGCGCGAGAACGTGGCGATGATGTGCGACACGATGCCGAAGGCCGGCAGGATCATGATGTACACTTCGGGGTGACCGAAGAACCAGAACAGGTGCTGGTACAGGATCGGGTCACCGCCGCCGGCCGGGTCGAAGAAGGTCGTGCCGAAGTTGCGGTCGGTCAGCAGCATCGTGATGGCGCCCGCGAGCACCGGCAGCGAGAGCAGCAGCAGGAACGCGGTCACCAGCTCGGCCCAGGCGAAGAGCGGCATCTTGTGCAGCGTCATGCCGGGCGCGCGCATGTTCAGGATCGTGGTGATGAAGTTGATCGCGCCGAGGATGGAGCCCGCGCCCGACAGGTGGAGCGCGAAGATCGCGAAGTCGACGGCCGGGCCGGGATGGCCGGCGGTGGAGAGCGGCGGGTAGACGGTCCAGCCGGTGCCGGCGCCGGACGCGCCGGGCGCGCCCTCGACGAACAGCGAGCACAGCAGGGAGCAGAAGCCCGCCACCGTCAGCCAGAACGAGATGTTGTTCATGCGCGGGAACGCCATGTCGGGCGCGCCGATCATGAGGGGCACGAACCAGTTGCCGAAGCCCCCGATCAGCGCCGGCATCACCATGAAGAACACCATGATGAGACCGTGACCGGTGACGAACACGTTGTAGGTCGCGGGGTTCGAGAAATACTGCAGGCCGGGCGCCTCCATCTCCATCCGGATGCCGAAGGAGAGGAACGCGCCGATGATTCCGGCGCAGAAGGCGAACAGCAGGTAGAGGGTGCCGATGTCCTTGTGGTTCGTCGACAGGAACCAGCGGGCGAAGAACGACGGCTTGTGGTCGTGGACCTCATGGGCCCCGGCATGGGCTGCGGCTGTAGCCATGGATTCGAATGCCTTGTGGATCTGATGGGGTCTGTTCGATCAGCCGGGGCTCAGCGGGCCTCGGCGAAGCTCGTGCCGTTGTCGATGCGGGCGTACTTGGTCTTCGCCTCCTTCAGCCAGTCGGCGTAGGCCTGCTCGCTGACCACGCGGACCACGATGGGCATGTAGGCGTGGCGCTGGCCGCACAGCTCGGAGCACTGACCGTGGAAGGTGCCCTCCTTGTCGGCCTTGAACCACATCTGGTTCAGGCGGCCGGGGACGGCG
This sequence comes from Methylobacterium sp. NPDC080182, assembly GCF_050281105.1. Taxonomy (NCBI): domain Bacteria; kingdom Pseudomonadati; phylum Pseudomonadota; class Alphaproteobacteria; order Hyphomicrobiales; family Methylobacteriaceae; genus Methylobacterium; species Methylobacterium sp. NPDC080182. The sequence continues at coordinate 197,603 of NZ_JBNNWO010000002.1, forward strand.
TCGATCTTGAAGCCGAAGGCCGGCATTGCCCAGGAATGCAGCACGTCGGCGGCGGTGACCTGGATCTTCACGATCTTGTTGACCGGAACGACCATCTCGTTGTCGGTCTGCAGCAGGCGCGGCTGCTTGTCCTCGTCGATGTTGGCATCGAACGTGAAGCCGCCGCCGGCCTCGGTCTGCGGGTACTCGTAGGACCAGTACCAGGCGTGGCCGACGACCTTGACGATCATGTCGGCCTTCGGATCCGAGAGCTGCGTGCGCAGCAGGCGGAAGGACGGGATCGCCACGGCGACCAGGATCAGCACCGGCACGATCGTCCAGGCGACCTCGATGGCGGTGTTGTGCGTGGTGCGCGACGGCGTCGGGTTCCGCTTCTCGCCGAAGCGGTAGACGCACCACAGGATGAGCCCGAGGACGAACACCGAGATGGCGAGGGACAGCCAGTGCAGGCCGATCTCGAAGTTCAGGATGTCGCGCGCGTTCTCGGTGACCGGAATCTGCCGGTCCATCTCCCACGGCACGGGCTGACCGAAGCCCGCGGCCTGCGCGCCGGATATCGGGAAGAGCAGGGCGCCGAGAGCGGCGAGGCTCCAGAGTGACCGGTTGATCGTCCGCACCGTCCGCATCTGCCTCTCGTGGCTCCCCTGAAACTGTCTGGCTGCCGCCGGACCTCCCCGTCTTGAACGCGTGCGGGATTGTACCGACGTGACGGAGTACCGGTTGTGTCACCCGGCATTATCCGACCGGCGCTTCAGACCACAAGGGCCGGCCACGTGCAACCGCACAAGCGTCGCATCGCGCGCTTTCCCGCCAGTTGACGGCGCCTCGTGGCGTCGGCGCACTAGGGGCCAGCGAAATCGTTCCCCGTCGCGTCGCGCCGGGGATGAAGCGTCGCGACGCGTTCGTGCCACGCCTGCGGAGTTCGAGATGTCCACCCAAACCGGCAGCCCCACCTCCGGTCCTCTGTCCTGCGCAGTGCCGGCGCCGATGCAGGTGATGACCTATACGGGCTCGGCGCCGAGGCCGGACACGCGGGCGCTGGCCGTCGAGGCGCCGGTCAACCTCGTCTACGGCAGCGTGCCGCACGCCGTGATGATGGCGACGCCCGCCGACCTCGAGGATTTCGCCTACGGCTTCAGCCTGACGGAGGGCATCGTCGACAGCGCGGAGGAGATCCGCGCGACCCGGGTGGAGACGGCGTCGGACGGTCTGCGCCTCCACGTCGAACTCGCGCCGGGCCGGCTCCGCGAGCATCTGGCGCGCAAGCGCGCCATCAGCGGCCGCACCGGCTGCGGGGTCTGCGGCATCGAGGACCTGGCGCAACTACCGCAGGCCGGTAAGCGGGCGGACTCCGAGGTCCGGGTCGGGCTGCCCGCCATCGCCCGCGCCCTGTCGAATCTCGACAGCGCCCAGCGCCTCGGCGCGGAGACGCGCGCGGTCCACGCCGCGGCCTGGGCGCGCCTCGACGGCGGCCTCGCGGCGGTGCGCGAGGATGTCGGCCGCCACAACGCTCTGGACAAGCTGATCGGCACCCTGATGCGAACCGGGACGCCCGTGGACTCGGGCTTCCTGGTCATCACCAGCCGCTGCTCGTTCGAGATGGTCGAGAAGGCCGCGCGGCTCGGCGCGGCCGTGATCGTCGCCATCTCGGCGCCGACGTCCCTGGCCCTCGACCGGGCCCGGTCCTACGGCATGACGCTCTGCGCCATCGCGCGGGCCGACACCGTGACGGTGTTCACGGGAGCCGAGCGGCTGACGGACGGCGCGTGACGCGCCGGTTCCGTCCGCCGAATTTACTCGGCCTGGCCCGGGACGATGGTCGCGCCGCCGATCACCCGAACCGGCTTCTTGTCCGTGGGCGGATCCTTCCAATCCTTCGCGGCCGGCTTGGCCGTCTCGGCCACGGCGGCGTCGGCCGGCTTCGACGGCGCGGCGGGTCGCGCCGCGGGAACCGGGGCCGGCGACTTCTCGATCGCCGCCGCCTTGGTCTCGGGTGCGGGACCGGCGTTCGGATCCGCCTTGGCCGTATCGGCCGGCGGGAGCTTGGGGGCCGGCGCCTCGGGAGACGTGCGGGGGGGCGGCTTCAGCTCCGGCGTCCGGGCGAGCGCCCCGCGCGCGACCCGCTTTGGCGGAGCGTTGGGCGGAGCGGTCCGGCCGACGCTGTCGGGATTCACGCCTTCGGGATTGGCCTCGGGCCGCAGGGCCTCGGTGCCCGGCCGGCGCTGGGGCCGCGCCACCGGACCGTCCTCGGACGGGACCGGCCGCATCGCGCGGCGGGGCACGACCTCGTCCTCGGTCCAGCCGAAGCCCGGTGCGGGTCGCTCCAGCCGAGCGACGGTCTCGGGCGCACCGATCGGCCGGCGGCCCACGATCCCGCCCGTCATGGGATCGACGAACAGCCGGACGGGCGCGCCGGCGGGACCGACGGCGTCCACCACGTAGACCCGCCCGTCGAAGCGCGGGCGGCTCAGGCCGCTGAACCCGCGATCTGCGAGGCGCCAAGCGACGACGCGAGGCGGAAGGACCTCTTCCTCGAAGGCGAATTGCGCGCGCGCGCCGCCCGATGCGCCCAGGAGAGCGAGCGCCGACAGGCACGCGGCGCGAAGCGTCCGGCTCATCGGGCTTGGGAGGCGCGCAGCGGCTCTGCTCGTCATCGTCACTCTTGTGCGTTCTGGGTTTGGAGACCCGGCAGAGTGTCCGGTTCGTGTCCGGTTCCGGCATGGTCCGGGCCGGTAGACCCGGACCTCGACCATGCCGGCGAGGTCGTTGCCCCGCATGCCGCTTGTGCTCGGCACGACCCGTAGAACCCGCGATTCGGGCGAGATTGCGGAGGCGCGGAGCGGGTCGCGGCCCGTCATCCAGAGCGGCGACACCGTCGCGGCCTGCAGTCTCTTGCTGAAAACATTTCAATCTGGCAGTTTCGCGACTTAGGACAGCACAACTGTCCCATCGGCCGTGCATCCCGGCCGTCGCCGTCTCGCGCGCGGGCGAGAAGTTTCGGCAGACGGACACGGGCGCGCCAGCGCACCGCTCTCCGAGCGGTCCGGGTCCTCGATGAACGCAGGCCGACGGACGTGTCCTCCCGGACCGGCCGGATGGCCTGCGGCAAGAGGCCGGGCGCGTGGCGCCGACGGCTTGCGGGCATGAAACATGCTCGCGGGTTCTTGGCTGCGGACGGGTTCGAGGGAAGGACGAGACGAAGCATGTCACAACGCAGACCCGCCGAAGAGTTTGCTGCGTCCACGGCCCAGGCTGCCGCCCCCCGCGGCGGCGCGATGCCGCTCATCGTGCGCGACCCCGCCTTTCCGAAAGCCCAGGGTTCCTACGATCCGGCCCGCGAGCGCGACGCCTGCGGCGTCGGCTTCATCGCCGACATGCACGACCGCCGGACCCACGCGATCGTCGAGCAGGGCTTGAAGATCCTGGAGAACCTCGATCATCGCGGCGCGGTGGGCGCCGATCCCAAGATGGGCGACGGCTGCGGCATCCTCACGCAGATCCCGCACGGCTTCTTCGCCGAGGAGTGCTCGCGCCTCGGTTTCGAGCTGCCGCCGGCGGGCTCGTACGCCATCGGGCAGTTCTTCATGCCGAAGGCGGAGGAGCCGCGGGCGATCATCCAGGAGATCGTCGAATCGTCCCTGGCGGCCGAGGGCCTGCCGCTCCTCGGCTGGCGCGACGTGCCGGTGGATCCGGAGGATCTCGGCGACGCCGTGAAGGCGACCGAGCCGCACCACCGTCAGGTCTTCATCGGCCGGCCCGCCTCGGTCACCGACCAGGACGCGTTCGAGCGCCGGGTCTACGTCGCCCGCAAGGTGATCTCCAACAAGGTCTACGGCCTCGACGACCCGCGGGTGAAGGAGTTCTACCCGGTCTCCGTGTCGACCCGGACCATCGTCTACAAGGGCATGGTGCTGGTCACGCAGCTCGGCGGCTACTTCCTGGACCTGAAGGACGACCGCTTCGTCTCGGCGATCGCCCTCGTCCACCAGCGCTTCGCCACCAATACCTTCCCGACCTGGCGGCTCTCGCACCCCTACCGGATGGTCGCGCATAACGGCGAGATCAACACGCTGCGCGGCAACGTCAACTGGATGGCGGCCCGCCAGGCGAGCGTCGATTCCGACCTGTTCGGCAACGACATCTCGAAGCTGTGGCCGATCTCCTACGAGGGCCAGTCCGACACGGCCTGCTTCGACAACGCCCTCGAGTTCCTCGTGCAGGGCGGCTACCCGCTCGCCCACGCGATGATGATGCTCATCCCGGAGGCCTGGGCCGGCAACCCGCTCATGAGCGAGGAGCGGCGCGCCTTCTACGAGTACCACGCCGCCCTGATGGAGCCGTGGGACGGTCCCGCCGCCGTGGCCTTCACCGACGGCCGCCAGATCGGCGCCACCCTCGACCGCAACGGCCTGCGCCCGGCGCGCTACATCGTCACCGACGACGGCCTCGTGGTGCTCGCCTCCGAGATGGGCACCCTGCCGATCCCGGACGAGAAGATCGTCCAGTCCTGGCGCCTGCAGCCGGGCCGCATGCTGCTGATCGACCTGCAGAAGGGCCGCATCGTCTCCGACGAGGAGATCAAGGGCGAGCTCGCCGCCGCGCATCCCTACGCCGACTGGGTCAAGAACACCCAGATCGTCCTGGAGGACCTGCGCCCGGTGCAGCCGCGCGAGTCCCGCGGCGACGTCAGCCTGCTCGATCGCCAGCAGGCCTTCGGCTACACGCAGGAAGACCTCAAGCTGCTGATGCAGCCCATGGCCGTCACCGGCCAGGAGGCGGTCGGCTCCATGGGCACGGACACGCCGCTCTCGGCCCTCTCCGAGAAGTCGAAGCTGCTCTACACCTACTTCAAGCAGAACTTCGCGCAGGTCACGAACCCGCCGATCGACCCGATCCGCGAGGAGGCCGTGATGAGCCTCGTCTCGTTCATCGGGCCGCGGCCGAACCTGCTCGACATGGAGGGCGCGTCCCGGCGCAAGCGCCTGGAGGTCCGCCAGCCGATCCTCACCAACGCGGATCTGGAGAAGATCCGCTCGATCGGGCATTTCGAGGATCGGTTCGACACCAAGACCCTCGACATGACCTACCCGGCCGAGACCGGCGCGGCGGCCATGGACGGGGCGCTCGACCGCCTCTGCGACCGCGCCGAGGCGGCGGTGCGCGGCGGCTACAACATCATCGTGCTCACCGACCGGGCGGTCGGGCCGGATCGGATCCCGATCCCGGCGCTGCTGGCCACGGCGTCCGTGCACAATTACCTGATCCGCAAGGGCCTGCGGACCTCGGTCGGCCTCGTCGTCGAGTCGGGCGAGCCGCGCGAGGTGCACCACTTCGCCTGCCTCGCCGGCTACGGCGCCGAGGCAGTGAACCCGTACCTCGCCTTCGAGACGCTGCTCGACATGAAGGACGAGTTCCCGCCGGACCTCACCGACGACGAGATCATCTATCGCTACATCAAGGCCATCGATAAGGGCCTGCTGAAGGTGATGTCCAAGATGGGCATCTCCACCTACCAGTCCTATTGCGGCGCGCAGATCTTCGACGCGGTCGGTCTGAACTCGACCTTCGTCGGCCGCGACTTCTTCGGCACGGCGACGACCATCGAGGGCGTCGGCATGGCGGAGATCGCCGAGGAGACCGCGCGCCGACACCGCGACGCCTTCGGTGACGCGCCGGTCTACCGGAACGCCCTGGATGTCGGCGGCGAGTACGCCTACCGCCTGCGCGGCGAGACCCACACCTGGACGCCCGACACGGTGGCGACGCTGCAGCACGCGGTGCGCCTCAACGTGCCGGAGCGGTACCGCGAATACGCCGAGCTGGTGAACCGCCAGGAGCACCAGCTGAAGACGCTCCGCGGCCTGTTCCGCATCAAGTCCGCCGCCGAGCTCGGTCGCGCGCCGGTCCCGCTGGACTCGGTCGAGCCGGCCTCCGAGATCGTCAAGCGCTTCGCCACGGGCGCCATGTCGTACGGCTCCATCTCCAAGGAGGCGCACGAGACGCTCGCCATCGCGCTGAACTCGTTCGGCGGCCGCTCGAACTCGGGGGAGGGCGGCGAGGAGGTCGAGCGGTTCAAGCCGCTGCCGGACGGGCGCTCGCGCCGGTCCGCGATCAAGCAGGTCGCCTCCGGCCGCTTCGGCGTCACGACGGAGTACCTCGTCAATTCCGACATGATGCAGATCAAGGTCGCGCAGGGCGCCAAGCCCGGCGAGGGCGGCCAGCTGCCCGGCCACAAGGTCGACGCCAAGATCGCCAAGGTCCGCTACGCCACCCCGGGGGTGGGCCTGATCTCGCCGCCGCCGCACCACGACATCTACTCGATCGAGGATCTGGCCCAGCTGATCTTCGACCTGAAGAACGTGAACCCGTCGGCGGACGTATCGGTGAAGCTCGTCTCCGAGGTCGGCGTCGGCACGGTCGCGGCCGGTGTCGCCAAGGCGCGGGCCGACCACATCACGATCTCGGGCTTCGACGGCGGCACCGGCGCGGCGCCGCTGACCTCGCTCAAGCACGCGGGCGGACCCTGGGAGACCGGGCTGGCCGAGACCCAGCAGACGCTGGTGCTGAACGGTCTGCGCGGCCGCGTCGCCCTTCAGGCCGACGGCGGCATCCGGACCGGGCGCGACGTGATGATCGCGGCGCTGCTCGGCGCCGACCAGATGGGCTTCTCGACGGCCCCGCTGATCGCCGCCGGCTGCATCATGATGCGCAAGTGCCACCTGAACACCTGCCCGGTGGGGGTCGCCACCCAGGATCCGGTGCTGCGCAAGCGCTTCAAGGGCACGCCCGAGCACGTGGTGAACTACTTCTTCTTCGTGGCCGAGGAGGTGCGGGAGATCCTCGCCTCGCTCGGCTTCACGAAGCTGGAGGAGGCGGTCGGCCGCTCCGACGTGCTCGACAAGGTCGAGGCCATCGCCCATTGGAAGGCGCGCGGGCTCGACTTCACCAAGCTGTTCCACCGGCCGAAGGTGGCCGAGGGCACGGCGATCCGCCACGTGGAGGTGCAGCACCACCCGATCGACACGGTCCTCGACCGGCGCCTCATCGAGAAGGCGCAGCACGCGATCGAGACCGGGGAGCCGGTGGTCATCACCGACACCATCCGGAACTCGGACCGGGCCGCGGGCGCGATGCTCTCCGGCATGGTCGCCAAGGCGCACGGCCACGAGGGCCTGCCCGACGACACGATCGTGGTGAAGCTCGCCGGCACGGCGGGCCAGAGCTTCGGCGCCTGGGTGGCGGCCGGCGTGACCGTCGAGCTGACTGGCCACGGCAACGACTACGTCGGCAAGGGCCTGTCGGGCGGCAAGCTGATCATCCGGCCGAGCGACGCGCTGAAGTCGCCGCAGGACCGGACGATCATGGTCGGCAACACCGTGCTGTACGGGGCGATCGCGGGCGAGTGCTACATCCGCGGCTCCGCGGGCGAGCGCTTCGCGGTCAGGAACTCCGGCGCGATCACGGTGGTCGAGGGCATGGGCGACCATGGCTGCGAGTACATGACCGGCGGCGTGGTCGTGTCGATCGGCGAGACCGGGCGCAACTTCGCGGCCGGCATGTCGGGCGGCATCGCCTACGTGCTCGATGAGGACGGCTCCTTCTCGGCGCGCTGCAACCTGTCGATGGTCGACCTGGAGCCGGTCGAGGAGGAGGACGACCTGATGCGTCGCTTCCACCAGGACGGCGACCTGGAGACCAAGGGGCGGGTCGACATCCTGGCCGACATGTCCGGGCACGACGAGGAGCGGCTCACGCAGCTCATCACCAACCATCTCAAGTACACGGGCAGCCCCCGCGCCAAGGCGATCCTCGACGACTGGAGCGGTTATCGCACCAAGTTCGTGAAGGTGATGCCGGTGGAGTACCGCCGGGCGCTTCGCGAGATGGAGATGGCGCGGATGCCGGTGGCCGCCGAGTAGGCGGCTTTCTGAGACCGGGCGGGCTCCCGCCCGGTCACGCACCCACACGAGACGACGACGCGGGCAGCGCAGTCAGAGACTGGCCGGCCCAGGGGCTGACCAATGGGCAAGATCACAGGCTTCCTCGAGTTCGACCGGCAGGAGCAGAAGTACCAGCTCGCCGCCGACCGGGTCCGGCACTTCCGCGAGTTCACGCTCCCGCTCGACGAGCACGACCTGACGAAACAGGCCGCACGCTGCATGGATTGCGGCATCCCGTTCTGCCACGGGCCGACGGGCTGCCCGGTCCACAACCAGATCCCGGACTGGAACGACCTCGTCTTCCAGTCGGATTGGGAGGAGGCGTCCCGCAACCTCCACTCCACGAACAACTTCCCGGAGTTTACCGGCCGCGTCTGCCCCGCGCCCTGCGAGGAGGCGTGCACGCTCAACCTCGAGAACCAGCCGGTCGCCATCAAGACGATCGAGCAGGCGATCGCCGACCGCGCCTGGAACATGGGCTGGGTGAAGCCCGAGCCGGCGCAGACCCGCACCGGCAAGCGCGTCGCGATCGTGGGCTCCGGACCGGCCGGTATGGCGGCGGCCCAGCAGCTCGCCCGCGTCGGGCACGACGTCCACGTGTTCGAGCGCGAGCCGAAGGCGGGTGGCCTGCTCCGCTACGGCATCCCGGACTTCAAGATGGAGAAGCGCCACATCGACCGGCGCGTGCGCCAGATGGAGGCCGAGGGCGTCGTCTTCCACTACAACCAGAACATCGGTGTGACGAAGTCGGTCGACGAGCTCAAGGCCGAGTTCGACGCCGTGATGTTCTGCGGTGGCGCCGAGGATCCGCGCAACCCGCAGCTCCCCGGCCAGGACCTCGAGGGCGTCCACTACGCGATGCCCTACCTCGTCCAGTCGAACCGGCGCGTGAGCGCCGAGCCGATGCGCGGCAACGGCGAGCAGCCGATCCTGGCCGCGGGCAAGAACGTGGTGGTCATCGGCGGCGGCGACACCGCCTCCGACTGCGTCGGCACCGCGTTCCGCCAGGGGGCCCTGTCGGTGACGCAGCTCGACATCCGCCCGCGCCCGCCGGAGCGGGAGGACAAGCTCACCGTGTGGCCCTACTGGCCGACCAAGATGCGGACCTCGTCCAGCCAGGCGGAAGGCGCGGAGCGCGAGTTCCAGGCCGCGACCCTGCGGCTCGAGGGGAACAAGAAGGGCCAGCTCACCGGCGTGGTCTGCGCCCGCGTCGATGCCAAGCGCCAGCCGATCGCCGGCACCGAGTTCGTGCTGCCGGCCGACCTCGTCTTCATGGCGATCGGCTTCGCGGGCTCGGTCCAGAAGGGGCTGCTGGAGCAGTCCGGGGTCGGCGTCGACAGGCGCGGTAATGTCGAGGCGAACGAGGACGACTACCGCACGTCGGACGCGAAGATCTGGGCCGCCGGCGACATGCGGCGCGGCCAGTCCCTGGTGGTCTGGGCGATCCGCGAGGGCCGTCAGGCGGCGCGCGCCATCGACGAGATGCTGATGGGCGCCAGCGTCCTGCCGCGCTGACGGCCTGCTGAGAGCGCGCGAAGGGCCCGCCCGGCTCAGCCGGGCGGCCAGCGGAAATCGTCGGCTCGGCCGGGCTGCGGCATCGGCGCGTTGCCGCGCAGCAGCGTCCGCTCCACGGTCCCGGAATTGTCCGGATCGCGCGGACGGCCATTCAGCAGCGCGCCGCCGGGCGACACCTCGCTCCGGCTCAACGGTACCACGGGGCCGGCCGCGGGCTTCACCGGGAGCGCCGGCACGCCGGGCGGCTCCGGCAGGCTCGGCAGCATCGCGGTGATCTGACGATCGATCGCCGCGGTATCGGTGGCCGGCGCGGTACCGTCGAGGCTCGGCCCGGGTGTCGCGGGCGGTGCGGTCGGCGCCACGGTCGCGGTCGGCGACGGCTCGGTCGTGCCCGGCACCGCGCCCATCAGCCGCTTCAGCTCGACATCGGCGAAGTGGGCCAGCTTCCGATCGCCCGCCTTGGTGAAATGGACACCGTCCGCGGTACGGAGCTTGGCGATCTGGCCTTCCGGATCCGGGCCCGACGCGGCGTACCGGTCCCGGTCGTCGACGAAGCCCGGCCAGATATCGACGTAGGTGCCGCCGGCCTTGGTAACGGTGTCCCGGACGATGTCATTCAGCGACGCGAGGTCCCGGCTCAGGGACTCGCTCTGGACCGGCGGCAGCCCGACCCAGATCAGCGGGATCTTGCGGTCGGTGAAGACTTTCGCCAGCGCCTCCACCCGGGCGCGGTAGAGGGCGCGCCAGCGGTCCGTGAGGGGATCGGCCGTCTCGTCGCCCTCGCGGATCGGCTGCCGATCGTTGGCGCCCAACATCACCAGGGCGTAGCGCACCTTCGCGTTGCTCTGGAGGTAGTCCTGCGCGACCTTCGGCCAGTCGACCACGTCCTTGCGCACCAGACCGCTGTCGCCCTTCGCGCGGTCGATCACGGCGACGTCGGCATTGTCCTCGAACACGTCGTCGAGGCCCTTGGCGAGATGGTCGGCGAGGGAATCGCCGAAGACGGCGATCTGGACGTTCGGCTCGGTCTTGGCGACCGCGGGCTTCGGCGGTGTCGGCGCCCGGGCCGGACGGACCCGCCGCTTCACCGCGGGGGGCGGACGCTGCGCCTCTCCGGTCGCGTAGGGATTGGTTCGCTGGCGCGGGGCCCGGTAGGTGCGCTCCGGCTGCGGCGCCACCGGCTGCGGCCTGTCCTCCCAGGGCCAGTAGAACTGGCGCGGCGCCTCCTGCTGCGGCGCGTAGCGGGGCTGGCGCCCGGACGTCCCGTCGTCGCGGTAATAGGCGTCCCGCGGCCGCCGGCGCGGCGGCGCCTGGTAATAGGTGCCGCCCTGCTGCTGGTAGCTGTCGCCCCACTGCGCGCGGGCTGGACCGCCCCCGAAAGTCGACACCTCCGCGAGCCCCAGCAGGACCGAGAGCCCGAGGATGAGGGGGCGTTCCGAAGGACGCCGACGAGCGAGGACCATGCGCATCCCGTACGCTTTACGCCGAACCGGGCCCGTTCGGACCGCGGCCACTATAGGTGGAAGCCGCGCGCGGGTCTAAACCTCTCGCCGGGCTCAGCGTCGCGGCGCTGCCTTCCCGGCCACGCGGGCGAGCAGGGCCGGCGTCGCGTACCCGTCGGCCGGCAATCCGACGCTGATCTGATAGCGCCGCACCGCCTCGCGCAGCTTCGGGCCCGCGCGCCCATCCGTCGGCCCGTCGTAGAAGCCGGAAGCCGCGAGGCCGGTCTGCAGGGCGCGGAGGCCCGGCCCGTCGAGGCGGGCTCCGGCGGGCCACGGCGCGGCCAGCGGCGGACCGCCGGCGAGGCGGTCGGCAAGGTGACCCACTGCCAGCGCGTAGGAATCCGAGGTGTTGTAGCCCCGGACCACCTCGAAATTGTCGGTGATCAGGAAGACCGGCGCGCCGAGGCCTCCGGGCAGGAACAGGCTGGCGCGCCCGGCCCCCGGCAGCGGCTGCCCGTCGGTGCGGCGAACGCCGCGCTCGGCGAAGCTCGCGAGATCGCCCGCGTAGCGGCTCAGGTCGAACTCCTTCGGCAGGCGCACCTCGTAGCCCCAGGAGAAGGTCGGATTCCAGCCGAGATCCTTGAGATAGGCGGCGATCGAGGCCAGCGAATCCGTCGCGCTGGTCCAGATGTCGCGGCTGCCGTCACCGTCGAAGTCGACCGCGTGTGCCAGGTAGGTGGAGGGCAGGAACTGCACCTGACCCATCGCGCCAGCCCAGCTGCCGCTCATCCGGTCGGGCGCGATGTCGCCGCGCTGCAGGATCGTGAGGGCGGCGAGGAGCTCGTCGCGGAACAGGCTGCCGCGGTGCCGCGCCTCGGCGAGCGTCGCCAGCGCCCGGACGGTCGGGACGCTGCCCGCACTCGCTCCGAAATCCGACTCGACGCCCCAGAACGCCATCATCACCGGACCCGGAACGCCGTAGCGGGCCTCGATCGCCGTCAGGGTCGACGCGAGGGTGGCGGCGCGGTCGCGACCGCGCGCGATGCGGCCGGCCGAGACCGCGCCGACGAGGTACTCCCAGACAGGCCGGCTGAACTCGCTCTGGCGGCGGGTTCGCGCCAGGATACCGGGATCGGGTCCTGTGATCCCGCGGAACGCCGCGTCGAAGGTCGCGGCGGAGACGCCCCGCGCCGCCGCGTCCGGACGCAGGGCCTCGACGAACGCCCGGAAGGCGTCCTCGGCGCGGGCCGGGCCGGTCGCGAGGCACGCCGCCGCGGCCAGGATCCATCGACGGGAATGCATCCGGTCAGATCCGATTGCGCTTCTCCAGGCGTTCTTCCCAGGCGAGGGCTTGGCCGACGATGGCGTCGAGGTCGTCGTGCCGGGGCTGCCAGCCCAGGCGATCGCGGATGCGCGCCGCCTCGGCGACGATTTGGGCCGGATCGCCGGGCCGGCGCGGGCACAGCCGCACTTCGAAGTCGCGGCCCGAGATCCGCTTCACGACCTCGACGACCTCGAGGACCGAGTAACCGCGCCCGTAGCCGCAGTTCAGCGTCAGGCTCTCGCCACCGGAGCGCAGATGGTCGAGGGCGAGGCGATGCGCCTCCGCGAGGTCCGAGACCTGGATGTAGTCGCGCAGGCACGACCCGTCCGGGGTCGGGTAGTCGGTCCCGAAGACGTCGAGCCGGGCGCGCTGGCCGAGCGCCGCCTGCGTGGCCACCTTGATCAGGTGCGTGGCGTTGGGCGTCGACTGGCCGGACCGTCCCTCCGGATCCGCGCCGGCGACGTTGAAGTAGCGCAGGACCACGTAGGAGAAGCCGTGCGCCGCGGCGGCGTCGGCGATCATCCACTCGCTCATCAGCTTCGAGCGGCCGTAGGGATTGATCGGCTTCAGCGGCAGGTCCTCGGGAACCGGCGAGGCCTCGGGCTCACCGTAGACGGCCGCGGTCGAGGAGAAGATGACATTCTTGACGCCGGCACGCACCGACGCCTCGATTAGCGCGCGGGTCTTCACCGTGTTGGCGAGGTAGTAGCCCAGGGGGTCGGCTACGGATTCGGGCACGACGATCTTGGCGGCGAAGTGGGCCAGGGCATCGATGCGGTGCTGCAGGATGGTCTGTGTCACGAGGGCCTGGTCGGCCACGTCGCCGACGACGAGCTTCACACCCTCTGGGACCGCCCAGTCGAAGCCGGTGGAGAGATCGTCGAGGACGACGACCTCCTCATGGCCGGCGTCGAGGAGCGCCAGCACCATGTGGCTGCCGATGTAGCCGGCACCCCCCGTCACCAGAACCGCCATCTCGCCCTCACTGCCGCCATCCCGGCAACTGCTTACGCCTTTGCAGACGGGAAATTTACGCCCCGCCGCCTCATACTAACGATGTACATGCTTGCGACGGCTCGCGTTAAGCTATCTCACTGACCGCACAGCTGACCACGTCGTTCCATCCAGTTCCGGGGTTACCGCTCGATGAAACCGATCCGCAAGGCCGTCCTCCCCGTCGCGGGCCTCGGCACGCGCTTCCTGCCCGCCACGAAGGCGGTCCCGAAGGAGATGCTCACGGTCGTCGACCGGCCAGTGGTGCAGCACGTCGTTGACGAGGCGCGCGCGGCCGGGATCGAGCACTTCATCTTCGTCACCGGCCGCGGCAAAGCGGTGATCGAGGACCATTTCGACATCGCGTTCGAGCTCGACCACACCCTTCAGGAGCGCGGGAAGACGGCCGCCTATGAAGAGCTGAAGAAGGACCTGCCGAAGGCCGGCCAGACCAGCTTTACCCGCCAGCAGGCGCCACTCGGCCTCGGCCACGCGGTGTGGTGCGCCCGCGAGATCGTCGGCGACGAGCCCTTCGCGGTGCTGCTCCCCGACATGCTGAGCCGCGGCTGTATGCAGCAGATGCTGGCCGCCTACGATCGCCACGGCGGCAACATCATCGCCGTCGAGGAGGTGGCGCCCGAGGAGACGCACCAGTACGGCATCGTCAGCGTGGGCGAGACCTACGGCCAGTCCTTCCAGATCACCGGGATGGTCGAGAAGCCCAAGCAGGGCACGGCGCCGTCGAACTTCATCATCTCCGGGCGCTACATCCTCCAGCCCGAGATCTTCGGGATCCTCGAGCACGGCAAGAAGGGCGCGGGCGGCGAGATCCAGCTCACGGACGCCATGATCGACCTGATGGAGAAGCAGGCGTTCTACGGCATGCGCTACGAAGGCCGGACCTACGATACCGGCTCGAAGCTCGGCTTCCTCACGGCGAACCTCGCGTACGCCCTGGAGCGGAACGATCTCGCAGGACCCCTGCGGGCCGAGATCGAGAAGCTGCTCAAGAGCCAAGGCTGAACGGCGCTGCGGGCGCGGATCCGATCACCGCGCCCCGCTAGGCGACACGTGCGACCGCATCGGTTCTCGCTCTCGTCCGAGCTACGCCTGCACGCGGCGACGCGCGCGGCGGCCAGCGAACGCGCTTCAGGTATGCGCGCAGAGCGGCCGCGGCGGGCGAATTGCGCTTGCTTCTTGTGCGGCGCACTTTAGTTTGTGCGTTGCGAGATCGCGATGGCGTCGCGGTCTCGCTGCCCTTCTTGGGCGTTTCCTCCCTAGACTTCGGGCCGCTCCTTCGGGAGTGGCCTTTTTTCTTTCCAGCATACCGCCGCTCCTCTTCGTGAACGGTCGGGGCAGCGCCCCTATTCCGCGGCCATCCGGCGGGGGACGAGATCGTCGAGGTCCTTGGCGACATCGGCGACGACGCCGCGCAGCGCCTCGACCAGTGCCGGGAAGCCCGCCGTCATCGCGAGGCTGGCCTCGTTCATGTAGAGGCCCCGATTCAGCTCGATCTGGAGCGCGTGGCGGTCGAGGTTCGGCTCGCCGTAATGCTCCGTGATGAAGCCGCCGGCGTAGGGCTTGTTGCGGACCACGCGGAAACCCCGGGCCCGGAACGCGGCCTCGAATCCGTCGATCAGGACGGGTGCGCACGCCGTGCCGTAGCGGTCGCCCAGCACCACGTCGGCTTTCATGTCCGGATCGCGGCCGAGGCTCGAGGAGGGCATCGAGTGGCAATCGACGAGCATGCAGTGGCCGTGGGTGCGCGCCGTGCGCTGGACCAGTCCGCGCAGCGCGCGATGATACGGCTTGTACAGGCTCTCGATCCGGGCGGTCGCCTCGGCGACCGGCAGGCGCCGGGCGTAGATCTCCTGGCCGTCGGCGACGACCCGGGGCACGGTCCCGAGACCGCCTGCGACGCGCATCGACCGGGTGTTGGCGAAGGGCGGCAGGCGCCCCTCGAACATGCGCGGGTCGAGTTCGTAGGGCTCCCGGTTCACGTCGAGGAAGGCGCGGGGGAAGTTGGCCCTCAGGAGCGGCGCGCCCAGTCCGACGACCGATCCGAACAGGCGGTCGACGTGGGCATCCTCGGAGCGGCGCAGGGTCAGCGCGTCGAGCCGCGAGGCCGCGATGAAGTCGGGGGGGTAGACGGCCCCGGAATGACCGGTATTGAAGACGAAAGGCAGGGTGTGCGCCGCGGGCTCGTCGACCGCGAAGGCCGGGGCAAATCCGAAGGCGTCTGGCTGTACCGGTTCGGTTGCAGTCATCGGCTGGTGGACACCCCGGCGGTTGAACGAGGACGGCAGGCGCTCACTGTGGTGTGCGATCGATCGCCTGTCCACTCCGCACCGGCGGCCGACGCAGTCGCCCGGGAGACACGCGGCGGCGGCTGCGCGCTCCATCCTAACACCTTGTTTACCATCGCCTCCCTTTATGGGATCAACTTCTCGACTCGAAGGCTCGGATCCGGCCGATGAAAATCCTGCTGGCGGAAGACGACAACGACATGCGCCGGTTTCTGGCCAAGGCGCTGCAGAACGCGGGCTACGATGTCCTGTCCTTCGACAACGGCCTCTCCGCCTACAACCGGCTGCGCGAGGAGCCGTTCGAACTGCTGCTGACCGACATCGTGATGCCCGAGATGGACGGCATCGAGCTGGCCCGCCGCGCCACCGAGCTCGATCCCGACATCAAGGTGATGTTCATCACCGGCTTCGCGGCGGTCGCCCTCAATCCGGATTCGAAGGCCCCGAAGGACGCCAAGGTCCTGTCGAAGCCCTTCCACCTCCGCGACCTCGTCAACGAGGTCGAGAAGCTCCTGGCCGCCTGATCCTGCCGGTGCTTCGTCGACGGCGCGCGCGCGTTGCCCTGTGACCACACGGGCATAGGCAAGGCGCGCCCCGCGCTCCTATATGTCCCGAGTTCACGCGCGGGACGACGATCGCGATGCAGCCGGTCACAATCTACACCACGGCTTGGTGTCCCTACTGCTCGGCGGCCAAGAGCCTGCTGAAGGAGAAGGGCGCCGCCTTCCAGGAGATCGACGTCGAGCGCGTGCAGGGCGCCCGGTCCGCCATGGTCGAGCGCGCCGGCGGCCGCACCAGCGTGCCCCAGATCTTCGTCGGCGCCACGCATGTCGGCGGCTGCGACGACCTCTACGCCCTCGACCGCGCCGGCAAGCTCGACCCGCTGCTCAAGGACACGGCCGATGCCTGAGCCCCGCTTCACAGCTGCCTGCGTGCAGATGCGGTCGGGGCGCGACCCTGCCGCCAATCGCGACGCGGCCGTGGCGGGCGTGCGCGAGGCGTCGGCGCGGGGCGCGGCCTACGTGCAGACTCCCGAGATGACGTCCCTGGTGGAGCGGAGCCGCGAGCGTCTGTTCGCCCACGTCACCACCGAGGAGCAGGACCCGACCCTGGCGGCGCTCCGCGAGGCCGCGCGTCAGACCGGAACGGTCGTCCAGATCGGCTCGATCGCGGTCAGGGCCGGCGACAAGATCGCCAACCGCGCCTACCTGATCGGCGCCGACGGGGAGATCCTGGCCTCCTACGACAAGCTGCATCTCTTCGACGTCGACCTGCCGAGCGGCGAGCGCTGGCGGGAATCCGCGACCTATTCCGGTGGCGCCTGCGCGGTGCTCGCCGAGACGCCGTGGGCCACGCTCGGCCTGACGATCTGCTACGACATCCGCTTCCCCGCGCTGTACCGCGCCCTCGCCGAGGCGGGCGCCGACGTGCTGACGGCCCCCGCCTGCTTCACCCGGCAGACCGGCGAGGCCCACTGGCACGTCCTGCAGCGGGCTCGGGCCATCGAGACCGGCGCCTTCGTGATCTCGGCGGCGCAGGGCGGTCGGCACGAGGACGGGCGCGAGACCTACGGCCACTCGCTGATCGTCGATCCCTGGGGCCGGGTCCTGGCCGATGCCGGAGGGGACGAGCCGGGGATCATCCTGGCGGAGATCGACCTCGCGCAGGTCGCGGAGGCCCGGGCCCGCATTCCCTCGCTGCAGCACGGCCGGCCCTTCACCGTCGAGCGCGTCGGTCCGCGGACTCGGGCCGCGCAGTAGTCATCACAGCAAGCAACAGAATGATCCGGTACAGTCTCGTCTGCGATGCCGCGCACGGCTTCGAGAGCTGGTTCCCGTCCTCCGATTCCTACGACACGCAGGTCACGCGCGGCCTCGTGACGTGCCCGGTCTGCGACAGCGCCAAGGTGAGCAAGGCCCTGATGGTGCCGAGCGTCGCCCGCACGGATCGGGAGCGCGCGCCGCCGCCGATTCCGAAGGCGGAGGCGCCGGTGACCATGATCGCCGAGCCGGAACGTCAGGTGCGGGCGATGCTGCGCGCGCTCCGGGAGCACGTCGTGGCGAATGCCGAGCATGTCGGGGCGCGCTTCCCCGAGGAGGCGCGCAAGATCCACTACGGCGAGGCGGAGGGGCGTTCGATCTACGGTGAAGCGAGCCCCGCGGAGGCGCGGGCCCTGATCGACGAGGGCATCGAGGTGGCGGCGATTCCGGTCCTGCCCGACGACCGGAACTGATCGGCCTCGCCGGTCCGCGCGCGTCAGGAACGCAGCGCGGCGGTCCCCGCGAAGGAGGCCAGCACGGCCGAGATCGCGGCGCTCCAGCCGGCGAGCGACACGCCCAGCACTCGGAGCGCGGCCACCGAGCAGTCGACCACCTTCGTGGTCTGCAGGCTGTTGAGGAAGTCGCCGACCTGGCCTGGATTGGCGCCGGTGCCGCCGCCGCAATCGGCGGGTCCCTGCCAGAAGCCCCATTCCGCGCCGGCGTGGTAGACCCCGATCCCGGCCCCGTAGAGTAGGCCGAGGGCCGCGAGCCCGAGGGCGATCCGCGCCAAGCGCTCCGGCAGGAACAGGGCCAGCAGGCCCAGCGGCACGGCGGCGTAGTAGGGCAGCCGCTCGGTCAGGCAGAGCTTGCACGGCGCGTAGCCGTATCCGTACTGGAGGACGAGCGCGGCCCCGACGGTGAGGGCGGAGGCGATCGCGAGCCAGAGGCCAGCGGTCTTGAGGCGCAGGGCAGCCGCCGTGTTCATCGCTACAGGATCACCTTGAAGAGCAGGAAGCCGAGGACGATGACGGCGACGGAGATCGCCGCGACCGCGTTCAGGTGCCGGTCGAGCACGCCGCGAATCTGGACACCGTAGCGGCCGAGCAATCCGGCGAGAATGAAGAAGCGGGCGCCGCGGGTCACGATCGACAGGATCGTGAACCAGAACAGGCTGTAATGCGCGAAACCCGACGTGATCGTCACGAGCTTGTAGGGGATCGGCGTGAGCCCCTTCAGCAGGATCACCCAGTGGCCGTAGCGCGCGTAGGAGTCCTGGAAGGTGGCGGCCGAGTTCTGCAAGCCGTAGAGGCGGATGAGCCACTCACCGACGGAGTCGAACAGCAGGGCTCCGATGGCGTAGCCGACCAGACCGCCGAGGACCGAGGCGACCGTCGTGATCGTGGCGTAGAACCAGACCCGATCCGGCCGGGCGACCGCCATCGGGACGAGCATCACGTCCGGTGGAACCGGAAAGAAGGAGCTTTCGGCGAAGGCCACGGCACCGAGCGCGTAGGGCGCGGACGGCCGGTCACTGAGGGCCAGGATCCACGCGTAGAGCCGGCGGAGCATTCAAGGTCCCGGATTATGAGATCGGCCGCCCTTTGAGCATAGGCGCCCCGCCTTGGCCAGATCGCCGACCGACGCAAAACAACACTTGGCCGAAGCCGCCGACCTATGCGAAGAGCGCTGGCACGCGGGTATGGCGGAATTGGTAGACGCGGGCGACTCAAAATCGCCAGCCGCAAGGCGTGGGGGTTCGATTCCCTCTACCCGCACCACGGCGCCATTGATCGCCGCGGGACTTCGCCGGACAGCCGGACCGTATCCGTGTCGCGTACACCGATCCCGTCCATGACAAGCGCGATTCCGTCGCTCTGACGCCGCGTGGCTCGGCCCCTATCTTCGCCCTCACGCGGCGGCGGGGCCGGTCGTTCAGACGGGGCAAGGGCGTGAACGAGCACGGAATTGTCGCGGTCCTCGGAGCCGGCATGGCAGGCGCGGCCGCCGCGCGCCGGCTGGCCGAGGCGGGCCTCCGCGTCCGAATCTTCGACAAGGGGCGCGGGGTCGGGGGACGCATGGCGACCCGGCGGGTCGGTGAGATGCAGTTCGACCACGGCGCGCAATTCATGCGCGCGCGCGGGCCCGCCTTCGCGGCCGAGCTCGGCCGGTGGACGCGGCTGGGCATCGTTGCGCCCTGGGCCGGCTCCGACCGCCATGTCGGCGTGCCGGGCATGACGGAGCCCGTCCGCGCCCTGCTCTCGGACCTTCCGGTATCGAGCGCGACGACCGTCGTGCGGCTTCGACGGCAGGGAGCGCGCTGGCACCTCGAGGACGCGGCCGGCACCGTGCACGGCCCGTTCGACGCCGTCGCGATCACCGTCCCGGCCCCTCAGGTCACGACGCTGCTCGAGGCTTCGGGCGTCGCGTTGCCCGGTGTCCGGCGCGCCACCTATGCGCCGTGCTGGTCGCTCATGGTGGCGACGGAGACGCGACCGCGGGATGTCCTCGTCCAGCCTCGGACCGATCCGATCGGCCTGATCGCGCACGATTCCGCGAAGCCCGGGAGGCCTGCCGGCTCGCGGCTCACGGTGCACGCGACGCCCGCTTGGTCCCGCGGACATCTCGAGGCCCCGCGCGAAGCGGTCATCGCCGCGCTTCTCGGAGCGGCCGAGCACGTCCTCGGCGCCACGCTCCGGCCGTCCCACGCGGAGGCACATCGCTGGCGCTACGCCCAGGTCGAGACCGCCCTGGAGCAACCCTGCCTGTACGATCCGGACCTGCGTCTCGGGGCAGGCGGGGATTGGTGCCTCGGCGCCCGGATCGAGGCGGCCTACGACAGCGGTCAGGCACTGGCCCGGTGCCTCTTGGCCGATCTGGGCCGGCCCGCGTGATCCCGCCGATCGCCTTCCATCCGGCCTACGAGGCGCCGCTCCCGTCAGGCCACCGGTTCCCGATGCGCAAGTACGGCCTGCTCGCCGAGACCTTGGTCGCCAAGGGTCTGGCGCCCCTGGGCTTCGTCACGCCGGAGCCCGCCAGTGCCGAGATCCTGCTACGCGCCCACGATCCGGCCTACGTGGACGCGGTGCTCGCCTGCGATGTCGGCCGGGACATCGAGCGGGCGATCGGCTTGCCGGTCGACGCCGCCCTTGTCCGCCGCTCCCGCGCCTCGGTGGGCGGCACCCTCTTGGCCGGGCGCCTCGCCCTCGCGGAAGGCCTCGCGGGCAGCGCCGCCGGCGGCAGCCACCACGCGCGGCGCCGGCAGGGCGCCGGTTTCTGCGTGCTGAACGATGTCGCGGTGGCGGCCCGCACCCTCCAGGCCGAAGGTCTGGTCCGGCGCGTCCTCGTGGTCGACCTCGACGTGCATCAGGGCGACGGGACCGCGGACTGCCTCGCCCTCAGTCCCGACCTGTTCACGCTCTCGATCCATTGCGAGAACAACTACCCGGCCCAGAAGATCGCCGGCGACCTCGACATCGGCCTGCCCGACCGGCTCGACGACGCCGCCTATCTCGATGTCCTGCGCGCCCGCCTGCCGCCGCTCCTCGACGCGTTCGCGCCGGATCTCGTCTTCTATAACGCGGGCGTCGATCCCCATCGGGACGACCGTCTCGGCCGTCTCTGCCTCACCGATGACGGACTGCTCGCTCGCGATCGCTACGTCGTGGCGCAGGCCCGCGCCCGTGGGATCGCGCTCGCCGCGGTGATCGGCGGCGGGTACACGCACGATGTCGAGGCCCTGGCGCGCCGTCACGCCCTGGTCTTCGAGGCGCTGGCCGCCGAGGCGGCCGCGGGATCGACGCTCGCGTGAGATGCTGCGCGGGAAACCTGCGCGAGTTCTCGGGGTGAGACCGGATTGCATCACGCGACGGTCGATATGCAGTCCTCGGGTTCACGGGAAAGGTTTTGGGAAGGGCTCCGGTCGAGGATGCGGGGCAGGCGGATTGATGAGGCGGATCCGCTGCTCGCACTCGATGACGCCGTTGGGGATCGACCATGCTCGCGCGGGTCTGGGACGTGGTGAAGGCGACGCTGGCGGTGTCGGCCCTGATCGCCGCCGCCCTCGTCTCGGCGGACAAGCTCGATCGCCAGAGATCACAACCGGTCGCCGGCGCGGCTCTGGTCGAGCCTGCGACGACCGGTGCGATCGCACCGGCGATACGTCCGTGACGTCAGCGGCCTTTCACTCCGCGGCCGCGAACCTGCGTCAGATTGAAACAAGCACGACGGGATATCTTTTCCGGCCTCGGCGTTCTCGCCGGACGCCGAGGCTTGGCCGCTCGCGGCCCCGATCCGCTCAGGAGACATCCTTGATGAAGTCCGCCACTTTCGCCCTCCTCGCGGTTCTCGTCGGCACGGCACCCGCGCTCGCGGAGACCGGCGCGGACCGGGCCGCCTGCACGCCGGACGTGATGCGCCTGTGCGCCGCCCAGATCCCGAACGCGGGGGCGATCACACTCTGCCTCCGCGAGAAGCGGGTGTCGCTGAGCGGTGCGTGCCGGACGGTGGTTGACCGGTCCGATCGGCCGGCTCGCGAGATCGCGAACCGCCGATAGCGCGACACCTTGGCAACCTGACACGCGCGGCCGGGCCTCGCCGGTGAAGTGCCGACCGCGACGACGCGGCGGCGATCGCGCTGTGAACCGGTCGCGCAGGCGCGGTCAGGCCGCCTGCGGAGGCGCGCATCGAGCGAAGGTCAGGGGGCGCGGCCCGAACGCTCTGCCGTGTCTGCTCGGCCCGACCGGACGGCCCGCCATCGGTGTCTTCAGGCGGAGCGCTTGAACGCCGCCACGTAGGCCGCGGCGTCGCGGGCGACGTCGGCCGCCAACTTCCCGGGCCGGTAAAGATTGGACCCGAGGCCGAATCCATCGGCGCCCGCCTGCCGCCAGCCCGCGATGGTCTCGGGCAAGACTCCGCCGACGGCCAGAACCCGCGTGTCCGGCGGAAGGACCGCGCGATGCGCCCGGAGCGCCAGGGGCGTCGCGACATCCGCCGGGAACAGCTTCAGCGCGGTTGCTCCCGCCGCCAGGCACGCGAAAGCCTCCGTGGGCGTCTGATAGCCCGGAAGGGAGACAAGGCCCGCCGCGACGGTGGCGCCGATGACGGCCGGATCGGCGTTTGGCGATACCACGAGGGTTCCGCCAGCAGCGGCGACCTCGCCGACCTGAGTCGGCGTCAGGACCGTGCCGGCCCCGACCAGCGCCCGCCCGGCGAGGCGCTCGG
Source organism: Methylobacterium sp. NPDC080182 (assembly GCF_050281105.1). Taxonomy (NCBI): domain Bacteria; kingdom Pseudomonadati; phylum Pseudomonadota; class Alphaproteobacteria; order Hyphomicrobiales; family Methylobacteriaceae; genus Methylobacterium; species Methylobacterium sp. NPDC080182. The sequence continues at coordinate 220,103 of NZ_JBNNWO010000002.1, forward strand.
CGAGCGTCGCGATGCTCCGGAGCGGGTCCGGCGAGTTGAGGGGCACCTCGACGAGGGTGAACCCGGCTCCGACCAGCGCCTCCCCCACGGCGGGTGCCTCGTCCGGCGTGAGCCCCCGCAGGATGGCGACGAGGGGGCAGGCCGCGAAGGCTGCCTCGAACCGGTCGAGGATGGTCATGCCCGCAGACTCCAGATGGCGTGGATACCGGCCGTGGTTGAACCGTCCGGCACGATCACCGGATCCCCGCCCGCTTCGGTGATGGCGGCGGCGTAGAGCGACCCGAGGCGGCCGCCGCCGAGGAGATGGACCGGGCGCCGCCGGAGGTCGTCCCGGGTGCCGATATCGGCGCCGATCAGGATCCCGCTGGCATGGGCCGCCGCGTCCTCCGGGGCGAGCCGATCGAGCAGGAGGCCGGAGCGGACCTCGAACAGGGTGGCGGCGAGATTGCGGGACGCGAGGCCGCGCCGGACACCCGCGCGGAAGGGGGCCCCATCCTCGACCGTGCCGTCGAGCGTCCCGGCCAGGATCCCGTGTGCCCGCAGGAGGGCGAAGAATTCTCCTGTCATCACGGTGGTGAAATCCGTGATGGCCCCGTCGACGGTCTCGATCCACTTGTTGTGCGTGCCGGGCTGGCAGAACAGGGCCGTCGCCGGCGCCGCGCCCGCTCCGATCGCCCCGAGGACCTGGATCTCCTCGCCCCGCATCACGTCGGGGCGACCACCGCCCCGCAGAGCGACGCCGGGGACGATCCGGACGCCCGGGGCGGGCTCGAGGCAGGCTTCGGCCAGGGCGGCGAGGGTGGCCGGCGCGGCCACGTAGGGCGCTGCCTGCCAGCCCCGGTTGGAGCCGATCATGCCGACGGCGATGACGGGGTGGGCGCCCAGTCGCGCGCGCAGGGCCGCGATCTCCGTCGGATAGGCGTTGGGCGTCAGGGCGAGGACGCCACGCTCGTCGTGCAGGCTGTCGAGAATGACGCCCGCTTCCGAAACGGCGAAGGCCCGCCGGTTCGTCGTGCCCCAGTCGACGGCGATGTAGGCCGGGCGATCGCCCATGCCGAAACCTCTCAGAAGAGCCACTCCACGAATTGTCTGAGTTAAGTGCGGCGCGCAGCGCGGTCAAGTTCAGTCCGGCGGCCGTCGTGACACGGAGGGCCACTGATATCACTCCCGGGGGATTGTCGCGCCGCCACGAGCGTTTGCGATGGACTGTGCGGCTGGGGATCGGCGATATGGCGGCAAGAAATCGAACCCGGGAGGGACACGCTTGGCACGGGATGTAATCCTGGCGACCGATGGCCTGACGATGGAATTCCGCGGATTCCGGGCCGTCAACGGCGTGGCGTTGCAGGTCGAGCGCGGCACCATCCACGCCCTCATCGGGCCGAACGGAGCCGGCAAGACCACCTGCTTCAACCTCCTGACGAAGTTCCTGATCCCGACCGCGGGAACGATCCGCTATAAGGACCGCGACATCACCGGCCTGAAGGCCGCGGACGTCGCCCGTCTCGGGCTCGTGCGCTCCTTCCAGATCTCGGCCGTGTTCCCGCACCTCACGGTGATGGAGAATGTCCGCATCGCCCTCCAGCGGCGGCGTCGCGGCGATTCCTTCGACTTCTGGCGGCCCGAGCGGGTCCTGCGCGCGCTGAACGGCGAGGCGCTCGCCCTCGTCGAGGCGGTGGGCCTCTCCGACTTCGCCGACGTGCTCGCGGTCGAGCTGTCCTACGGGCGCAAGCGCGCGCTCGAGATCGCCACGACCCTCGCCCTCGATCCGGAGATGCTGCTCCTCGACGAGCCGATGGCCGGCATGGGCCACGAGGACGTCGAGCGCACGGCGCAACTCATCCGCCGGGTCTCGAAGGACCGCACCATCCTGATGGTGGAGCACAACCTCTCCGTGGTCGCCTCCCTGTCGGACCGGATCACCGTGCTGGCCCGCGGGCAGGTGCTGGCCGAGGGCGACTACGCCACGGTCTCGAAGGACCCGCGGGTGGTCGAAGCGTATATCGGGGCGGGACATGCCTGAGGCGGCTCTGAAGACACCTCCGGCGGCCGCGACCGACGCGCTGCTGACCGTTCGCGGCCTCGAGGGCTGGTACGGCGAGAGCCACGTCCTCCACGGCATCGACATCGACGTGCGCGCGGGCGAGGTGATCACGCTCCTCGGCCGCAACGGCGCGGGCAAGACCACGACCTTGCGGGCGATCATCGGGATCCTCGGCAAGCGGTCGGGCTCGATCGTCTACGACGGCGTCGAGACGGTGCGGATGGCGTCGCGGAACATCGCCCGGCTCGGGATCGGCTACGTGCCGGAGGAGCGCGGCATCTTCGCGAGCCTGACGGTCCACGAGAACCTGATGCTGCCGCCGCGGGTGAAGCCCGGCGGCATGTCGGTGGCCGACATCCACACGCTGTTCCCGAACCTCAAGGAGCGCGCGGGCAGCCAGGGCACCAAGCTCTCGGGCGGCGAGCAGCAGATGCTGGCGATCGGGCGCATCCTGCGCACCGGCGCCAAGCTGATCCTGCTCGACGAGCCCACGGAAGGTCTCGCGCCGGTCATCGTCCAGCAGATCGGCCGGACGATCCAGCAATTGAAGACTCAGGGCTACACCATCGTCCTGGTGGAGCAGAATTTCCGCTTCGCCCAGACTTTGGCGGACCGGCACTTCGTGATCGAGCAGGGGCGGGTGGTCGACATGATCCCCAATGCCGAGCTTGACGCCAATATCGACAAGCTGCACGCCTATCTCGGCGTCTGAATCTCGCACGCGAAAACCGTAGAAGCGCCAGAAAACGGCGACCCGATACTCGGCCGGCGGAGATCCGCCGCGCCGCTGGAGGATGGAAACGAAAATGCTCGGACGCATCGCCCGGCCCGTGACCCTCGCCGCCCTCGCCGGCGCCCTGATGATGGGCACCGCAGCCGCGCAGACGAACGTGAAGATCGGCATCCTGGGCGACCGCTCGGGCGCCTACTCGGACATCAGTGGCGAGGGCTCGGTCGTGGCCGCGAAGCTCGCGGTCGAGGATTTCAAGCCCGAGCAGCACGGGCTGAAGGTCGAGATCGTCTCGGCCGACCACCAGAACAAGCCGGATGTCGGCGCGGCCATCGCCCGGCAATGGTACGACCGCGACGCCGTCGACATGATCACGGACGGCGTGACGTCCTCGGTGGCGCTGGCGATCAGCCAGGTCACCAAGGAGAAGAACAAGGTCTTCATCGATACCGGCGCCGGCACCGCCGACCTCACCGGCCCGCAATGCACGCCGAACACCATCCACTGGGTCTACGACACGGTGGCGCTGGCCAACGGCACCGGCGGCGCGATGGTCAAGCGCGGCGGCAACACGTGGTTCTTCCTCACGGCCGACTACGTGTTCGGCCAGACCCTGCAGCGCGACACCAGCGCGGTCATCACCAAGAACGGCGGCAAGGTCGTCGGCTCGGTGAAGACCCCGTTCCCGACCTCCGACTTCTCGTCCTTCCTGCTGCAGGCGCAGGGCTCGGGCGCCAAGGTGATCGGGCTCGCCAATGCCGGCACCGACACGATCAACGCGATCAAGCAGGCGGGCGAATTCGGCATCACCGAGGGCGGCCAGGCGCTCGCCGGCCTCCTGGTCTTCTCCTCGGACGTGCACTCGCTGGGCACCAAGGTGGCGCAGGGGCTGGTGCTCACCGAGCCGTTCTACTGGGACCTGAACGACCAGACCCGCGCCTTCTCGGACCGGTTCGCCAAGCAGATGAAGAACGGCTCGAAGCCGACCGCGAACCATGCGGGCGTCTACTCGGACGTGCTCCACTACCTGAAGGCTGTGGCCGAGACGAAGTCGACCGCCGACGGCGCCGCCACGGTCGCCAAGATGAAGGCGATGCCGACGGACGACCCGCTGTTCGGCAAGGGCGTGATCCGCGCGGACGGCCGCAAGATCCACGACATGTACCTGTTCGAGGTCAAGAAGCCCGCCGAGTCGAAGGGCGAGTGGGACCTCTACAAGAAGCTCGAGACTATCCCGGGCGACCAGGTCTTCCGGCCGCTCAACGAGGGCAACTGCCCCCTGGTGAAGGGCTGACGGTGGGTTCGGGGCGCGGAGACCGGCCATGACCACGATCTTCGGTGTGCCGACGCAGGCCCTGTTCGGTCAGCTCCTGCTCGGCCTGATCAACGGCTCGTTCTACGCGATCCTGTCGCTCGGGCTCGCGATCATCTTCGGGCTCCTGAACATCATCAACTTCGCCCACGGCGCGCTCTACATGATGGGCGCGTTCGTGGCCTGGATGCTGCTCACCTATGTCGGTCTCGGCTACTGGTGGGCGCTGGGGCTCGCACCGCTCGTGGTGGGCGCCTTCGGCATCGTTCTGGAGCGGGTGCTCATCGCCCGGCTCTACAAGCTCGACCACCTCTACGGCCTGCTGCTGACCTTCGGTCTCGCGCTGATCATCCAGGGCCTGTTCCGCAACCAGTACGGCGTGTCGGGTCTGCCCTACGCGATCCCGGCCGAGCTGTCCGGCGGCCAGCGCCTGCCCTTCATGTTCCTGCCGAACTACCGCGCCTGGGTGGTGGTCGCCTCGCTGACCGTCTGCATCGCGACGTGGCTCGTGATCGAGAAGACCAAGCTCGGCGCCTATCTGCGCGCCGCCACCGAGAACCCGACCCTGGTCCAGGCGTTCGGGGTCAACGTGCCGCTGTTCCTGACGCTGACCTACGGGTTCGGCGTCGCGCTCGCGGGTTTCGCCGGGGTGCTCGCTGCGCCGATCTACTCGGTCAATCCCAACATGGGCGCCGACATCATCATCGTGGTCTTCGCCGTGGTGGTGATCGGCGGCATGGGCTCGATCATTGGCTCGGTGATCACGGGCTTCGCCCTGGGCCTCGTGGAGGGGCTGACCAAGGTGTTCTATCCGGAGGCGTCCGCCACCGTGATCTTCGTGATCATGGTGCTGGTGCTGCTCGTCAAACCCGCCGGCCTGTTCGGGCGCACGGCCTGATCGCGATCTGAGGCACCCCCATGGCCGACACCGCCGCCCTCGACGCCGCCCCGATCGCCGCCGCCGTGCCGACGAGTCGGGACGACAAGGCGCTCCACCGCCTCATCTTCGTGGGCATCGCGGTGCTGCTCGTCGTGGCACCGCTCGTCCTGTACCCCGTCTACCTGATGAAGGTGCTGTGCTTCGCGCTGTTCGCGCTCGCCTTCAACCTCCTGCTCGGCTACGGCGGCCTGCTCTCCTTCGGCCACGCCGCCTATTTCGGCATGGCAAGCTACCTCTGCGCGTACACGGCCAAGAGCCTGGGCTTCACGCCGGAGCTGGCGATCCTCGCCGGCACGGTCACGGCCGCTCTGCTGGGTCTGGTCTTCGGCGCCCTGGCGATCCGCCGGCAGGGCATCTACTTCTCGATGATCACCCTGGCGCTCGCCCAGATGGTGTTCTTCTTCTCCCTGCAGGCGAAGTTCACCGGCGGCGAGGACGGCATCCAGGCGGTGCCCCGCGGCAACCTGTTCGGCGCGATCAGCCTCGCCGACGACCGGGTCATGTACGCGGTGGTGGCCGTGGTCTTCATGGCCGGGATGCTGCTGATCTACCGGATCATCCACTCGCCCTTCGGGCAGGTGCTGAAGGCGATCCGCGACAACGAGCCGAGGGCGATCTCGCTCGGCTACCGCGCCAGCCAGTACAAGCTCGCGGTGTTCGTGCTCTCGGCGACGCTCGCCGGGCTCGCGGGCTCCACCAAGGCGATCGTGTTCCAGCTCGCCTCGCTCACCGACGTGCACTGGTCGATGTCCGGCGAAGTGGTGCTGATGACCCTCGTCGGCGGCATGGGGACGGTGTTCGGGCCGATCGTCGGCGCGCTGGTGATCGTCACGATGGAGACCTACCTGGCACAGTTCGGCGCTTGGGTGACGATCATCCAGGGCTGCGTCTTCGTGCTCTGCGTGCTGCTGTTCCGCGAGGGCATCGTTGGCCTGATCGCCCGGCTGATCCGACGGCCGCTCTAGGACGCGGGATCCGGGGCGGGTGGCGGTTGCATCGCGGCAACGCCCCCGTCGCGACCTGCAATGGCGGATCGAGGCTGCGACTTGTGGTGAGCTTTCGTTAACCAAGACTGCCCACGCTGACGGCTCCACGCTGTCAGGGCCACCATGACCCAGGACCGAACGCTCAGCATCGACGACCCGGCCCTCGACTGCCCGGTCGCACCGGACGTGGTCGGCCGCCTGATCAAGGCCGACCCGGACGGGGCCGCGCTTCTGCTCGACGGGATCCCGGAGGCGACGCGCGCCCGGCTCGCCGTCTGGCTCTACGGCCGCAGTCACACCCACGCGATCGGCGTCCGCGTCGCGGCGACCTGCGAGGGCCCGACCCTCCGGCGGACCGCGGGCCTCGTCGGGAACGTCCTCTACGACCTGTCCCGCCGTCCCGTGGCGGCGAGCCACGGACCGCGCGGGGGCGCCGGCCGCATCTCCCTGGGCGGGTCGAAGCGCCGCGCCTGACGGGTCGGCACGACCGGCCGATTGGATCGCCGCCGCGCAGGGACTATCCTGCGTGCCGATGTCCTCCCTGTCCGCGCCGTCCGTCCGCCGCCTCGACCCCATACTCGTCGACCGCATCGCCGCGGGCGAGGTGGTCGAGCGCCCGGCCTCGGCCGTGAAGGAACTGGTCGAGAACGCGATCGATGCCGGGGCCCGGGCCGTCGAGGTCACCGTCGAGGCCGGTGGGCGCCGGCTGATCCGCGTGGTCGACGACGGCCGCGGCATGACGCCGGACGATCTCGACCTCGCGGTCGAGCGGCACGCCACCTCCAAGCTCCCGGGCGGCGACCTCACGGCGATCGACACCCTCGGCTTCCGCGGCGAGGCCCTGCCGTCGATCGGCGCGGTGTCACGCCTCGCCATCGTCACCCGCACGCCCGAGGCCGAGGCGGGGGCGAGTCTGACGGTCGAGGCGGGGCTGAAGGGTCAGGTCCGCCCGGCCCCGGCCCAGCGCGGCACCCGGATCGAGGTGACCGAGCTCTTCGCCGCCACGCCGGCGCGGCTCAAGTTCCTGAAATCGGACCGGGCGGAGAACGCCGCCATCGCTGAGACGCTGCGCCGCCTCGCGGCGACGCAGCCCGGGATCCGCTTCACCCTGCGGGCCGATTCCGGCCAGCCCCTGGTCCTGCCGGCCGAGACCGGGGCCGAGGCGGAGCTGCGCCGGCTCGCGGCGGTGCTGGGACAGGACTTCCTCGCCAACGCCCTGCCGGTTTCCCTGGCCCGGGAGGGCTTCGCTGTGACGGGCCATGTCGGCCTGCCGACCTACCATCGCGGCGCGGCGACCCACATCCACCTCGCGGTCAACGGCCGGCCGGTCCGCGACCGTCTCCTGCTCGGGGCGATCCGCGGCGCCTACGCCGACACGCTGGCCTCCGACCGGCACCCGGTGCTCGGCCTCGCCGTCGCGTGCGACCCCGGCCTCGTCGACGTCAACGTCCACCCGGCCAAGACCGAGGTGCGCTTCCGCGAGCCGGGCCTCGTGCGGGCGCTGATCGTGAGCGCGATCCACGACGCCCTACGCCGCGGCGGCGCCCGCTCGGCCACCACCGGCGCCGCGCGGACCCTCGACGCCCTGCGCCCGGCCGGGGCGCCGCTCGCCACCCACAGCGGCGCCACCGCGCCGAGCCTGTTCCGGCCGACGCGGCCGGGCCCCTTCCCGAGCGGTGCACCCTCGGTGGCAGCGCCACCCGGCTACCGTTCCTCGGCGGCGTGGAGGCCGGCGCCGCAGCCGGCGCGGGTCGAGCCGACCGGCTTCGGCGAGGCCGCTCAAGCCGTCTGGGCCGGGCCCGAGCCCGAAGCCGTGGCGGCCCCGCCCCAGGCCGACACCCGCGTTGCCGCCGACGCTGTGGAGGCGCTCGATCATCCGCTGGGGGCCGCCCGCGCGCAGATCCACGAGACCTACATCCTCGCCCAGACCCGCGACGGCCTTGTGATCGTCGACCAGCACGCCGCCCACGAGCGCCTCGTCTACGAGCGGATGAAGGCCGAGCGGGAGGCAGGCGGCATCGCCCGCCAGGGACTCCTGATCCCGGACGTCGTCGAGATGAGCCCCGAGGAGGCCGACCGGCTGGTCGTGGCCGCCCCGGACCTCGACCGGCTGGGACTGTCCATCGAGGCGTTCGGGCCGGGGGCGGTGCTCGTGCGCGAGGTGCCGGCCGCGCTGATCGGCGCCTCGACGCGCAAGCTCGTCACCGACATCCTCGACGCCCTGGAGGCCAGCGGCGACGAGGAGGGCGGAGAGCCGGCGACCGAGGGCGGCCCGCTCGGGCGGCGCCTCGACGCGGTCCTGTCGCGCATGAGCTGCCACGGCTCGATCCGCGCCGGGCGTCGCCTGCGGCCGGAGGAGATGAACGCCCTGCTGCGCGAGATGGAGGCGACGCCCAATTCCGGACAGTGCAACCACGGTCGCCCGACCTCGATCGAACTGAAGCTCGCCGACATCGAGCGGCTGTTCGGCCGCCGATGAGGCGCCGCGCCGTCGATCCGGCTGGCGGCACGCGCGGGGCCGGTCCACAACGGCGTGTGACGCCGCGGCTCGAAGACCGGGGCGCCAGCCGTCCCGAACCGACAGTGCGCATGGGAGGCGCGGAGCCATGACCGATCTCGACAACTTCGGCGCGCGCCGCGCCGCCGCGCGGCCGACGTGCCCGGCACCCGCCGCCGCGTCGGTACGCTGAGATGGCGGGCCCGTTCGACCTCGCCGGCCGCCACGTCTTGGTGACCGGGGCCTCCAGCGGTCTCGGCCGCCATTTCGCCGGGACCCTGGCCCGCGCCGGCGCGCGCCTGTCGCTCGGCGCCCGCCGGGCCGACGCCCTCGCCGAGACCGTCGATCGCGTCGCGGCGGCGGGCGGTGAGGCCCACGCCGTCGTCATGGACGTCACCGACGCCGCGAGCGTTGAGCGGGCGCTCGACGCCGCCGAAGAGCGCTTCGGACCGGTGGCGGTGCTGGTGAACAATGCCGGCGTGACGGCGACGAAGCCGGCCCTCGACCTCGCGGAATCCGACTGGGACGCGGTGCTCGACACGAATCTCAAAGGCGTCTGGCAGGTCGCCCAGGCTACCGGCCGGCGCATGGTCCGGCACGGGGCGGGCGGCAGCATCGTCAACATCGCGTCGATCCTCGGGCTGCGGGTCACCGGCGGGCTCGCGCCCTACGCCACCTCGAAGGCGGCGGTCGTCCAGCTCACCAAGAGCCTCGCGCTCGAGTGGGCCCGCTACGGGATCCGGGTGAACGCCCTCGCGCCGGGCTACATCAAGACCGAGCTCAACGACGCCTTCTTCGAGTCCGATGCCGGCCGGGCGCTGATCAGGCGCATTCCGCAGCGCCGGCTGGGCGAGGCCGCCGAACTCGACGGGCCGCTCCTGCTCCTGGCCTCGGAGGCCGGCGCCTACATGACCGGCAGCGTCCTGGCGGTGGACGGCGGCCACCTCGTCTCCGGCCTGTAGTGGTCGCCCGAAACGGCTCCCGTCACGGGACCGGCGCGGGTCAGAGGGTCCGCGCCTGCTCGCGCAGGACGAATTTCTGAATCTTGCCGGTCGAGGTCTTCGGCAGCGGCCCGAACACCACCGTCTTCGGCACCTTGAACCGCGCCATGTGCTCGCGACAGAACGCGATCAACTCCTGGTCGCTCGGCACCGCTGCGCCGGGCTTCACCTCCAGGAACGCGCAGGGGCTCTCGCCCCAGGTCGGATCCGGCCGCGCCACGACGGCCGCCAGCATCACGGCGGGATGGCGCATCAGCACCTCCTCCACCTCCAGGCTGGAGATGTTCTCGCCGCCCGAGATGATGATGTCCTTCGCCCGGTCCTTGATCTCCACCGACCCGTCGGGATGCCAGACCGCGAGGTCGCCGGTCCGGTACCAGCCGCCGGCGAGGGCCTCCTCGGTCGCGCCCGGGTTGCCGAGGTAGCCCTTCATCACCGTGTTTCCGCGCAGGCGGATCTCGCCGACCGTCGTGCCGTCCCGCGGCACCGGCGCGTCGCTCGCGACGTCGGCGACGCTCACCGCCTCGAGCGTGGCCAGCGGCACGCCCTGGCGGGCCATGCGGGCGTGTCGCTCGGTGTCGGGGAGATCGGTCCAGTCCGGCTGCGCCAGACAGACCGTCGCGGGGCCGTAGCTCTCGGTGGCGCCGTAGAGATGCGTCACCTGGAAGCCGAGCTCCTCCATGGTGCGGATGATCGTCGAGGACGGCGCCGCGCCGCCGACCGCGCAGCGCACGCGCTGGGGGAACGGCACACGGTCCTGCGCCGGCGCGTGCGCGATCATCGAAAGGACGATCGGGGCGCCGCACAGATGCGTCACCCCGTGCTCGGCGATCAGCCTGAAGATCGCCGCCGGCTCGACCTTGCGCAGGCAGACCTGCGTGGCGCAGGCGGCGACACTCGCCCATGGGTAGGACCAACCGCTGCAGTGGAACATCGGCAGCGTCCAAAGATACACGCTCTCGCCGGTCAGGCCGAACGTGACGGCGTTGCCGAGCGCCTGGAGATAGCCGCCGCGATGGCTGTAGACGGCGCCTTTGGGATCGCCGGTCGTCCCCGACGTGTAGAGCAGGCAGAGCGACTGCCACTCGTCCTCCGGGCCGTGCCAGGCGTAGTCCGGATCGCCCTCGGCCAGCAGATCCTCGTAGGGCAGGGCCCCGTCGATCCCGGTAGCGCCGATCACCACGACGAGGACCGGCTCGGCGAGTTCCGCGAGCGCCCGCGCGGCCAGCGCGGCGTACTCGGCCTCGACGAGGAGCGCCCGGGCGCCCCCGTGCCGCAGCGAGAACGCGATCGTCGCCGCGTCGAGGCGCGTATTCAGCGGGTTCAGCACCGCGCCGAGCATCGGCACGGCGAAGTGCGCCTCGATCATCTCCGGGACGTTCGGCGCCAGGATCGCCACGGTGTCGAGTGGCCCGACCCCCCGGGCCGCGAGGCCCGCGGCGAGGCGCCGGCAACGCGCGTAGAGGTCCGCGTAGGTGAGGCGGCGGTGGCCGTCGATCACGGCGATCCGCCCGCCCGCCGCGGCGGCGGCCCGCGCCAGCAGGCTGGCGGGGGTCAGCGGGACGTAGTTGGCCGGCCGGCGCGCGAGCCCGGCCTCGAACGGATGAGAGCCCGTCTCGCGGACCTCGGTCTGGGTCGGACGGGTGTCCGTCATCGTGCAGCCTTCTGATCGGGCGGCGGGCGTGGCGTGCGCTCCGCGCGACGAAGATTTCGCCGCCGTCGTGCCTGTCAATCGCGGCCACCGTGGCAATGTGGGCCGCGCGCGGATTCTGTTACAGGGCCCTGTTGACGGGAGATCGCCCCTGGCGGATGCCCGTATTCCAGCGACGCGCCGTCGGGACCGCGTGCGACCGGCCCATCTGCGGGAGACGATTGTGGGGAACGACAACCTGCCGGCGATCTCCGGGGAGACCGGCCGCGCCGCGGTGGAGGGCAGCGTCGCCCGGGCGCGCGAGGCGTACGAGCGCTTCGCCGAGGCGGGCGAGATGGCGCTGAACGCCTTCGAGGCCTCGATGGCGCAGAGCTTCGAGGGCTGGCGCGCGGTGATGGGCTCCAGCCGCGAGACCGCGCACCAACTCACCGACAGCAACGTGGCCGGCGCCCGCCGGGTGCGCGAGCAGTGGGACGCCGCCGGCGCCCGGCTCTACAACGCGTTCGAGGACAACGCCGTCCACGCCATGGCGGCGATGCGCGAGATCGGCCACCGGATCCTCGTGGCCTCCGACACCAATGTCCGCGCGAGCCTCGACTTCGCGGACCGCGTCGCCAAGGCGGCAGATGCCCGCGAGGTCGCGGCGCTGAACATCGCGTTCCTGCAGGAGCAGGCGCGCCGGCTGACCGACCAGATGGTCGACCTCCATCAGACGACCGGCCGTCTCGCCCGCGAGGCCGCCGCGCGCACGGAGACCCCGTGACGGCCGGCACCGCGGCGCCCGTTCCCGGACCTGAGGCAACGCCGCGGCTCGACGACCTGAGCCGCGCCGACGTGCCGTTCCGGACCGGCCATTTCCAGGCCTACGCGCCCCACGACTTCCACCGCATCGCCTACGTGGAATGGGGTGACCCGGACAGCCCGCACGTCGTCGTCTGCGTCCACGGTCTCAGCCGCCAGGGCCGCGATTTCGACGCCCTCGGCTATCGCCTCGCGAAGCTCGGGTACCGGGTGATCTGCCCGGACCTGCCCGGGCGCGGCCTCAGCGGATGGCTGAAGGACCCGGAACTCTACGGCCTGCCGCAATACGCCGCCGACATGGCCGCGCTCATCGCCCATCTCCGGGTCCCCGGGAAGATCGACTGGGTGGGCACGTCCCTCGGCGGCCTGACCGGCATGGTCCTGGCCGCGGCCGCCCGCACCCCGATCCGCCGGATGGTGATCAACGATATCGGCCCGTTCCTGCCCTGGGCGCCCATCCGCGAGATCGGGTCGCGCCTGCGGGACGCCCCCCGGCTGCACCATAACCTCGCCTCGGGCGAATCGCGTCTGCGCACGGTGCTGGGCGCGTTCGGCCCGCTCACCGACGAGCAGTGGCGCCACATCGCCAAGCACAGCTTCTTCCAGGAGCCCAACGGCGGCTGGCGGCCCCACTACGATCCCGGCATCGGAGACGCCTTCCGACCGGGCCGCGTCTACAGCGTGAGCATGTGGCGCGACTGGGACGCGATCACCTGTCCGGTCCTGCTGCTCCGCGGCGAGCACTCGGAACTCCTCCTCGCCTCGACGGCCGACGAGATGACGCGCCGGGGACCGCCGACGCGCCGCGTCGAGATTCCCGATTGCGGCCACGCGCCCGCGTTGCTCGACGACGACCAGTTGCGAATCGTCCTCGATTGGCTCGGCCCGGCGGCGTGATTCCGTCGCCGGCGCGCGCCACCGAGCCCTGAGTCGACCGTTTGCTGTCGTACGGATTTCACTGGGATCGGCCCAGCGGGCCCAACGCAGCGCAGGCAACCCGATATCGCCCGGCAGTGTTCGAGAGTGAATTTTTAGCTGATCTCGCTCACTTATATTTGATCGGGCCCGGTATTTGAGTTGTTCTCGCGGCGGGCACTGGAGGGCCCAAATTGCGGTCTTCCGGACCTAAGATTTCGAGAGCGTAACCATTCGTTGCACGCGCGGCTGACCTGTGGCACTAACAGATGTCAGGTCTGGATCTTGGCCGCGCAATGTTGCACCTGTCGGTTGTGATTGGCGCCCTGGATCCGGGCGAGCAAGCCTGCAGACAGCAAGAACATTCGGACTACCCACTATGGCGAACCCAACCCCCAAGCCGAAGCAGACCACAGCCATCGATCACGGGGTCGGCAGCCGCATCGCGTTCCTTCGGGCGGCGAATGGACTGAGCCAGTCCGCGCTGGCCAGCGCGCTGGGCGTCAGCTTCCAGCAGGTCCAGAAGTACGAGACCGGCAAGAACCGTGTCGGTGCCGGCCGCCTGCAGGCGATCGCCGAGCGGCTCGGCGTTCCGGTCTCGAGCTTCTTCGAGCCCGAGCCCGAGGCGACGACGGATAGCGGTCCCGCGCTGCTGCGCGTCGCCGGCGCCGTCGAACTGCTCCGGGCCTACAATCAGATCGCCGACGATCAGATGCGCCGCGACGTGCTCTCCCTCGTCAAATCCGCGGCGCGGATCGGTCAGACCAAGACGTCGGACGGCGCGGCACCGCAGGCGGGCGGCGCTCCGCGCAACTCCTGACATCCGGGCCTTGCCCGGCGCCGATCCGGCGCCGTGCGGTCCCTGCAGGCGGGATCATGGACTCTCTCCCGACGCGCGTGACCCACCTGCTCGCCGACGTGCCGCTCCGGGCGGACGACGAGATCGTGTCGGTCCTGGTCTCCGAGCCGGGCCTGCGGGTGGAGCGCATCGTCTCGACCGGTCAGGCGAGCCCGCCGGGATTCTACTACGACCAGCCGGATGCCGAGTGGGTCGCCGTCCTGACGGGCGCGGCCGACCTTCGGTTCGCCGACGAGGCGGAGGCCCGTCGCCTCGTCGCGGGTGACGCCGTGCTGATCGCGCCGCATCGTCGGCACCGGGTGGAGTGGACCGACTCACCCACCGTTTGGCTGGCGATCCATTTCGGGTCTCAAGTCGGTGCTACGGATCCGGCTTCGCGCGATCGGGACTAAGCACGATTCAGGCGGCGAATCGGGCGATCGCCACGGCCGTATCCCCGTAGACGCGCCGCTCCAGTTCCGCGAATCCGGCCGGCCAGACGACCTGCGCGGCCTCGACCTCTTCGACGACGATGAGAGCCCCGGGCGCCAGCCAGGCTCCCTCGGCGGCGCTTTTCAGGGCGCGCGGCGCCAGATCACGGCCGTAGGGCGGGTCGCAGAAGACCAGCGAGAAGGTGCCCGCCGTGGAGGCCGGGCCGAGACGGGTCGCGTCCCGCCGAAACAGGCGCGTCACACCTTCGGCACCCAGGGCCTCGATGTTCTCGCGGATCACCGCGCGCGCCTCGGCGCCCTCGTCGACGAGGAGGGCGTAGGCGGCGCCCCGCGAGAGCGCCTCGAAGCCGAGGGCACCCGTACCGGCGAACAGGTCGAGGACCCGGGCGCCGGCGACGGCGTCGTCGTAGGCGTGGGCGAGCACGTTGAACAACGATTCCCGCAGGCGGTCCGATGTCGGCCGAATGGCGTCGGTGCGCGGCGTGGCGAGCCTGCGGCCCCGCCACGCGCCGCCGACGATCCTCACCGCGTCCCGCGCGGCGGCCGGCCGCCGCCGGGCTTGGCGCCCCCGCGCGGCGCACCGGGACGAGCACCAGGACGACCGCCCGTGTCCGACCCGCCCGCGGGTCCGTTGCGCCGACCCTGGCCAGCCCCCTTGCCGGCGAAACCGCCGGGCTTGCCACCGGGGCGGCTTCCGCCGGGACGCGCACCCCCGGTCTTCGGGCCACCGAACGCGGGCTTGCCCCCGGCGGCAGCGGGCTTCTGGCCGCGGAAGCCGCCCGGCTTCCGCGACGCGCCCTCCGCCGGCCCGGCGTCGAACGGTCGGTCGCGCCGGCCCCCGGGCTTGCCCCCGCGCTCGTCGAATCGCCGCTCGTCCCGCGGAGCCTCGCTCCGCGGGCTCTCGCGGCGCGGGCGCTCATCGCCGCGGCGCTCATCGCGCCGACCGGCGGGGCGCTCCTGCCGCTCCGGCATCCCCCGGTCGGCGAAGCGGCGCTTCGGCTTGGCGACGGGCTCGGGCTCCGCCGGCGTTGCGGACAGGCGCTCGACGACGACCCGGCGGTCGCCGGTCCGGATCGAGCCGACGCGCTCGCGGCCGCGTTCTGCCGCGGCCGCCTGCGCGGCCCGGGGATCCGCGCCGCGCCGGGGAATGCGCGTCCCCCGCGGCTTGGCCGCGTCCTCGTCGCGCCACGCGGAGTTGCGCGGTCCGGGACCGGTGCCCCCGGTCGAGACGCGCGGCGCCGGCGCGGGACGCGCGGCATTGCGCCGGGATGATGCCGGCTGCGCCGATTGGGCGTCCCGATCCGCCGGGCGGGTGCCACCGAACGGCGAGATCGGCTCGCGGACCGGACTGTCGAAATCCACGCCGGCCTGCTCGGCGAGGCTCTTGCCGAGCTGATCCTTGAGGACGCGGGTCCGAACCTCCTCGACCAGGCCGACCTCCAGGTCGCCGAGCTGGAACGGCCCAAAGGAGAGCCGGATCAGCCGGTTCACCGACAGCCCGAGATGCTCGAGGATGCGCTTGACCTCGCGATTCTTGCCCTCGCGCAGGCCGAGCGTCAGCCAGACGTTGTCGCCCTGCACGCGGTCGAGGGTCGCCTCGACGGGGCCGTACTCCATCCCGTCGATGGTGACGCCCTTGGACAGCCGGTCGAGTTGCGCCTGATCGGTGTCGCCGTGGGCGCGGACTCGGTAGCGGCGCAGCCAGCCCGTGTCGGGATGCGCGATCACCTTGGCGAGCCCGCCGTCATTGGTGAGCAGCAGCAGCCCCTCGGTGTTGATGTCGAGCCGTCCGACCGCCACGACCCGGGGCAGATCCTCCGGGAGCACGTCGAACACCGTCTGGCGGCCCTCCGGGTCCCGGGCGGTCGTCACCACGCCCCGCGGCTTGTGGAAGATCCACAGGCGGCTGCGCTCCCGCGACGGCATCGGCTCGCCGTCGATCAGGATCCGGTCGTTCTCGGTGACGTTGCGGGCCGGGGATGTCAGCGTCTCGCCGTTGACGCTGACGCGTCCGGCCAGGATCATCGTCTCGGCGTCGCGCCGCGAGGCGACGCCGGCCCGTGCCATCGCCTTCGCGATGCGCTCGCCGGGCGGCGTCTCGATCAGGGCTTCGGCGTCCGCGGACGCTTCGGGACCTGGCTCCGGCTGCGGCTCTGGCAGAGGCTCCGCCTGCGGGGCGGGCTGCGGCTTGGCCTTCCGCGCCGTCTTCTTCGCGGCAGAACTGGCAGGCCGCTCGGTGTCGGCATCGGCACGGCCCGCATCGGTGGGCGGTGCCCAGCTCTCGGTGCGCGCTGACTCGGGGGCCGGACGGGCGGTCCCCTCCGGCTTATCGTCGTTCGGCAAGTCGCTCATGCCTGCCGCTTATCAGAGCCGGTTCCGACAGGCGAGACGGGTTGTGCACCGGTGCGAGGCGCCTCAACGCGAAGAGGCGGCCCGTCGGGACCGCCTCGAAGACTTGGATGGCGGGTCGAAGACCCGCATTCGTCAGAGTCTCGGCGAGCGCCCGCGCATCACGCCGAACACGGCGGAGATCAGGAACAGCGCGATCGCCACGAAGAAGACGATCTTGGCCGCCTCCATCGCCGTGCCGGCGATGCCGCCGAAACCGAGGAGCGCCGCCACGAGAGCGACGACGAGAAACGTGACAGCCCAGCCGATCATGGCATCCTCGCGTTATTCGGGTCGGTTCAGTTCTGGAACCCGCCCGAGGCGGGTTCCGTTCCGGTCGCGCTCGACGATCAGAGCTTGTCGGTGGCGGACTTCACCGCGCTCTTGGCGTCGCCGACGGTGCCCTGGGCCTTGCCCTTGAGTTCCTGGGCGGCACCTTCGGCCTTGAGCTTGTCGTTACCGGTCACGTCGCCGATGCCCTGCTTGGCCTTGCCGACGGCCTCATTGGCGACGCCCTTGATCTTGTCGGTGGTGCTGCTCATGGCGTTGTCCTCTTGTTCGATCTGCGGCGGCGCCGCACTGGTTCCTGAAACGGTCACGGTCGGCGGAATGTTCCAGGCCTTAACATTGACTTGGGTCAGGCCAGGCCGCCGCCCCGGGTCCGTCGCGTCAGTGGGATGAGAACAGCTTGGCTGCCGATCCGATCCATCCGGCGCGAGCGGAAACGTCCGGACCGCTGACCGCGCTCGATCACGCTTTCGCGGCTGCCCGCGCCGCGGCCGTTGCCGGGGAGGTCCCGGTCGGCGCCGCGGTTGTCCGGGACGGGGTCATCCTGGCGGTGGCGCATAATCGGCCGCGCGAATTGCACGACCCGACGGCGCACGCGGAGATCCTGGCGATCCGCGCGGCCTGCGCGGCCCTCGGCACCGAGCGCCTCGTCGGCTGCGATCTCTACGTCACCCTGGAGCCGTGCCCGATGTGCGCGGGCGCGATATCCTTCGCGCGCATCCGGCGGCTCTACTACGGCGCGGCCGATCCGAAGGGGGGGGGGGTCGAGCACGGGCCGCGCGTCTTCGATCAGCCGACCTGCCACCACGTGCCCGAGGTCTACGGCGGGTTCCGCGAGCGCGAGGCGGCCGATCTGCTCCGGGCGTTCTTCGCGCAGCGCCGCGACTGACGCGGGGCGGGCGTACAGGTTCCCATCGGCCCTGGGCGGGTCAGCAGAGGAGGAGAGGATGATCCCGACCTATTCGAGAGCCCTGATCGTCGGGGCGGGCTCCGGCCTCAGCGCATCGCTGGCGCGCCTGTTCGCGGCCGACGGCATGACGATCGGCCTCGCCGCCCGGAACGTCGACAAGCTCGCCGCACTCGCGGCAGAGACGGGCGCGGCGGTCCATGCCTGCGATGCCAGCCGGCCCGCTGAGGTCGAGGCGCTGTTCGCCCGCCTGGAGCTCGCGCTCGGCGGTCCGCCGGACGTCGTCGTCTACAACGCGAGCGGTCGTCTCCGCGGCCCGGTCGCCGATCTCGACCCGGACGCGGTCGCCCAGGCGCTGATGGTGTCCGCGTATGGCGGTTTCCTCGTGGCGCAGGCCGCGGCGCGCCGCATGCTGCCGCATCGCCACGGCGCGATCCTGCTCACCGGCGCCTCGGCGAGCGTGAAGGGCTTCGCGGGATCGGCCCCGTTCGCGATGGGGAAGTTCGCGCTGCGTGGACTGGGTCAGAGCCTCGCCCGGGAATTGCAGCCCCAGGGGATCCACGTCGCGCACATCGTGATCGACGGCGCCATCCGCAATCCGGCCCGCGGCGGCGAGCCGCCGGAGGCCCCCGACAGCCATCTCGATCCCGACGCCATCGCCAGGGCCTATCGCGACCTCTTGCGCCAGGATCGTAGCGCCTGGACCTCCGAACTGGAACTGCGTCCCTGGACGGAGCGGTTCTGAGGCCGCCTCAGGGATTCACGCGCAGGCCGAGCAGGAAGGTGTTCTCCCGGAAGCTGGACCCGGCGACCGTGCTGTCGAACTTCTGATAGATGTACGTGCCGCGCAGGGTCAGCCAGCGGGTGAAGTGGTAGTCGAGCCGCGCGGTCGCCGAGAACCCGTTCTCGCGGATGCTGCTGCTCTGGTAGTCGTTCCGGAGATACGATCCGCCGAGGACGATCGAGAGGTTGCGCAGCAGGTCGTGCTGCACCTCGAGCGTCGCGACCTCGGTGAGCACGCCGCTGGAGCCCGGGATCGTCGTCTCGGTGACGCCGGTCGCGGCGGTGAGACGGACGGTCGTGAGCGGACTCGCCGCCCAGACCAGGGCCGCGTTGAGCAACGGCGCGTTGATGTCGCGCAGGCTCGGATCGACGTAGGTCCGATGCTGGATGCCGGCGGAGATCTCGCCCGTCACCGAGCGCGCGAGGCCGATGCTCGTCCCGAAGGCGACCGCGATGCCGTCCGAGTCGCGCCGGACGCCCGTCGCGTCGAAGCGGCGGTCGTAGACTCGCGTGTCGCCGAGCAGGTCGATGAACGGGCTGAAATCCGGGTTGATCTCGTAGGCCGTGCGCAGCTGCAGGCTGTACTGGTTCAGGTTGCGGTCGGACTGATTGACGATCGTCCCGTCCGCCAAACGCGCATTGTCGAACTCGGAGCGATCGACGGACCCACGCAGGGTGACCGACAGGCGGTTGAACGTCTCCGTCGCCCCGAGCGAACCGCCGTAGACGGCCAGGAGCGGCCGTGTCGTGGCGGTGGCAGCCTGGAGGTTGGCGCTCGACGTGCGCTGCGTGTCCACCAGGAACCGCCCCTCCGCGTCGATGCGCAGGTCCCGGTTGGCGTCGACGCGCAGCCGGACCACGCCGTCTGCCGCGGGGCGGCTCGCGGCCTCGTTCTGCGGGGTCTCGAGGTACGAGCCCCGGAGCGAGCCCTGCAGCGAGCTGGAGGACCAGTTGCTCCGGAAGTCGACCGTGGCGTCGGTGCGCAGCGCGACCGAGCCCTTGGCGATCTGGCGGGTGGTCTGGTCCGGGTTCGAATCGTAGCCGACGCTCTGGGCGAAGGTGGGCAGGACTGTGAAGGTGCCGACCTGATAGCCGATCGGCGCGTAGGCCGGATCGGTGGGGATCGCGCGCGCCAGGTCGGTGCCGAGGATGAAGCCCGGGGTCAGGAGGCCGAGGGCCGGCGCGATCGACTGGAACGGGAGGATCGGCCGGATCGGCGTCACGACCTGCGGGTTCGGGACCCCGACGACCGCCTGCTGGACCACCGGCGTCAGCCGCAGCGCCGGCGGCGGGATCTGCGTGACGTCCTGAGTGACCCGCCGCGTCGCCGAGCCGATCCGCCGCGGCGGAGCGGCGCGCGTGCGCAGGAGGGTCGACGGCGCGAGATTGGCCGGTGCCGTCGAGGATCCGCCGGTGCGCCGTCCCCCTGTGGTGACGCGGGTGCTGAGCTGGGACACGCCGGGCTGACCCGGGATCTGCGTCTGCGCGGGGGGCGAGAGCGGCGACCGGAGGCTGTCACCGCCGGTCTGCTCGCCGCCCGCCGCGTCGCCGCCGAGCGCCCCGCGATTCTGGTCGCGGCTCAGGCCGTCCGGGATGGTGCGCTTGAGTGTGGGCAGGCCGTTCGGACCCGTGTCCTGGCCGATGCCGGGATTGTCGGGCTGGCCGGTAACCGGGCTGGTCGCGTCGAACCGCTGGGCTGCCGCCGGTGCCGCGAGCGTGACGCCGAGCGCCGCGGCGGCGAGCCGCATCCTCCGCCGTTCCCACCGGTCAGCCGCCGTCCGCACCTGATCCCGGTCTCCGCCAAAGTCCCCGCCCAGAGCGCGGAGATTACAGGTCACACCGCCCCGGAACAGTGCCGGATGGTTAACGAACCCTAGCGGCGACGTGGTTAATGCCCCGTCAACGGCGGTGGGGCGGAAGGTTTGCGGCCCATCGATCCGATCTCACCTGTCGATCACGAATACGTTTGAGCTATTTCGTGCACTATGCTACATAGGTTCAGATTTCGGTCGACTCCGAGAGGAATTGATCGGCCTGAATGATTGTAACTCCTGAGGTTTGCCGTGAGTGAGAACGCAGGCAGTGAGCACAGCCCGGCGATCGGGCTCGCGGTCGATATCGTCGCCGCTTACGTGTCGAACAACTCCGTTCCGGTCTCCGAACTTCCCGGATTGATCGGCGGTATCCACGCGGCGCTGAACAGTTTGACAACTCAAGGTCGCGCCGCGAACTCGAGCGTCGAGAAGCTCAGTCCGTCGCAGATCCGCAAATCGGTCACGAATGATCATATCGTCAGCTTCGAGGACGGGAAGCCGTACAAGACGCTCCGGCGTCACCTGACACTGCGCGGCCTGACGCCCGAGGCCTACCGGGAGAAGTGGGGCCTGCCCCGGGACTATCCGATGACCGCGGCGAGCTATTCGGCGCAGCGATCGGAGCTGGCACGCGCCCTCGGGCTCGGACAGCAGCGCCGGAAGACCCGCGGAGGGGCCGCGGCCGCCATCGAGGCGCCCACTCCGCCCCCTGCGCCGACTGCGAAATCGCGGAGGCGGAAGAAGGTACCGGCTGAGTGAGAGGTCCGAGCCGGGGCTAAGCGGCGTCGTATCCGCGACGCGGCCCTTGCGCGCCGCGCAACTGTGCGCCGCGCCTCCGACGCTATCCATCGGCGAACGCGCTGCGATGCTGCTCTGCACCATCGAGCTCAGCCCGCGCCGAAGGACGTCCCCGTGCCGCCCCTGCCGATCCTCGCCCTCGCCGTCGCCTCGTTCGGGATCGGCACGACCGAATTCGTCATCATGGGCCTGCTCCCGGAGGTGGCGCAGAGCTTCGGCGTCACCATTCCCCAGGCCGGCTATCTCGTCTCGGGCTACGCCATGGGCGTGGTCGTGGGCGCGCCGATCGTGGCGATCGCGACCGCGGGCCTGCCGCGCAAGACCGCGCTGCTGGCGCTGATGGCGGTGTTCCTGGCCGGCAATCTCGGTTGCGCGCTGGCGCCGAGCTACGCCCTGCTCATGGCCGCGCGGATCCTGACGGCCTTCGCGCACGGCGCGTTCTTCGGCATCGGCGCCGTTGTGGCGCGGGATCTCGTGCCGCGGGAGAAGCGCACGCAGGCGGTCTCGCTGATGTTCGCGGGCCTCACCCTCGCCAACGTGCTCGGCGTGCCGCTGGGCACCGCCCTCGGGCAGGAGGCGGGCTGGCGCTCGACCTTCTGGGCGGTGGTCGTGATCGGGCTCGCGGCCGGGCTCGCGATCCAGCTCTGCGTGCCGGACGGGCTTCCCGGGACCCGCGGCCGGCTCGTCAGCGAGTTTCGCGCGCTCGGGCGCTGGCCGGTGCTGCGGCCGATGCTGATCTCGACGCTGTCCTCGGTGAGCTTCTTCACGGTGTTCACCTACATCACGCCGTTCCTGACCGGCGTGACCGGCTTCACGCCGCAGGGCGTGACCGGCGTGCTGTTCGCCGCCGGCACGGGCCTGACCGTCGGCAATCTCCTCGGTGGGCATCTGGCCGACCGGGGCCCGATGGCCACCATCGTCGGCAGCTTCCTGGGCATCGTGGCGGCCCTGCTGATGCTCGCCGCGGTCGCGCACCATCCGGCGCTCACGGTGGCGGTCGTGGTGCTCTGGTCGGGCCTGGTCTTCGCCCTGGTCTCGCCCCTCCAGATCTGGGTCGTGGAGGCGGCGAGCGACGCGCCGAACCTTGCCTCCACGCTGAACCAGGGCGCGTTCAACCTCGGCAACGCCACCGGCGCCTGGATCGGGGGCACGGCGCTGACCCTCGGGGCCGGCTACGGCCAGCTGCCGCTGATCGCCGCCGCGGTGTCGCTCGCCGGGCTCGGACTGGTGCTCACCGCGGTCGGCCGCGGACGCCGGAGCGTCATACCGGCATCCGCGCCCGGGGCCTGATCGATCAGTCGGCCCGGACGAGGTCGCCGAGCAGGCTCGCCGCCACCGTCGCCTTGGAGACCGTGAGGCCGGAGGCGCTGATCGCGTCCACGGCCTCGCGGATCCGGGCGAGCGAGGTGCCGCGCGCCCGGATCCAGGCCTCCACCGCGTCCGGCCCGGCGCCAAGATCCGCCACGACCTCGGCCGTCAACTTGCGGTGCGCGGCAGCAATGCCGGCGCCCGCGCGCTCCAATGCCACGCGGTCGAACGTGTCGGCCACCGGGACGGTCCGCGCCGCGGCGGCGAGGTCGTCCAGCCGGAAGGCGTGCTCCAGGGCGAAATACGTGGCCGCGACCTCCTCGACTGGGCGCCCACTGGCCTCGGCGACCCGGACGATGTCGGGGGCGGAGACCAGCGCGCTGAGCGAGGCCAGGCGCCGCGCCTGGGCCGGGGCCATGCCGTGCTCGGTCAGCTCCGCCGCGCGGGCGCCGATCGTCGCCAGCGCCTCGTCGCCGAGCACGTTGGGGAGGGCGGCCTCCACGGCGGCGATGCCGTCCCGGTAGCGGGCGACCACCGGGGCGAGGCCGCCGCCCAGGTCGAGGTTGCGGATGAACCAGACGATCCGGTTCGTCAGCAGATCCTGCACCTCGGCGTAGAGGTCGAGCTGGCCCTGGCCGGGAACCCGACCGGCGAGGCCGTCGATGGCGAGGTTCAGCTCCATCAGGCCGAAGGCGTCGCGGGTCACCGCGTAGGCCTTGGCGATGGTCGCGGCGTCCGCGCCGGTGCCGTCGACGAGGCGCGTCACCAGCGACGGGCCACCCCGGTTGACGATGATGTTGGCGAGCGCCGTGGCGATGATCTCGCGGCGCAGGCGGTGTCCCTTGACGGCGTCGGGGAAGCGTTCGCGCAGGGCCTTCGGGAAGTAGCGCTGCAGCTCCCGGTCGAAGTACGGGTCGTTCGGCACGGCGCTCTCGAGGATCGCGTCGTGCAGCGACAGCTTCGCGTAGGCGAGCAGCACGGCGTATTCCGGACGGGTCAGCCCCTCGTTCCGGCGCATGCGCTCGGCGAGCGTGCCGTCGTCCGGCAGGAACTCCACCGCCCGGTCGAGCCGGCCCTCCGCCTCCAGTGCCTGCATCGTCCGCATGGCGAAGCCGGTCTCCCCCAGCCCCCCGCGCTGGGCAAGGGACAGGGCGAGCGTCTGCAACTCGTTGTTGCGCAGCACGAGGCGCCCGACGTCGTCGGTCATGTCGGCGAGCAGGGTGTTGCGCGCCTCGTAGCTGAGCCTGCCGTCCCGCTCCGGCGTCATCAGCGCGATTTTGATGTTCACCTCGACGTCCGAGGTGTTCACGCCGGCCGAGTTGTCGATCGCGTCGGTGTTGAGGCGGACGCCCGCGCGCGCCGCCTCGATGCGCCCGCGCTGCGTCAGGCCGAGATTGGCGCCCTCGCCGACGACCTTCGCGCGCAGCTCCGGCCCAGTGATGCGCAGGGCGTCGTTGGCGCGGTCGCCGGCATCTTCGTCGGTCTCGGTGGTGGCCCGGACATAGGTGCCGATGCCGCCGAACCAGAGCAGGTCGGCCGGCGCCTTCAGGATCGCCTGCATCAGCTCGGTGGGCGTCGCCTCGGACCGGTCGAAGCCCAGCGCGGACCGGATCGCCTCCGAGAGCGGCACGGTCTTCAGGCTGCGCGGGAACACGCCGCCGCCCTCCGAGATCAGGCTCTTGTCGTAATCCGCCCAGGAGGACCGCCCCAGATCGAACAGGCGCCGCCGCTCGGCGAAGCTCGCCGCGGCGTCCGGGTTCGGGTCGAGGAAGATGTCGCGGTGGTCGAAGGCCGCGATCAGGCGGATGCTCTCGGAGAGGAGCATGCCGTTGCCGAAGACGTCGCCCGACATGTCGCCGACGCCGACCGTGGTGATCGGGTCGGTCTGCACGTCCACGTCGATTTCGCGGAAATGCCGGCGCACCGCCTCCCAGGCGCCGCGGGCGGTGATGCCCATGCCCTTGTGGTCGTAGCCCTGGCTGCCGCCGGACGCGAAGGCGTCGCCGAGCCAGTGGCCCTTCTCCAGCGAGAGGGCGTTGGCGATGTCCGAGAAGGTGGCGGTGCCCTTGTCGGCGGCGACCACCAGGTAGGCGTCGTCGGGATCGTGCCGCACCGTGTCGGGCGGCGGCACGATGGCGTTGTCGACGATGTTGTCGGTCAGTTCGAGCAGCGTGCGGATGAAGATCCGGTAGCTCTCGGTCCCATCTTGCATCCAGGCGGCGCGGTCGGAGGCAGGCGGCAGCCGCTTCGGGAAGAAGCCGCCCTTGGCGCCCACCGGCACGATCACGGCGTTCTTCACCTGCTGGGCCTTCACGAGGCCGAGGATCTCGGTGCGGAAATCCTCCGGCCGGTCGGACCAGCGCAGGCCGCCGCGGGCCACGTAGCCGAAGCGGAGGTGCACGCCTTCGACGCGGGGCGAGTAAACGAAGATCTCGAAGAACGGCCGCGGCAGCGGCATCGCCGTCACCTTGGCGCAGGCGAACTTGAAGCTGATCGTCTCTCGCGGCTGCCCGTCGGCGCCGGTCTGGTAGAAGTTCGTCCGAACCGCCGCCTCGACGAGGTTGACGAACCGGCGGAGGATCCGGTCGTCGTCGAGGCTCGTGACCTCGGCGAGCGCCGTCTCGATCTCGGCGCGTACCTCGGCCTCCTGCGCGGTCCGGTCACCGGTGAGCGCCGGGTCGAACCGGGCGCGGAACAGCGCCACGATCGCGCGCGCGATCCCGGCGTGGCGGCTCAGCGTGCCCGCGAGGTAGTCCTGCCCGTAGCGGATACGCAGCTGGCGCAGGTAGCGGCCCAGGGCCCGGAGCAGGGCCGCCTCCCGCCAGGGGAGGGCTGCCTCAAGGACGAGCCGGTTGTACCCGTCGGACTCGGCTATACCGTCCGCGATGGCGAGCATCGCGGCCTCCAGCGGGCGTTCCAGCGCCGCGAGGTCGATCGGGGCGCCGGTGGCGCGCTCGATCAGCATGTCGTGCAGCCAGACCCGCGCGGCCTCGTCCGTCCCGGACGGCGCGATCTGGTACGTGCGCTCGTTGATGACGCGGAAGCCGAGATTCTCGAGCGCCGGGACCCGGTCGGACAGCGCGATCGCCGTGCCGCGCGAGAACGCCTTCAGGCGGACCTGCGCCGCGGGGTCGCTGGGTCGCCGATCGAGATGGACGGCCCGCGGCTGAGTCTCGCCGAGGCTGTCGAGGATGGTCACGTCGGCGACGGCGACCTCAGGCTGGAAATTGTCCCGATAGGCTGCCGAGAACGCGTCGCCGTAGCGGGCGGCGAGTTGCCGCGCGCGGTCGCCCCCCTGGGATTCGGCCAGCGCCGCCCGCAGCGCGTCGCCCCAGGTCCGGACCAGGGCGACGATCCCGGCCTCCAGGGAGGCGGGATCGTGCTCGGGGCTGCCCTGATCGGGCAGGCCGATGATGTAGTGGATCCGGGCGAGCGAGCCTTCCGGGTAGTCGGGGTAGGACGCGCTGAGCCGCCCGCCGTAGGTCTCGGCGAGGTAGCTGCCGATCCGTCCGCGGATCGCGGAATCGTAGCGGTCCTTCGGGACGTAGACGAGCAGCGACACGAAGCGGCCGAACCGGTCGGGCCGGGACAGCACGCGGACCCGCGGGCGGTCGGCCAGGGCGGCGATGGCCAGGGTGAAACGGTAGAGCCGCTCGCCGTCGATCTGGAAGAGTTCGTCCCGCGGGTAGCTCTCCAGCACGGCGAGGAGGCTGCGGCCCGCATGGCTCGTCGGGTCGAGGCCGGCGCGCTGGACGACGGCCTCCACCTTCCGGCGCAGGACCGGAACCTCGCGGGCCGGGCTCGTGTAGGCGGAGGCGGTGAACAGGCCGACGATCCGCACCTCGCCCGACAGCTTGCCGAGGCCGGAGAACAGCTTGACGCCGACATAGTCCAGGTAGGCCGAGCGGTGGACCCGGGACTTCACGCTGGCCTTGGTGATGATCAGCGGCTGCGGCTCTTCCAGGAAGGCGAGGATCTCCGGCGTGTAGTCCACAGGCGTCCGGCCGCGGCGCAGGGGCGTGGCGCCCGGATCGCGGAGCACGCCGAGGCTCGACCCCTCGACCAGCGGGTGAGCGTCGCCGGCGATGCCGTGCTCCTGCATGCCGAGGATGAGGAACTGGCCGTCGGTCAGCCATTCGAGGAAGGCGCGCGCCTCCTCGGTCTCCGGTCCCGGCATCGGGGTCGGCCCGCGCCCGAGATCGGCGGCGAGGTCGGTGAGGCGCGCCAGCATGGCGTCGTGGTCGTCGCTCGCCAGGGCGACATCCCGGTAGACGGTCGCGAGGGCGTTCAGGAGCCGCTCGCCTGTCTCGGCCGCCACGGGGTCGAGGTGGATGTGGATGAAGCTCTCGCGCGCGAGACTGCCCTGCGCGTCCGCGGTCGTCTCCCCGACCACCCGGATGAGCCCGCCCGCGCCGTCCCGCTCCACCCCGAGGATCGGGTGCGCCACGAGCTGCGGGGCGAGGCCATGCTCGGTCAGTTCGGCCAGGGTCGAGTCCAGCAGGAACGGACGGTTGTCGTTGATCACCTCCAGGACCGTCGTCTCGCGCGCACGGCCGTCGCGCACCAGCTGGCTGTCGCTCAGGCGCAGCCGCGCCGGGTCGCCCGGTCTCCGCGGCTCGGACAGGAAGGCGCGGGCGCGGGCGGCGAGGTCCGCCAGGATTGAGGGGTCGTAGGGGGCGAGATCCTCCGGCGTCACGCGGCCGAACAGGTCGCGGACGAAGCCGCCGGGTCCGCCCTGCTCGGTGACGATGTCGGCGGCCGCCTCTATCAGCCCGGTGCGGGCCGTCTTCTGCTCCGAGGAGGACAACGCCGTCGCGGTCTCGAGTGTCATCGCGCTTCTCCCGAACCGGGTCACTCGCCCAAGCGATAGCAGCGTGACCGGCCGTGTCGATGACAGCGCCCGCCCGTTTCCGGGCCAACGGGTGTCGATCGCTGCGAACCGTCAGCTTCGCCTTGCCGAACGCCCGATGCGTGCATATACACCCATTCCATGAGCGCCCCGTCACCCGAGCCGTGCACCTGCTCCGCCCTGCGTCGCGCCACGCGGGCGCTGACGGCGATCTACGACGCCGCCCTGAAGCCGACCGGGCTCCGCGTGACCCAGTTCGCGATCCTGCGGCTGCTTGACCGGCTCGGACCGGTCCCGGTCTCCCGCCTCGCCGCCGAGGCGGCGCTGGAGCGGACCACGATGGGCCGCAACCTCGACCCGCTCAAGCGCCGCGGCTTCGTCTCGGTCACGCCCGGCGCGGCGGATCCGCGCGAGCGCCGCGTGTCCCTGACCGCGTCGGGCCGCGAGGCCCTCGCGGCCGCGACGCCCTACTGGCGCGAGGCGCAGAGCCGTATCAACGCCCGGGTCGATCCCGCGACCGTCTCCGCCCTGGCGGAGTCCCTGATCTCCGCCGCCTGACCGATCCGCCCCGCTTCCGGAGCCCGTCCATGACCGCCCTGACAGAGACGCGCCCCGGGTCGCGCCTGCACTACGCCTGGATCGTCGTCGCGGTGACTTTCCTGGTTCTGCTCGTCGGGGCCGGGGTCCGGGCCACCCCGAGCGTGCTGATCGTCCCCTGGGAACGGGAATTCGGCTGGACCGCGGCCACGATCAGCGTCGGGATCGCGCTCAACATCTTCCTGTACGGGATGATCGGCCCCTTCGCGGTGGCGATCATCGAGCGGTTCGGCCTGCGGCGCTCGGTCTGCGGTGCGCTCCTGATCCTGGCAATCGGCACCGCCGCCACGAGCCTGATGACCGCGCCCTGGCAGATGGTCCTGCTCTGGGGCCTCGTCGTCGGATCCGGGTCCGGCATGGTGGCCAACGTGCTCGGCGCCACCGTGGCCGGGCGCTGGTTCGCCAAGCGCCGGGGTCTCGTGCTCGGCCTGCTGACCGCGAGCAGCGCCACGGGTCAGCTGGTCTTCCTGCCGATGCTGGCCTCGATCGCGGTGGGGCAGGGCTGGCGCTCCGTCTCGCTGGTGGTCGCCGCCGCGACCCTGGCGCTGATCCCGCTGGCGGCCCTGCTCCTGCGCGACCGGCCGGCGGATCTCGGCCTGCCCCGCTACGGTGAGGACGCGGTGACGCCGACGCCGGTGCTGACCGAGAACCCGGCCGTGCGGGCGCTCCGCGGCCTGCGCATCGGCCTGCGCTCCCGGGATTTCTGGCTGCTCGCCGGCACGTTCTTCATCTGCGGCGCCTCGACCAACGGCCTGATCGGCACCCACCTGATCCCGGCCTGCATCGATCACGGCATCGCCGAGGTCACGGCCGCCGGCCTGCTGGCGCTGATGGGGATCTGCGACTTGGTCGGCACTACGGCGTCGGGTTGGCTCACAGACCGGTTCGACTCGCGCAAGCTCCTGGCCTGGTACTACGGGCTGCGCGGACTCTCGCTGATCTTCCTGCCCTATTCCTTCGACTACAGCTTCTACGGCCTGTCGCTGTTCGCGGTCTTCTACGGGCTCGACTGGATCGCAACCGTGCCGCCCACCGTCCAGCTGGCGGGCAAATCGTTCGGGGAGGAGAACGCCGCGCTGATGTTCGGCTGGATCGCGGCCGCGCACCAGATCGGCGCGGCGTCCGCGGCGTGGCTCGCCGGCATGGTCCGGACCGAGAGCGGCACCTATCTCGGCGCCTTCGTGGCGGCCGGCCTGCTCTGCCTCGTCGCCGCCCTGATGGCCGCCTTCGTGGGCCGCAAGCCCGACGCGCCGGCCCTGCGCCCGCTGCCGGCCTGAACTGCGCGGTGCGGGCAGGGTTGTCACAACTGTGCCGTGAAGGACGAGCCCTGATCGGCCCGTTCCCGCGCACCCCGAGAGCCCGCCGTGACCATCGCGATTCGGCCCGTGCCGCCGGTCCAGGACGACCGCGCCCCGCGGCCCTGGTCCGGGCCGGGCTTCGCCGAGTTCGTCGCCATCATCGCCCTGATGATGGCGGTGACGGCGATCTCCATCGACAACCTGCTGCCCGCCTTCCCGGCCATCGAGGCGCGGTTCGCCGTGGCCGATCCCAACCGGCTGCAGCTCCTCGTCTACGTCTACATGATCGGCTTCGGCTTCGCGCAGATCGTCTACGGGCCGGTCTCCGACGCAATCGGGCGACGGCCGGTGCTGCTGGCGAGCCTCGCCGTCTACGTGATCGGCTGCTTCCTCGCCATGGTGGCGCCGAGCTTCGGCTGGCTGCTCGCCGCCCGGATCATCCAGGGCATCGGCGCCGCCGGCGGGCGGGTGCTGTCGGTGGCGATCGTGCGCGACCGGTTCGCGGGCCGCGAGATGGCGAGCGTCATGTCACTCACCATGATGGTGTTCCTGATCGTCCCGATGATCGCGCCGGCGATCGGCGGCATGATGCTGGCGCTGGGCTCCTGGGTCTACGTCTTCGTCTCGATGCTGGTCCTCGCCTTCTGGCTGACGATCTGGTTCTCCCTGCGGATGCCCGAGACGCTGCACCCGGAATATCGCCGACCGCTCTCGCCGGCCGCGACCTGGGAGGCGATCCGCCTGACGCTGAAGACCCGCGTCGCCGTCGGTTACGCCACCGCGCTTGGGCTGATGACCGGCTGCATCATGGGCTACGTCGGCTCGGCCCAGCAGGTCTTCGATACCGGCCTGTACCACCTCGGCCCGCTCTTCCCGCTGGCCTTCGGGCTCGTGGCCGGCGCGATGGGCGCGGCGACGCTCATCAACGCCCGCGTGGTCCGGCGGCTCGGGATGCGGGCGATGTCGCACAGCGGCGTCATCGCCTTCACGCTCGTCGGCCTCGCGCAGGTCGGCGTCGGGCTGGCCTATCACGGCCACCCGCCGCTGGCCCTGTTCCTGTCGGTCCTCGCGGTGAATCAGTTCCTGATCAGCTTCGCGATGCCGAACTTCAACGCCCTCGCGCTGGAGCCCCTCGGCGCCATCGCCGGCACGGCCTCGTCGTTCCTGGGCTTCTACACCACGATCCTGGGCGCGTTCTGCGGCTTCCTGATCGGCCAGTCCTTCGACGGCACGGTGCTCCCCGTGGCGATCGGCTACGCGGGTCTCGGCGCCCTGTCGCTCCTCGTCGTCGCCTGGACCGAGCGCGGCCGGCTGTTCCGCGGCGGCGTCGGCGGTTGAGGCGTCGGTTGAGGCGTCGGTTGAGGCGTCGTCCTTAACGGGGTCTTCAGCGGAAAGTTGCAACACTGCTGTCCTGATCCACCCGACCGGACACGCCGATGCTCGCCCGCGCCCAGGACGGAACCCTCCTCGTCGCGCGCCTGCTGCTGGCCGCCGCGCTCCTGCCGACCGGGATCGCCCGGGCGCTCAACGTGTCGGGGTTCGCGATGACGCTCGCGGGGGCCGGGATGCCGTTTCCCAACGGCGTCGCCACCGCCGCCGTGGTGGTGCAGGTGTTCGGACCGCTCGCCCTGATCCTCGGCGTCCTGCCGGGGCTCACCGGGCTGGCGCTCGCGCTCTTCGCCGCCGTGACGGCCTTCGTGCTCCACCCGTTCTGGTACTATGTGGGACCCGCCGCGGTCGCCGAGCGCACGCTGATGCTGGCCGATCTCGGCCTCGCCGGCGGGTTCCTCATGTACGCCCTGAGCGGTCCGGGCGCCCTCAGCTGGCAGGGCTGGCGCGCCGGAACCCGCGCCGCGGCGCCGAGCGCGAAGCCCGCCTCCGCGAAGGCCTCCGGCAAGGGTAGCGCGCCGCGGAACGCCGGCAAGCGCGCTGCCGGCCGGCCGCCGGCCCGCGCCGCGGCCTGATCAGCCGTGCCGCGGCCTCATCTCGGTCGTCGGGGCGGGCGGCGCGGCAGACATCTTCCGCCCGGAGATCTCCGCGCCGGCATCCGGCGACAGGTTGCGGAAGGCCAGTGCCGAGGCCGCCGAGATCACGGCGACGGCGAAGAAGGCCGGCCCGAAATCCGAGGCCTGGATCTCCGTTCGGCCGTGGAACCCGGCATTCCCCTCGAGCGCCAGCGCGCCCAGCGTGACGCCGAGGCTGAGCGACAGCTGCTGGCAGACGCTGGCGAAGCTCGTGGCCGCGCTCATCTCCTTCGATTCGAGGTCGGCGTACGCGATGGCGTTGACGCAGGTGAACTGGATCGAGCGCGAGCAGCCGCCGACGAACAGCAGGATCACCATGATCCAGTGGGGCGTCTGCGCGGTGTAGAACCCGTTGACCGCCAGGAAGGCCGAGGCCAGCAGGGCGTTCCAGACCATCAGGGCGCGGAAGCCGGTGCGGCGCAGGATCCGCGGACCCAGAGTCTTCACGAACATCGCGCCGGCCGCCGCCGCGAAGGTGATCAGGCCCGACTGCAGGGCGTCGAGCCCGAAGCCGACCTGCAGCATCAGCGGCAGCAGGAACGGGATCGCGCCGGTGCCGATCCGGAACAGGCTGCCGCCGAGCACCGCGACCCGGAAGGTCGGCCGCCGCATCAGGTCGAGGCGGACGATCGGGTAGGGCACCCGCCGCGCATGTGCCCAGTAGAGCGGCAGGAGCAGCGCGCCCGCGGCGAGGCAGCCCCAGGAGACTTCCGCCGGCAGCAGGTGGCGGCCGAGGGAGGCGAGGCCGAGCATCAGGGCGGCGAGGCCGGTCCCGAGCAGCGCGAAGCCGAGCAAGTCGAGGGGCGGTCGCTCCGGCTCGCGCACGTCCTCGAAGTACAGGCTCGCCAGCACGATCCCGGCGCAGCCGATCGGCAGGTTGATGAAGAAGATCCAGCGCCAGTCGAACCACGTGGTGATCAGGCCGCCGACCGGCGGACCGAGCACCGGGCCGACCAGCGCCGGGAAGGTCAGGTAGGCGAGGGCCGTCACGAGCTGCGATTTCGGCACGCTGCGCAGCACCACGAGGCGCCCGACCGGCACCATCATGGCGCCCCCCATGCCCTGGAGGAAACGCGCGGCGACGAACCACGCGAGGCCGTTCGCGGCCGCACAGGCGAGCGAGCCCGCCATGAAGACCACGAGGGCCGCGCGGAACACCGTCCGCGACCCGTACCGGTCCGCCATCCAGCCGCTCACCGGGATGAAGATCGCGAGGCTGACCAGGTAGGAGGTCAGCGCCAGCTTGAGGGCGATCGGGTCCTCGTGGAGGCTCGCGGCGATGCTCGGGAGCGCCGTGGCGATCACCGTGGAATCGGTGTTCTCCATGAACAGCGCGGTGGCGACCGTCAGGGGGACGATCCAGAGCGGTCTTTGGGTGGTCGCGGGCATCACACAGCAGACGCATGTCGCGCCGCCGCGGTTGCACGGCAGCGCGGCCACCTCGCACCCTCATGTTTCGCGAATGTATCCATCGTGCAACAGAGGTTGAGCCGCGGCGCGGAGCCACCTTTTTTGCGGGTGCGCCAATGGCTAAGTTTCCATCACGCGTCCGTGAGGCCGCTCCAGCCGGCCCGGCGCCGGCGCGCGAGGATTTCGATGCAGCCCAGCCCCAGCAAGGTCCGCTCCGTGGCGCGGATCGCCGCCGGCGTCGCCCTTCTCTCGATGGTCGCCGCCTGCGGCACTGTCCTGCTCAACGATCGCGGCTCGCTGACACGCTACGACCGGCTGAAGTCCAGCGATCAGGTCGCCTCGGCCTCGCGGATCTACGTCGACCGGCCGGCCCTGGCGAAGGCCCGCACCGTCCGCATCATCCCGACGGCGTTCCACGCCGACGTGTCCGGCGCCGCCCCGCTGACGGCCGCCGAGCGGCGGCTCATCGCCAACGCCGCCGACCGGGCGCTGTGCTACGACCTGTCGCTGAAGTACGACATCGTCACCAGCCGTGACGCCGACCTGACCGTGCGGGCGCAGGTCACCCGCGTCGATCCGACGGACCTGCTCGGTGCCGGCGCGACGATCGCGGGCTCGGCGGGCGTGACGGTCGCCTCGCAGCTCGGCCTGAGCTTCGCCGAGGGTGTCGGGCGCGTGCCGATTCCGCGCGTGCCGATCGGGCTCGGGAGCCTGACGGTCGAGGCCGAGGCTCTGGACCGGCGCCGCGAGCAGCGGGCCGCCATGGTCTGGGGCGGAGCGGCCAACTCGTTCACCAGCCAGCCGCGCTTCTCCCGCGCCAGCGACGCCTACGACCTCGCCGGCGAGTTCGGCCAGGATTTCGGCTACATGCTGGCGACCGGCGACGACCCGTTCACCGCCCCCAACACGATCCCGACCTGGGACCGGATCCGCATCACCACCCTGGGCGAGGCGCCCCTCGACCCGGACTGCGAGGCCTTCGGCCGCGCGCCGGGCATCGACGGCATGCTCGGCGACTATATCGGCCTGCCGCCCGAATACACCGACAAGGGCCCGGCCACGCCGGCGATGCGCTGAGGCGCCCGCGCCAACTCCGCGTCTGACCGCAGACGTCCGTTCATGGCACTGACGCGCCCGTCGAGCGGGCGTGGATAAGCCTCGAGCCATGCGCGTTTTCGCGCTGCGACGCATCAACCGCGCATTGGCGCCTTCGCGGAGCCCGTGATACTGGCACTTGCCAACCCGATCCCCCAGCGCGGCCTCCACGCGCGCTGCCGTCCGAGGAAAGTTGGCACATGGCCCGAGTAGAAACCGCATCGATCATCGAGGGACTCACCTTCGACGACGTGCTCCTGCGGCCCGCCGCCTCCTCGGTGATGCCGACCGAAGTCAACGTCGCCTCGCGGCTGACCCGCACGATTCCGCTGAACCTGCCGATCCTCGCCTCGGCGATGGACACGGTCACCGAAGCGCCGATGGCCATCGCCATGGCGGCCAACGGCGGCATGGGCGTCATCCACCGCAACCTCGAGCCGCCGGAGCAGGCCGAGCAGGTCCGCCTCGTCAAGAAGTACGAGTCCGGCATGGTGATGAACCCCATCACCATCCACCCCGACGAGACGCTCGCCGACGCCTTCGAGGTGATGAAGCTCAACCGGATCTCCGGCATCCCGGTGGTCGAGCGCGGCCCCAACGGCTCGCGGGGCAAGCTCGTCGGCATCCTGACCAACCGCGACGTCCGCTTCGCGACGAACTCCAACCAGCCGGTCGCCGAGCTGATGACCCGCGACCGCCTGATCACGGTCCGCGAGGGCGTGACCCAGGACGAGGCCAAGCGGCTGCTTCACCAGTTCCGGATCGAGAAGCTGCTGGTCGTCGACGACCATTACCGCTGCATCGGCCTGATCACCGTCAAGGACATCGAGAAGCGCGTCGCCTACCCGAACGCCGTCAAGGACGAGCAGGGGCGGCTGCGCGTCGCCGCCGCCACGACGACGGGCGACAGCGGCTTCGAGCGGGCCGAGCGCCTGATCGACGCCGGCTGCGACGTGATCGTGGTCGACACCGCCCACGGCCACTCGATCAAGGTGCTCGATGCCGTCGCCCGCGTGAAGCAGCTCTCGAACGCCGTTCAGGTCATCGCCGGCAACGTCGCGACGCGGGACGGCGCCAAGGCGCTGATCGACGCCGGCGCCGACGCCATCAAGGTCGGCATCGGCCCGGGCTCGATCTGCACGACCCGCATCGTGGCGGGCGTGGGCGTGCCGCAGCTCACCGCGCTGATGGAGGCGGTCGAGGCGGCCGGCGAGGCCGACGTCCCGGTCATCGCCGACGGCGGCATCAAGTATTCGGGCGACCTCGCCAAGGCGATCGCGGCCGGCGCCTCTGTGGCGATGCTCGGCTCGCTGCTCGCCGGCACCGACGAGGCGCCCGGCGAGGTGTTCCTTTATCAGGGCCGCTCCTACAAGTCGTACCGCGGCATGGGCTCGGTGGGCGCCATGGCCCGCGGCTCGGCCGACCGCTACTTCCAGGCCGAGGTGAACGACACCCACAAACTCGTGCCGGAGGGTATCGAGGGGCAGGTCCCCTACAAGGGCCCGGTGGGCAACGTCCTGCACCAGCTCGCCGGCGGCCTGCGCGCCGCCATGGGCTACGTCGGCGGCGCCACGATCCCCGAGTTCCAAGAGCGGGCGCAGTTCATCCGCATCACCAATGCCGGCCTGCGCGAGAGCCACGTGCACGACGTGACGATCACCCGCGAGAGCCCGAACTACCCGTCGCGGACCTGAGGGACCGATGCGCACGCTGATCGTCGGGGCCGGCGCGACCGGCGGCTATTTCGGGGCGCGCCTCGCCGAGGCGGGCGCCGACGTGACCTTCCTGGTCCGGCCGGCGCGGGCGGCGAAGCTGGCGGCGGACGGCCTGAACGTCCGCTCGCCGCTCGGCGACCTGCATCTGCCCGCTCCGCCCACCGTCACGGCCGATAGGCTGGCCGGGGCCGGGCGGTTCGACCTGATCCTGCTGTCGTGCAAGGCCTACGACCTCGACAGCGCCGTCGCTGACCTCGCGCCGGCCGTGGGCCCCGACACCGCGATCCTGCCCGTGCTCAACGGCATGTCGCATCTCGACGTGCTCGACGCCCAGTTCGGTACGGACCGCGTTCTCGGCGGTTCGTGCGCGATCGCCGCGACGCTCGCGCCGGACGGCGCGATCCGCCACATGAGCGAGCTGTGCAGCATCACCTACGGCGAGCGGGACGGGTCGCGCTCGGCGCGGATCGAGGCGGTCGACGCGCTGATGCGCGGCCTCAAGTTCCAGCCGCGCCTGAGCGACGTAATCCTGCAGGAGATGTGGGAGAAGTGGGTGTTCCTGGCGACGCTCGCCGGGGCGACCACGCTGATGCGCGCCGCGGTCGGCGACATCGTGGCGGCGCCCGAGGGCACCGCGCTGATCTCTGCGCTGCACGCCGAATGCACGAGCGTCGCCGCGGCCAGCGGCTACGAGCCGCGCGCCGTCGTGGCCGAGCGGGCGCGGGCGCAGCTGACGGCGGCCGGGTCCACCTTCACGGCCTCGATGCTGCGCGACATCGAGAACCGGGGTCGCATCGAGGCGGACCACGTGATCGGCGACCTGATCGCCCGCGGCCAGCGGCTGGCGCCGGAG
Organism: Methylobacterium sp. NPDC080182; assembly: GCF_050281105.1. Taxonomy (NCBI): domain Bacteria; kingdom Pseudomonadati; phylum Pseudomonadota; class Alphaproteobacteria; order Hyphomicrobiales; family Methylobacteriaceae; genus Methylobacterium; species Methylobacterium sp. NPDC080182. Next base: position 256,397 of record NZ_JBNNWO010000002.1, read on the forward strand.
GTGCCGTTCCCGCTCCTGGCCGCGGTCTATACCGGCCTCAAGGCCTACGAGGCCCGCCGGGCGCGGGAGGCGGCCTGAGCCGCGCCCCGCGCGGACGCCTCAGTAGCGGCCGGGCGGCGGCGGGGGCGGGTTGCCGTATTCGAGCTGCGTCTTGGCATCGACCCGCGGACGCGGCACCGGCGTCAGCTCCGGCTGGGCGGCGGGCGCGCTCGCGCAGGCGGCGAGCGAGGCGGTGACCAGGGCCGCGAGGGCGACGCGAACGGTGGACGTCATGGGCTGGGGTACTCCCGGGATGCGCCCGCCATCGGACCAGTCTGGTCCGGCGGGGGCGGATGCCATACGACACGCGGCGGCCCGCACGGCGGACCGCCCGCAGCACGGTCTGCGCCGCGAAGGTGCAGGAAGCTCGGCCGTAACGTGGCGGCATCGTGGGCCAAGCGTGGCCGTTTCACGTCGTCATTGACGCATTCCGAAGGATCCGACCCCTGACCCCCGCCGCTCGCTGCTCCGCCGCCATCGAAGTCCTCACCGATATCGCCGAGCGGCGCCGGCCGGCCGCCGACGCCCTGAAGGACTGGGGTCTCGCCCACCGCTTCGCCGGCTCGGGCGACCGCGCGGGCATCGCCAGCCTCGTGTACGACGCCCTGCGGCGGCGGGCGTCGGCGGCCTGGATCATGGGCGCGGACACGCCGCGGGCCGTCCTGATCGGCACGCTACGCCTCCAGCAGGGGCTCGCGGCGGGTTCGGTCGCGACCCTGTTCACCGGCGAGCGCTTCGCGCCGGCTCCCCTCAGCAACGACGAGCGCGCGCGCCTCGACGGCGGGACGCTGCAGGACGCGCCGCCGGAGGTGGCGGGCGACGCGCCGGCCTTCGTGCTCCCGGACCTCGCGGCCACGCTCGGCGACGACCTCGTTCCGGAGCTGAAGGCGCTGGCGCGGCGCGCGCCCCTCGATATCCGCGTGAACGCCCTGCGCGGCGACCGCGACGCGATCCTGCCGGCGCTCGCGGCCTACGACGCCGCGCCGACACCGCACGCGCCGGCGGGCCTGCGCGTCCCGATCGGCGCCGACGGGCGCGGTCCGGCGCTCCACGTCGAGGCCGAGTTCCTGGAGGGCTGGTACGAGATCCAGGACGAGGGCTCGCAGCTCGCCGCGCTCCTCGCCGCGCCGCGCGCCGACGAGACCATCGTCGACCTCTGTGCGGGCGGCGGCGGCAAGACCCTGGCCCTCGCGGCGGAGACCGGCAACGGCGTCCGCCTGATTGCCACCGACGGCGATCCGCGCCGGCTCGCGCCGATCCACGAGCGCCTGCGCCGGTCCGGTGCGCTGGCCGAGGTGCGAACCCCGCGCAGCGGCAAGGCGCGCGCCGACGTCCTGGAGGATCTCGACGGCAAGGTCGACCGGGTCGTGGTCGACGCGCCCTGCACCGGGTCCGGCACGTGGCGCCGGAATCCGGATGCCAAATGGCGGCTGCGGCCCGGAAGCCTCGCGCTGCGAACCGCCGAGCAGGCGCAGGTCCTCGATCGGGCGGCGCGACTCGTCAGGCCCGGCGGCCGGATCGTCTACATCACCTGCTCGCTGCTCTCGGCGGAGAACGACGCGGCCGTCTCCGGCCTCCTGTCGGGCTGGCGCGGCCGCTTCGACGTCGTCCCCGCGGACGAGGTGCTGGCAACAGGGCCGGATTCGCTCCGGTCAGCCGTGCGGAAGACGGCCCACGGGATCCAGATGAGCCCGCTGCGGACCGGGACCGACGGCTTCTACGTCGCCGTCATCGCGCGAAAGAGCTGAGGCGCGCCGCCGCGACGGAACCCGCCTCGCGTCCTTGGGCGTTGCCCCCGCGCTCCCGCGGGAGCCGGGCTCGCCGGGGGGCGGTCCCGCGCGCGGCCTCACCCGGGAGATGCCTTTGCGCCTCGACCGCCGTCTCCTGCTCGCCGGTCTCGGAAGCGTCCTCGGGCTGCGCAACGCCCGGGCGGAAGGGCCGGCGGAGACGGCACCGCAGCCCGCGCCGCACGAGTCGATCCGGGCTCTGCCGCGCTCGCTGCCCGGCGCGGATCTGCAGGTGATCGAGCTGTGGCCCGGCGCGCCGCCGGGCGGCGGCGACGGGCCGAACCCGGACGGCTACCGCTACGTCGAGGGGACGTTCGGCGACGTCACCCGGGTCGCGCGGCCCTGTCTGCTGGTCATGCGGCCGGCCAATCCCAACGGCGCCGCGATGATCGTCGCGGCGGGCGGCGGGTACGAGTTCATCGCCCTCGGCAACGAGGGCGTCCCGGTCGGCCGCGTCCTGAACGCGGCCGGCATCACGGTCTTCCTCCTCGTCTACCGCCTGCCCGCGGAGGGCTGGGGCTCGGGGCCGGACGCGCCGCGCCAGGATGCCCAGCGCGCTCTCCGGCTGGTCCGGGCGCGCGGCGCCGAGTTCGGCATCGATCCAGCGCGGGTCGGCGTCCTCGGCTTCTCGGCGGGCGGCCACCTCATGGGCGAGACCGCCGTCGGGAGCGCCCGGGACCTGTACGCGGGCGTCGACGCCGCGGACGCCCAGCCGATCCGGCCCGCGCTGGCCGGTCTGATCTACCCCGTCATCACCATGCGCAAGCCGTTCGACCGGACCGCGACCCGCCGCATCCTCGTCGGCGACGACGTCACCCCCGACGAGATGAAGACCTACTCGGTGGACCTGCAGGTCGGGCCGGAGACGCCGCCGACCTTCCTCGTCCAGGCGATCGACGATCCCGTCGCCGTGGCCGACCATCCGCTGCTGATGTTCTCGGCGCTGCGCAAGGCGCGGGTGCCGGCCGAGCTGCACCTGTTCGAGCGCGGCGGCCACGGCTTCGGGCTCGGCGCGCCCGGGACACCCGTGGCGGCCTGGCCGGGCCTGTTCCTGGCCTGGATCCGCCTGCACGGCTTCCTGCGTGCCTGACCGCTCACTCGCCCCGCGTCTGCAGGCGATGCAGCTTGGCGACCTTCGGCCGGCTGGTCCGGAACTGGCCGCGCTCCACCGCGACGAATACCAAGATCGCGATGGCGACCGTCGTGAGCCACCAGACGGCAGTCAGCCCGACGCTCAGGCAGGCCACCGTGAAGGCGGCGGCGAAGCAGCCCATCGCGCCGGGAACGACGGCCGGGCCGTCCCGGCCGGCCCGCCGGATCGAGGCGTAGAGGGCGAAGGCGGCGGCGAGGGCGCCGACGATGCCGAGCTCGTACCAGAACTCGAAGAGCGCCGTGGTCGGTGCGTTGGCCGGCAGGAGGCCGACCAGGCGTCCGCGCAGGGCCGTCTCGAACCCGTGCCCTGTGATCAGCCGCACCGGATCGGAGGTGACGACCTTCTGCCAGCTCTTCAGCGACAGCACCGCGGGGGCGACCGGCCCCAGGAGCGCGGCTCCGACCGGCCGCGCCAGGAAGGGGAGCAACGGCGCCGCCGCCAGCAGGGCGGCCGAGAGGAGAGCGGTGAGCGTCACCCCGAGCCGCGGCCGGTAGCTCGTCACCGCGAAGGCGACGGCGCCGACCGACAGGGCGGCGATCTGCGTCCCGTCAGGCTGGACCGTGAGCGCCAGGGCGACGAGCAGCGCGAGGCCCAGCGCCTCCCGGTCGCGGCGGCGGGACCGCAGCCACGCGAGGGCCGGCCAGAGCAGCAGGATGAGCAGGACGAGGCCGCGATCGAGGGCCCCGTCATCCTCGACTCCGGGCGGCGCGATGTGGGCGCCGAACAGCCCGAGCATGATCGCCACGATCGCGCCCGCCACGACACCGAGCGGCAGGAGGTAGAGGTTGGCCGAGCGCATCCTGTCGGGGAGGGCGAGGTAGCCCAGAAGGGCGAGGCCGATGGTTGCGCCGAGATTGGCCAGCCGCTCCAGCGCCGGCCCGAGGAAGGGCGTCCAGGTCAGCGAGAGCGCCGACCACAGCACGACCAGCATGCCCGCCAGGAAGGCCGGAGCCGTCAGGAGGCGATAGGTCGCCGGACGGACCGGACGCTGGCGCCGGTCGATGACGCTGGCGATGATCAGGAGGATCACGGCGATCGGCGCGAGGATCACCGAGGCGCGTCGTGCGACCTGCGCGAGGACGGGGAGAACCACGAAGAGGCCGAAGAAGCCGATACGCCGCAGCAGCGCGGCGGCGTCGAGCGCCGGATCGATGGTGGTGGAGTTCGACGCGCGCGGCATCTTGCGCCTTCTCCCGGACCGGGACGGCCGGATCCCTGCTCGATACGCAAGGCTCGCGCAAGCTGCTGTAGACGTTGCGCCACAGTCTGGCCCGCGCGAACGGCGCTCAGGCGACGGTCGCGGTCTCCCGCGGGCGCCGGCGTGCGGCCCGCCGGCCGACATCCGACGCGACGCGCCAGCCGCCCCACGCGACGAAGAATCCGATCAGACCCGCGGCCAAGCCGTCGGCGTTCGTGGGCACAGCCGGGCTGAAGTCGTGATAGGCGGCCTCGGCCACCGGCACGTCAGGGTCGCGGAGCATCGCCACCACACGTCCGAGTGGGCTCGTCGCCGCATTCAGGGCCTGCTGCTGGGCGCTCAGGCGGGCGAGACGGGCGATGTCGGCCCGGGCGGCCTCGCCGCGGCGGGCGACGAGCTGGTCCGGGCTGGCGCGCAGCCGGTCGACGGCACCCTCGCGCGTCGTCCCGGAGGCCTGCGCGTCGGATTCGAGGACGGCCACCTGCCGACGCAGCTCGTCCGCGGCGCCCCCGAGGCGCTGCGCGTATTGCTGCGCGAATTCCGGGGCCTGCGCGGCGACCAAGCCTCCGAGCAGGCCGAGGGCGAGGCCGAAGGTGCGGAACACGCGAAACATGCCTGGCCTCCGGCGGGGGAATCGACCCCCGACAAAGAGCATGCGCGGGGCGGTGGTTCCAGCCGCGGGTGCGACGACCCCTGACCCTGCGTCTCAGCCCGGCAGCGTGAGGAGGCCGGCCTTGCCGTCGGCGCAGCCGAACAGCAGGCGGCCGCCGCGCGCGTCCCAGCCGAGCGCCGTGACGCCGCTCCCCTGGACGGCCGGTCGCACCAGCAACTCGGCCGCGTCGGTGAAGCGGACGAGCAGGATGCAACCGTCCTCGTAGCCCATGGCCAGGACCGGCGCCTTCGGGTGGAACGCCACGCGGGAGACGCGGGCCGGGCGGACGCCGCATTCCCGCGGGGCCTTGCCGGTCGGACCTTCCTTGGAATCGAAGGGCCACACGATCGCCGCCTCGGCCCCGCTGGTGGCGAGCCAGTTCCCGTCGAACGACCACGACATCGAGCGGACCTTGCCGGGATAGCCCGACATCCGCATGTGCCCGCGATCCGGCTGGAGGCGCCAGCCGTGCAGGCTGTTCTCCTGCATGGTCGATACCACGAAGCGCCCGTCCGGCGACCACGTGACGTCGATATGCGAGCCCTTCCAGGTGATCACCTCGGCCGGCGCCTCCAGATTGGGGTACCAGAGGCTCACGCCGTTGTAGTGGGCGACGCCGAGCCGGTAGCCCTTGGGCGCGAAGACGAGGCCGCGGGCGGAGGACGGCGCCTCGAAGGTCTTCTCGCGGCCCTTCGCGTCGCGGGCCACGACGGTCCGGCCGGCCGACCACGCCACCGCGCCGTCGGGATGGGCGGCGAGCGCGTCGATCCAGGCGCCGCCCTTGGCGAGGCCGAGCTGCTCCATCGCGCCGTCGGCGCGGATCGCCACCACGCGGCCGTCGTCGCCCCCGGTGAGCAGCCGGTCGACGCCGCCGGCCGCGACGAGGATCCCGCTGTCGGGATGGGCGGTGACGCGGGCGATCCCGTCCTCCCGCACCAGCGCGACCGTGCCGTCGCTGAGTGCCAGGGCCGGCACGTCCTTGAGGAAATGCGCGGCGAGCACGTGCTCGCCGGGCTCCAGCGCGGCGACGTGACTGGTGAGGGACGGGTTGCTGACGGGGCTGCTCATGTCGGGGGGACATTTGCGGCCGGCGGCGCGGTGCGCAAGACCAGGAAGGCGGTAATCAACGCCAGGCCACCCGAGATCGCCGCCGGGGCGATCAGCGCGTAGAGACCGAATTGCTGATAGGCCCGCGCGCCCAGGTAGGCGCCGAATAGCAGCGAGATCCAGACGGAGGCGTCGCCGAGCCAGCCGAGCGGATCTCCGGTGCGGGTCAGGGCCTGCGCGATCTTCTGGCCGAGGCTGAACAGCGCGCCGGTGACGAAGGTGGTGCCGGCCCGGAAGCCCTTCACCTGCGCCAGGACCGCGTTCTGGGATCCCATCGCCAAGGCGACGAAGAAGGCCGCGACGCCGAGTTCGGGCGACTGGAGTCCGAGCCCCAGACCGGCGAGGATCAGGAGCGACTCGTAGGCGAGGACCGCCGGCGTCGCCCAGCGCGGCGGCACCAGGATCGCCAGCCCGCTCCCGAGGACCGATCCCGTCAGGAACGCCAGGATCAGGATCGCCGGGAGGATCATGTGGTGCAGCTCGACCTGGGCGCCGAGAACGGCGAGCTGCGTGGTGTTGCCGCTCATGAAGGATGTGTAGAGGCCGCCGAGCCGTACGAAGCCGAGGGCGTCGACGTAGCCGGCCATACCGGTGAGGAGCAGGCCGACGCCCAACTGAGCCGGGCGGTTCACGGTTCGGCCCCGCGGTCGCAGATCGGTAACGCTCTGTTAACCATTCGGACGCCTTCGTTCAGGGGTGACGGGCCGCGGTTAACGCGTCGCTCACCAAACCCGAGCAATTCGATGCAAACACGGTGAACGCCGCGTCGGAAGGGGTCGTTGCCCCAGCGATCCGGCTCGGGAACACCGTGCCCCCGCCGGGTGAGTGGGAGTTGCGTCATGGTTCCGTTCGCCGCCGCGTTCGTCTGCCCGACCCTGCCCGTCCCGGACCGGGGGGCCGCCACGATCCTGGTCGTCGAGGATGAGCCGACCGTGTGCGAGCTGGCCGCCGAGGCGCTCCTCGAAGAGGGGTACCGGGTGCTCACCGCCGCGGATGCCTGGGAAGCCGAGGCGATCCTGGCCCGGGAGAGCGTCGACCTGCTCTTCACCGATATCGATCTGGCCCGCAACACGGACGGCCTGTCGCTCGCCCGGTGCGCCCGCCGGCTCTCGCCCGACCTCCCGGTCGTCTACACCTCCGGGGGCCGGGCTTCCCTGGCGGGCTGCGAGGCCGTTCCGGGCTCGGTCTTCGTGCCGAAGCCCTACCGTCCGAGCCAACTCGTGGCGCTGACGCAGGATGTCCTGCGCGCCGCGCCCCTGCACACCCTCTGAACTGGATCTTCGAGGATCACCGCCATGTGGCGCTCTCTTCCCGCACTCGGTCTCGCCCTCGCCGCCGCGGTCGCCGCATCGCCGGCCCGGGCCGCCTGCGACGTGAAGGGCGCGCAGATCGAGGAGGCGATCGCCAAGAAGAGCGAGCTGCGCGAGGACGCCAACGCCCAGCTGGTGCGCGATCTGCGGACTCTGCGCGACGCCGCGATCGTCCTCGAGAGCTACAAGTTTCCCGGCGAGTGCGAGGTCCTGCTGGGGATCGTGCGCTCCCTGCTCGCCAATCCGGGCAAGACCATCGAGCAGAGCGGCGACACCGACGAGGAGAAGGCCGAGGACCTGATCGAGGCGCGCGAGCCCAAGGCCGCGCCGGGCGAGCCCAAGGCCGCGCCGGGCGAGCCGAAGGCGAAGTAGCGCCTCGCCGTCCGGGCCGCCGCGCCGCCTCAGCGCTCCTCGCCGGCACTGGCCCCGATCTTGGCGCGTGCCAGGGCGCGGCTGAGCTTGGCGGCGATCTGCGCGCGCAGCATCTCCGCCATCTCGATATCCACGAGGCGCCAGCTCAGGCCGCGCAGCCGCAGCCGGATCCGCGTGCGCTCTGCGCGCGACCCTTCCGGCGGGATCGGGATCACGACCGCGCGGAAGCCGCGCATCTCCAGGGCCGCGTAGTACGGCATGAGCCGCCCGAAGCCGCGGATGACCAGGCCCTCCGGCCGTGTGCCGGCCGGGCGCTCGAGGTCGAGCTTGTCGGGCCAGCCATTGGCCAGCAGGTCCATCACCGTCTCCGGCGTCACCATCGTCTCCGCGAGCGCCAGGGCGAGGCCGTAGGCGGCGTCGTTGAGACGCTGGCGGTCGCGGGGCTCGAGGTCAGGATCGGTCTCGGACGCCGCGCGCATCGCGGCGGTGATCTGCCGGACGAGCGACAGGCGCAGCGTCCGGAAGTTCACGTGGCCCTCGACATAGGTGGCATCGTGCCGGCGCACCGCCTGCGCCAGGTCGTAGAGCGACCAGAGCGGGCTCATCGTGAAGGCGAGCCACGCCAGGGCGAGGGCGACCGGGACCGCGAGCCAGCGCACGGCCTCAGCGCCCCGTCCGCGCGGTCATGACCGCGCCGCCCATCGATCGAGGCCGGCGAAGGCGGCCACGACGCGCTCGTAGACCGGCCGCTTGAAGGGAACGATCAGGTCCGGAAGCTCGGAGAGCCGCGCCCACCGCCAGGCGTCGAACTCCGCCTTGTGGGCGCCGCCGCCGGGCCGGAGCACGTCGATCAGATCCTCGCTGCCGACGAAGCCGTAGGCGAACCATTTCTGCGTCTGTCCGCGGTAGCGGCCCTTCCAAGCCTGCTTCATCACCGCCGGCGGCAGATCGTAGGGGAGCCAGTCCGGAATCTCGGCCAGGAGCTTCACGGCCTCGGGCGGAACGTTGGTTTCCTCGTAGAGTTCGCGGCGGGCGGCGGCCTCCGCGTCCTCGCCGGGATCGATGCCGCCCTGCGGCATCTGCCACATGTGCGGACCGTCGACGTGCTCGGGACCGGCATCCTTGCTGCGACGCCCGACGAAGACGCCGCCGGACGGCGCGATCAGGGCGATGCCCACGCAGGGGCGGTAGGGCAGGGCGATGCCCGGGTCGGAATCCGTTACCATCGCGGCGACCATAGGTCAGGGGGAGGCGAGGCGGCAACGTCGACCAAGTCTTCACCGGCCCGGAAGGCGCCGGATCTACTTGCGCTGACTTTGGACACGGACACGCTCAATCGGCAGTCGAGACCCGCTTATCGCGGACGCCCCGCAGCGCCACGCTCGCCGGCACGAGGCGCAGCCCACGCGAGTCGATCTCCTTCGCCCAGCGGGCGATCCGATCGATGCTCAGCGGTGTCCCGGTCGCCGAGACCAGGGCGAAGCCGTTGGCGCGGGCCCGGGCTTCGGCCTGGGCGAGCGCGGCGTCGATCGCGTCGGCGCGCGGCGTGGCGTCGAGGACGATCTCGGCACGGGCCACCGGCGTCTTGCCCTTGTTGGCGGGCGCCGCCGCGGGTTTCGGGGCCGTGCCGTCATCGAGGAACCCGAGACCGCGGGCGCCGATCTCGCGCAGGACCGGCTCGAAAGCCGCGTCGGCCATCAGCTTGGAGCCCATGAAGTTCACCGCGCCGACGTAGCCCGGGAAGCGGCTCATCGCCCAGGCGAGGCGGTCCGCGTTCTCCGGTCCCCGCAGCGCGGTCAGCAGCGTCTGCGGACCCGGATCGCTGTCGGGATAGTCGAAGGGTTCCATCGGGAGTTGCAGGAAGATCTCGTGGCCGGCGTCCCGCGCGCGCGCCGCGGCGCGCTCGGCCTCGCCCCCGTAGGGTAGGAAGGCGAGGCTCACGGCGGCGGGCAGGCGCGCGGTGGCGCCCGCGGTCGCGGCCTGACCGACGCCGAGACCGGTCACCACAATCGCGATGCGCGGCCCGCTGCCGGCCTCCTCGGTCCGGGCGTAGACGTCGAGGGCGCGGATGCGGCCCTCGCCGAGCTTCGGCATGAGACCGTGGCGGCCCGCCTCGCTGATCCGCGGGTCGGGGGCCTGGGCGAGACGGGGGGCGCTCGGCGGCGGCACGCGGATCACCACCGCCTCGCTAGGCCCGCTGCCGGCTGGGCGCACGACCGTCACCCCGGACGCGGTCTCGACCTCCTCGGCGCTGCGCTGGAGGGGCGCCGTTCCCGGCGCCGTCGTGATGACCTGGGGCTGCTGAGCGACCGGGGCCTGTGCGGCCGGACGGGCCGCGGGTTCGCGCATCGCGATCGCCACCTGGACCCGGGGTTCACCGCCCTGGGGGTCGCCCAGCGCGAGCACCAGGCCGGCCGCCACCGCGAAGCCGGCCGCGAGCGCCGCGGCCGCGACCCGGGGCCTGCGGACAGCCGCGATCAGCCGTCCGATCCGGCCTGCGGGCTGCTCCGGCGCCGCCTCCGGCACCCCGAGGGGGCGCGTGAGGATATCGTCGGTGGACTCGGTCAAGCGGCTCTCGATACGGGATCGCGGTTCCTGCGCCGGTCGGCGCGGTCCCAACCCTCGCATCCATTGCGGCCGGGTATGGTTAACGTTCCGCTAACGCCCGGTCCCAGAACGGGAAATCCCGCCCGGCGGGTGGCCGGACGGGATCGGGTCAGAGGGGCGCGGGGTTGCCGAACGATCAGTTCGGCAGGCTCGGCTTCTGCTGCTGCGCGGGCGTGCCGTTGGCGGCGCCCTTCTGGATGCCGTGCAAGAAGTCCACGGCCGAGATCAGCTGCTTGTCCTTGGCCGGATCCGGCGGGACGTAGGCGGAGGATCCGCCGCGCTCGTCGGTGTCCTTCTGCTTCAGGTGGCCCTTCAGCCCGGCCTCACCCTTGGTCTCGTCCTTGCCCTTGAGCTCGTCCGGCACGTCCTGCGTGACCTCGACGTCCGGCTCGATGCCCTTGGCCTGGATCGAGCGGCCCGACGGCGTGTAGTAGCGCGCCGTGGTGAGCCGGAGAGCGCCGGAGCCGCCGAGGGGGATGATCGACTGGACCGAGCCCTTGCCGAAGGAGCGCGTGCCCATGATGGTCGCGCGCTTGTGATCCTGAAGGGCGCCGGCCACGATCTCGGAGGCCGAGGCGGAACCGCCGTTGACCAGCACCACGATGGGCTTGCCCTTGGTCAGATCGCCGGCCTTGGCCGAGAACCGCTGCGTCTCGTCCGGGTTGCGGCCGCGGGTCGAGACGATCTCGCCGCGATCGAGGAAGGCGTCGGAGACCATCACGGCCTGATCGAGTAGCCCGCCCGGGTTGTTGCGCAGGTCGACGATGTAGCCCTTGATCTTGTCGGCACCGATCTCGCCCGTGAGCTTGTCGATGGCGGCCCGCATCCCGTCGAAGGTCTGCTCGTTGAACTGGGTCAGGCGGATGTAGGCGACGTCGCCGCCCTCGATCTTCGAGCGCACCGGCTTGATCTTGATCACGTCGCGGGTGAGCGTGACGTCGATCGGGTCCTTCGACTCCTTGCGGCTGATCTTGAGCTTGACGCTCGAGTTGACCGGGCCGCGCATCTTGTCGACCGCCTGGTTCAGGGTGAGGCCCTGGACCTGGTCGTCATCGATCTGCGTGATGATGTCGTTCGCGAGCAGGCCCGCCTTCGCCGCCGGGGTGTCGTCGATCGGCGTGACGACCTTGATCAGGCCGTCCTCCATCGTGACCTCGATGCCGAGACCGCCGAACTCGCCGCGGGTGGTGGTCTGCATGTCGCGGAACGCCTTGGCGTCCATGTAGCTCGAGTGCGGGTCGAGCGACGTCAGCATGCCGTTGACGGCCGCCTCGATCATCTTCGACTCGTCCGGCTTCTCGACGTAGTCGGTGCGGACCTTCTCGAAGACGTCGCCGAACAGGCTGAGCTGGCGGTAGGTCTCGGCCGAGGCGGCCACGGCCCGCGGACCCGACAGGAAGTCGGTCTGGGTCGCCACCATGGACGTTCCGGCACCGAGGAAGGCGCCGAGCATGATCAGGGAAGTCTTGCGCATCAGCCGCGAACCTTCTCGCCAAGTACCGTATTATTCGGGCTCTTCGCCCACCACGGCTCCGGATCGATGGAGCCGCCGTCCTTCTTGAACTCGACGTAGAGCGTGGGATCACCCTCGGACCCGCCGGGACCCGCACCCCTGTCGCCCATGCTGCCGACCGGTTCGCCCGCGAGCACGAACTGACCGACCTCGACGCTGATCTGGTCCATTCCCGCGAGCAGAAGATAGTAGCCGTCGCCCGCGTTGATGATCAAGAGTTGGCCATAGGACCGAAACGGCCCGGCGAACTGCACCCACCCGTCGGCCGGGGACGAGACCGACGCCTTCGGGCGGGTCGTGAACGACACGCCGCGGGTCGTCCCGCCGTTGCCGTCGGGCTGGTTGAAGCCGCGTGCGACGCGTCCGCTCACCGGCCGCGGCACTTCGCCCCGCGCCTCGGCGAAATGCACTTTGGGCGCGAGCCGCGCCGGATCGCGGAAGCCGGCCGCGGCGAACCGCTCCTGCGTGATGCGCACCTCGCGCTCCGCGGCAGCCTTGGCCTCCTCGGCGGAGCGCTTCGCCGCGGCGACCTCCGCCTCTGTGCGGTCGAGCAGGTCCTTCAGGTTCTTGGCCTGCGCGCCGAGCTCGGTGGCGCGGCGCCGCTCGGCCGTGAGGCCGCTCTCCACCTCCGCCTGCCGCGCGCGCCGGGCGGCGACCAGGGCCTGCAGGCGCTGCTGCTCGCGCGCCCAGCCGGCGAGGTCGTTCGAGAGGCCTTCCTTGTCCTGCGCGATCAAACCGCGCAGCCTGATCATTTCCGCGAGATCGGCCGCGAGCGTGTCCACCTCGCCGCGCAGTTCCGGCACCACCGCACCGAGCAGCATCGAGGTCCGGATCGCGGCCAGCACGTCCTCGGGGCTCACCAGCACCGCCGGCGGCGGGCGGCGGCCCATCCGCTGGAGCGCCGCCAGGATCTCGGCGACGATGCCGCGCCGACCCTGCAGCGAGTGCCGGATCGCGGCCTCGCTCTCGCTCATCGCCTTCAGGCGCTCCTCCAGGCGGCTGAGGCGGTCTTCCGTCGCCTGCGCCTGTCGATTCGCGTCGAGGAGGGCGGTGTCGAGCTTCGCGCGGTCGGACCCGATCGCCGCGATCTCGGATTCGAACTGCGCGCGCTGTCCGGCGCTGGCGGCGAGGGCGTCCTGCACGCGCTTCAGGTTCTCGGCCCGGCGCTCCCGCTCCTCGTTGGCCCGCTGGATCGCCTCGGGATCCGTGGGCTTCGGAGTCTCGGCGCGCGCGGCGACAGTGATCGACAGCGCGGCCAGCAGGGCGAGTGCCGCGCGCGCGCGCCGCGACCCAGGCTTCGACTCGGGCTCGGACATCCTCACGGCCGCTCAGCCCGCCTCACCGCGATGGTACGGGTGACCGGCCAGGATGGTGAGGCTGCGATAGAGTTGTTCGAGGGCGAGCACGCGAACGAGTCCGTGGGGCAGGGTGGCGGCCCCGAACGACAGGATCAGCTCCGCGCGCGTCCGAATTGAGGCGTCCAGCCCGTCCGGGCCGCCGATCACCACGACCAGGGCCGGCCGTGCCGCGTCGCGCCAGGCGGCGACGCGCTCGGCCATGGCTTCGCTGGCGAGATCGGCCCGACCGCGCTCGTCATAGGCGACGAGGACACCGCCCGCGGGCAGATGGGTCGCGAGCGCCGCCGCCTCCTCGGCGCACCGGTCGGGGGCGCGACGGGCGCGGGATTCCGGGATCTCGACGCTGTCGCAGGACGGGAAGCCGAGGCCGCGTCCGAGTTGCGCGGCGCGGTCGCGATATCGTGACGCGAGTTCGCGCTCCGGCCCGGCCTTCAGCCGTCCGACCGCGGCCAGGACCAGGCGCACGGATTCGGATCCGGCCTAGCCGGCCGCGATCCCGACGGGGCGGTCGGCGCCCCACATCTTCTCGAGGTTGTAGAAGCCGCGGACCTCGGGGCGGAAGATGTGCACCAGCACGTCGCCGGCGTCGATCAGCACCCAGTCGCAGGCCGGCATGCCCTCGACCCGGGCGTTGCCGTAGCCGCGATTCTTCATCTCCTGGATGATCTTGTCGGCGATCGAGCCGACGTGACGCTGCGAGCGACCCGACGTGATGATCATCGTGTCGGCGAGCGAGGTCTTGCCGGCCAGATCGATCGCGATCGTCTCCTCGGCCTTCATGTCGTCGAGGCATTCGAGGGCGAGCGCCTTCAGGTCGTCCGAGCGCGCCTGACCGGCTTCGACCGGGGCCTGGACGGGGGTGCGGATCGTCTCCGTGTGACTGGTTTCGGGCAGAGTCCTGGTTCCTCGTTCTGCCGCACGGCGACGTCGGGCCTTGCGGGATCAGGTGAAATTGGCGGTATCGGGCCGCGATTGCAACCGCGCAGGCTTCGGCGGCGCCGTCCCCCGACCCGTGCGCGCGCGGATCTGCGTGGACGACAGGGTCGAGCGCGGCCCGTGCAGGAACATCCAGGCCGGCGGCGACCGCAGAGCGAGCGTCGACGCCGCCGCCTCGGGAACCCGGGCACCGGCGAGGCTTCGGGCCGCGCGGGCACTCAGCGGCGTCATGGTGAAGCCGGGCCGGTCGATGACGGCGATCGGCACGAGGCGGGCGATCTCGGCGAAGCCCTTCCAGCGATGGAAGGTCCCGAGGGAATCGGCTCCCATGACCCAGACGAAGTGAACGCCTGGGCACCTGCGCGTGAGGAAGCGCAGCGTCTGCACCGTGAAGCGGACGCCGAGCGCAGCCTCGATCCCGGTCACGGCGATCCGCGGGTGCCGGGCGATCTGGCGCGCCTGGTCGCACCGCGCCGCGACGGAGGGGAGGGCGCTCCGGCTCTTGAGCGGGTTCCCCGGGCTCACCAGCCACCAGACCCGGTCGAGCCCGAGCCGACGCAGGGCCGCAAGCGTCACGTGCCGGTGGCCCAGATGGGCGGGATTGAAGGATCCGCCGTAGAGGCCGATCCGCATGCCGGGAGCGCTCGGCGGCAGAGTCAGCCGCACGCCGAACCGTCAGTGCGCGTCACGGGCGGATCTGGCCGCTGCCGTGGACCCGGTACTTGAACGTGGTCAGCTGCTCGACGCCCACCGGCCCGCGCGCGTGCATCCGCCCGGTGGCGATGCCGATCTCGGCCCCGAAGCCGAACTCGCCGCCGTCGGCGAACTGCGTGGAGGCGTTGTGTGTGACGATCGCCGAGTCGACCTCGGCCAGGAAGCGCGTCGCCTCGGCGTCGTTCTCGGTGATGATCGCGTCGGTGTGATGCGAGCCGTAGGTCTCGATGTGCTCGATGGCGGCCTCGATCCCGTCGACCACCCGCACCGCGATGATCGCGTCGAGGTACTCGGTGTGCCAGTCCTCCTCTGAGGCGGCCGTCACGCGCGGATCGACCGCGCGCGTCGCGGCATCGCCCCGGACGGCGCAGCCGGCGTCGAGCAGGGCCTGGACCAGCGGCGCGAGGTGCGTCGCCGCGCAGGCGCGGTCGACCAGCAGGGTCTCGGCGGCGCCGCAGACGCTGGTGCGGCGCATCTTGCTGTTGAGCAGCACGGTGCGGGCCATGTCGAGATCCGCCGCCGCGGCGACGTAGACGTGGTTGATGCCGTCGAGATGGGCGAAGACCGGCACGCGCGCCTCGGCCTGGACGCGCTCAACGAGACCGCGGCCGCCGCGCGGGACGATCACGTCGACGCAGCCGTCGAGGCCGGCGAGCATCAGGCCGACCGCGGCGCGGTCGCGGGTGGGCACCAGCTGGATCGCGTCCTCCGGCAGGCCCGCATCGGCGAGCCCGCGGCTCATGGCCTTCGCGATCGCCATCGCGCTGCGATGGCTGTCCGAGCCGGCCCGGAGGATCGCCGCGTTGCCGGCCTTCAGGCAGAGCGCGCCGGCATCCGCCGTCACGTTGGGGCGCGCCTCGAAGATGACGCCGACGACGCCGAGCGGCACCGCGATGCGCTCGATCAGCAGGCCGTTCGGCCGCTCGATCGCGGCGAGCTGGCGCCCGACCGGGTCGGCGAGCGACCCGACCTTCTCGACGGCGTCCGCGATGGCCGCGAGGCGCGTGGGGTCGAGGGTGAGCCGGTCGATCAGCGCGGCGGTCTGGCCCGCGCTCCGGGCCGCAGCCACGTCCCGGGCGTTCTCGCTCAGGATCTCGTCGGCGCTCGCGCGGATCCGCTCGGCGATCAGCTTGAGCGCGACGTCCTTCGTCCGCGCCGAGGCCAGCGCCATGCGCCGCGCCGCCGCCCGGGCGCGGCGGCCGATCGCCGCCATCTGCTCCGGAAGGGCGTCGGCCTCGGCGAAGTCCGATCTCAGGTTCAGGACGGGCACGCTGGCGTCCTCGGTTGTCGACGGCCGCGCGCGCGGCCCGGACGGGGGGAGAGCGCCGTATTTGCACATCGAACGCCGTCCCGACAAGAGTGCCGGTCCGGGAACGGTGGCGATCATCGAGACAAAAATTGTAAATAGATTAGCTTGGGTCGACGATTTCTAGAATAGTGCCAAGTCATCGCGGTGCACCATCCAGGCGCGACCGGGATAATTGAGCAGTTCCGGAATGTGCGCGCTCGGATGACCGATGATCAGCGCGGCCTCGGCGCTGTCATAGGCCACGAGACCGCGGCCGAGGATCCGGCCCTCCGGATCGCGGATCATGACGGCGTCGCCGCGGGAGAAGCTGCCCTCGATCGCCCGCACGCCCACGGGAAGCAGGCTGGCCCCGCTCCGGAGCGCCTGCTCGGCGCCCGCGTCGATCGTCAGGGTGCCGCGCGGCTCCAGCGAGCCGGCGATCCAGGTCTTCCGGGCGGCCGTGGGCGTGGACCCCGAGAGGAACCACGTGCAGCGCGCCCCGTCCCGCACGGCCTTCAGCGGGTTCTTCCCGCGCCCGTCCGCGATGACCAGGTGCGTGCCGCCCGAGGCCGCGATCTTGGCGGCCTCGACCTTGGTGCGCATGCCGCCCCGCGACAGCTCGGAGGCCGGGCCGCCGGCCATTGCCTCGATCTCGGGAGTGATCCGGTCGACCACGGCGAGGTGGCGGGCGTCCGGATCGCTCTGGGGCGGCGCCGTGTAGAGGCCGTCGATGTCCGAGAACAGCACCAGCACGTCGGCGTCGATCATGGTGGCGACCCGGGCGGCGAGCCGGTCGTTGTCGCCGTAGCGGATCTCCGAGGTCGCCACCGTGTCGTTCTCGTTCACGACCGGCACCGCGCGCATCTCCAGGAGCTTCAGCACGGTGGCGCGGGCGTTGAGGTAGCGGCGGCGCTCCTCGGTATCCTGCGGCGTCACGAGGATCTGGCCGGCGACGATGCCGTGATGGCCCAGCGCCTCGGCCCAGTGGCGCGCCAGCGTGATCTGCCCCACCGAGGCCGCGCCCTGGCTCTCCTCCAGGCGCAGGACGCCGGGGGGCAGGCCCAGCACCGTCCGGCCGAGGGCGATGCTGCCCGAGGACACGACCAGAACGTCGACGCCGCGCTTGTGCAGCTCCGCGATGTCCTCGGCCAGCGCGGCGAGCCAAGCGTGGCGCAGGCGGCCGGCACTGCGGTCGACCAGCAGGGCCGAGCCGACCTTGATGACCACGCGACGGAATTCTTCGAGGGCAGGGATCATGATTCTTGCGGGACGGCGCGTTCGGGGCGGGTGTGAACCAAGACCCGCCCTTTGAACAGTCGGTCGAGGGCTACGGCTGCCAGGCGGCCGCCGGCTTCCGCTCGGCTTCGGCGCTGGCATCGATCTCGGCCTGAAGCGCGCGCAGCGCCTCGGGAACGCCCTTGCGGCTCGCCGAGGACAGGACCAGCGGCGCGCGGCCGGCGGCGCGCTTCAGCTTGGCCACCTGGCTCTTGAGCGTGTCGGCGTCGAGCGCGTCGGCCTTCGAGAGCGCCACGACCTCGGGCTTCTCCGCGAGGCCGTTGCCGTAGGCCTCGATCTCGCCGCGAACCAGCTTGTAGGTCTTGCCCGCATGCTCGCTCGTGCCGTCCACGAGGTGCAGCAGCACCCGGCACCGCTCGACATGGGCGAGGAACCTGTCGCCGAGGCCGACGCCCTCGTGGGCGCCCTCGATCAGGCCCGGGATGTCGGCGAGCACGAACTCGCGCCCGTCCGAGCGAACCACGCCGAGGCCGGGATGCAGGGTCGTGAACGGGTAGTCGGCGATCTTCGGCTTCGCCGCGGTGACGCTCGCCAGGAAGGTCGACTTGCCGGCATTCGGGAGCCCGACGAGTCCGGCATCTGCGATCAGCTTGAGCCGCAGCCAGATCCACATCTCCTGGCCTTCCAGGCCGGGATTGGCGTGTTTCGGGGCCCGGTTCGTGGAGGTCGCGAAGTAGGCGTTGCCGAAGCCGCCGTTGCCGCCCTTGGCGAGGCGGATCTTCTGGCCGACCTCGGTCAGGTCGGCGAGCAGCGTCTCGCCGTCCTCGGAGAAGATCTGCGTGCCGGCCGGGACCTTCAGGACCGTGTCGGCGCCGTTGGCGCCGTGGCAGTTCGAGCCCATGCCGTGCTCGCCCTTCTTGGCCTTGAAGTGCTGCTGGTAGCGGTAGTCGATCAGGGTGTTGAGACCCTCGACGCACTCCACCCAGACATCGCCGCCGCGGCCGCCGTCACCGCCGTTCGGTCCACCGAACTCGATGAACTTCTCGCGCCGGAACGAGACGCAGCCGGGACCGCCATCACCGGAGCGGACATAGACCTTGGCTTCGTCGAGGAACTTCACGACCTGAATCCTTTGTCGGGCGCGGATTCGCGACCCGCACCATCACCCTGTCGGCGGCCGCCGGCCAGTCCGGCGCCGCGGGGCCGCCTCAGGCGGCCCGCGTCATCGCCGGCTCGGACGGCGGAGTCTGCCAGCGCTGCCGGTCGAGGCTGAAGAGATCGACCGGAAGGTCCGCGCCGCGCGCCGGAAAGGGCCGGATCGCGCTGCCGGCCTGCGCGAAGCCGCAGGTCTCCAGCACGCGCCGGGACGCCGGGTTGACCGTGCGGGCCGAGGCGGCGAGTTCCGTCCCGCCCGTATAGGCGAAGAACGCGTGGCACAGGGCCGTCACGGCCTCGGCCATCAGGCCGCTGCCCCAGTAGGGCTGCCCGAGCCAGTAGCCGAGTTCCGGCGGTCCGTCGCTCCGCCCGTCGATGCTGACGACACCGATGAGGCTGCCCGGCGCCGCCCGTGGCGCGAGGGCGAGCGTGAGCGCCGAACCGGCGGCGTTCCGCGAGCGCGCCTGCAGCAGGAACGCGTCCACCTCCGGGGCCGGGAGCGGGTGCGGCACCCGCGCCAGCATCGCGGCGACCGACGGGTCGCCGGCCAGCTTCAGGATCGCGTCCCTGTCCTTGGCGGTCGGCCAGCGCAGCCACAGCCGCCGCGTCTCGATCCGGAAAACGTCATCACGGGTCAGATCGGGGAACATCGTGCCCTCGCAGGGCGGCGCTCCCGGCTCCGGGGCACCGCCTCAAGACGACGAAGGGGAGGATGGCGTCCCATCCTCCCCGGTGTTCCGTCCGACCTGCCCCGTCAGGGGCTCGGCAACGACGTCTCCGGTCCGGTGTGGGACACCGGGCGGGACGCCAGCTTCGCCACTCAGGGCGCCCGCCTCTTATTCCGCGGCCTCGGCCAGCGGGGTAACACCTACGAAGGCGCGCCCGCGGCGCGTCTCGAAGCGGACATGGCCCGGTACCAGCGCGAAGATCGTGTGGTCCTTACCCATGCCGACATTGGCGCCGGGATGCCATTTGGTGCCGCGCTGACGCACGATGATGTTGCCCGGAATGACGGCCTCCGAGCCGAACTTCTTGACGCCGAGGCGCCGGCCTTCCGAATCGCGACCGTTGCGGGACGAGCCGCCAGCCTTCTTGTGTGCCATGGGATGAGCTCCGAATTCTGAGTGGCGTGGATGCGGTCGCGGATCGGTCCCTCAGGACCGTACGCGCCCAGCGTCTGGCGTGCGTCAGGCCGAAATGCCGGTGATGCGCACGACCGTGTGGTCCTGGCGATGGCCGCGCTTGCGGCGGGAGTTCTGCCGGCGGCGCTTCTTGAAGGCGATGACCTTCTTGTCGCGGCCGTGGCGCACGATCTCGCCCGTGACACTGATGCCCGACAGGGTCGGGGCGCCGACCTGGGTCGCGCCCGCGCCGTCGGCGAACAGGAGGACCTCGCCGAAGGTCACGGCCTCGCCGGCCTCGCCCGCCAGGGAGGCGATGGTGATGGTGTCGTTGGCGGCGACGCGGTACTGCTTACCGCCCGTCTTGATGACTGCGAACATCGTTCTCTCGTGTTCTCGAACGGCCTCCGGGGCGGCTGCCCCTGGACCGGCTTCTTGTTTGAAGTCATTGAACGGGCGTTCGGCCCGGACAACGCGAAACGCGCGGACCCCAGCTGAGGCCGCGCGCCATGCGGGCTCAGTACGGGCGCGCCGGCGCCGTGTCAATCCGCGGCGGCCTGCTGGGCGGTGTCACCGGATCGGCGCGCCGGTCGCCAGGATGCCCTTCGCGACGCTGCCCGCCGGGCCGAAGGCGGCGAGGGCCTGCGCGCACCACGTCTCCCGGCCGTCGGCGGCGAGCTGCTGGCGCACCTGCGTGGCGCGGGTGCGCAGCTTCTCCTCCAGGATCGCCTCCTGCCCGGCATTGACGCGTGCCGCGAGGCGGAGCGTCGTCAGCTGGCCGGCCCGGACCTGCACGCCCGGGCAGGCCTGCTCGGCGATGATGGTCGTGGCCGCCGCCGAGGCGTAATTGTCGAGGGCCGACGCCGGCGCGGCCGGATTGGCCGGCGCGGCGGGCGCCTGCGCGGCGGCCGTCCCCGCGAGATTCAGCGTCAGGGCTAGCGTCAGGGCAAGGGTGGGGACACCGACACGCCGCACGGCTGAGACCTCCAGGGTAAGCATCGATCGGCGCGGTGGCGCACCCGCATCTTCGCGACGATGCCGGGCGCCGACCGGGAGACGCGCGTTCCCTTGGGCGCGCCCCTCGCCGCGGCGCCGCGACGGCGGCTGACTACACGTCCGGCGACGGGGCGTCACCCGCCGCGTCGGCCCGCGGTCGGCGCGCGGTCGGCAGACGGACCGGCCGTCAGGGCGCGGCCTTGAACTCGCCCTCGATGCGCAGGCTCACCTCGTCGCCGAGCTGCGGCAGGTAGGCGTTGATGCCGAAATCCGAGCGCTTGACGACCGCGCGCCCGTCGAAGCCCACGGTGTAGCGCTGGTCCACGGGGTGGATGCCGGCCTGGTTGAAGGTGGCGTCGATCGCGAACGGCCGGACCGTCCCCCGCAGGTTGAGGTCGCCGGTGATCCGCGCGGTGGTCGGGCTGGTGGGCTCGACCTTGGTGGCGGTGAAGGTGGCGCTCGGGAACTTGGCCGTGTCGAAGAAATCCGGGGCCGCGAGGTGCTCGTTCAGCCGGGTGCTGCCGGTGATGACGCCGCCGAGCGGCACAGTCACCTCGAGGCGGCTCTTCTCGGGCGCCTTCGGGTCGAGCTGGAGCGTGCCGCTCAGGCCGGTGAACTGGCCGTAATAGGTCGAATAGCCGAGATGCGAGACCGACCACGTGATCTTGCCGTGATCCGGATCGAGGACGTAGCTGCCGGGCCGGACCTGCGTCGGATCAGCGCTCGGCGCGACCGGTGCGGGCGGGGCTGCCGGGTTGTCCGCCGCCCGGGCCGGGCCGGCGCAGAGCAGGCCGATCAGGACAAGAAGTGGCGCGCGCATGTCATCCCCCCGTGACCGGCCAAGCTCGGCCGGCGCGGGCCCGTGATTTCATGATCTCCCTGCGCGCTCAAGCACGTCTGGCGAAGGCCGCCGCGGTTCTGTAGGCAAGCCGAGGTAGCGGCAGGCGTGGCATGATCGGCAAGCTCAAGGGCGTCGTGGACTCGTTCGGCGAGGATTTCGTGATCCTCGACGTGTCGGGGGTCGGCTACATCGTTCACTGCTCGGCGCGGACCTTGCAGCGCATGCCCAAGGTCGGCGAGCCCGCGGCGCTGTCGATCGAGACCCACGTCCGCGAGGACATGATCCGCCTCTACGGCTTCCGCTCGGACGCCGAGCGCGAGTGGTTCCGCCTGCTCCAGACCGTCCAGGGCGTCGGCGCGCGGGTGGCGCTCGGCGTTCTGTCGGTGCTGGAGCCCGAGGCGCTGGCGAGCGCCATCGCTACCGGCGACAAGGGCTCGATCAGCCGAGCCCCGGGCGTCGGGCCGCGCCTCGCCGCCCGGCTGGCCGCCGAGCTCAAGGACAAGGCCCCGGCCTTCGCGCCCGTCGATCCCGCGCTGGTCGCCCTTGCGGGCGCCGTCGAGGAGGGCGCCGCCCCGCAGCCGGTGGCGGACGCCGTCTCGGCACTGGTCAATCTCGGCTACCCGCAGGTCCAGGCCGCCGCCGCCATCGCGGCCGCGCTCAAGGGTGCGGGGGAGGGCGCCGAGGCCAAAGTGCTCATCCGGCTCGGCCTGCGCGAACTCGCCCGCTGACGGCCCGACCTGACAGTTGGGGCGCACTTAGATCGCACGCCCTTGACCCGCGCGGGCGGCGGTGCCATGTCGACCGCGACCAATAAGGTATTGAAAAGCAAGCTACTTTTCAATTCTTCTAAACTGGCGCGGGTGCCCCGGACGGTCGTCGACGACCGCGGCGGGCACGGGGATGACGGGATTTGCGGCGCGCATGATCGTCTGTTCTTGTAACGTCTTATCGGACGGCGCCGTGCGCGGCTGCCTCGCCCCCGGACCCGGCTGCCCGCGCACGCCCGCTCAGGTCTACGCCTGCCTCGGCTGCAGCCCGAAATGCGGGCGCTGCGCCCGCACGATCCGCGCGATCATGCAGACCGCGCTGGGCGAGGCCGCGGCGGCGGAGAGCAGCCATGCTTGCACGACGGCTTGCGCGAGCGCCTGTAGTTTGGTGAAATTCCAAACTGCGGATGAGGGAGTCGCGGCCTGATGCTTCTACCCCCCGCCTGAGAGCACGGTAAGGAGTACGGGGGCATGAAGGGCGACACCAAGGTCATCGAGTATCTGAATCGCGGCCTGCGCAGTGAGCTGACGGCGGTCAGCCAGTACTGGCTGCATTTCCGCATGCTCAATGACTGGGGCTACGTCGAGCTGGCGAAGTTCTGGCGCAAGGAATCGATCGAGGAGATGAACCACGCCGACCGGTTCATCGACCGGATCCTGTTCCTCGACGGGTTCCCGAACCTGCAGGAACTCGACCCGCTGCGGATCGGCCAGAACGTTCAGGAGATCCTGGAATCCGATCTCGCCGCCGAGAACGAGGCCCGCAGCCTCTATCTCGAGGCCGCGAAGTACTGCGATTCGATCAACGACCGCGTATCCAAGCGCCTCTTCGAGGATCTGGCCGAGGACGAGGAGGGTCACATCGACTTCCTCGAGACCCAGCTCGAGCTGATCAAGCAGATCGGCCTGCCGCTCTACGCGCAGAAGCATATCGGCGGCCTCGAGCAGATCGCCCCCGAGAAGGAGTGAGAGCGCCCGGGCTCCCGCCGCCCGCGCGGCGGAGCGGGGACCCGGACAGCGATGCGGGCAGGGGCGGGGCCGGCGCGGCCGCGTTCCTGCCCGCCTGAGACGGCAAGCTGGGGAACGGGATGCGGCTCGTGGTGGTCGGCGCCGACGGGCGCATGGGGCGGATGCTGATCCGCGCGGTGGCGCAGGCCGAGGGCTGCACGCTCTCAGCGGCGATCGAGCGCGACGGCTCGCCGGCGCTCGGCCAGGACGCCGGTGTGCTCGCCGGGCTGCCACCCCTCGACGTTCCCGTCACCGACGACGCCCTCACGGCCTTCGCGGGCGCCGACGGCGTCCTCGACTTCACCGCGCCGGCCGCCACGGTCGCCTTCGCCGAGCTCGCCGCCCAGGCGCGCATCGTCCACGTCGTCGGCACGACCGGCCTCTCGGAGGACGATTTCGCCAAGCTGAAGGCGGCCTCGTACCACGCCCGCATCGTGCAGTCGGGCAACATGTCGCTCGGCATCAACCTGATGGCCGCCCTGGTCCGGCGGGTCGCCAAGGCCCTGGGCGACGAGTTCGACATCGAGATCGCCGAGATGCACCACCGCATGAAGGTGGACGCCCCCTCCGGAACCGCGCTGATGCTCGGCGAGGCCGCCGCGGAGGGCCGCGGCGTCGACCTGAAGGCGGTTCGGGTCTCGACCCGGGACGGGCATACCGGCGCCCGCCGGCCCGGCGATATCGGCTTCGCCACCCTGCGGGGCGGCAGCGTCGTCGGCGACCACAGCGTGATCTTCGCCGGCACCGGCGAGAGCCTGACGATCAGCCACCACGCCGCCGACCGGGGCCTGTTCGCCACGGGCGCCGTCAAGGCCGCGCTCTGGGCGCATCCCAAGCCGCCGGGGCTCTACACCATGACCGACGTGCTCGGCCTGTGACCGGCGGCGCGACGGCGATGGAGCGGCTCCTCGTCCTCGTCCGGCATGGCCAGAGCGAGTGGAACCTGAAGAACCTGTTCACCGGCTGGCGCGACCCGGACCTCACTGAGCGCGGCGTCGCCGAGGCCCGGGCCGCCGGCCGCGGCCTCAAGCGGGACGGCTACGGGTTCGACCTGGCCTTCACCTCCGAGCTGGTCCGCGCGCAGCGCACCTGCGCGCTGATCCTCGAGGAGATGGGCCTCTCCGAGATCCCGGTCCTGCGCGCGCGCGCCCTCAACGAGCGCGATTACGGCGACCTCTCCGGCCTCAACAAGGACGAGGCCCGCGCCCGCTGGGGCGACGCGCAGGTCCACGCCTGGCGCCGGGGCTACGACGTGCGGCCGCCCGGCGGCGAGAGCCTGAAGGACACGGCCGCGCGAGTTCTGCCCTGCTACGTCGCGACGATCCTGCCGCGCGTGATGGCCGGCCAGCGGGTCCTTGTGGCGGCCCACGGGAACTCGCTCCGCGCCCTGGTGATGGTCCTCGACGGACTGACCGAGGCGCAGGTGCCCGATCTCCAGATCCGGACCGGCGTGCCGCTGGTCTACCGCCTGAACGCCGACACCACGGTCGCCTCCAAGACCGTGCTGGAGCAGGTCGTCGACGCGGACCGCTGAGTGGCGACGGAACTCGCACCGGGCCTGATCCACCATCCGGGCTTCCTCGACGCGGCGGCCCGCGCGCGGCTCGCCGCGGAGATCGCCGCGGTTCTCGCCGAGGCGCCGCCCGTGACGCCGCGCATGCCCCGCACCGGCAAGCCGTTCTCGGTGCGGATGTCGAATGCCGGACCCCTCGGCTGGGTCTCCGACGTCGCGGGCTACCGCTACCAGCCGCACCATCCCGAGACCGGTCGACCCTGGCCGGCCCTGCCGCCGACCGCCCGCGCGGCCTGGGAGACGCTGGCTGCCTATCCGGCCCCGCCGGAAGCCTGCCTCATCAACATCTACGCGCCGGGGACCCGCATGGGCCTCCACCAGGACCGCGACGAGGCGGATCTCGCCGCGCCGGTCGTGTCGCTGTCCCTCGGCGCGGCGGCCCTGTTCCGCTACGGCGGTCCGAGCCGGTCCGGCCCGACCCGCTCGGTCCGGCTGCAGGCCGGCGACGCACTGGTGATGGGTGGCGCCGCGCGGCTCGTCTTCCACGGCATCGACCGGCTCTACCCGGACGGCGACCTGCTGGAAGCGGCGGACGGGCCCGGGTTCCTGCCGCGGGGCGGCCGCTGCAATCTCACCCTGCGACGCGTCACGGTGCCGGCCACGCCATGATGCGCGACACGCCATGATGCGCGAGCGGGACCCGGAGCCGGTGCCGACCGCGATGCCGCCGGCGATCCCGGGCGGGCGCGTCAGCGCGGCAGCGCAGTGGCCGGCGCTCGCCGGCTTCGTCGCGGCCGAGGCCCGCCTCCAGGAGGCGGTCCTGGCGCGCGGGCGCGTCACGGCCGGGCTCTACGAGTTCGTCCGGTTCGGGCTCAAGCAGGGCTGGGCCTGCCTGTTCGGCGGCCTGCTCCTGGCGCTCATGCTCGGCACCCGCCTCGTCTGGCCGGCCCACGCGCCCGTCGCCCGTTACGACGCGCTGTTCCTCGCCGCCCTCGTGCTCCAGGTCGCGATGCTGCGGCTGCGGATGGAGACGTGGTCGGAGGCCCGGGTGATCCTGGTCTTCCACGTCATCGGCACGGCCATGGAGATCCACAAGACCGCGATCGGCAGCTGGGTCTACCCGGAGGCGAACCTGTTCCGGCTCGGCGGCGTCCCGCTGTTCACGGGCTTCATGTACGCGGCGGTCGGCAGCTTCCTCGCCCGCGTCTGGCGCCTGTTCGATTTCCGGTTCACGCGGCACCCGAGCCTGCGCCTGCTCGCGGTCCTGTCGGTGGCGATCTACGTCAATTTCCTCATCGATCATCGCGGCATCGACCTGCGTTTCGGACTCATCGCGGTCGCGGTCGCGGCCTTCGCCCCCGCGACCGTGTACTTCAAGGTCTGGCGGGAGCACCGCACCATGCCGCTCCTGCTGGGCCTGCTGCTCGTCGCGCTGTTCATCTGGTTCGCCGAGAATCTCGGCACGCTGTCCGGCACGTGGCTCTACCCGAACCAGCGGCAGCACTGGTCCATCGTCCCGGTGGCCAAGCTCTCGTCCTGGTTCTTGCTGATGATCGTGTCCTACACGCTGGTCGCGCGGGTGAACGGCATCGCGACCTGGCCGGCCGTGCCGGCCGCGCCCGCGCGTCGGGAGCTGCCGATGGCCCGCGCGACCCATCTCGGCCTCGTGGCCGCGGTGATCGCCTTCGGCCTGCTGCTGCGCGTGCCGCACTGGGGCCTGCCGCTCGCGATCCACCATTACGGCGGCGGGATCCTGTGGGGGGCGATGCTGTTCCTTCTGGTCGCGGCCCTGCGACCCGGCAGCTGGGGCCTGCGCACCTGCCTGATCGCCGCCTTCGCGGCCGCCGCGCTCATCGAGAGCAGCCGGCTCGTCCACACGCCGGCCCTCGACGCCTTCCGGACGACCCTGCCGGGTCAGCTCCTCCTCGGCTCCATCTTCTCGCCGTGGAATCTCCTCGCCTACGGCGTCGGGATCGGCGCCGCCGCCGCGCTCGCGCTTTCCCTTCATCGTGAACGCAGGCGCGCCGCGTTGCCGGCTTGACAGAACAGGTCGCCCGGCAGACCCATCGGGTGCGGACTAACCCAAAGTTGGGTCCACCAGGAGAACCGGTTTTCGATGCGGATGCGCAACCTGACGCTGCGTCTCGGACGGGTTCTGTGCGCAGCCGCGCTGGCGGCCAGCCTCGGCTCGGCCGCCCGGGCCGGCGATCCCGTCTATCCCGCGGGCTCGCGCTTCGGCTTCGACCCGCCCGCCGACATGTCGCTGTCGCGGCGCTTCTCTGGCTTCGAGCGGAAAGAGGGTGGCGCGACCGTGTCGGTCGTCGAATTGCCCGCGAACGCCTTCGCGGAGCTCGTCAGCGGCTTCACCGATGCCAACCTGCTGAGCCAGGGCTTCGCGGTCGAGAAGCGCGAGGAGGTCAAGATCGGCGACAACGAGGGCATGCTCTACACCGGTGAGCAGCCCGCCGATCCCGGCTCGTCCGCGCCGGCGATCCGGAAGTGGATCCTCGTGGTTGGCACACCGACCGTGACCGGGCTGATCATCGCCCAGGCGCTGCCCGACGCCGAGACCGAGGCCTCGATGCGCAAGATGGTGACCGGCGTCACCCTCCGGCCAGCCCTGTCGCTGACCCAGCAGGTCGACGCGCTGCCCTTCCGCATCGCCGACATGGCGGGCTTCCGGCCCGTGCGGGTGATGGCCGGCAACTCGGTCCTCCTCACCAGCGGCCCGAAGGACCAGATGCAGAATCTGGAACAGCCGATCCTCGTCCTCGCGCAGGCCGTGCAGCAGCCGCCCGGGGCCGAGCAGCGGGACGGCTTCGCCCGCGCCGCCCTGGCGTCCAATCAGACCCTCAAGGACTTCGTCATCGAGCGGGCGCAGAGCTACCGCTCGAACGGCGTCGACTGGCACGAGATCGTGGCCCGCGCCCTCGATCAGCCGACCAACCAGCCCGTCGTGGTCATGCAGACCATCCGGTTCGCACCGGACGGCTACGTCCGCGCCCTCGGCGTCGTGCGGCAGGATCAGCGCGACGGCGTCCTCGCCAAGTTCCGCCAGGTGGTGGACAGCGTTCAGGTCAAGTAGCGCGTCACCAGACGACGGCCTGCCCGTCGCGGCGCGGGTCGCTCGCGGCCACGTAGCCCTCGACGGCGGGATCGCCCATCCGCCAGATGAACTGGCCGGCGCCGAAATCCTGGTAGCTGTCCTCGATCACCTCGAGTTCGTGGCCGAGGGCCTTCAGGCGTTCCAGGGTCGCGCCCGGCATCGCCGCCTCGACGTTGATGTCGAGCCCCTCGTTCACCCGCCACCGCGGCGCGTCGCAGGCCGCCTGCGGGTTCTGGCCGTGGTCGATCATCCGCACCAGGGTCTGGACGTGCCCCTGCGGCTGCATGTTGCCGCCCATCACGCCGAAGCTCATCACCGGAGCTCCGTCCTTCGTGAGGAAGCCCGGGATGATGGTGTGGAACGGGCGCTTGCCGGGCGCCACCACGTTGGGGCTCTCCGGATCGAGCACGAAGCCGTAGCCGCGATTCTGCAGGGAGATGCCCCAGCCCGGGACGACCACGCCGGAGCCGAAGCCCATGAAGTTCGACTGGATGAAGCTCACCATCATGCCGGACTCGTCGGCCGCGGTGAGGTAGATCGTGCCGCCCGCGGGCGGCTTGCCCGGCCCGAAGACCTGGGCGCGGTTCCGGTCGATCAGCTTGGCGCGCTCCGCGAGGTAGGCGGGGTCGAGCATGGCCTCCGGCGTCACCTCCATCCCGCGGGGGTCGGCGACGTACCGGTAGGTGTCGCTGAAGGCGAGCTTCATCGCCTCGATCTGCAGGTGCTGCGACTCCGGCCCATCGACCGGCAGGCCGCCGAGGTCGAACTGCTCGAGGAGGCCCAGCGCGATCTGCGCCGCGATACCCTGGCCGTTCGGCGGGATCTCGTGCAGCGTGTAGCCGTGGTAGTCCTTCGCGGTCGGCGTGACCCATTCGGGGCGGAACGCCGCGAGGTCGGCGGCGGTCATCGCGCCGCCGTTGGCCCGCGCGTGCGCGGCGATCGCCTCGGCGATCTCGCCCCGGTAGAAGGCCTCGCCCTTGGTCTCGCCGATCAGTCGAAGGGTCTTCTCGGCGCCCGGGAAGGTCACCAGCTCGCCGACATCCGGCGCCCGGCCCCGCGGCAGGAAGAACTCCGAGAAGCCCGGCTGGCGGGTGATCGCCTCGATCCGGGCCGCGGCCGCCCATTTCTGCTGGACCACCACCGGCGCGAGGTAGCCCCGCTCGGCGATGCGGATCGCGGGCTGCATCAGGTCGGCGAAGGGGAGGCGGCCGAAGCGCTCGCTCAGCGCCGCCCAGGCGGCGACCGCGCCCGGCACGGTGACCGAGTCCCAGCCGCGCATCGGCGGCCGCTCGCCGGCGCCGTACTTCTTCAGGAAGTAGTCCCGGCTCCAGGCGGCCGGCGCCCCGCCGGAAGCGTTGAGGCCGTGCAGCGCCTTCCCGTCCCACAGGATGCAGAAGGCGTCGGAGCCGAGACCGTTGCTGCACGGCTCGGTGACGGTCTTGGCGGCCGCCGTGGCGATCGCGGCGTCGACCGCGTTGCCGCCAGCCTGGAGCATCTGGATGCCGGCCTGCGCCGCCAGCGCGTGCGAGGTCGCCACGCAGTTGCGCCCGAACATCGGCATCCGCAGCGACGGATACCCGGTCACCCAGTCGAACGGCTTCATCGCTCAGTTCCCGGTCTCGGCAGCCCACGCGCTCCCGCGGCACTTGGCATACAGGATATCCGGCCCCGGTGAAGGCGTGACCGGGCATGCCCGCCAACGAAAAACGCGGGCCCGAGGACCCGCGCTTTGCGAACGTGATGCTGCCTTGTCGAGCCGCTCAGTAGGGGCGGCCGTAGAGCGGCGAGGTCGGGTCTAGCCGGTCGACGAAGGAGAGGTCGACGTTGCGGATCGCCGAGGAGCGGGCGCCGATGAACGGCCCGTTCGTGATCGGATCCGGCAGGATGCCGCG
Organism: Methylobacterium sp. NPDC080182; assembly: GCF_050281105.1. Taxonomy (NCBI): domain Bacteria; kingdom Pseudomonadati; phylum Pseudomonadota; class Alphaproteobacteria; order Hyphomicrobiales; family Methylobacteriaceae; genus Methylobacterium; species Methylobacterium sp. NPDC080182. The sequence goes on from NZ_JBNNWO010000002.1 coordinate 286,066, forward strand.
GCCGAAGCGGTCCGTCGGGCCGTAGGGCGGGGTCAGCTGGTTGGACGCCGCGATCAGGTAGGGGTTCAGGGCCGGGTTGCGCGAGCCGCCGGCGCCCGGAACGTTCGAGGTCAGCGGCACGTTGCCGGCATCGAGCCAGCTGCGCGGGCGCACGCGGATCGGGAGCGGCCGGCTGACCCGGTAGATCGGGCCGAGGACGTAGCCATCCTGAGCCTGGGCGGGCGCGGAGGCCAGAGCGCCGAGGCCGGTGGCGGCGACGACGCCGAGAAGGGCGATCTTGAGCGAGCGCATGGCCAACCTTGTCCTTGAGTGCCATCAGTATGGCGACCGAAGCTTAACAGTTCGCCGCCTTTGACGATAAGACGCTTGGGCGAGGCTGTTGTTCCGCCCTTATGGCTGAGCTTGTGCGTTTTGCCACACTCCGGCCTCATTTTTTATTTTGCGGCCGCCGGATTAACGATCCGACCCTCCCGGGAGGCTCTGTCGCGGCCGATGCCGGGCACGCGCCCACCGGATCGGGCGCGACCGAGAAGGCCGCCGTCGTGGCGGCATCGGCGAGGTCGACGAGGCTCAGCGCGTCGAGCATGCAGCCGAGGGCCTGCGGCTCTGGCGGGCGCGCGAGGGGCGCGCAGAGCCATCCGTCGAGCTGGAAAGCCGTGTCGCGCGTGACGAAGCCGGTGCAGGTCCGCTGCGCGGGGCCCGCGAAGGTCACCTCCAGGGTCTCGACCGCACCGAACTTCGTGCGGATCTGATCGCGGGCGCCGGTCCGGGCCACCGCCAGGGCCGGCCGGTCGAGGGCCGGACCGTTCGCGGCGCGCCGGGCCATGAGCACGAAGAGCGTCGGCGGTGTGCCCGAGCGGGGCCCGCGGGTGAGCTGGACCCGCAGGGCCGGCGCCTCGATCGCCGCGACGTCGCCCCGGATGAGGGTGTCCTCGCGCAGCCCGGTCCGCGGATCGACGCGGGCGGACACGCGCACCGGATCGAGCCCGGGTTCCGCGAGCCCGAACTGGGCGACCGAGGCCGCGGGCGGTGCCGGCGAGGCCAGAACCGACGGGATGAAGGCGGTCTCCGCGGCCGGCGGCGGCGCGGGCGCGGAGGTCAAGGTCTCGCCGGGCCAGCGGGGGAGGGCCCACAGGAGGGCAATCGCCGCCGCGGCGAGGGCAGTGCGCAGGCCGAGAGATCCCGGGGAGACCGGGGCGTCCGGCGCGCGCGCGGCCCGGCCGTCCGGCACGCCGAGCCCGATCCGATCGACGAGGGGCGCTGTTCCGGTCAGGGGCGTGCTCCGTGGCGGCGGGAGGCCGCGGGGTGGACGCCAGCGTCGCGCCGAAGGATTGAATTCCCTCTGCCGGTCCGAGGCCGTCACCGGGTTTCCGGAGGCAGGGTGAATCGAGTGTTGCGCCGTCGGCGGCCTTGACAGCGCGCGCCCTTGCGCGCCTTGCTCGACCCGGCCGTCGCCCCCACCTCCGCGGAGGACGGGGTCTGCGGCCGCGCCCGTTTGGCGGGCGCGTCCGGCACGAACGATCCTTCGGCCGATTGTACTGGCACAGGCGCGGCACCCGGATCGGTCGGGGTTTTCCGCGCGGAGACGAGAGATGGGTTACAAGGTCGCCGTCGTCGGCGCCACGGGCAACGTGGGCCGCGAGATGCTCGATATCCTGGCCGAGCGGGCTTTCCCCGCCGACGAGGTCGTGGCGCTGGCCTCGCGCCGCAGCCAGGGTCAGGAAGTCTCCTACGGCGACAAGACGCTCAAGGTCAAAACGCTGGACACGTACGACTTCTCCGACACCGACATCTGCCTGATGTCGGCCGGCGGCGAGGCGTCGAAGGAGTGGTCGCCCCGCATCGGCCAGCAGGGCTGCGTGGTCATTGATAACTCGTCGGCGTTCCGCTACGACGCCGACGTGCCGCTGATCGTGCCCGAGGTGAACGCCGACGCGGTGGTGGGCTTCACCAAGCGCAACATCATCGCCAACCCGAACTGCTCGACCGCCCAGCTGGTCGTCGCGCTCAAGCCCCTCCACGAGGCGGCCACGATCAAGCGCGTCGTCGTGTCGACCTACCAGTCGGTCTCCGGCGCCGGCAAGGAGGCGATGGACGAGCTGTTCAACCAGACCCGCGCCGTGTTCACCGCCGGCGAGATCAAGCAGGGCGGCAAGTTCACGAAGCGCATCGCCTTCAACGTCATCCCCCACATCGACGTGTTCATGGAGGATGGCTACACGAAGGAAGAGTGGAAGATGGTCGCCGAGACCAAGAAGATGCTCGACCCGAAGATCAAGCTGACGGCGACCGCCGTCCGCGTGCCGGTCTTCATCGGTCACGCGGAATCGGTGAACGTCGAGTTCGAGCAGCCGCTCACGGCCGAGAAGGCGACCGAGATCCTGCGCGCCGCCCCCGGCGTGCTGGTGATCGATAAGCGCGAGAACGGCGGTTACATGACCCCCCACGAGGCGGCGGGCGAGGACGCGACCTACATCTCGCGCATCCGCGAGGATGCGACGGTGGAGAACGGCCTGAACTTCTGGTGCGTCTCGGACAACCTGCGCAAGGGCGCGGCCCTCAACGCGATCCAGATCGCCGAGGTGCTGGTCAATCGCAAGCTGCTGAACCGCGCCAAGCGCGCCGCCTGAGACTGTTTCCTCTCCCGCTGGGGGAGGGGGCTCTGTCCGGCGGATCCTCGGGACACGGTCCCGAGGATCCGTCACGGCTCCGGATCGTGACGCGGATCGGTCGTGCGGACCTTCCGTCCGCGGCGTGTCCGCACTGCGTGCTCGGTCCGGCTCTTCATCGCCGAGAGGCTTCGCGGCAGCCCCTTGAGCGCCGCGACCATCCCGGTCATCGACGGCCCGAAGCGGGCCGAGGGGCGGTTCACCGACGCCCGATCGCTGTTACCGACCGTCGCCTCGTCGAACACCGTGGTGCGGCTCCGTCGGATGCGGCAGGCGCGGACCGGGCGGCCTTCTCGCCGCCCGGTCCGGCTACGCCATGCCGAGGGCCTGCATGTAGAGCTCGAGGATCGCCTCCTGCTCCTGGCGCTCGCTGTGGTCCTGCTTGCGGATGCGCAGGATCGTCCGGACGGCCTTCGCGTCGAAGCCCCGACCCTTCAGCTCGGCGAACACCTCCTTGATGTCGCCCATGATGCCGGCCTTCTCCTCCTCGAGGCGCTCCAGGCGCTCGATGAACTGCTTCAGCTCGTCGGCGGCCACACCCTCGGCCGACGAGACGTCGCCGCCGGGCCGCTGCGCGGCGGTGGGCATCGAATGGGCGTTCATGGGGCTCTCCCGAATGCACGGCGCGGTTGCGCCCTGGACCCGTGGTTAACGGGCCCGCCTTACCGGAAGCTTAGCCGATTCGCCGCCGTCCGGCCGCCGCATCAATGGTCCTTGGCCTGCGCGGCCGAGAAGCCCGCCTGCTGCTCCGCACTCGCCTCCGTCTGGAAGCGCGCCTTCCACTCGGCGTAGGGCATCCCGTAGACCGCCTCGCGGCTCTCGTCCTTGGTCAGCGCGACGCCCGTCTCGTCGGCGGCGTCCTTCAGCCAGTTCGACAGGCAGTTCCGGCAGAAGCCCGCCAGGTTCATCAGGTCGATGTTCTGCACATCCGTCCGGTTGCGCAGATGCGCGACGAGGCGGCGGAAGACCGCGGCCTCGAGTTCCGTCTGGGTCCTGGGATCGATCTCGCTCATCGGTCGCAACTCTCTTCGGGTCGGGCGGGCCACACCCGATTTCGGGGTCGGCCCGGCGGAGATCAAGCCGCGAGCAGCGGGCGCAGCACGCGGGCGAAGCGCGCCGCCCACTCCGCCTGGCCGTCCGCGCCGGCGATCAGGTCCTGGCGGATCTCCACCAGGGCGTTCGCGAGGCCGCGCGCGGTGGCGTGGCGGTCGATCGTGTCGCCCGGCAGGCCGCCGCCGTAGGGCGCGTTGTCGCCGACGGTGAGCCCGGCCGGATCGGCTTCCAGCGCGCGGATCAGCGGGCGGGCGAAGCGGTCGTCCCGGTCGTACAGGATCCCGACCTGCCAGGGCCGCGCTATTCCGCGCCAGTAGGGCGTGAAGCTGTGCATGGTCAGGAGCACGGGCGGCCGGCCCGCAGCCTGGGCGGCGGCGATCGCGTCGTCGATGGCCGCGTCGAACGGCGCGTAGAACCGCGAGATCCGGGCCTGCTTCCCGGCCTCGTCGATCCGGGCATTGCCCGGCACGACGGCGCCGTCGGACAGGCGCATCACCAGGGTCGGATCGGCGCGCCCGCGATTCGGGTCGATGATGAGGCGGGAGAAGTTCGTCAGGATCGCCGGGGCGCCGAGCTGCGCCGCGAGGCTCCGCGTCACCGCCGCCGCGCCGATGTCGTAGGCGATGTGCCGGGCGTATTCCGACGCGGGCACGCCGAGCGCGATGTCCGGCGGCACGAAGTTCGAGGCGTGGTCGCAGGCGATGACGAGGCCGCAGGCGGGGTCGCCGGGAATGATCTCGCAGGGATGCGCGGGCGGGACGGCCGATTCTGTCTCCGGACGGGTCACGGGGCTCCGAGGTCTTCAGAGAGGTCTTCAGATCTGTGCGAGGGCACCGATGGCGCTTGCCGTCGCGCGGCCGCTCGGGCAGATCACCTATCAAGGATCGTGCGCTCACGGCAAGAAACGGGCCCGCCGCCCAGGGAAGAAACGGGCGGGGATCGCGCGACACAATGGAGAGAGGAGCCCGTTCGACGCCATGACCGACACCGTTCCGCCCGTCACCGACGCGGCCACCCGGGACCAGCGCGCGCTCCTCGATTCGATCCTCACGGCCGCGATCCGCGCCGCCCATCCGGATCTCTGCCTGCCGCCGCACCTGCCGGAGCCGAGCCCCGGCCGCCTGATCATCCTCGCCGCCGGCAAGGCCGCGGGCAGCATGAGCGCCGTGGCGAGCCGCTTCTACCGGCAGAAGCACGGGCTCGGTGACGACCGGATCGTCGGCCTCGCGGTGGCGCGGCACGGCTACGGGCAGGAAGCGCCGGGGATCCACATGGTCGAGGCGGGCCACCCGGTCCCCGATGAGGCCGGCATCTCGGCGACCCGCGAAGCGCTGCGGCTCGCCACCGAGGCCGGGCCCGACGACGAGGTCCTGGTGCTGCTCTCGGGCGGCGGCTCGGCCAACTGGATCGCCCCCGCCGGCGACCTCACGCTGATCGAGAAGCAGGCGATCACCCGGGCGATGCTCCGGTCCGGCGCGCCGATCGGCGAGATCAACACGGTGCGCAAGCACATCTCGCGGATCAAGGGCGGCCGCCTGGCCCTCGCGGCCCGCAATGCCCGGCGCGTCCTGACGCTGGCGATCTCCGACGTGCCCTTCGACGATCCGGCGGTGATCGCCTCCGGGCCGACCGTGCCCGATCCGTCGACCCTGGCCGATGCCCGGGCCATCTGCGAGAAGCGCGGCATCCTGCTGCCCGAGGAGGCGGTGCGCCTCCTGAACGACCCCAACAACGAGACGCCGAAGGCCGGTGATCCCGCCTTCGCCCGCGCCGAGTACCGCATCATCGCCCGGCCGATCGACGCCCTGAACGCCGCCGCCGAGGCGGCCCGCGCGGCCGGCTACGAGCCGATCCTTCTGGGCGCCGACCTGGAGGGCGAGGCCCGCGAGGTCGCGGCCGAGCACGCGGCCGAGGCCAAGCGCCACAAGGCGGCCGGCAAGCGCGTCGCGCTGATCTCCGGCGGCGAGCTCACCGTCACCATCCGCGGCGAGGGCCATGGCGGCCCGAACCAGGAATACGCCCTGGCGCTGGCGGTCGCGCTCGACGGCGAGCCCGGCATCTTCGGCATCAGCGCTGACACCGACGGGACCGACGGCGGGCGGGGCCTCGCCACCGACCCGGCGGGCGGCCTCGTCGACCCCACGACCCTCGAACGGGCCCGGGCCGCCGGCCTCGACCCGGCCGCGATGCTGGAGCAGAACGACTCCACCGCCTTCTTCGCGGCCCTCGGCGACCTCGTGAACCCCGGTCCGACCTGTACCAATGTCAACGACTGCCGCATCATCCTCGTCAATTAGCTCTCGCGTCTCGGCGGCTCAGCTCCTCCCGGCAGTCACGGTCCTCGGCCTCGCGCTCCTCGGCGCGAGCCCCGCCAAGGCGGACCTGCGCCTGTGCAACCAGACCGCCAGCAAGGTCGGGATCTCGCTGGGCTACCGCGATCCCCAGGGCTGGGTGACGGAGGGCTGGTGGGATCTGGCGCCGAAGGCCTGCGAGACGCTGCTCAAGGGCGCGCTGGCCGCGCGGTTCTACTACGTCTTCGCGGTCGACTACACGCGCGGCGGCGAGTGGAGCGGCCGTTCGCTGATGTGCACCCGCGATTCGGAGTTCACGATTCGCGGCATCGAGGATTGTCTCGCCCGCGGCTACGACCGCAACGGCTTCTTCGAAGTCGACACCGGCGAGCAGAAGAGCTGGACCATCCAGCTCACGGATCCGAACCGGCCGGACGCGCCGGCGAAACCGTGATGTGAAGGCGGCGGCCGAGACTGCGGTCTTGACGCTGTCCGGCCCGGGATGCTCACAGCCGATCTGCGCTCTCTGAGCCAGATCTTTCAACCGCCGGCGCTCGACGCCGCGCGGCAACGAGAACACGGAGGAAATACGCTTGAAACGGTCACGCCGCACGAAGATCGTCGCCACCCTCGGTCCGGCCTCCGATTCGCCGGAGATGATCGAGCGGCTGTTCCGCGCGGGCGTCGACGTATTCCGGCTCAACATGAGCCACCTCCCGCGCGAGAAGCTGCCCGAGAAAGTGGAGGCGATCCGCACCATCGAGCGCGAGGCCAAGCGGCCGATCGGCATCCTGGTCGACCTGCAGGGACCCAAGCTCCGGCTCGGCACCTTCGCGGAGGGTGCCGCGATGATCGAGGCCGGTGCCACCTTCGTGCTCGACGGCGACCCGACCCCCGGCGACGCCGCGCGCTGCCACCTGCCGCATCCCGAGATCCTCGAGGCGCTGGAGCCGGGCCACGCCATCCTGGTCGACGACGGCAAGCTGCGGCTGACCGTGCTTGAGACCGCGCACAACCGGGCCGTGACCCGCGTCGAGGTCGGCGGCCGGATCTCGAACCGGAAGGGCGTGTCCTTGCCGCACACCGTGATCCCGGTGCCGGCGATGACCGACAAGGACCGGGCCGACCTCGATGCCGGCCTGAACGCCGGCGCCGACTGGATCGCCGTCTCGTTCGTCCAGCGGCCCGAGGACGTGGCCGAGGTGAAGAAGGTCTGCGCCGGCCGCGCTCTGGTGATGGCCAAGATCGAGAAGCCGCAGGCGCTGGCCCGCCTCGACGAGATCATCGAGATCTCCGATGGGCTGATGGTCGCCCGCGGCGACCTCGGCGTGGAGATGCCCCTGGAGCAGGTGCCGGGCGTGCAGAAGCGCATCACCCGCGGCGCCCGGCGCTACGGCAAGCCAGTGGTCGTCGCCACCCAGATGCTCGAATCGATGATCACCGCGCCGGTGCCGACCCGGGCCGAGGTCTCCGACGTCGCCACGGCGGTCTACGAAGGGGCGGACGCCGTGATGCTCTCCGCGGAGAGCGCCTCGGGCGCCCACCCGATCGGGGCCGTGGAGACCATGAACCGCATCGCCGAGCAGGTGGAGCGGGACGCGATCTACTGGTCGATCATCCGGGCGCAGAGCGCGACCCCCGACGAGACGGCCGCCGACGCCATCGCGGCGGCGGCGCACCAGATGGTCGACGCGCTGAGCCTCGACGCGATCATGGCCTGGACCAATTCCGGCTCGACGGCCCTGCGCCTGTCGCGCGAGCGCCCGAACGCCACCGTGATCGCGCTGACGCCGCGGCGCGAGACCGCCCGCCGCCTCGCCCTGGCCTGGGGCACGCACCCGATCGTCACCAAGGACGCGAGCGACGTGGACGACATGTCGTTCCGCGCCGCCAAGTTCGCGGTGCGCGAGAAGTTCGCTGCCGTGGGGGACCGGGTGATCGTCGTGGCCGGCCTGCCGTTCGGCACGCCGGGCGCCACCAACCTCGTGCGGCTGACCTTCATCACCCGCGAGCACGCCGAGAAGGCGTGACCGCACCCGGCTAGGAGAGCGGGACCGGCCGGCGCGTCAGTGCGCGACGGCCGGCTCCGGACCGGCCGCGCCCGTCGCGCCGGCCAGCCGGGCGACCTCCTCGGTGACTCGATCGGCGGCGACGTACTGGAGCATGTGGCCGATGCCCGGCAGCAGAACCAGCCGCGCGCCGGGGATCGCGCGGGCCAGCGGCACCGCCTGCGTATCGGCGCGGACGATCGGGTCCGCCTCGCCGGAGATCACCAGGGTGGGCACGCGGATCGCGCCGTAGCGCGGGCTCTGCGCCGCGAGGGCACGCGGCAGGCCGAGCAGGTCCTGGACGTTGGCGAGGAGCGTTCCGGGCCGCAGGACCAGGTCCGACCGCGCCAAGTCCGGGTAATCCGCCCGCGGCGGTTGCGGCTGGAAGACCCGGCGCGCCGCCTCGGGCAGGAAGTGTCGCGCGATGGGCGGCCCGACCGTCCGGCTGAGCAGCCACGCCACCGGCGGGGTCACGGCGAGCCGCCAGTACCACGGCAGATCGGGCATCCGGTCCGGCATGGGCATCGCCACCGGCGCCGCGAGGGCGAGGGCCGAGACCCTGTCCGGGTGGTCCAGGGCCAGGGCCAGGGCGAGGGCGCCGGCCCAGGAATGGCCGAAGACGAGCGCCGGGCCGACACCCATCCGCTCCAGCGCCTCGGCGATCAGGGCGGCCTGCGCGGCCGGGGGCGCGGCGTCGTCGCCACCGATCCGGTCGCTCCAGCCGAAGCCCGGCCGGTCGAACGCGATGACCCGGAAACCCCGCGCCGCGAGCCGGCGGCCGATCCCCTCCATCGGATCCGACGCGTTGGCCGAAGCGCCGTGCAGGAGCACGACGGGTGGCCCGTCGGCCGGTCCGTCCTGCAGGGTCGCGAGGCGGCCGCCGGTCACCGCCACGAACGGGCCGGCCGGCGGGTTGGCTGCGCCGACCCGCAGGGTGATGATTAGCGTCGCCAGCGCGCCGGCCGCGAGGACGAGCCCGGCTAGGGCGAGGGGCAGGGCCAGGAGGGTGAGGAGGACGGCGGTCACCCGGCTCACAGGTCGCGGCCGTCGACCTCCGGAGTGAGGCGGTTGATCGCCTCGCCGATCTTCTCCATCTGCGGGTAGAGCGCCCGCGCCCGCCGGAAGGCGGCGAGCGCCCGCGCCTTGTCGTCGAGCGATTCGTAGATCCGGCCCATCGCGGCCCAGGCCTCGAAGTGGCGCGGCTCCAGCACCAGGGCCCGCTGCAGGTCCGCCAGGGCGTCGTCCTTGTCGGACAGGAGCCAGAACACCGTCGCGCGCCGGTTCCAGCCCTCCGACCAGTTCGGCTCGAGGGCGGTGACGCGGTCCATCAACTCGGCCGCCAGGGGAAAGTCGTGTGCGGTGACCGCCTGGCGGGCGCGGTCGGTGAGGAGGTCGGCGGTCGAACTGCCCGACCCGGCCATGCGCCGCTCGATCAGCCGGGCGATGCCCTTGGCCTCGGCCGGATCCTCGCTGGCGCGCAGGCGGGCGAACAGGTCGTCCAGGCTCGGCGGCTTGGGCGCCGGCTTCCCCTCGGGCGCGGCGCGGCCGGAACGCCCGGCCTCCGGGGCCGCTCGCGCCGCCGGGATGTCCAGGGCGAGGGCCGACAGGCAGACCAGGGTGGCGAGGAGGCGGGTCGGCGTCATGCGGCCAGACTGTGCGCCGGCCCGGGATCCGTCAACGTGCCGCGGTGCCGCGCGCATGCGGAAACGGCCGCACCCCTTCGGGTACGGCCGTCCCAACGTCGATCGTCGTCCGACCCGGCCTGACCGGGCGGAGCGGCCTCAGCCCTGGCGGGCCTTGAAGCGCTTCTGGGTCTTGTTGATCACGTAGACCCGGCCCTTGCGGCGCACGAGCTGGTTGTCGCGGTGGCGGCCACGCAGGGACTTGAGGGAGTTGCGGATCTTCATGGGTCTCTCGAGCCCGGAGGGCCGTCCGTTGTGTAGGGTGTCGGGAACGTGGTCACGAGGCTGGACGCGGGGTCGCGTCCGGCGATCACGGCTCACGCATCGCGGGATGGCGCGGCCATATCAGGATTCGCCCCCGGAAGGCAAGGCGCGACAGGCATCGAGCGGAGGGGGGCGGCTCAGTGAACCCTGTCGAGATCCGGCACCGCCGGTGCCAGCACGAGCTGCCGGCCGATCTCGTGCAGCAGCACGTCGAGCAGCGGCTTCAGGCGCTCGAACCCCGGCTGGGGCAGGCCGTCCTCGGCGGCGTTGTAGAGGGCCAGGGCCATCTCGGCGACCCGGTCGATGCCGCCGGCCGCCACGTCGGTCGCGCAGAAGGCGGATTCGTCGAGGAAGCCGTCGCGGCCGCACTCGGTCACATCGATGACGATCCCGTGGGCCTCGCTGACGCCGCCCTGCGCGTCGAGGATGAAGCGGCCGCGCGCGAGGATCCACCGGACCTCGCCCGGCTCCGGGACGGTCCGGTACTGCGCGATGTACAGGCCGCCCTGCCGGCGGAGGTCATCGAGGGTCGACGCGATCCGACGCTGATCCTCCGGGTGGATGCGGTCCAGGAAGCTTCCGAAGGTCGTGCCGCTGCCGCTTTTCGTCCTGGGCAGGCCAAGCATCGTCGCGGCGACGGGGTCGCACCGCAGAACATCGTCGGCGATGTGCCAGGTCCAAGTCCCGACATCCGACACAGCGAGCGCGCGCGCCACACTGCTGCCGCCCCGCCGCTTCGTGCGCACGCCGACGCCCACAGGCTCGATCTCCAGCCATTTTCAGGCGGTCTGCCCAGACCGCTTCGTTGGTCGACACAATACTGAGATCACGAATGCGGCACAACGCGCGAGTTCTGCAGGGCTGAGCTGTATCGCACCGGTATCGGCTGGATCAGGGACGATGGTAAACGCCGGTCAATATCCCCTTCGCGAGGACCTGACCGCGCATGGCCTCGATCAGCGCGCCGCGGCCCGGCGCCTCGGCGAGGGCGAGGGGCTGCCGCAGCGCGTAGATCTGGAAGAGGTACGGGTGAGGCCCGTGGCCGGTGGGCGGGTCCGGCGGCAGCCACTCCGCGCGCAGGAAGCTGTTCCGGCCCACGGCCTCCACGGTGCCCGCGTGGCCGGGCCCCGGCAGCGCGCCCTCCGGCAGGCCGGCGGGCTCCGGCGGGACCGACCAGGCGATGAGATGGACCAGCGGCCGGGGCGTCGGGCTGCCCGCATCCTCCACGAGGAGGACGAGGGCGGCAGTGCCCGCCGGCAGCCCGCTCCAGGCGAGGGGTGGCGACACGCCCGCGCCGTCGGCCGTGAAGCGCGCGGGCAGGTCCGCCCCGTCGGCGAAGGCCGGGCTCGACAGCGTCACGGTTTCGGGCACGTCGGGGAAGTCCGCGCGGGACGTCGTCTTCTCCAAGCCCGCCTTCAGACCCGACAGCGCCTCGCCGAGCACACCGGGAATCTTCTCGAGCATCGCCGCCTCCTCCGCCGCGATGGCAACGGCGGAGGAGGCGACCCGTTCACGTCGACCGCTCGGCCGCGACCATGTAGTTCACCGCCTTGTCGCGGCTGGTGCGCCACCCGTCCGTCAGCGGGTTGTAGACGACGCCAACCGTGTCGGTGACGTCGAGGCCGCCGGCCCGGATCGCGCGGGCGAGCTCGTCCGGCGTCACGAACTTCTCCCAGTCGTGCGTGCCGCGCGGCAGCCAGCCGAGCACGTACTCGGCCCCGACGATGGCGAGTGCGAAGGAGCGCAGCGTGCGGTTGAGGGTGGCCCCAAACAGCATTCCGCCGGGCTTCACCGCCGCGCAGGCGGTCCGCACGAAGGCCGGCATGTCGGAGACGTGCTCGACGACCTCCATGATCAGCACCGCGTCGAAGCTCTCGCCGCCGGCGACCACCGCCTCGATGGTCTGCCCGCGGTAATCCACCGGCACCCCGGCCGACTCGGCGTGGGCCCGGGCCATCGCGACGTTCTGCTCGGCCGGGTCGAGGCCGGTGACCCGGGCGCCGAGCCGGGCCAGCGGCTCCGAGAGGACGCCGCCGCCGCAGCCGACGTCGCAGATCGTCAGCCCGTCGAGGGGGAAGGGCGCCTTCGGGTCGCGGCCGAACCTGCGACAGAGGGCGTCGCGGATGTAGGTGAGCCGCACTGGATTGAACCGGTGCAGGACGCGCATCGGGCCGGTCTCATCCCACCACGTGGCGGCGAGCGCGTCGAAGCGCGCGACCTCGCCGCGGTCGACGAACCCTTCCGTGACCCGGTCCGTGGCTGACCTGTCCATGCGTGTTCCGTCCTCATGCCGGCGGGTGGGATCCGCCGCGCGGCGTCGTGGCCGCGTCGAGACCGCGCTCTAGCACGGCGATCGCCCGGAAGTCGCCGCGGCGCGCGGGCGCCATGCTTGGCCGGTTGTTGACACTCCTCCGGGCCGCTTGTACCCGCCGGGCACCGTCCGGACGGGGCTGCAGCGGCCCGTCCAATCGCCACCGGGAACCCGCGACCGAGAGACCATGCCCCGTCTGGTGATGAAATTCGGCGGCACCTCCGTCGCCAACGTCGACCGCATCCGCAACGTGGCGCGCCACGTCGCCCGCGAGGTGGCGGCCGGCTACGACGTCGCCGTGATCGTGTCCGCCATGTCGGGCAAGACCAACGAACTGGTCGACTGGGTCAAGGACGCGAACCCGATCTACGATCCGCGCGAGTACGACGCCGTCGTGGCGTCCGGCGAGCTCGTCACCGCCGGCCTCCTGGCGATCGCCCTGCAGAAGGACGGGCTCAAGGCCCGCTCCTGGCAGGGCTGGCAGATCCCGGTCGTGACGTCGGACGCGCACGGCTCGGCCCGCATCGCCGACATCGACCCGAAGAATCTCGAGGCGGGCTTCGCCAAGGGCGAGGTCGCGGTCATCGCCGGCTTCCAGGGCGTCCACGACGAGACCGGCCGGGTGACGACGCTGGGCCGCGGCGGCTCCGACACCTCCGCGGTGGCCGTGGCGGCCGCGATCGGGGCCGAGCGCTGCGACATCTACACGGACGTCGACGGCGTCTACACCACCGATCCGCGCATCGTCCCGAAGGCCCGTCGCATGGAGCGGGTCACCTTCGAGGAGATGCTGGAGATGGCCTCGCTGGGCGCCAAGGTGCTGCAGGTCCGCTCGGTGGAGCTCGCCATGGTCCACCGGGTGCCGACCACGGTCCGGTCCTCCTTCGATCCGCCGGACGCCGCGCGCCCGGGCACCCTCATCTGCGACGAGGACGACATCGTGGAACAGCAGATCATCACCGGGATCGCCTTCTCCCGGGACGAGGCGCAGATCACCCTGCGCAAGGTCAAGGACAGCCCGGGCGTCGCCGCCGCGATCTTCGGGCCGCTGGCGGATGCCAACATCAACGTGGACATGATCATCCAGACCGTGTCGGGCGACCAGTCGACCACCGACATGACCTTCACGGTGCCGTCCGCCGAGTACGAGCGGGCCCGCAAGATCCTCGACGAGGCCCGCGCGCAGATCGGCTACGCACAGATCGAGGGCGCCACCGACGTGGTGAAGGTCTCGGCGATCGGCGTTGGGATGCGCAGCCACGCGGGCGTCGCCGCCAAAGCGTTCCGGGCGCTCGCCGAGAAGGGCATCAACATCCGCGCGATCACCACCTCGGAGATCAAGTTCTCCGTGCTGATCGACGCCGCCTATACGGAGCTTGCCGTGCGCACGCTTCACTCGCTATACGGCCTGGATCAGGCCTGAGCCTGGGACGCGGGTTCGAGCGGGGCGCGTGGTGTGAACTGAACAGTCACGGGCCGATCCGCCGATCCCAGAACGCCTCTGGGACCAGCGACCCGGTCCATCCGGCGCCGGCCCTCCCGGGTCTGGCGCCAAGGTTGCAGGGTGGTCGACGCCAAGGCCGCTCACCGACGCTGGAACGACGAACCGATGCCCGCTGCGCCCGGAGGCCCGCGCCTGCTGCTGCGCCGCCTCCGCGAAGCGATGGCGGAGCCGGTCAGCCCCCAGGCGCGCCTCGACCGCATCGTCGTCCTGATCGCCGCCAACGTGGTGGCCGAGGTCTGCTCGGTCTACGTGCTGCGCGACGACAACACCCTCGAGCTGTTCGCCACGGAAGGTCTGAACCGCGAGGCGGTGCACCAGACCCGCATGCGCACCGACGAGGGCCTCGTCGGCCTCATCGCGCGCACGGCGGAGCCGCTCTCCCTCTCGGACGCCCAGAACCACCCGTCCTTCTCGTACCGGCCTGAGACGGGCGAGGAGGCCTACCACGCCTTCCTGGGCGTGCCGCTGCTGCGCGCCGGCAACACGCTCGGCGTCCTGACGGTCCAGAACAAGACCTACCGCGTCTACTCCGAGGAGGAGATCGAGGCGCTCCAGACCACCGCCATGGTGCTCTCGGAGATGATCGCCTCGGGCGAACTGGAGGGGCTCGCGCCGGACGCCGGCACCGCGGCCCGCCGTCCGGTCCTGGCCCGGGGCATCGCCCTCGCGGACGGCATCGGCCTCGGCTACGTGGTGCTGCACGAGCCCCGCGTCGTCGTGAAGACGCTGATCGCCGAGAACGTCGAGCGCGAGGTCGCGCGCCTCGACGCGGCGATCGAGGAGGTCCGCTCGGCGATCGACGCCCTGGTGGAGCGCGGCGACCGGATCGGCACGGCGGAGTCCCGCGAAGTTCTCGAGACCGTCCGGATGTTCGCCCACGACAAGGGCTGGCTCCGCCGGATGCGCGAGGCCGTGGGCTCGGGCCTGACCGCGGAGGCCGCGGTCGAGCGGGTCCAGTCGGACAACCGCGCGCGGATGATGCGGCAATCGGATCCGTACCTGCGCGAGCGGCTGCACGATCTCGACGACCTCGCCAACCGCGTCCTGCGCACGCTGATCGGCCCCGAGGCGGCCGGCGCTCTGGTGCTGCCCGAGAACGCCATCCTGGTGGCGCGCACCATGGGGCCGGCGGCGCTCCTCGACTACGAGGCCTCGACCCTGCGCGGCATCGTCCTGGAGGAGGGCGGTCCGACCAGCCACGTCGCCATCGTCGCCCGGGCGCTCGGCATCCCCGCTGTGGGCGAGGTCGAGAACGCCACCGCCCTGTGCGACGCCGGCGACGCGATCATCGTCGACGGCGTGGCCGGCGAGATCCATGTCCGGCCCGGTCCCGAGGTCGAGGCCGCCTACGCCGAGATGGTGCGCCTGCGCGCCCGCCGGCAGGAGCAGTACCGGGCGCTGCGTGACGTCCCGGCCCAGACCCGCGACGGCGTGCGCGTCGGCCTGCACCTCAACGCCGGCCTGCTGGTGGATTTCAGCCACCTGCAGGAGACGGGGGCCGAGGGCGTCGGCCTGTTCCGCACCGAGCTGCAGTTCATGGTGGCGCAGCGCATGCCGTCGGCGGCCGAGCAGGAGGAGCTGTACCGCAAGGTCTTCGCGGCCTCGGCCGGCAAGTCCGTCACGGTCCGCACCCTCGACATCGGCGGCGACAAGATCCTGCCCTACATGGCCAAGCTCGAGGAGGAGAACCCTGCGCTGGGCTGGCGGGCGATCCGCATCGGCCTCGACCGGCCGGCGCTGCTGCGCATGCAGCTGCGCGCCCTCCTGAAGGCCGCCGACGGCGACCCGCTCAAGATCATGTTCCCGATGGTCGCCACGGTGGACGAGTTCGTGCGCGCCCGCGGCATCGTCGAGCGCGAGAAGGCCTACCTCAAGCGCCACGGCTACCGGCTCCCGACCGATTGCCGCCTTGGCGCGATGATCGAGGTGCCCTCGCTCCTGTTCCAGATCGACGAGATCGCCAAGGAGGCCGACTTCCTCTCGGTCGGCTCGAACGACCTGATGCAGTTCCTGTTCGCGGTGGACCGCGAGAACCGGCGGGTCGCCGACCGGTTCGATCCGCTGAGCGTCGCGGCGCTCCGCGCGTTCCGCCTGATCGCCGAGCGGGCCAACGCGGCCTCCTGCCCGGTGACGGTGTGCGGCGAGATCGGCGGCCGGCCCCTCGACGCCATGGCGCTGATCGGCCTCGGCTACCGACAGCTGTCGATGTCGCCGGCCGCCATCGGCCCGGTCAAGGCGATGGTGCTGAGCCTCGACGCGGCCGCGATCGCCGCGCTGATCGACGCCGAGATGGCGCGGATGCACGACGGCGATTCCCTGCGCCCGGCGCTGACGGCCTTCGCGCACGCGCACGGCATCCCTATCTAAGCGCGAACGCGACCCTTGCCGAACATTCGGCCGGGGTTGTACGGCAACGCCACGACGATTTCGGTCGACGCGCCGCGGCTTCCGCTCTCGGACGGACGAGGCGTGGATTTGGGGGACGTCCTGCCGGGTCCTACACCCTCCAAGCCACGCAGCTCCGTCCCGCAGGACGAGACGCGCGCCCGGCCCGCAACCGCACGCGCAGACCTGCAGAAACACGGGCGATGATCCCCTTTCCCACCGAGCGCCTCGACGCCATCCTGGCGCGGCACGACATCGTCACCGCGCAGCTCGCCTCCGGCGAGATCGATCCCGAGACGGTGGTCCAGCTCTCCCGCGAGCTGTCCGACCTCGACCCGGTCGTGGCGGCGATCCGCGCCTACCGCGCCGCCCTGGAGAACTTCGCGGGCGTCGAGGCCCTGATCGATGAGCCCGGCACGGATCCGGAGATGCGGGCCCTCGCCGCCGAGGAGAAGCCGGAGGCGCAGGAGGCGCTCGAGGCCGCCCACCGGGACCTCCAGCTGCTGCTCCTGCCCAAGGACGCCGCCGACGAGAAGAGCGCGATCCTGGAGGTCCGCGCCGGGACCGGCGGCGACGAGGCCGCGCTGTTCGCCGGCGACCTGTTCCGGATGTACGCGAAGTACGCCGAGTCGAAGGGCTGGCGGGTCGAGGTGATCTCCGAGAGCGAGGGCACGGTCGGCGGCTTCCGCGAGGTCGTGGCCGAGGTGAAGGGCCGGGGCGTGTTCGCCCGCCTCAAGTTCGAGAGCGGCGCCCACCGGGTCCAGCGCGTGCCCGACACCGAGACGCAGGGCCGGATCCACACCTCCGCCGCCACCGTCGCGGTGCTCCCGGAGGCCGAGGAGGTCGACATCCACGTCAACGACGCGGACCTGAAGATCGACACGATGCGGGCCCAGGGCGCGGGTGGCCAGCACGTCAACAAGACGGAATCGGCGATCCGGATCACGCACCTGCCGACCGGCATCGTGGTCTTCGTCCAGGAGGAGCGGTCGCAGCACAAGAACCGGGCCCGTGCCATGGCGCTCCTGCGGGCGCGGCTCTACGACGCCGAGCGCAGCGCCAAGGATTCGGCCCGGGCGGCCGACCGCAAGGCGCAGGTCGGCTCCGGCGACCGCAGCGAGCGGATCCGGACCTACAACTTCCCGCAGGGCCGCGTGACCGACCACCGGATCAACCTGACCCTCTACAAGCTCGAGGAGGTGATGGCCGGGACCGCCCTCGACGAGGTGGTGGACGCCCTCATCACCGAGCACCAGGCGGAGTTGCTGGCCGCCGAGGGCATGGCCTGATCCGCGCCGTGACGCCGGACGTGATGCAGGACCTGACCCGCCGCGAGGCGCTGCGCGCGCTCACGGCGCGCCTGCACGCCGGTGGCGTCGCCGAGGCGGCGGGCGACGCCCGGTTCCTGCTGCTCGGCCTCCTCGGCCTGGAGACCCGCGACCTGCTGATCGAGGGAGATCGCCGCGTCGGCGCGGCGGGTGCGGCCGCCCTCGCGGCGGCGCTGGCCCGGCGGCTCGCCGGCGAGCCGGTCGCCCGCATCCTCGGCGCCTGGGAGTTCTGGGGCCTGCCGTTCCGGCTGGGCCCCGACACGCTCGTGCCGCGCCCGGACACGGAGATCCTGGTCGAGGTCGCGCTGGCGGCGCGGCCCGAGCGCGCCGCGCCGCTCCGCTGCCTGGACCTCGGGACCGGGACGGGCTGCATCCTGACGGCCCTCCTGTCCGAACGGCCGCGGGCCACCGGCGTCGGGCTCGACCGCTCCGAGGGCGCCCTGCGCGTCGCCCGGGACAACGCCGTCTTGAACGCCGTCGACGACCGGGCGCGCTTCGTCGCCGGCGACTGGTGCGATGCCCTGCGCGGCCGGTTCGACCTCGTGGTCTCGAACCCGCCCTACATCGCCCGCGCCGTGATCGCGACCCTCGCGCGCGAGGTCCGCGGCCACGACCCGGAGGCCGCCCTCGACGGCGGCACCGACGGACTCGACGCCTACCGGCGGATCCTGGACGGCGCGGGCGCGCGTCTCGCCCCGGGCGGCCTGCTCGTGCTCGAGATCGGCTACGATCAGGCGGCGGCCGTCACGGAGCTCGCGCGCGCCGCCGGCTATCGCGAGCGCGGGCTGACCCGCGACCTTGCCGGTCATGACCGAGTCCTGTGTTTCGACCGGCCGGAGGGTCTTTTATCCGGCCACAGGGATGCCTAAGTCTGGGTCGACCATCCCGGCACCGAAAAATTGCTTGTTGCATCAACCGGGGAACGCTAGAGTCGGCTTGAAGATCGCGAACCGTCCGTTAAGACGGACGGCTGTAAGGTCGGTGGTGACCATGGGTCGCCGATTGGTTCGCTGATCCCCCTAACCCGTCGAACCAGAACGCGCCGGTGCCAGCGCGGCGGGACGACACATTCGAACCTGACAATCGACTGAGGATCGGCGGCCTTCACCGGGCGCCCGGTTCGAAGGGTGGTCAGGCAGACGCGCGGACCGAAGAGCGGTCCCATGCGCGGCGCCGCCGGATGCGCTTGGCCGGTTCGCGCCACGAGATCCGCCCGGGCGCCTCCGTAGACAGTCGTTTGCGTGAACGAGGGTCATAACAGACCGATGAGACCAAACCAGAATCGACGGATGCGCGGCCGGAACCGGCCGAAGGGTCCGAATCCGCTGACGCGCTCCTACGAATCCAACGGTCCCGACGTCAAAATCCGCGGCACCGCGCAGCACATCGCCGACAAGTACGCGCAGCTCGCGCGGGATGCCCTTGCCGCCGGCGATCCGGTCGCCGCCGAAAACTACTTTCAGCACGGCGAGCACTACTTCCGTATTGTCTCCGGTGCGCAGGACCAGAATCGACCGGCTAACACCGGTGGCTATGCCAGTCGTCCCTACGACGACGACATGGACGAGGGCGACGACGACGCCCAGGGCAATGGCGGGTCGCAGAACGGTCACGCCTATAACGGCTACGACGACAACGATCCCGGCCAGCAGCCGCAGCCCTACGAGAGCCGTCCGGACGGGAACCAGGACGGCCGCCAGGGCCGCGACCGGTTCCAGAACCGCGACCAGCGCCGGTTCGACAACAACGGCCGTCAGGACTACCGGCGCCAGGACCAGCCGCGTCAGGATTATCAGCGCCAGGACTACCAGCGGCAGGATTATCGCCAGGAGAACCGGCAGGATCGTCAGGACCGCCAGGATTACGGCCGTCCGGACTATCGCCAGGAGCGGCACGAGGGCCGGCCGGATCGCCAGGACCGTCCGGACAATCGGCAGGATGGCCGCCAGGACGCGCGTCCGGACAACCGTCAGGACAATCGCGGCGACCAGGGCCGCTACGAGAACGGGCGCGGCGATGCCCCGCGCGCCGAGGCCCGGCAGGAGGCCCGTCCCGAGGCTCGCCCGGAGCGGGCCCCCCGCGCCGAGGCCGCGCCGCGCCGCGAGCGCCGCCGCGAGGCCGCGCCCGCCGCGGAGGCCGAGGAGCCCACGGGCCTGCCGGCCTTCCTGATGGCGCCCGCGCGCCCCGCGCCCGCGGTCGAGCCGTCGAGCGCTCCCGAGCCCGAGGCAGCGGCCGACGAGGCTCCGGCCGCCAAGCCCCGCCGCCGTCGGCGCCCGCGCTTCGAGAGCGCCGCTGACGAGGGCGGCGCGACCACGCCGGCGGCGGACGTGCCGACCGAGTGATCCGACATCGCGGATGACGTTGAAGCGAGGCCGTTCCGGGGAACCGGGGCGGCCTTCTTCTTTCGCGGCTCAGCGCGCAGACCGCCGCGCGGCCTTCCAGTCCGGGTAGGCGTGCACGCGGTGGATCAGGCGGCGACGCCGGCCGATCTCGCCGAACGGCGCGATCTCCCAGTCCCAGGCTTCCGGCGCGGGCGGCAGCGTGATCCCGAACAGCAGGTCGGCGCTGTCGACGGTCCGGCCCGCCCGGTCCTCCTCGCGCTGCACCGTGTCGGTGATCAGGCAGACGCGCTCGACGCGCCCGGCGAGCGCGTCGAGCGCCGCCAGGTGGGTCTCGACGAGGTGCGCGCCGAGTCGCGGGGGGGCCTCGCGGCCCCGGGTCTCGTGGGCCTCGATCGGGAGGAGCGGGATCTGCGACAGCAGATTCGCCGAGACGATCAGGTCGGCGTCCGCGCAGAGGTCGGCCCAGGCCCCCGCGAGACCGGCGCTGATCTCCGCGGTCGCCAGCGCGACGTTCGGGACGCGGCGGGCGGCGAGGCGCGCCGGCCAGGGATGGACGGCGTCCACGAGGCTGACCCGGTCGAACCGGCGGGCGAGGGCGTCGAGCGGCACGTCGTCGAGCAGGCCCGAGCCCAGCACCACCGCGTGCCGACGCTGCCGGGTCGCTTCGGCCGCCGCCGCGATCACGGACCGGGCCCGCGCGAGGTGCGGCGCCCAGGCCGCCCGGCAGCGGCGCGAGCGGGCGTGGAGCAGGCCGCTCTGTCGGACATAGCCGAGCCGGCGCAGGGGCAGCGGCGCCGGGTTGAGGACGGACAGGGTCCAGGCGAGGAGCATCGCCGGGCGTTTCAGCCCTCGTCGGCGGACGCGGCCCGGCCCGGCGCGCCCCGGTAGCCGGTCGCCAGGACGTAGAGCTCGCTCGAATCGGCCCGGCTCGCGGCCGGCTTGACGTGCCGGACCGTGGCGAAGTCGCGCTTCAGGTCCGTGAGCAGCGCGCCCTCGGTGCCGCCCTGGAGCACCTTGGCGAGGTAGGCGCCCCCGGGGCCCAGGATCTCGCGGGCGAACTCCGCCGCCGTCTCGGCGAGGCCGATGATCCGCAGGTGGTCGGTCTTCTTGTGGCCGGTGGCGTTGGCGGCCATGTCGGACATGACGAGGTCGGCGGGGCCGCCGAGCATGCCGGTCAGCCGGTCAGGCGCCTCGGGATCGAGGAAGTCCAGGGTGATGAACTCGACCCCGGCCATCGGCTCGATCTCCAGGAGATCGATGCCCACGACGCGGCCCGTCGGCCCGACCACCCGCGCGGCCACCTGCGACCAGCCCCCCGGCGCGGCGCCGAGGTCCACGATCTTCTGGCCGGGCCGCAGGAGCTTGTAGCGCTCGTCGATCTCCAGGAGCTTGTAGGCCGCCCGCGACCGGTAGCCCTCGCGCTTGGCGCGGGCCACGTAGGGATCGTTGAGCTGGCGCTCGAGCCAGCGCTTCTGGGACAGGGTCCGTCCGCGGCCGGTCTTCACCCGCTGCTTCAGTTCGCCCCGGACACCGCCGCCGGAACTCGCGCCGCCGCGCCGGTCGCTCATCGCGCCGCCCTCATCGGACCGCCTTCCGGTTCCAGACCCCGTCCTCCCGCATCATGTTCATCAGCAATCCTTCGCGCAGGCCGCGGTCGGCGATGCGCAGGCGCTCCGAGGGGAACGCCCTGCGGATCGCCTCGAGGATCGCGCAGCCCGCGAGCACGAGATCGGCGCGGTCGCGGCCGATGCAGGGGTTGTCGGCGCGCTGCTCCAGTCGCGTGTCGAGCAGGTCGTCGATCGCGGTCGAGACCGCGTCGTCGCTCATCCACAACCCGTCGACCCGCCGACGCTCGTAGCGGGCGAGGCGCAGATGCATCGCCGCGATGGTCGTCACGGTGCCGGACGTGCCGAGCAGGTGGAAATGCGGCGCCGTCGCCGCGGGCGCGGCGCGGAGCGCGAAGGCCGAGAGCTTCTCGGCCACCTCCTCGACCATGCCCTCGAACATGCGCCGGGTGACCTCGGCGCCGCCGTGGCGCTCGGCGAGCGTGACCACGCCGACCGGCAGCGAATCCCAGGCCCGGATCCGCAGCGTCGGGTCGGTCGACGGGTTGGCGGCCGCCCCGTCCAGCCACGCGATCTCGGTCGAGCCGCCGCCGATGTCGAAGATGATGACCGATTCGGCCAGCGGATCCGCGAGCGCCGCGCAGCCGGTGACCGCGAGATACGCCTCCGTCTGCCGGTCGACGATCTCGAGGTCGAGACCCACGCCGCGGCGGACACGCTCCACGAAGGCGGCGCCGTTCACCGCGAGGCGGCAGGCCTCCGTGGCGATGATCTTGGCCCGCTGCACCCCGCGGGCCTGCATCTTGGCCCGGCAGATCCGCAGGGCCTCCACGGTCCGCTCGATCGCCGCCTCGCTCAGGCGGTCGGATGTGCCGAGGCCCTCGCCGAGGCGCACGATCCGCGAGAACGCGTCGATCACGCGGAAGCCGCTGAAGGTCGGCTCGGCGACCAGCAGGCGGCAATTGTTGGTGCCGAGGTCGAGCGCCGCGTAGGCGGCGCGGCGACGCTCGCGGCCCGGCACGGGGGCTTGCGTCTGGAGCGGCACCGCGCCGGTCTGGATTCGGGACGGCGCGGCCGCGGCGGTCTCGTCCCTCATCGGCGCGGCCGTCGATCCTTCGGGTCGGCCCTGAGCAGCGCGCTCGGACTCTGTTGAACTGCGACCCTACAGGCTCGGCGGGGAACTGCAACGCCCCATCGCGGTCGCGCTCAGGCGACGGCCTTCATCGCGCTGGCCCGGCGCGGGATCGGCCGCAGGAGGCTCTTCACCTGCGAGTAGGGGCGGGGCCGGTTGATCACCTCGTCCAGCCGCGACCACAGGGTCTTGGGCGAGAACGGCTTGGCGATGATCTCGTTGACGCCGAGCGCCACCGCCCGGTCGACCACGTTCCGGCGGGGCTGGGCCAGCATCAGGATGATCGGGATCGTGGGGCAGGGGGAGGTGGTCGGGGTCCGCGCGAGCCGGATGAACTCCTCGCCCGACAGGATCGACAGGTCCCAGTCGATGATGCTGATGTCGGGCTTGCTCTCGGCGAGCACGCCCAGCGCCTCGGCCCCGTCCGGCGCCTCCAGCACGCGCTTGATGCCCACGCGCATCAGCATGTCGCGCACGATTCGGCGGATGTAGAGACTCTCGTCGACCACAAGAGCGGAGAGATCGGGGAAAGTCGGTGTCGCGATCATGGCCGGCCGGTTCTGCGGGGCGCGGGGCCGAGTCTAGCCGGACAGCCTTTGCGTTTCGCTAACGCCTTCCCTCGAATGAGAAAGGGCCGGCCCGCGAGCGGGGGCGGACTCCGTTGTTTGCCGCAAGAAAGTAACGAAACGGGCGCCTCTGAGCCAAGAAGGTCCTTGCGGTCAAGGCCCGATTGCGTCAGGACTGGGGCGTTATTCTTGGTTACCGCGACCTGGGGTAATGATAGTGCGGGGCGTGGGCTGTCTGGGATGGCGCGCACGCGGTATTCGAGACAAGGGCGGCGGACGGTTTTTGCGAGCTTTCTATGGGACGTGGTCGTGATTTCAGAGGGCCGCAGAAGCGCGGCTTCGACGAGAGTGGCGAGCCGAGATGGCCTGATCAGGCTCCCCCCAGCGGCGGATACGGCGGCGGCGGTTTCGGCGGTGGCGGCGGTGGTTTCGGCGGGGGCGGTTTCGATCGCGGCCCGTCGCGTGGCGCGGCTCCCGTCGCGTCCGGACCGGAGCGCGATGCGACGGTCAAGTGGTTCAACAAGGAGAAGGGCTTCGGCTTCGTCGAACTCGGCGACGGTTCGGGCGATGCCTTCCTCCACATCCGCGCTGTCGAGGCGGCCGGCCACGACGATCTGATGCCGGGCACCCGGCTGACGGTCACGACGGCCCAGGGTCAGAAAGGCCCGCAGGTCACGAGCGTCACCAGCGTCGACACCTCCACGGCCGAGGCGCCCGCGCCCCGGCGTGAGTTCCGTCCGCGCACCGGCGGCTTCGGCGCCGGGGCCGGCGGCGGCTACGGCGACCGCGATCGCGGTGGTTACGGCGGCGGCGGCGGCTACGGCGGCGGCGGTGGTGGCGGCGGTGGCCGTTTCGCCAGCGGCCCGTCGGTCGAGATGAGCGGCACCGTGAAGTGGTACGATCCCGCCAAGGGCTTCGGCTTCGTCTCGGTCAACGACGGCGGCAAGGACGTGTTCGTGCACCGCTCCGCGCTGTCCCGCGCCGGTCTCGATTCGCTCGCCGAGGGCCAGCAGGTCACGCTCGGCGTGGTCGAGGGCCAGAAGGGTCGTGAGGCCCAGAGCATCAACGTCGAGGATTGAGGATCCCGCGGCGGTCTCTTTGCCGCCGCGTTCCGCGAAGATCATGAGGCGGCGGCTCCGAGCGGGGCCGCCGCCTTTCTCGTTCGGGGACGATCGATGCGCCGCCTTGTGCTGTCCACGGCCCTGGTGCTGCTCGCGGGAACTGCGCGAGCGGAGGACTTCACGGGCTTCTACGCGGGGATCAACGCCGGCTACGGCTGGGGACACGCGCGCGACGGCCGCGCGGTCGGCCCGGCGTCCGGATCGGCCGCGGCGTTCAGCAAACCCGATCCCGGGGCCGATCTGCCGCCGAGCGCGCGGAATGCGGCGGTGGCGATCCGCAGGCCGAGCCGCGACGGCGCGTCGGGAACCGCCGGCCCGTAGCGCGGGGCGGCGAGCGTCGGATCCGACCTCGGCGCGCGCCGCTTTCCGGCGTCCTAAACGCCTCTTTTCACACTGGAATCGTTCCGGAACATAGGCGTTGCGCGGCGGCCCGGACCGCTGGTACGTCGCGCCATGGTCTCACGGGAACGAGGGATGGCGCCATGAGCGCCCGCGCCATGCCGACGCTGGCAAACCGCGCGGCGGTCGCCGGCCGGGTACTGCTCGCGATCCTCGGCGGCTACGCGGTCGCCGCCCTGTCGAGCGCGCTGCTGGCCCTGGTTCTTCCCTTCCCGCGGGCCGAGGCGGTCTCGGCCGGGACGCTGGCGAGCTTCGCCATCATGGCGGGGGCGGCGATCTGGGTGTTCGCGGCCCGCACGCTCGGCCGGGCGGCCGTCGTCCTGGGCCTGACGGCGCTCCTGCTGACCGGTGCCCTGTGGCTCGCCGGCGCCTTCGCGCACGGGGCGGCCGCGTGAGCCCGGCGCGGAGTGTCCGCCAGGCGATGGCGTGGCTGCACACGTGGTCCGGCCTCGTGGTCGGCTGGGTGCTGTTCGCGATCTTCGTCACCGGCACCGCCAGCTATTACCGCACCGACATCTCGCACTGGATGCGGCCCGAACTGTCCGCGACCGCACCGGATCCCGCCGCAGCGGCGACGCGGGCCGGGGCGTTCATGCGCCGGACCATGCCGGACGCGGCCGGATGGTCGGTCAAGCTGCCGAATGCCGAGACCCCGGCCGTCGAGGTCTACTGGTGGCCGCGTCCGGGTGGCCCGTTCCACCACGCGCTCCTCGATCCCGCCACGGGCGAGCCCGCGCGCATCCGCGACACGCGCGGCGGCGACTTCCTCTACCGATTCCACTTCGAGCTGAGCCTGCCGCCGATCTGGGGTCGCTGGATCGTCTCGGCCTGCGCCATGGTCCTGCTGATCGCGCTGATTTCCGGGATCGTGACGCACCGGCGCATCTTCGCCGACTTCTTCACCTTCCGGCGCGACCGCTCTGCGCAGCGCGGCTGGCTCGACGCCCACAACGTGGTCGGCGTCCTGGCGCTGCCGTTCCACCTGATGATCGTCTACACGGGCCTCGTCACCCTGTCGGCGATGCTGATGCCCTGGGGCATGAAGGCCGTCTACGGCGACGACATGCTGCGCTACTACGCCGAGGCCGGACTGGCGATCCCGGGAGCGGCCCCGGTCGGGCGCCCCGGCACGCCGCTGCCGCTCGGCGAGATCGTCGCCCGCGCCACGGCCGCCGGGGGCGAGGTGCCCGAGGTGGTGCTGGTCACGCGGCCGGGCGACGCCGGCGCCACCGTGACGGCGTATTTCGAGGAGCCGCACGGGCTCGCGCACCTGCACCCGCAGATCGCCTACGCGGCCGATACCGGTTCGGAGATCGCCCGGGTCGGCGAGGCCGGCGCGGCGACCCGGACCGGGGCCGTGATGGTGGGGCTGCACGAGGCGCACTTCGCCGCCGCCCCACTGCGCCTCCTGTTCTTCCTCTGCGGCGTGATGGGTGCCGCCACGGTCGCCAGCGGCCTCGTGCTCTGGACCGTGGCCCGGGCGCCGAAGGGCGCGGATCCCGAGGGTTTCGGCCTGCGTCTCGTGCGGTTCCTCAACCTCGGCACCATCGCGGGTCTGCCGGTGGGCCTCGCCGCGTATTTCCTGGCGAACCGGCTGCTGCCCGACGGGCTCGGGGCCCGGGCGGACTGGGAGGTGCGCGCCTTCTTCGCCGCCTGGCTCGTGGCCGCCCTCGCGGCGTCCCTGTACCCGCGACGGCGCGCGTGGTCGCTCGCCCTGGCGGTGCCGGCCTGCGCCTTCCTGGCGATCCCGCTGGTGGACGTGATCCTCATCGGCCAGCAGCGCTTCCTCGCCTTCGACGCCGCCATGGCGGCCGTCGGCCTCGCGCTCGGCCTCGCGGCCCGGCTGGCCACGCGGCGGGGCGTGGCCGCGTCCCGTCCGGCCAAGGTAACCCTGTCCCGGACGGTCGAAGCATGACAGCCGCCGCGCTGATCCTCAGCCTGCTCCTGAGCTTCTCGGGCTTCGCGGCCCTGGCCCTCAGCCTCGACCGGCACCATCGGGCCGCCTACCGCGTCGGCGTGCCGAAGGCGCGGGTCGGCAGCCTGCGGATGGCGGGCTGGTGCGGGCTCGGCCTGTCGTTCGCGGCGGCCGTCGCGGCGGGGGGCTGGAATTTCGGCCCGGTGCAGTGGGTCGGATCGCTGACGGGCTCCGCCCTCGCCGTGGTGGCGATCGTCGCGTACCGGCCCACGTGGCTGCGGAACGCGGCCCTGGCGGCGCTCCCGCTCGCGGCGGCGTCCGTTCCGCTGGCCCTGCTCGGCTGAGGAACGGCGCGCCGATTCGGCACATCATCGATTCGGCCGGTCGCCGGGTCCGGCCGATCGTCGCGCGGCGGCCGGCCGGACGGTGCCGGAGACGAGGCTCTTTTGCCCGCTCGCGGTGATGCCGGGAAGCGCGTAGGATCGGCGCACTCGCGCACTGGCCAAAAGTCCACCTTGATTCGGCAGGCCAAAAGCCATTGGCTGCGAACAGAGCGGAAGCGGATGCGGCCCCCAGGATCGGTCGCCCGAGCGCCAGCTTAAGCCCAAGAGCCGCGGTTCGCGAGGCCGGGGCCCACGGAGGGAACACAGCGATGAACAAGCCGGAATTCCTCGGCGACTCGAAGGTCAAGTCGCCCTTCTCGGCCCGCTACGACAACTTCATCGGCGGCCAGTGGGTCGCCCCTGCGGCCGGTCGCTACTTCGAGAACACCTCGCCGATCACCGGCAAGGTGGTGTGCGAGGTCGCCCGCTCCGACGCCCAGGACGTCGAGAAGGCCCTCGACGCCGCCCACGCCGCCCGGGAGGCCTGGGGCCAGACGGCGCCGGCCGAGCGCGCCCGCATCCTCCTCAAGATGGCCGACCGGATGGAGGAGAACCTCGATCTGCTCGCCCTGGCCGAGACCTGGGACAACGGCAAGCCGATCCGCGAGACGACCCACGCGGACATCCCGCTGGCGATCGACCATTTCCGCTACTTCGCCGGCTGCGTGCGGGCGCAGGAAGGCTCGATCTCCGAGATCGACCACGACACGGTCGCCTACCACTTCCACGAGCCGCTGGGCGTCGTCGGCCAGATCATCCCGTGGAACTTCCCGATCCTGATGGCGGTGTGGAAGCTCGCCCCGGCACTCGCCGCCGGCAACTGCGTGGTCCTGAAGCCCGCCGAGCAGACCCCCGCCTCGGTGCTGGTGCTGGCCGAGATCGTCGGCGACCTGCTGCCCCCGGGCGTGCTGAACATCGTCAACGGCTTCGGCCTCGAGGCCGGCAAGCCGCTCGCCTCGTCGCCGCGGATCGCCAAGATCGCCTTCACCGGTGAGACGACCACCGGCCGCCTCATCATGCAGTACGCGTCGCAGAACCTGATCCCGGTGACGCTGGAGCTCGGCGGCAAGTCGCCGAACATCTTCTTCGCCGACGTGGCGAACGAGGACGACGACTTCCTCGACAAGGCCCTCGAGGGCTTCACGATGTTCGCCCTCAACCAGGGCGAGGTCTGTACCTGCCCGAGCCGCGCGCTCGTGCACGAGTCGATCTACGACCGGTTCATGGAGCGCGCGGTGAAGCGCGTCGAGGCGATCACCCAGGGCTCGCCGCTGGATCCGGCCACGATGATCGGCGCCCAGGCCTCGGGCGAGCAGATGGAGAAGATCCTCTCCTACATCGACATCGGCCGGCAGGAGGGCGCGCAGCTGCTTACGGGCGGCGAGCGGAACGTCAAGGACGGCGAGTTCGCCGAGGGCTTCTACGTGAAGCCGACCGTGTTCCGCGGCCACAACAAGATGCGCATCTTCCAGGAGGAGATCTTCGGTCCGGTCCTGTCGGTCACGACCTTCAAGGACGATGCCGAGGCGCTCTCCATCGCCAACGACACGCTCTACGGCCTCGGCGCCGGCGTCTGGACCCGCGACGGGACCCGCGCCTACCGCTTCGGCCGGGCGATCCAGGCCGGCCGCGTCTGGACGAACTGCTACCACGCCTACCCGGCCCACGCGGCCTTCGGCGGCTACAAGCAGTCCGGCATCGGCCGCGAGACCCACAAGATGATGCTCGATCACTACCAGCAGACCAAGAACATGCTGGTCAGCTACTCGGCCAAGAAGCTCGGGTTCTTCTGAGTTTCTTCCCGGGTCAACCCCCGAGACAACTTCAGCCCCGGCCGCAAGGCCGGGGCTTTTTCGATCCCGGACCCGGTGACTATGCACTCCGCGCTCCGAAGGGCGCCGCAGTGGAAACCGGCCGGCGCGCACGCATATTCAGGCATCGACCGGGAGGATCGCATGAGTTCGGAGCAGAGTGTGGACGCCAACGTCGCCGAGCAGGCCGGCGCCGACGGGACGCCGCTGCGGGTCACCGCAACCCCGGCGGCCCTCGCGCTGATCGACGAGCTGCGGGGCGAGTACGGTCCGGTCATGTTCCACCAGTCGGGTGGCTGCTGCGACGGCTCGTCTCCCATGTGTTATCCCGTCGGCGATTTCCTGGTGAGCGACGGCGACGTCCATCTCGGCACCGTCGGCGGCGCGGACTTCTACATCAGCCGGTCGCAGTTCGAGGTCTGGAAGCACACGCACCTGATCCTCGACGTGGTGCCGGGCCGCGGTGGCATGTTCTCGCTGGAGAACGGGCGGGAGAAGCGCTTCCACATCCGCTCGCGCCTGTTCTCCGAGGCGGAGAACCGGGCGCTCGAGGAAGCGTGCAGGCTCTGACGGCGCGAGCTTCGAGGAAGGGACCGCGATGGCGACCGTGAAACTCTGGTCCGATCCCGAGGCCGAGGCCGACCCGCGCGTCCGCGCGGTCTTCGCCGACATCCGGGCGACCCGCGGATCCGACTTCGTCAACAATTTCTGGCGGGGCTTGGCCAACGATCCGGCACTGCTGGAGCGGACCTGGTCGACGCTCAAGACCGTCATGGGCCCGGGTACCCTCGATCCCCTGACCAAGGAACTGGTCTACATCGCGGTCTCGATCGCGAATGGCTGCCCCTATTGCATCCATTCCCACACCGCGGCGGCGCGGGCCAAGGGCTTGACGGAGGCCCAGCACGGCGAGTTCCTGGCGGTCGTCGGGATGGCCAACCAGACGAACGCGCTGGTCAACGGCATGCAGATCCCCGTCGATCCCGCCTTCAGAGTGGAGGAAGGTCCATGAGTTCCGCGTCCGGCACGGAGAAGCAGGGGTTCCGGGTGGTGCACGAGAGTGCGCCGTTCCGCGGCAAGCAGGGGCACATCTACCGACCGGCCGTCTCGGCGGAGTCCGTGGATTCGAAGGCACTGCACATGCAGCTCTTGGAGATCCCGCCCGGGGAGCGGGCCCACGCTCACAAGCACGAATCCCACGAGACGGCGATCTACGTGCTGTCAGGCGTGTCCGGCTGCTTCTGGGGCGAGCGGCTGGAGAACCACGCGATCGCGGGCGCCGGCGAGTTCGTCTACATCGCCGCCGACGTGCCGCACCTGCCCTACAACCGCAGCCAGACGGAGCCCGTCACCGCGGTAATCGCCCGGACGGACCCGAACGAGCAGGAGAGCGTCGTCCTGCTGCCGCACCTCGAGGCCGGCGTCGACTGGTCGAAGGCCGAGGTCTAGCGGCTCAGCGCTGCTCGATCCGCTCGTTGGCGAGACGCTCCGCCCGGGTGCGCTCGTCGGCCGAGAGACCGGAGAGGGTCTGATCCAGCCACGCGTCGGACAGGCCCTGTCCGGCCGCCGCGAGGTTCCAGGCGGCCGCCTCCACGGGATTCTTGGCGACGCCGCGACCCACGGCGTAGAGCCGCGCGACGCGGTTCTGCGCGATGGCGTTGCCGCGCGAGGCCGCGTGGAGGAAGTACCGTGCGGCCGCCCGCTCGTCCTTGGCGACGCCGGTGCCGTTGAACAGCAGGATCGCGTACTCGACCTCGCTGGCGAGATCGCCGTTGTCGGCGCCGCGCCGGAACAGCTCCGCGGCCTTCGACGGGTCCTTGGGCACGCCGCGGCCCTGCAGGTAGAGCACGCCGAGGTCGTGCTGGGCCGGGCCGATCTCGGCGTCGGCCGCCTTGCGGAACTGCGCCGCCGCTGCCGCCTCGTCGGCAGTCGCGCCGGTGCCGATCAGGATCAGTCCGAGATTGTAGGCCGCGGTCGGCGAACCTTGGGCCGTAGCCTGCTCGAGCCAGCGCCGCCCGCCCTTCGGGTCCTTCGGCATGCCGCGGCCGTCGAGGGCCATCAACCCGAGGGACGCCATGGCGGAGGCGTCGTTCTGCGCCGCGGCCAGGCGGTACCAGTCGGCCGCCTTCACCGGATCCTGCTTCACGCCGAGGCCCTGATTGTACAGCTCCCCGAGCAGCGTCATGGCGGCGGCGTCCTTGGGATTCGCCTCGATGCGCTTCGTCGCCTCGCGGAAGGCGGTGACGTACTGGCCCTTCTGGTAGGCGCCGTAGGCGAAATCCGGCGGCTGGCTGCCCGGCGGCGGCACGGCGCCCCGCGCGTAGTTCGGCGTGTAGGGGCTCGGCAGCTCCGGCATCGACGCCTTGCCGGTCTGCGCCGCGGGTCCGAGCGAGCCGGGCGCCGCGGTCCGGGCCGGATCGGCCGGCCCCGAGGCCGCCCAGGCCGGCGCCGCCAGCAGCGCGGCCCCGGCGAGAGCAGCCGCCAAGCGAACGTCGCGGCCCCTCACGCCTCGATCTCCCGGACGGCACGCTGGGCCCGCTCGACCGCGCCGGAATCCTGCAGCCAGAGGCCGCTCTCGAGGCCGACGAACTCCGCACCCGTCGCGGCGAGCGGCGCGATCTCGTCGGCGGCGGCGGCCACCGCGATGCAGGGCGTCTCGAAGATCTCGGCCCACCACGCGGCGCGGGCCCGGACCGTCTCCGCCTCGGGCGCGACGCCGTCCGGGTAGAGGCCGCCGAACATCAGGTAGTCGATGCCGGCCTCGCCGGCCTCCATCGCGCCGTGCTTGGTCTCGAGGCCGCCCGCGCCGAGGATGCGGCCGTCCCGGAGCCGGCCGCGCAGGTCCTTCAGGTCGCGCGGCTTGTCGACGTGGATGCCGTCGGCCCCGCCGCGGATCGCCACCGTGGCGAGGTCGCCGGCGAAGCCCGGGCAGGCGACGACCAGCGCCGCGCCGCGCTCCTGCACGATCGGGGCGACCGACTTGACGCGGGCCGTCAGCCCGCGCTCGTCGGTGGCGGCGAGCCGCAGGATCACGGCGGCGACATCGCCGGCTTCGCAGGCGGCCTTCAGGACCGTCACGAAGTCCGCGATGCCCTCCGCGTCGAGACCGTGCGGTCCGATCAGGGCGAGGCGGGCGCTGTTGCTCATCGCGGCCGACAATCCGCGCCCTACTGCGGGCCGATTTTCGGGTCGAGGGCGCCGCTGGCGTAGCGCTTGGCCATCTCGGCGACGGAGATCGGGCGGAGCTTCGAGCCTTTCCCGGCGGTGTTGAACTCCTCGAAGCGCTGCTTGCAGAGCTTCGTCATCGCCTCCATGGCGGGCTTCAGGTACT
Source organism: Methylobacterium sp. NPDC080182 (assembly GCF_050281105.1). Lineage (NCBI taxonomy): Bacteria > Pseudomonadati > Pseudomonadota > Alphaproteobacteria > Hyphomicrobiales > Methylobacteriaceae > Methylobacterium > Methylobacterium sp. NPDC080182. The sequence continues at coordinate 318,166 of NZ_JBNNWO010000002.1, forward strand.
TGCGCGGGTCGAACTCGGAGGGGTTCTCGGTGAGCACCTTCCGGATCTGACCGGTCATCGCCATGCGGTTGTCGGTGTCGATGTTGATCTTGCGCACACCGTGCTTGATGCCGCGCTGGATCTCCTCGACCGGGACGCCCCAGGTCGGCTTCATCTGGCCGCCGTACTGGTTGATGATGTCCTGCAGGTCCTGCGGCACCGAGGAGGAGCCGTGCATGACGAGGTGGGTCGTCGGCAGGCGGCGGTGGATCTCTTCGATCACGTTCATCGCCAGCACCTCGCCGTCGGGCTTGCGGGTGAACTTGTAGGCGCCGTGACTCGTGCCCATGGCGACCGCCAGCGCGTCCACCTTGGTGGCCTCGACGAACTTCACCGCCTCGTCCGGGTCGGTCAGGAGTTGGTCGTGGCTGAGAGTGCCCTCGGCGCCGTGGCCGTCCTCGGCCTCGCCCTGGCCGCTCTCGAGCGAGCCGAGCACGCCCAGCTCGCCCTCGACCGAGACGCCGGCCCAGTGGGCCATCTTGGTGACGTTGCGGGTGATCTCGACGTTGTAGTTGTAGTCGGCCGGGGTCTTGCCGTCGGCCTTCAGCGAGCCGTCCATCATCACCGAGGTGAAGCCGTACTGAATGGCGGTGGCGCAGGTGGCTTCGTTGTTGCCGTGGTCGAGATGCATGCAGACGGGGATGTGCGGGTAGATCTCGACGAGGCCGTCGATCAGCTTGGCCAGCACGACGTCGTTGGCATAGGCGCGGGCGCCGCGGCTCGCCTGGAGGATCACCGGCGAGTCGGTGGCGTCGGCGGCCGCCATGATGGCGAGCCCCTGCTCCATGTTGTTCAGGTTGAAGGCGGGCACGCCGTACTCGTACTCAGCGGCGTGATCGAGGAGCTGCCGGAGGGTGATGCGTGCCATCGTGCGTGTCTTCCCGTTTCCCGTTTCGTCGTCCGCTCGATCGCCGGAGTTGCCGTCAGGCCCTCAGCTGAGCTGTATCGTGTCGCTCTGCCGAGTGCCTTGCTTTCGGTCAATCTCCGACGCGGCGCAGGGCATTCTTTCGGCGGATGATCGGCACCCGGACCGGTTCTCCAGGGCACCGACGGCCTCCGCGATCGCGCTGACACGCGCGTCGAAGCCGCCCGCCGCAGCCGGCATCGCCACGCGCGCCCGGATGCCCTTCAGGATCTCGAAGGTCGCGTTCGCCACGTCGTCACCGATCGACTCGGCCCCCCATCCGATGGAGGCCAGTCCCGTAGATAGGGCTCGGTCGAAGGGGGAGGAGAGCAAGGCGGCCGTCTCAGCCCTTCGCCCGCAGCGCCTCGACGCCCGGGAGGGCCTTGCCTTCCAGCCACTCGAGGAAGGCACCGCCGGCGGTCGAGACGTAGGTGAAGTCCTGCGCCACGCCGGCGTGGTTGAGTGCGGCCACCGTGTCGCCACCGCCCGCCACCGAGACGAGCTGGCCGGCCTCGGTCCGGGACGCCGCGTGCTTGGCGGCGGCCACGGTCGCGGCGTCGAACGGGGCGAGCTCGAAGGCGCCTAGCGGGCCGTTCCACACCAGAGTCTTTGCCCCGTCGATGGCGGCGTTGATCTCGGCGACCGAGCTCGGACCGGCGTCGAGGATCATGCTCGCGTCCGGCACGGCATCGACCGGCACGGTCTCGTGCGGGGCCTGCGCCTTGAATTCGGTCGCGGCGACGGCATCGACCGGCAGGATGATCCGGCAGCCGGCCTTCTCGGCCGCCGCCAGGATGCGCGTGGCGGTCTCTGCGAGATCCTTCTCGCAGAGGGACTTGCCCACTGCCTTGCCCTGCGCGTGCAGGAAGGTGTTGGCCATGCCGCCGCCGATCACCAGCATGTCGACCTTGGCGACGAGGTTCTCGAGGAGGTCGATCTTTGAGGAGACCTTGGCGCCCCCGACCAGCGCGATCACCGGGCGCTGGGGCGATTCCAGGCCCTTGGTCAGCGCGTCGAGTTCGGCCTGCATCTCGCGGCCCGCGTAGGCCGGCAGCCGGTGCGCCAGACCCTCGGTGGAGGCGTGGGCGCGGTGAGCCGCCGAGAAGGCCTCGTTGACGTAGACGTCGCCGTTCGCCGCCAGGGCGTCCGCGAAGGCCGCGTCGTTCTTCTCCTCGCCCGCGTGGTAGCGGGTGTTCTCGAGCAGGAGGACATCGCCGTCCTTCAGGGCCGCCACCGCCTGCGCGGCCGCGTCGCCGACGCAGTCCGCCGCGAACGCGACGCTGCGCCCCAGCGCCGCGCCGAGGGCGGGGACCACCGGCTTCAGCGAATCCTTCGGCTCGCGCTTGCCCTTCGGGCGGCCGAAATGGGCGAGCAGGATCACCTTGGCACCCTGCTCGGCGACCTCGCGGATCGTCGGCGCGACGCGCTCGATGCGGGTCGCGTCGGTCACCCGCCCGTTCTCCATGGGCACGTTCAGGTCGACGCGCATGAGGACCCGCTTGCCCTTGAGGGAGCCGGCATCGTCGAGGGTGCGGAAGGCGCTCATGCGGTCTGGTGCGGTCCTGTTCGGGGCGGGGCGGTTACTGCGCGGTGGTGCCGATGGTGGCCCGCTGCGGCAGCAGGCGGTCGAGGTTGAGCCGCTGGACGGCGACCATCAGGACCACGGTCAGGATGGCGGTGATCACGGCGGTGAGGACGAGGGCGCCGGTTCCGGGCAGGCGCCGGGTGCGCTCGGCGAGGCCGCGCATCTCCGTGCGGAGCGCCGCGAGGTCGGACTGGCGGGCGGACTCGTTCATCCGGTTCGCGGCGTTCTCGACCTTGTCCTCGACGCGGGACAGCAGCGCCTCGGAGCGGGCGTACTTGTCCTCGATGCGCGAGCACTTGTCCTCGATGCGCGCGAGCTGATCGAAAAGCTGGTTGGCCGGGAGCGCGTGGGACGGGAGCGCGGAGGCGGCGGGCGCGGCGGTCGCCACGGGAGGTGGTGCGGTCTGGGTGGTGGGCGGCGGCGGAGCCGGCCTGGGGGCGGGCGGCACGGCAGCCGGCCCGCTCGACGTGCCCTGCGAAGCGTCGGTCATCCCTGGAGAGTCCCTGGTTCGAAGAAAGGCCGTCCGAAGAGAGGTGCGGCCGCCGGCCTCAAGGGAGGCGGCGACCGCTGAAGTCCGGCTCAGATGAGCTTGGCCATCGCCACGGCCGTGTCGGCCATGCGGTTCGAGAAGCCCCACTCGTTGTCGTACCAGGTCAGGATGCGCACCAGCACGCCGTCCATGACCTTGGTCTGGTCGAGGTGGAAGGTCGACGAGTGCGGATCGTGGTTGAAGTCGATCGAGACGTTCGGCCGGTCGGTGACGCCGAGGACGCCCTTGAGCGGGCCGGAGGCGGCCGCCTTGATGGCGTCGTTGATCTCCTGAACCGTGGTGGCGCGCTTGGCCGTGAACACGAGGTCGACCGCCGAGACGTTCGGGGTCGGCACGCGGATCGCGGTGCCGTCGAGCTTGCCCTTGAGCTCCGGGAGCACGAGGCCGACGGCCTTGGCGGCGCCGGTCGAGGTCGGGATCATCGAGAGCGCCGCGGCGCGGGCCCGGTAGAGATCCTTGTGCATCTGGTCCAGCGAGGGCTGGTCGTTGGTGTAGGAGTGGATCGTGGTCATGAAGCCGCGCTCGATGCCGACGGCCTCGTCCAGAACCTTCGCCACCGGGGCGAGGCAGTTCGTGGTGCAGGAGGCGTTCGACACCACGTGGTGCTCGCCCGTGAGCTTGTCGTGATTGACGCCGTAGACCACCGTCAGGTCGGCGCCGTCTGCCGGGGCCGAGACGAGAACGCGCTTGGCGCCGGCGTCGAGATGGGCCTTCGCCTTGTCCTTCGAGGTGAAGATGCCGGTGCATTCCAGGGCGATGTCGACGCCGAGGTCGCGGTGCGGCAGCTCGGCCGGGTTGCGCACGGCCGTGACCTTGATGCGCTTGCCGTTGACCACGAGGAACTCGCCGTCGACCGCGACCTCGCCGGGGAAGCGGCCGTGCACGGAATCGTAGCGGAGCAGGTGGGCATTGGTCTCCACCGGGCCGAGATCGTTGATCGCCACGACCTCGATGTCGCTGCGGCCGGCTTCCGCGATCGCGCGCAGGACGTTGCGGCCGATGCGCCCGAACCCGTTGATGGCAACCTTCGTCACGGCGTGACTCCTTCCTGATGCGGCTCGCCGCGCGCCGGACCTCAGGGGGGCGGTCCGCGGAGCGGTCTCGGCGGCCCGCCATACCGTCCGGGCCGGGCCGGGCGGGATCTGGGCGGGCGGGTTTGAACCTGCGATGAACCGGACCGGGAGAGGCCGGGCTTCCATGCCCGTGACCGTCAATTCGGACGGTGCTGGCTGAGGCCTCGGAACTGTCGCGGACCGGCCCTCCGGCATGTCTCGCGCGGTCCCTCTCGGGATCGCGCGGCTGTCTAGCATGGAGCCTCGACCTGTCAAACGCGTGGCTGTGACAAAGACCTTCGATCCACCGACCAATAAACAGGGATCGCGACGATCCATTCGATCAGCGACCGGATCGGGGATCGAACGCGTTTTCGCGCTGGAATTTCGCCTGCATTCGACGGAAAGCTTCGCGTCGGGATAGACGAAGAACCATGGCCGACGAGACCGAGACCCGTTCCATCGACGACGCCCTCAACCGGCTCGAAGCGGCGATCAACCGCCTCGACGCCGTCGTCCAGCATCGCCTCGAGACGGACGCGCAGCCCGACGACCGGGACGCGGAACTCGCCCTGATGGACGAGGACCGGGCCCGGCTCGCCGCCGCCCTGGACGCGGCGAGCGCCCGCCTCGCCACGGTCTCGGCGACGACCGGGGAGGTCGGCCACCGGCTCGACCGGGCCATCGAGACCGTTCAGGATGTGCTCGGACGCGCCTGACACCACCGCCCAAGCCTGTCGGAGCGACCACCGGAGCGATCCTTGCCGCAGATCAACGTGACCATCGACGGCCGCAGCTACCGCATGGCCTGCGGCGAGGGTGAGGAGGCGCATCTCACCGGTCTCGCCGCCCTCCTCGACGGGCGCATCGGCGAGATGCGCAAGAGCTTCGGCGAGATCGGCGACATGCGCCTGCAGGTCATGGCGGCGCTGACCATCGCCGACGAACTCGCGGAACTGCGGTCGCGGATGTCGTCGCTGGAGAGCAGCGTCGCGGAGCTGCGCGCCGCCGCCGAGACCGCGGAGCGGGGGCGGACAGAGGATGCCGAGCGCGCGGCGTTCGGGATCGGTCGGGCGGCCGAGCATATCGGGCGGCTCGCCGACGCCCTCGGCGGATCGGCGCCGCGGGCCTGACCCTCTTCGCGCGGGCGGACAGCGCGAGGCCCGACGTCCTGAAGAAGCCGAGGCAGGCCGCGCGCGACGCTCCTAGAGGGGCGCTGCGTCGAACCGGGTCCGCGCCGCCCGGATCGCGCCGTGACTCTCCTCCGCCCATTGGACGAGGCGTGCCAGCGGCTCGAGCAAGGCGGCCCCGAGATCCGTGAGCCGGTACTCGACGCTGGGCGGCTTCGTCGGGAACACGGTCCGCGCGACGAAACCGTCCCGCTCCAGGTCCCGGAGCGTCTGCGTCAGCATCCGCTTCGAGATGTCGGGCAGCGTCCGAAGGAGGGCGCTGAACCGGTGCGGCCCGTCGGCCAGGGCGATCAGGAGCAGCATCGACCACTTGTCGCCGACCCGATCCAGCACGTCCCGCACCGGGCACGCCGCCGGATCGAGGGTGCCGGCCTGCCAGGCCGCGTACTTGGCCGCCAGCTCGGCGCGGGCGAGCGGCACCGCGGTTTCATCCGAGTAACCTGGTCCCAAAATCCTGCCTCCTTCACCGCGCTGACGGTCTCATCTAGTGACCTTGCTCCGATATTGAACCATGAGGAGCCAGCATGAGCTCGACCAGTCAGCCGACCTACTTCGTGACCGGCGCCACGGGCCAACTCGGCCGCCAAGTCGTCGCGGCGCTCCTGCAGCGCGTACCGGCGAGCGCGGTGATGGCCGGCGCGCGCGACACCGAGGGCGAGGCTGCACGGAGCCTGCGAAGCCTCGGCGTCGCGGTCCGACGGGCCGACTACGCGGACCCGACGAGCCTGGACGCGGCGCTAGAGGGCATCCAGCGTCTCCTGCTGATCTCGTCCAGCGAGATCGGCCGGCGCGTGGCGCAGCATCGCAACGTCATCGACAGCGCCAATCGGGTCGGTGTCGGTCTGATCGCCTACACGAGCGTCCTGCACGCCGACACGTCGGCACTCGCCCTGGCCGAGGAGCATCGCCGGACCGAGCGGCTGCTCGAAGCCTCCGGCGTGCCGTTCGTCCTGCTGCGCAACGGCTGGTACACGGAGAACTACGCCGCCGGGATCGCGCCGGCGCTCGCCCACGGCGCCGTCCTCGGCTGCGCGGGCGACGGGCGCATCGCCTCGGCCGCGCGCGCCGACTACGCCGCGGCGGCAGCCTCGGTCCTCACCGCCGACGGGCAGAGTGGCCGCATCTATGAGCTGTCGGGCGACGAGGCCTACACGCTGACCGAGTTCGCCGCGGCGATCGCTGCGGCCGCCGGCAAGCCGGTCACGTACCGCGATCTGCCGCAGGCCGAGTACGAGGCGGCGCTGGTCGGCGCCGGGATGCCGGCGGACTTCGCGGCGCTGCTCGCCGACTCGGACGCGGCCGCGGCCCGCGGCGCCCTCAACGACGACACGCGTCAGCTGAGCGCGCTGATCGGCAGGCCGACGACGCCCTACCGGTCCACGGTGCGCGACGCCGTCGCGCGGCTCTGAACCCGCGCCGGCCCGTCACTCCGTCTCGGCGATGTAGCGCCCCAGCGCCGCCGCGGCCCTGAGCATGTGGGCGCGCATGCGACGGGCGGCCGTCTCGCCGTCCCCCTCTGCGATGGCCGACAGGATCTCGCCGTGCTCCTCCCGCGAGCGGCGGATCCGGTCGGCGTGGCGGAGCTGCGTGCGCCGGAACGCGGCCAGCCGCTCGCGGATCGCCAGGGCCTGCTCGGCCATGAAGCCGTTGTGCGTCGCCGTGTAGAGTGCCTCGTGGAAGGCGCGGTTGAATCGGTCGTAGGCGTCGACGTCGCCCGCCTCGACCGCCTTAGCGGATTCCTCGTGGAGCTCCATCAGCTCCCCGCGCTCGAGGGGCGTCATCCGGTAGGTGGCTAGCCGGGCGCACATCGCCTCGATCTCGGCGGTCGTCTCGAACATGTCGGCGATCCGCTGCGGCGTCAGGCGCGCCACCACCACGCCCCGCCGGGGCCGGATCTCCACGAGGCCCGAGGCCGCGAGCTGGCGCAGCGCCTCACGGACGGGTGTGCGCGATGCGCCGTAGCGATCGGCGAGGTTCTGCTCGTCGAGGGCCGTGCCGGCCGCGATCGTTCCCGACGCGATGGCGTCGGTGAGCGCGTCGCGGATCCGGTCCGAGAGCAGTCCGCTGTCGATCTTCTGGAAGTCTCCGTGCATGCGCCGTTCCTCGATCGTCCCCTGAGCGGCGCCTGCCCGTCCTCGGGAAGACGATGCGGAACCATACCCTAATCCGCGCGTGCGGATCCGCTGTTCGGCCGGGAAGCCGGTGAGCCGACGCGTCAGCTGACCAGGGCCCGCACCGTCAGGAACAGGATCGAGGGTCCGACGAGGCAGCCGATGCCGGTGTGGAACGTTGCCGTCAGTGCGCCGTAGGGGACGAGCTTCGGATCTGTCGCCGCGAGGCCCCCGGCGACTCCGCTGACCGTACCCATCAGGCCGCCATACGCCATGGCCGAGCGCGGGTTGTCGAGGCCGATCAGCCGGGCGACCAGGGGCGTTCCGACCATCACCATCACCGCCTTGGTCACTCCGGTGGCGATGGACAGCGCCATCACGGTGGAATCCGCGCCGATCGCCGCGCCGGTGACGGGCCCGACGATGTAGGTGATCGCCCCGGCGCCGATCGTCGTGATCGAGACCGCGTCGTGATAGCCGAAAGCCACGGCGGTCAGGGTGCCGACGATGAACGGCAGGATCGTGCCCAGCGCCAGCGCCAGGACACCCAGTAAGCCCGCGCGCCGCGCCTCGATCACGTCGACCTCGAAGGCGGTGGCGACGATGGCGAAGTCGCGCAGCATCGCCCCGCCCATGAGGCCGATCCCGGCGAGCGCCGGGATGTCGGCGAGGCCCTTCTTCCCGCCCGTGTAGAGCCCGCCGACATAGGCGAGCACCAGACCGAGCACGATCGCGATCGCGGAGCCGTGGACCCGGCCGTTGGTCAGGTGCTTGGCGGCGAAGTTCGAGACCAGGATCAGCGCGCCGACCACCGCGAAGGCGGCCACGAGGCTCTGCTCGACGAAGACGTGCTCGATGCCGTGCCAGATGTCGTGTCCCATGGCGATCACCCCTTCCTGGCGACGGGTTCGGCGTCGCCGCCGATCACGGATCCGCCGTGCTCGACGGGGCCGCTGCCGGGATCGCGCCGGCCGATCCGGCTCAGCAGGGCGACCGCGCCGAAGCACAGGACCAGGGAGCCGGTCGCGGCGATCAGCACGATCGGGCCGCCGCTCACGGCGGCGACGACGTTCTGCTGGGCCGCCATGGCGACCACGATCGGGATGTACATCCCCGCCCAGAACTCGACGCCGAACTGAACGCCCTTCGTCAGGCGGCCCCGGCGGGACAGCCACAGGCGCGCGGCGATGAGCAGGATCATGGCGATGCCGACGCCGCCGACATTGGCCTTCACGCCGAGGGCCAGGCCGAGGAGATCGCCGAGATACACGCCGACCAGCGTGCAGGCGGCGAGCAGCGCGACACCGAGGACGATCATCGGCGTTGCCCCTTCGAGGAAGCGGCTCTTCCGGCCGCATCCGACGGCCGTATGGACGCGTGCGACATGGCGCGTTGCCCTCCCGGATCGGCCTCGGAGGCCGTTGGTGAAAGTATGCAAGATATTGACAGGCGCGCAATCCCGTATACGAAACTGTGATAGCGAAGGGTTTGAGAATACCAGAGCGCCCGCTATATGACGTTCGGTACACCGGTGGGAGCACGCGGATGGGCGAGTGGCGCGGTGAGAGGCAGGCGCGCGACGCGCGGATCGCGGCGGGGCGCGCCCATGCGGACGGCAAGGTCGTGCCGGCCGGAGCCGTGGTCGACCTCCTGGAGGCCATCCTGCGGCCCGGCGACCGCGTCTGCCTCGAGGGCGACAACCAGAAGCAGGCCGACTGCCTCGCCCGCGGCTTGAGCGCCTGCGATCCCGAGAAGATCCACGACCTGCACATGGTTCAGTCGGGGATCGTGCTGCCCGAGCACCTCGACGTGTTCGAGACCGGGATCGCGAAGCGGCTCGACTACTCGTATTCGGGCCCGCAGGGCGCCCGCATCGCCAAGATGCTCTACGGCGGCCAGATCGAGCTCGGGGCGGTGCACACCTACCTGGAGCTGTTCGCCCGCTACTTCGTCGACCTCACGCCCAACGTGGCGCTGATCGCCGGCGTCTCGGCCGACCGGAATGGCAACCTGTATACGGGGCCGAATACCGAGGACACGCCGACCGTCGTGGAGGCGACCGCCTTCAAGAACGGCGTCGTGGTCGCGCAGGTCAACGAGATCGTCGACGTAGTCCCGCGGGTCGACATCCCGGGCGACCGGATCGACTTCGTGGTCGAGGCCGACAAGCCCTTCTACGTGGAGCCGCTCTTCACCCGCGACCCGGCGGCGATGACCGAGACGCAGATCCTTATCGCCATGATGGCGATCAAGGGCATCTACGCCGAGTACGGCATCAAGCGGCTCAACCACGGCATCGGGTTCGGCACGGCGGCGATCGAGCTGCTGCTGCCGACCTACGGCGAGAAGCTCGACCTCAAGGGCAAGATCGCCACGCACTGGGCGCTGAATCCGCACCCGACCCTGATCCCGGCGATCGAGTCCGGATGGGTCAAGCAGGTCCACTGCTTCGGCTCCGAGGTCGGGATGGACCGCTACATCCGCGAGCGGCCGGACGTCTTCTTCACCGGCGCCGACGGGAGCCTGCGCTCGAACCGGGCCTTCTGCCAGACCGCCGGCCTCTACGCCTGCGACATGTTCATCGGCGCGACCCTGCAGATCGACCTGATGGGCCATTCCTCGACCATCACCCAGTCGCGGGTGGCGGGCTTCGGCGGGGCGCCCAACATGGGGTCGGACCCGCACGGACGACGCCACCCCTCCGACGCCTGGATGAAGGCCGGCCGCGAGGGCCAGATCGTCGGCGATCCGGCACTGATGCGCGGGCGCAAGCTCGTCGTGCAGCTGGTCGAGACCTTCGGCGACAAGCTGGTGCCGACCTTCGTGGAGAAGCTCGACGCCCTCGAACTGGCCAAAAAGATCGGCCTCGAGCTGGCGCCGGTCATGATCTACGCGGACGACGTCACTCACATCGTCACCGAGGAAGGCATCGCCAACCTCCTGCTCTGCCGCGACGCCGACGAGCGCGAGCAGGCGATCCGGGGCGTGGCCGGCTACACCGAGGTCGGTCGCGGTCGAGACCGGACGAAGGTCGAGGAGCTGCGCGCCCGGGGCGTCATCCGACGCCCGGAGGATCTGGGCATCGAGCCGCTCGACGCCGACCGCGCACTGCTCGCCGCGAAGTCGATCAAGGATCTCGTGCACTGGTCCGGCGGGCTCTACGAGCCGCCCGCCCGCTTCCGGAACTGGTAGCGTCGCGCGATGACGTATCCGCACCCGAGGAGCCGGCGATGGAATCCCTGACCTTCCGCCACACCACCAGGAAGCCGCTGGCTGGCTGGGCGCCGAGCGCGATCACCGGCGTCGTCGCCTCCGGAAACCTGGAGATCCTGTTGGAGCGGGTGCTGCCGCCGGATGCCTGCGAGGTGGCCATCGAGACCCCGATCGCCGGCTACGGCGACGTCTGGGAGGCGGTGGTGGCCGATTTCGTTGCCCGGGCGCAGCCGGGCGGCCTCCGCATCAGCATTAACGACGGCGGCGCCCGCCCCGACACCGTGTCGCTGCGCCTGCTCCAGGGCGCGCGGCTGATGGAGGCCTGACCATGGCTGCCGACCGCGCCGCGCGCTTCGATCCGGACGCCCTGAGCTGGTACGAGGCCACCGCCCGCCAGCGCGTGCTGGCGCTCACCGATCCGGGAAGCTTCCGCGAGTTTTTGCCGCCGACCGAGCGGCGGATGAGCCCGCACCTGCCGCTCTTCGACCTACCTCGCGCCTTCGACGACGGCATCGTGGTCGGGAGCGCGCGCCTCGACGGCGACCCGGTCCTGGTCGCCGCCCAGGAGGGCCGCTTCATGGGCGGCGCCTTCGGCGAGGTGCACGGCGGCAAGCTGGTCGGCCTGCTCCGCGCGGCTTTGGAGCTGAAGCCGAAGGCGGTCCTTATCTTGTTCGACACCGGCGGCGTCCGCCTTCAGGAGGCCAATGCCGGCGAGACGGCCATCGCCGAGACCATGCGGGCCATCGTCGACGTCCGCGCGGCCGGCATCCCGGTCGTCGGGCTGATCGGCGGGCGGGCCGGCTGCTACGGCGGCGGCGGCCTCATCGCCGGCACCTGCTCGCGGCTCGCCGTGTCGGAGAGCGGGCGCATCTCGGTCTCCGGCCCCGAGGTGATCGAGACCAACAAGGGCGCCGAGGAGTTCGATTCCCGCGACCGCGCTCTGGTCTGGCGGACCATGGGTGGCAAGCACCGTCGCCTGATCGGGGGCGCCGACGCCTTCTGCGCCGACACGGTCGCGGCCTTCCGCGCGGCCGCCCGCGACCTCGTCGGCCGAGCGCCGGCCTTCGATCTGGCGACCCTGGACGCCGAGCAGGCGCGCCTGGAGGCCCGGATCGAGCGGTTCGGCGATTGCCGCGACGCCACCGAGGTCTGGGCGCGCCTCGGCGTGAACGATCCCGACGCGGTGCCGGCGATGGACACGCCCGCCTTCGACGAGACCGTGACCCGGAGCCCGGAGGCCGACCATGACGCTCGCTGAGATCCTCGCCTCCCTGTTCCCGCGAGGACACGCGGTGGCGGTGCGCGACGGCCTCGTGACCGGGACCGGCCCCTTCGCGGACGGCCGAATGCACGTGGTCGGCGTCGACGGCGACACGCCGCTGGGCGTCGACGGGGCACTGGTCCTGTCGCGCGCCGTGCTCGACGCCGTCCGGGTTGGCGACCGCGCGCCGATCCTCGTGGCGGTGGATTCCGACAGCCAGCGCATGAGCCGCCGCGACGAGTTGCTGGGCCTCAACGAGTGCCTCGCGCATCTCGCCAAGGCGCTGCTCTTGGCCGACCGGTCGGGCCATCCGACGATCGGGCTGATCTATGGCCACTCGGCCGCCGGCGCCTTCATCGCCACGGCGCTCGCGACGCGGGTCCTCGCGGCCCTGCCCGGGGCGAACCCGAGCGTGATGGACCTGCCGTCCGTCGCCCGGGTGACCAAGCTGCCGCTCGACACGCTGAAGGACATGGCGAAGTCGACGCCCGTCTTCGCGCCCGGCCTCGACAACATGGTGGCGACCGGCGCCGTCCACGTGGTTCTAAACCCGGACCAGCCCCTGGAGGGTCAGATCCGCGATGTGATCGGAAGCCTGCCGGCGGAGGATATCCGCGACCGGCTGGGTGCCGAGCGGCGCGGTCGCCCGGTCGCCCGCACCGTCGCGGCGGCCGTGGCCGACCAAGCCCGTCTTGGCTGAGCCGTTCCGACGCCACGACCTCGTCCGGGTCGATCCGGCGGCCTGGGCGGCGTGGCGCGCGGACCGGCCCGACCTCGGCGCCGTCCCCCATCTCGAGGGCTGGGCCGCTGCGGGCCGGCCGCTGATCGTCCGCCGCCGCGTCCCCGGAGAGACCGGCGACGCGGTGCCGCTCGGCCTGCCGCTGCCGCCCGCGGACGGCAAGCGGCGGATCGGGCTAGCGCTGCCGGCTTCGGCGCTGGCGCCCGCACCGGTGGTGACCCTCGCCGAGGCCGTCGCCCGCGCGCCGGCGGCCTGGGGCTCGAGCCTCGACGCCCTGACGGCGCTCGGCCGGCGGCACGGCCTCGTGCCGCGCCCCTTCGGCAGCCTGCTCTGGCAGGCGGTCACCGGCCTGACCTACCTGAGCGCCAGCTCCGATCTCGACCTGCTCTGGCCGTGCCCACCACCGGTGCCGGTTGACCTTCTCGACGGCATCGCTGCCGTGGCGGAGACGGCGCCGATGGGCATCGACGGCGAGATCCAGTTGCCGGACGGCGCCGACCTGCACTGGCGCGAGCTGCGCGACGCGTTGGAGGACGGTTCGGTGCTCGCCAAGAGCCTGGACCGGCTGGTCCTGCGGCCGGTCGCGGGCCTGCGGGGCGCGCCCCCGGCATGACCCTCGCGATCCTCCTCTCCGGCCAAGGCGGCCAGCACCCGGCGATGTTCGACCTGACGGCCGATCATCCGGCGACCCAGGACGTGTTCGTGGCCGCGAGACCGCTCCTCGGCGGCGCCGACCCGCGCGTCTTGGCCCAGGCCGGCGGCGACAACCTGCACGCGAATCGGACCGGCCAGATCCTGTGCTGCGTCGCCGCCCTGGCGGCATGGCGGGCGCTGGCCGAGGCGGCGCCGGACCGGTCGATCGTGGCCGGCTACAGCATCGGCGATCTCGCGGCCTGGGGCGTCGCCGGGCGCCTCGACCCCGCCGACGTGCTGGCCCTGGCGGCAAAACGGGCGGAGGCCATGGACGCCGCGTCCGGCGCGGGGTTCGGCCTGGCGGGGATCCGCGGCCTGAGCCTCGACGCGCTCGCGGATCTCGCGGCGCGCCACGGCTGTCACCTCGCCATCCGCAACGCGGCCGACAGCGGCGTCGTCGGCGGTCCGCGCGCGGCGCTGGAGGTGCTGTGCCGGGAGGCGACCGGCGCGGGCGCGCAGCGCGCCGTGGTCCTACCCGTCCACACGCCGTCGCACACGCCCCTGCTCGACGCCGCGACGGCCGCCTTTCGCGACGCGCTCGTGGCGGTGCCGCCGCGCCGCCCGCTGCCCGGATCGCCCCGGCTGGTCAGCGGGCTGGACGGGAGCACGGTGTTTCGGGATGCCGAGGGTCGCGGGAAGCTGGCGCTCCAGATCTCGCGCACGATCGACTGGGCCGCCTGCCTGGAGGCGTGCCGCGAGTACGGCGCGGACCGCGTGCTCGAACTCGGGCCGGGCCACGCCCTCGCCACCATGGCCCGGACCGCGCTCCCGGCGGCGCGCGTCCACGCCATCGAGGAATTCCGGACGCTCGACGGCGTGGCGGACTGGCTCGCGCGACCTTAGCCGTGCCGCACTGGGGCCGCACGACCATTGCAGTAGGCTGTCGAGTTGCGACGCTAGTCTGGCGATGTGCCGCTCCGGCTCCGCTTGCTTGGCGCAATACTGATGTCGACACATCGCCTTGACGCGCGGCCCGTTGCGGTCGTAGCAGCCGGGCATCTTCGGGACGGGACGGGTTCATGACGGCCAAGCGAGCGCTGATCACGGGTGTGACGGGCCAGGACGGCGCGTATCTGGCGCAGCTGCTCCTGCAGAAGGGCTACGCCGTCACCGGCATCGTGCGGCGCTCCAGCCATGCCGGCGTCTTCGACCACCGGTTGAAGTGGCTCGGCATCACCGACGATGTCGAGCTGGTCGACGGCAACCTGCTCGACCAGTCCGCCCTGCTGCGCATCGTCCAGGCCACGAAGCCCGACGAGATCTACAACCTCGCCGCCCAGTCGTTCGTGACCTCGTCCTGGCAGCAGCCGCTGCTCACCGGGCAGGTGACCGGCCTCGGCGCCGTGCACATGCTGGAATGCCTGCGCTCGGCGGCCCCCCAGGCGCGCTACTACCAGGCCTCGACCTCGGAGATGTTCGGCCTGATCCAGGAGGCCAAGCAGAGCGAGTCGACGCCGTTCTACCCGCGCTCGCCCTACGGCGTGGCCAAGCTCTACGCGCACTGGATGACCATCAACTACCGCGAGAGCTTCGGGCTGCACGCGTCGAACGGCATCCTGTTCAACCACGAGAGCCCGCTGCGCGGCGTCGAGTTCGTGACCCGCAAGGTCACCGACGCGGTGGCGCGGATCAAGCTCGGCCAGCAGAGGGAGCTGCGGCTGGGCAACATCGACGCTAAGCGCGACTGGGGCCACGCCCGCGACTACGTGAAGGCGATGTGGCTGATGCTGCAGCAGGACCGCCCGGACGATTACGTGATCGCCACCGGCCGGACCACGACGGTGCGGGACATGTGCGAGATCGCGTTCAAGCATGTCGGCCTGAAGGTGGACGACCACCTGATCGTCGACCCGGCGCTGTTCCGCCCGGCGGAGGTCGAGGTGCTGCTGGGCAACCCCGCCAAGGCCAAGGCGACCTTCGGCTGGGAGGCCGAGACCAGCCTGGAGGCGCTGATCACCGAGATGGTCGACGCCGACATCAAGCGCCTCAGCGCCAACGCCTGAGCCGTCGGGCTCGCCGCGGGCGGGCTCCGGGTCCATATGGCGCGCATCCCCGGACGGAGAGGCGCGCCGTGAAGACCTACCAGCTCTACATCGACGGCCAGTCCGTCGATCCGGTCGAGGGCTCGTGGTTCGAGTCCATCGACCCCTATCGCGGCGAGCCCTGGGCCCGGATCCCGCGTGCCGGGCGGGCCGACGTCGACCGGGCGGTAGCCGCGGCCAAGCGCGCCATGTGGGACGGACCCTGGGCGACCATGACGGCCTCGGCCCGCGGCAAGGTCCTGCGCCGGATCGGCGATCTCGTCGAGCGCGAGGCCGAGGCGCTGGCCAAGATCGAGGTCCGCGACAACGGCAAGCTCTTCGCCGAGATGTACGGCCAGACCCGCTACCAGCCGGAATGGTGGTGGTACTACGGGGGCCTCGCCGACAAGGTCGAGGGCGCCCAGGTGCCGATCGACAAGCCCGAGACCTTCGCGTTCACCCGGCACGAGCCGGTGGGCGTGGTCGGAGCGCTGACGGCGTGGAACTCGCCGCTCCTGTTCGTCGCCTGGAAATGCGCGCCCGCGCTCGCGGCCGGCTGCGCGGTCGTGGTGAAGCCCTCGGAATTCGCCTCCGCCAGCACGCTGGAATTCGCCCGCCTGACCAAGGAGGCCGGGCTGCCCGACGGCATGTTCAACGTCGTCACCGGCTACGGCGGCGAGGCCGGCACCGCCATCGTCGAGCATCCGGACGTCGCCAAGATCACCTTCACGGGCTCGGACGTCACCGGCGCGAAGGTCTACGAGGCGGCCGCCCGCCAGATCAAGCGCGTGTCCCTGGAACTCGGCGGGAAGTCGCCCAACATCGTCTTCGCCGATGCCGACCTGAAGGCCGCCGCCGCCGGCGCGATCTCGGGCATCTTCGCGGCCACCGGGCAGACCTGCATCGCCGGATCGCGCCTGCTGGTGCAGAACAGCATCCGCCAGGAATTCACTGAGCGCCTGATCGAGCTCGCCCGGACCGCCAAGCTCGGCGACCCGATGCAGGCCGACACCAATATCGGGCCGATCACGACGCCGCCCCAGTACACAAAGGTGCTCGACTACATCGCGCTCGCCAAGAGCGAGGGCGCGCGCTGCGTGTTCGGCGGCAATCCCGCCTCCGGTCCCGGCGTGCTCGGCGGCCAGTTCGTCGAGCCGACGATCTTCACGGGCGTCACCAACGACATGCGCATCGCCCAGGAGGAGGTGTTCGGCCCGGTGCTGTCGATCATCGGCTTCGAAGACGAGGCCGAGGCGCTGAGAGTCGGCAACGACGTGATCTACGGGCTCGCGGCCGGCGTCTGGACCCAGGATATCGGCCGCGCGATGCGGATGTCGAAGGGGCTGCGAGCCGGCACCGTCTGGGTGAACACCTACCGGGCGGTGAGCTACATGATGCCGTTCGGCGGCATGAAGCGCTCGGGCATCGGCCGCGAGAGCGGCATCGAGTCGATCCGCGAGTACCTGGAGACCAAGAGCGTCTGGATCTCCACGAGCCGCGACGCGCCGGAGAACCCCTTCGTCATGCGCTGAGCCCGCGGGCCGCGCCGCGATCCGTGGCGGCGCGGTCCCTAAACCGGGGCCGATTGGGCGCGGTCCGGCGGCAGCGCGAGGGATGCCAGGACGAAGCCCATGAAGAAGAGGAAGTACTGGTTGACCGACAGTTCCTCGAACATGAGCGACGGGATCAGGAACACCGCGCTGTAGGTCAGGAACGGCCCGAAGGCGGCGGGCGCCAGCAGGATCCGCCCGAGGCCGGCGACGAGCAGCAGCGCCGCGGCGATGCCGCTCTGGAGTGCCAGCGACACGAAGCCGTTGTGTGGTGTCACGAGCCCGGTCAGGGCCTGCAGCTCCTCCCGGCGGGCGACCTCGCCGACGCCGAACGGGTACTCGAGGACCAGCTGGAGCGCGGTCACGCCGGACAGGAACCGTTCGTCGAAATTGCCCGTGACGTTGTGGTCCTCGGCGAAGCGCCGCTCGATCGCCTGGGACAGCGTCCCCGGCAGCGGGATCTCCCCCGTCACCGCCCAGGCCACGAGCAGGACGCCCAGGACGCCGAGCGCGGCCAGCACCGCGGGCGCCTTGAGGTTCCGCCGCATCAGCAGGCCGAGGAACAGGATCGGCATGAACAGGCCGGCGCGGTTGTTGGTGAACGGGAAGCTCGCCAGGAGGGCCGCGAAGTAGGCGAGATAGACGATCTTCAGGCGATAGCGCAGGCTGAGCAGCAGGGCCGCGGCCCCGGCCAGGGCGAAGACGTGGCCGGTCTCGTTGCCCGAGGCCCAGAGGCCGCCCTGCTTGTCCTGCACGAACAGCTTCAGCTCCTCGTCGAGCCCGTCCGTGGGAACGGCGAGTCCGAACCGGTCGAGCGGCATGCCGGAGGCGGCGAGTAGCAGGACCGCGAGGGAGGCGAGCATTCCGGCGAGCAGGCCGACGCAGAATGCGTCCTCGACGCGCCGGTCGCGGAACATCACCAGCAGGATGAACGCCTGGACCACGTAGAGCAGCAGGACGAGGGTCAGGTAGACGTCGCCCGCCTGCTTGTGCGCCTTCAGCACCAACGAGGCCGCGATCAGCGCCAGGATGCCGGCGAGGGGCGCGGCCTGCCGCAGTGCCTCCGCCACGACGGCGCGGCGCAGGCCCAACCAGGGGATGAGCAGGAACGGCAGCAGGTCGGACAGGCGCTGGAACGGCAGCCCGAAGGTCGAGGTCAGGACGTTGAAGTTCAGGGCGGCGCCGAGCAGGAACACGGCGAAGCGGTCCGCGAGGAGGGACGCGGCCGGCGCGCGCGTCTCGATCGGCAACGCCTGTCCCGCCATCACCCTGCACCGTCCCCGCGCATCGGCCGCCGATGAACCCTCCGCCGGCCGCGGCCTCTAGCGGGCAGTGTCGCCCACAAAGGTTGGCGGAGGGTGCAGATCAGGCGGGGCGTCTCAGGAACAGGCCGACGGCCGTGCGGAGCGTGCCGCGCATGAAGATCCAGGCCAGGCCCAGATAGGCCGCGATCCCGATTCCGACCGCCGCGAACAGGCCGACCCGGTCCCCGAGGGCGGCGTGGACCGGACCCTGGACGAACAGCACCAGCCCGGCCATCGCGCCGGCGCAGAGCGTGATCGGCGCGAGGAGCCGCACGAGCCGCCCGTTCGTGACCGGGACGACGCGCCCGACGCTGGCGACGATCGCGGGCGTGAACAGGTAGGCCCTCACCACATGCCCGGCGACCAGGGCGGCGAGGCCGAAGGGCGCGGTGACGAGGGCCGCCGCGGCGCCGAGGCCGAACTGCGCGCCGGCGAGCCGCAGGGCCGTGCCGTTGCGGCCCAGGGCCGTGAAGATCATCCACAGCATCGAGGTGGCGACGAATTCCGGGGCGAGGAGCGCGAGCGTCCGCAGTACCGGCGCCGCGTCGTGCCACTGGTCGCCGAACAGGAACGGGATGAGGGTCGGGGCGACGGCCGCCATGCCGAAGAAGGCGGGCACGGCTAGGAACGCGGAGGCCTCGGTGAATCCGTGGAAGGCCGCGGCCAGCTCGCCCGGACGGTCCTGGAGGCGCGCGTAGGTGGTCAGCCCGACCGTGGTCAGCGGGATGACCGCGACCTGGCTCACGAGGTCGATGCAGCGCCACGCGAGGCGCAGGTAGCCGACATCGGTGGCGGACAGGAAGTAGGCCGCGATGACTTCCTGGCTCCGGATCGAGGCGACGAGCAGCAGATAGGTGCAGAACAGCCGCGAGCCGAACGCGATCTGCTCGCGCACGGAGGCGAGGTGCAGCCGCATCGGCGGAATCCAGCGGGCCGCCGCCCAGGTCAGGAGCGTGGTCGCGGTCGCGGCGACGAGCCGCTGCACCACCAGGCTCCAGACGCCGTAGCCGTCGAGGGCCAACACGAGAGCCGCGGCGCCGCCGAGCACGTTGGCGCCGAGCGCCCGCAGGGCGAGCTTGCGGAAGCCGAAGCTCCGCTGGAGCCGCGCTTCGTGGATCGCACCCGCGGCGGTGATGACGAAACAGGCGGAGAGCGCGCACAGGACCGGCCGCAGCGCCGGCAGGTCGAAGATCCAGGCGATCGGGCCGGCCAGGGCCACGAGGCCCACGGCGCACAGGACGCCCGCGGCGAGCATCACCCAGAAGGCGGTGGCGGCGAAGTCCTCGTCGAGGTCGGCGCGCTGGACCACCGCGTCGGGCAGGCCGCAGCGGGCGACGATCTGCAGGATGTCGATGAAGACCGCGGCGATCGCCACCATCCCGAACTCGGCGGGCCCGATGAGGCGGGCGAGTACGAGGAACACCCCGAAGCTGAGGACCACGTTGCCGACCGAGGCCACCGCCACCCAGCGCGCGGCGTCGAACGAGCGCCGCGTCACCGCGGCGCCGGAGGCGAGCCCCGGCTCCTCCTCGGCGGCGGCCGCCTCCGACAGGACCGGCGCGGCGGCGCTCACGGGCGGCTCGCCCGACGCTCGGCAACGAGTTCGGCGTAGAGATCGAGGTACTTCTCGGCGACGCGCATCGAGGTCGATTCGCGGATGACGTGCTGGAAGGCGCGCTCGTCCGGCAGGTCACCGCGGCCGCGGGCGATCACGGTCCGCAGCCGTGCGGCGAGGTCGGCGTCGTCGCCCGGCGTGAACAGCCAGTCGGCGTTGTCCTCGCCGATCAGCTCGGGGATGCCGCCCGAGCCCGCCCCGATCACCGGAACGCCCATCGTGTAGGCCTCGTAGATCGTCCGCGGCGACGGCTCGGCCCAGAACGACGGGACGATGAGCACGTCGATCGCGCTGAGGAACTCGGCGGGTTTCGCCCAGCCAACGAAGTCGATGGGCAGGCCCTCGGCCTGCGCCTTGAACCGCTCGATCGAGTCGTCCATCGCGTGGCCGGCGACGAGGCAGCGCCAATCGCCGGGACCGATCCGCCGGAAGGCGTCGATCATCGTGCCGACCCCCTTCTCGGTGTTGATCCGGCCGAGATAGCCGAAGGTCATCGGCTGGCCGGTCCGGTCGATCCGGCGCCTGGCCTCCGGGTCGCCCTCTGGGACGGTGCAGGAGTAGAAGATCACCCGGCGCCGCTCGGGCGCGAGATGCGCGAACAACCCGTGGTCGACATGGGTCTTGAGGATCTCAGTCCCGACGCTGACGACGGCGTCGACCGACCGGTTCGTGATCTGCTTGGCGGCGTTGACCACCTTGCAGCCCAGGTGCCAGCGGTCGCACGGCTTGCCGTCCCTGAACATCGCGGCGTTGCCGCAGATCAGGTCGTACTCGCAGACCGTGTGGACGATCGGGATCCCGCGCTTGGCCGCCTCGCGCCAGACGAGAGTCGAGACGTCGAGCAGCGAGTGCGTGTTCACGATGTCGGGCCGGAAATCGTCGAGGACGCGGCCGAACTCGGCCGCGACGGCGAAATTCCACTGCTGCTTGAGCTTCGCCCAGGCGCGGCCGAAGCGGCTTGCCTGGGGCCAGTCCTCGAGCCAGAAATCGTTATGGTGGGCCATGCGGTAGACGGTGACGCCGCCGCGCACGCTCTTGGGCTCGGGCTCCCGGGCGATGCAGGCCGCCGCCACCGTGTGGCCGGCCGCGACGAGTTCCTCGGCGAGGTGCTCCACCGAGCGCTCGGCGCCGCCCACGATGTAGGGCGGGTAGAGGGCGCTGAGATGCAGGATCCGCAGGGGGCCGGTCACCGCGCGCGCGGCCGCCTGATCCCTCGGGCGGTTCCGGTCCTGGGCGCGGGGTTCCTCCGAGAGGACCCGGGCGTAGCTCGACGACAGGGTGGGGGTCATCATGAACGGCACTCGCTGAGGTGCGGGCGCTCCGCGCGGGCGGAAGGCTCGGAAAGCGGTTCGATGGAGGCCGCGTCGCGGGTCGCGGCGTAGAGATCGAGATAGGCGGTCGCCACAGCGACCGGATCGGTGCCAGCGCGAATGCGTGCGGCGCGGGCGAGCCCCTCGGCGAGACGGGCCGGCTCCGCGATGATCCGGGCCATCGCGGCGGCGAGCGCCGGCGCGTCGCCGGGCGGGACCAGCCAGGGGCCGGACCCGACCTGCTCGCCGATGCCGCCGGTCGCGGTGCCGATCACCGGGACGCCGCGCCCGTAGGCCTCTGCCACCGTCCGGCCGAAAGGCTCGGGCCAGATCGGCGGGACCACGAGGCAGTCGAGATCGTCCAGGAAGGCGTCGCGCTCGGCGTAGCCCGGGAAGGTCACGGGCAGGCCCTCGGCCAGGGCTCGGTAGCGGTCCAGTCCGTCCACGGCACGGCCCGCAACAGCGAGGCGCCAGCCCGCCTCCGGCAGGCGCCGGCAGGCGTCGAGGAGGACATCGAGTCCCTTCGCACCCTCGATCCGGCCCAGATAGCCGAACCGGACCGGCGCGCCCGGCGCCCGGTTCGCCCGCGTCACCGGCGAGCCGGGCGGGATCGGGTTCCAGATCACCCGGC
This sequence comes from Methylobacterium sp. NPDC080182, assembly GCF_050281105.1. Taxonomy (NCBI): domain Bacteria; kingdom Pseudomonadati; phylum Pseudomonadota; class Alphaproteobacteria; order Hyphomicrobiales; family Methylobacteriaceae; genus Methylobacterium; species Methylobacterium sp. NPDC080182. Next base: position 339,934 of record NZ_JBNNWO010000002.1, read on the forward strand.
GCAGCGCCGGCGGCACGTGGGTGAAGAGGCCGGCCGCGAGGTGGCGGTCGAGGATGTCCGAGCCCACGGCGGCGACGGCCGTCACGGCGCGCTGGAAGCGCCGGTGCGGCGCGGCGTAGAGGCGGCACTTGAGATGCTGCCGGGCGCAGGGACGCCCGTGGCGCACCATCGCGCCGTTGGTGCAGAGGCTGGTGAAGTCGTGCAGCGTGTGCACGACCGGTACCCCGAGCCGCCGCAGCATCGGCCAGAGCGCCGGCGGTAGCTCGGAGATGGAATGCGTGTTCACGAGGTCGGGGGCGAAGTCCCGGACCGCCCGCGCCATCCGGTCGACGGCGTGGCGGTTCCACTGCGCCGCGACCTTGTAGCGGAGGCGCTCGACCCGCCCGCGCTGCGGCCAATCGAGGATGTGGAACGGCGTCCCGTAGCCGATCCGGTAAACCGTGACGCCGTCCTGCAGGACCGGTCCGCCTTCGGTCCGCGCCGCGCAGGCAACGGCGACGCTGTGGCCGAGATCCGCCTGGGTCCGGGCGAGCGTCTCGACCATCAGTTCGGCGCCGCCGACCTGCTCGGGCGCGTAGAGCGAGCTAAGGTGCAGGATGCGCATGCGGCTCCTCCCGGGCGGAACGCGCCGCCGCGCCGTCTTGCAGCGCGTCGAGCAGCAGTGTCTCGTAGCGGCGCGCGGTCTCGGCCCAGTCGTAGCGCCGGACATTGTCGCGGCCGCGGGCGATCAGCGCGGCCCTGAGTCCCGACTCGTCGAGCAGGCGGCGCAGGCATTCGGTCAGCGCCGCCGCGTCGTCGGGATCGAAGGTGAGGGCGCCGGCTCCCGCGATCTCGGGCGTCGCGGAGCGGTCCGAGCAGATCACCGGACAGTCGAGGGCCTGCGCCTCCAGAACGGGCAGGCAGAATCCCTCGGCGAAGGACGGGACGCACAGGCACAGCGCGCCGCGATAGAGGGCCGCCAGCCTGTCGTCGCCGATGCCCGACAGGCGGGTTAGGGGGACCGGCGCGTCGCCGAGTGCGGCGGCGACGGCCTCGTCGGAATCCTCGCCGACGTGGACGATCCCGATCCCCGGCCTCCCGAGCGCGACCACGGCGCGCGCGAGGGTCGCGAAGTTCTTGTTGTAGAGGGCGTTGCCGACGGCCAGCACGTACGGCCCCGCCGGGACTTCGACGACGGAACAAGCCACTGATGGGTCCAGCATGGCCGCGGACGGCACGGTCCGCGTCCGGCCGCGGAGCTGCGGATAATGGTACTCCAGATCGCGCCGTGTCGCCTCCGAGACGGCGATTACCCGGGTGCTGTTGCCGAGGACCAGGCGGAAGATCTGGTCGGTGGTCAGGGCCTCGCGGGAACGGATGCGCTCGGGCAGGGTGCGGAAATAGAGGTCGTGCACCACGCTGACGCGGGCGCGTCCGCCGAAGGCCGCCCCGTACGGGTCGATGTTCAGCACCACGTCGATGCCGCGGGCGCGGCACAGCCGCGGGACGGCGAGGCACTGGCGCAGGACGTCGAGCAGCATGATCCGCGGCCGCGGCACCGTCACGACCTCGACGCGGTCGCGGATCGACGCCGGCAGCTGGTCGCGGCGCCACGGGGAGCGGAGCACCACCGCGAAGGTGCCGCGCGCGACTAGGCCGGCGATCACCCGGAAGGCGACGAGCGCGACGCCCGACGGCCGACCGGCATGCTGGCTCGGCATGTTGACGAGGACGCGCGGCATGGCGGGTCTGGCGGCTCCGAATAGGAAGGGGGATCGCCGGCCCGTCAGGCCCGGCCGGCGACCTGGAGGATGATGTCGGCGAGATCGCGCTGCATGCGCTCCGCGCCGTAGCGGGACAGCGCCCGCCCGCGCGCGAGCGCGGCGCGCGCCCTGAAGGCGCCGGGATCGGCGAACAGCGCCGACAGGGCCGCCGCGAGTCGATCCGGCCGACGCGGCGGCACCAGCGTCCCGGCCGCGCCGCCGTCGAGGATCTCGGCGGAGGCGCCGGCGTCGGTGGCGATCACCGGCACGCCGACCAGCATCGCCTCGACCAGGGTGCGACCGAACGGTTCGGGATCGACCGAGGGGTGCACGACCGCGTCGACCGCCTGCATCAGCCGGGGGACGTCGTCGCGCTGTCCGAGGAACAGCACCCGGTCCGAGAGGCCGCGCCGCGCCGCGAGGTCGCGCAGGTGCGCCGCGTAGGCATCCTCGCCGAAGAGCGGCGCCCCGACCACGACGCAGCGGAGGCCGGACAGGGTCGCCAGCGCCTCGATCAGAACGTCCTGCCCCTTCCAGGGCGCGAGGCGGCTGAAGACGCCGACGAGGGGGCCGTCCGGCAGGCCGAGTTCCGCGCGCAGAACGGCGGCGGAGCAGGGTGCCGGATCGACGTCGAGGCCGTTCGGCACGACGCGGATCAGCGACCGGCGCCCGCCGGACTGGACGAAGGCCCGCGCGGCGGCCTCGGAGGGAACGATCACCCGGGCGGCGCAGAGATTGGCGAGCCGGATCTGCAGGATGCGCTGCGCCCGGCCGAAATGCGCCCCGTCGAGGATGTCATGGAGGTGCCAGATCAGGGGGCGCCCGGCGGCGCGCGCGGCCAGAGACGAGAGCAGGAAGGCCTTCTGCGAGTTGGCGTAGACCACGTCGCAGGACCGGGCCGATCGGGCGATCTCCAGCGCCAGGGAACCGAGCTGTCCCAGGACCGGTAGCGCGCTCAGCGGTGACACGTCCCGCCGAAGGCCTGCCAGGGCGGACCGGCGGCGCGCGAGACGGATCTCCAGACCCGCGTCGCGGAGGGCCGCGGTCAGCGCGCCGTCCTCGAACAGGAAGGCGCTGGAGCCCGCCCAAGGCCGGACTGCGTCGCGGAGCACCAGCTCGGCACCGGACATCGTTCCGGTATGGCTCACGAACAGAACCCGCGGCCGCGCGGCGACGACGGACCGCGCGGCCTGCGCCCGGTCCAGGAGGCCGCGCTTCGCGAGCGCGTCGGCGGGGAGCACTTCGGTCATCGCGCGCTCGCGGCCGTGCGGGGATCGGGCAGCGGCATCACGTCGTAGGTCGACTGGAGGCCCGGGCGGACCATCGTCATGGCGATCCCGAGGACGTGTCCGCCGGCGCGGCGCAGGTTCGCCACGGTCTCGACCGTGTCGGAGAGCTGCGAGCGGCCGTAGCGGGCGCAGCAGAGCACGCCGTCGACGTGGCGGGCCAGCATCGCCGCATCCATCAGGAGGCTGGTCGGCGGGGTGTCCAGGAGGACGAGGTCGTAGCGGCGGCTCCACTTGAGGAAGTCGGCCATCCGGTCGCCCATCAGGAGCTCGGTCGAGTCGGCCGTCGGCGTTCCCGCGGGGATGACGTCGAAGCGTCCGGCCTCGACCACCGCGTCGGCCGGGTCGATCTCGCCGCGGAGCACGCCGCCGAGGCCGGGGCCGCGGCCGAGCCCGAGGGAGGCCTCGAAGTTCGGGCGCCGCAGGTCGCACTCGACCACCAGCACCCGGCGGCCGCTCGCGGCGCCGATGCCGGCCAGCGCGAAGGCCGTGAACGACTTGCCCTCCCGCGGCTTCGCCGACGTCACCAGGATGACGCGGGACTTGCCGTCGCCCGCCAGCACGAGATGGGCGTGCAGGTTGCGCAGGACGTTCTGCATCACCGGGTCGACCCGCGCCCGCGCCAGGGCCTCCGCGAGGTCGAGCTCGCGCTGCCGCTCGGAGAAGCGGCCGACGAGGCCGGTGGGCTCGAGGCTCGGCAGCTGCGCGAAGACCGGGGCGCCGGTGCCGGCCATGAGCTGCGCCGAGGTGCGCACGCGCCGGTCGGTGTAGTCGCGCAGCAGCGCGGCGGCGGCCGCGAGCACGCCCGCCAGCACGATGCCGCCCGCCAGGAACGGCACGGCCTTGGGCGAGAACGGCTCCTGCGGCAGCTCGGCTAGGCTGACGAGCCGCGTGCTGCCGGTGAGGATGCGCCGCTCGGTCTCCAGCTCGCCCGCCCGCTTGACCAGATCGGCGTAGCGGGTGCGCTTGATCTCGGCGTTGCGCACCATGCCCTCGATCGACGCCTCGTCGTCCATGGCGGCGGCGGCGTCGGTCTTCGCCGTCTCGAGCTGGGCGCGCAGCGACTTGGCCAGGGCGTTCGAAGCCTCGTAGGACTTGCGCAGGCCCTTGGCGACGTTGCCGATCTCCTGCTCGATCCGCGCGCGCAGGCTCGCCTGCTCGGTCTCGAGCGCCCGGATCACCGGGTGGTTCGCGCCCAGCAGGGTGCTCTGGTTGGCGAGCTGCGCGCTGACGCCGCTGAGCTGCTGCTTCAGCGAGACGATGGTCGGGCTTGCCAGGACGGCCGGGGCGCTGTCGGCGCCGCGGGCGCCCTTGGCCTCGATCTCGGAGAGCCGCGCGGCCGCGTCCGCCTTGGCGGTCTCGGACGCGGCGAGCTGCTGGCTGATGCTGGTGAGCCGCTCCGCGCTGATCGGGGCGAGCGAGCCCTTCAGCAGGCCCTTGCGGCGCCGGAAGGTCTGGATGCGGGTCTCGTCGGCCCGGATCGAGGCGTCCAGCTGGCTGATCTCGGTGTGCAGCCAGTCGGCCGCGGCCTTGCGGCTCGAGGCCTGCGCCTCGCGCTGGTCGTCCAGGAAGGCGTTGATCAGGCCGTTGGCCATCGTCTGCGCCGTCTCGGGCAGCGGCGACTTGTAGCCGATGGTGATGATGCGCGAGCGGCCGGAGCTCAGGACCGTGTAGCGCTTCTGCAGGTACTCGACGAGCGCGTTGCGGTCGGTCGTGAGCTTCGTGCAGGCGGCGTCCTTCTTCTCGCTGATCCGGTCGGGATGCCCGCCCGAGGCCGCGTAGCGGCACTCGGCCAGCACCGCGGCGACGAGGTTGTCGTCGATCGCGAGGCGCAGGAGCCGCGGCGAGCGGATCACCAGGATCTGGCTCTCGATGTCGGCCGGGTCGCCGATCTTCTGGATCCAGGCCATCGAGGCGTTGTTGGCGCCCGGTTCCGCCTCGGCCACGATGACCGAGCCGCTCGCCACGTATTGCCGCTGGATCATCAGCAGGGCGGTCACGGCGAGGCCGAGGACGCTGGCGAACACCGCCGCGAACAGGTAGCGGCGCTGCCAGATCCGGGCGAGGGCCGCGGCCAGCGGACCGCCGCGCGTTGGCTCCTGGGCGAGGGCGCGAACCGGCGTCCGGTCGTCCAGATCGACAGTCAGGAAGGACATGCGGCGCGTCCTCAGCCGACGGCTTCGAGGCGCGGCAGGATCCGCGGGCGCGTCTCGCAGGCGGCCCGGTGCATCGCCATCTGGTCGTCGACGAAGGTCGAGAACCGGCTGCGGAACAGCTCGGCCGAGAACTGCTCGGCCTGCGCCCAGCAGGCCTCGCGGGTGAAGTGGCTCTCCTGCAGCAGGAAGCGCTGGACGCACTCGGCGATCGCCACGGGCTCGGGCGTGTCGAAGAACATCCCGGTGCGCTGCGGGCCGCGGGTCTGGACCGTCTCGCGGGCGCCCCCGCGGCCCAGCGCGAGGACCGGCGTGCCCTCCGACGTGGCCTCGACCACGATGATCCCGAAATCCTCCTCGGCCGCGAAGATGAAGGCGCGGGCCGTGGCCATGAGGTGGCGCAGCTCCGCGTCGGGCACGAAGCCGGAGAACGACACGTTCGGCCCCGCGATCTCGCGCAGCCGCGCGGCATCGGGCCCGGTGCCCGCCACCACGAGTTCGAGGTCGGGGAGCAGCGCGAACGCGCGGATCACCGCCTCGACGTTCTTGTACGGCACCAGCCGGCTGGCTACGAGGAAGTGGTTGCCGCGCGCCCCGTCATACCGCTGGCTCGGCAGCGTGATCGGCGGGTGGATGACCTCGGCGGTGCGGCCGTAGACCTTGTGGATGCGGCGGGCGACGAAAGCGGAGTTGGCCACGATCGCGTTGGGACCGGCCGCCGTGCGATAATCCCAGACGCGCATCCGGTGCAGGATCAGCCGAGCGAGCACGCTCTTCATGCCCGCGTCGCAGCCGCTCTCCCGCAGGTAGGTGTGCTGCATGTCCCAGGCGTAGCGCATGGGCGAGTGGATGTAGGAGACGTGGAGCTGGTCGGGCCCGGTGAGGACGCCCTTCGCCACCGCGTAGCTGCTCGAGATGACGAGATCGTAGGCCGACAGGTCGAACTGCTCGATCGCGAGCGGCATCAGCGGCAGGTAGTTGCGGTGCCGCGTCCGCGCGAAGGGCATGCGCTGGATGAAGCTCGTATGCGCCTGGGTGTAGCCCAGCCGCGCCCGGTCCGCTTCGGGCAAGAAGTCGAAGAGCGCGAAGACATCCGCGTCCGGATAGATCCGCAGCAGCTGCTCGAGGACACGCTCGGCGCCACCGACGATGTACAACCAGTCGTGAACGATCGCGACACGCATCACAGCTTCCTCGTCGGTGCGCCGGACGCTGGACCATGCATTCCGTCCCGCCGGTCCCGCCGGTGACAGCGGGCCAAGGCACACACGAGAGGGTAATAGCAGCGTGATCTGTAAAAAAGGGGTCACCGCCGCAGCAACAGTCGAAAATAGGGCCTGTTTAGACGCGAGACGCGGCGTGTAAACTTAATTTTTGCCAATAATTAACGTTATGCGAAGGGTGTTCTCAGACCTGCAATCTTCGGCATGACTCCCCGTGGGTGCTCGCTGCGCCGGGTCGGCACACCGGCGGCGGGGGCCCGGCTGCGCGGCCTAGGAAGCGGCCGGAACGGGCAGGGGATCGGGCGAGGGCCGCCGGTCGAGCCGGCGCCGCAGGGCCGCGATCACCGGCGTCTCGACATACCGGAACAGCAGTTCGCCGGCGGCGACCGCCGCCGGGAACGCGATCGCGAAGATCAGGGCGGCGCGCGCGAAGCCGGGCGCGACGACGAGCGCCGCGATCTTGGCGGCGCTGTGCAGCAGCAGGTTGTGGACCAGGTAGAAGGAATAGCTGGCATTGCCCTGCGACAGCAGCCAGCGCGACTTCAGGGCGATGCCGCCCTGCTCCAGCAGCAGCATCGCACCGACGATCAGGACGGCCGCTGACCCCCAGATCAGCGGGCGCGCGAAGCCGGACAGCTCGGGGCTGACGCCGAGCGCGTCGGTCACGATCTGGCCGCCGAGGATGAGCAGAAGAGCGGCCGCGACGGCCGCGCACGCCACGCGCCGGACCGGGAAGCCCGCGGCCGGCGCCCGGAGCCGCAGGTAGGCGTATCCCAGCCCGATGCCGGCGGCGAACTCGATCAGGATCGGCTTCGTGTAGTACGCCCAGTAGAGATTCGACGCGGGCAGCAATCCGAGCAGGATCAGCGCCAGGAAGATCGCGGCCGCACCGAGCGCCCGGAAGGCGGGTCTCGGCACCATGAGCAGCCCCGCGAAGACCACGTAGAAGAACATCTCGTAATTGAGTGTCCAGCCCACGGAGTTCAGCGGCTCGACGAAGCCGCCGCGGGAGAACGGCATGAACAGCAGGGACTGGACGACGTAATCCGGCCGGATCTCCACGATCCCGATGGGCTTCAGGCCCGTCAGCGCGATCAGCGCCAGGGCAAGCGTGACGAGCCAGTAGACCGGGACAACGCGCGACGCGCGGCGGAGCAGGAACTCGCCCGGGCTCTCGCGGCGCCCGCTCGTGCTCACGAACATGATGAACCCGGAGAGCACGAAGAACACGTCGACCCCGCTCGCGCCGAAGGCGAACAGATCCGGCCTCGGCAGCACGGGGCCGATGTAGAGGCCGAAATGCGTGAGGAAGACGAGGTACGAGGCGACGGCGCGCAGAATTTGGAGGTTGTAGATCATCGCGCGCCGGCTGATCGCTGGGCCCGCCCGGGACGGGCGACGTCGCGCCCTTATGGCCGAGATGGCCCCGCCGCGTCACGACGAGTCCGGAAACGTCCTAAATGGCCCGCGTCTCGAATTTAAGATCAGGCGGGGCATTTACACGCATGAGTTGCTAAATCCGCGAAATCTCTGGACGGACGATCACGAAAGCAAGAGCTGGAAAGTGATCGTAAAGGTGGCGCCGCCGAATGTAGGCCGCCGGCCACATCCGGTTCCTGTTTGCACGGCGCGCAACCCTGTGTCGCCCTCTACGGACCGCTATTTACTATTAATCAATAGATAATTTGACGCCGAGCCGATCCGTTCAATAGCGTCGTGATAACTGGAATAAGGAGTTCCGCCTTGAACATCGCTCAAGACATCCGTGAGATTCTCGGGGCGAACGAAGCCTTCGCCGGGAAGGTCGACCAGCTCTCCGAGGATGACAGCCTGTTCGATCTCGGGCTGGACTCGTTCGGTTCCGTCCAGCTGATGCTGGGCCTCGAGGAGCGTTTCAGCATCGAGTTCCCCGACGAGCTCCTGAACCGCAAGTCGTTCTCGTCGATCCGCGCGATCCGCGAGGCCGTCTCCACCCTGATCCAGCAGGAAGCCGCATGAGCACGCTCGCCGCGCGCGCTGAGCGGGCCGCGGCGGTCGCGGCCCGCCACGCCGACGCCGTCGACCGCGAAGGCCGCTTTCCCGAGGAGGCCGTGGCCGCGATGAGGTCCGAGCGGCTGCTCGGCCTCCAGATCCCCGGCCAGTTCGGCGGCGAGGGCGCCGGGCTGACGCAGATCGCCGAGCTGTGCAGCACGCTCGGGCAGGCCTGCAGCGCGGCCGCGATGGTCTTCGCGATGCACCACATCAAGGTGTCCAGCCTCGTGACCCACGGCCTCGACAGCCCGTGGCACGGGCGCCTGATGGAGCGCATCGCGCGCGAGCAGCTGCTCGTCGCCTCCTCGACCACGGAGGCGGGCATCGGCGGCGACCTGCGCAACAGCCTCTGCGCCGTGGAGACCAACGGCGAGGTGTTCGCCCTCGGGAAGGACGCGTCGGTCATCTCCTACGGCGCCCACGCCGACCTGATCCTCGCCACGGCCCGGCGCCATCCGGACGCCGCGACGTCCGATCAGGTCCTCGTCGCGCTGATGGCCGACCAGATCTCCCTCGCGCGAACGGGCGACTGGGACACGCTCGGGATGCGCGGGACCTGCAGCGACGGCTTCCGCCTGGAGGCGCGGAATGTCCCGGTCGAGCAGATCCTCCCGAAGCCGTTCGCGGAGATCGCCGCCCAGTCGATGCTGGCCTCATCGCACCTCCTGTGGAGCAGCGTCTGGTACGGGATCGCGACCTACGCGGTCGACCGCGCCCGCGCCTTCGTGCAGGCCGAGGCGCGGCGCCGGCCCGGGCAGGTGCCGCCGACCGCGACGCGCCTCGCTGAGGTCTCCAGCGCGCATCAGGCCATGCGCGGCACCATCGTGTCGGCCCTGCGCCGCTTCGAGGACGCGCACGGCGACGCCGACACGATCGGCTCCGTCGGCTTCTGCGTGATGCTCAACAACCTGAAGATCACCGTCTCCGACATGGCGGTCGACATCGTCCGGCGGGCGCTCGCGATCGTCGGCCTCGCCGGCTACCGCAACGACACGCCCTTCAGCCTGGGCCGGCCGCTGCGCGACGTCCTCTCCGCGCCGCTGATGATCGGCAATGACCGCATCCTCGCCAACACCGCCAAGCTCCTGCTCGTGCAGAAGGGCAGCGGCCAGCTCATGAGCGCGTGATGGAATCGATCTCCTCTCCCCCCGGCGACGTCGTGCTCGAGGACGAGCCGGCCGGCGGTCCCACCTTCCTCGACCGCCTGTTCGACCACGGCCTGCTCGTCCGAACCGGCGTCGACGGCCTCTACGGCCGCAGCGGCGGATTCGAGAGCGTTGTCGACGCCCTCGACCGGATGATCACGCGACTCGGAGCCGCCGAGGAGGCCGAAGTGCTGCGCTTCCCGCCGGCCATGAGCCGCCCGGCCTTCGAGCGCAGCGGCTACCTGAAGGGCTTCCCGAACCTCGCCGGCACCGTACACAGCTTCTGCGGCGACGCGCGCGGCCACGCCGAGATCCTCGCCTGCCTCGAAGCCGGGACCGACTGGACCGGGCAGCAGGAGGCCACCGACATCGTGCTGACGCCCGCGGCCTGCTACCCGGTCTACCCGGTCGCCGCCGCGCGGGGCGCGCTGCCGGCCGAGGGCCGCCTGTTCGACCTGCAATCCTACTGCTTCCGGCGCGAGCCCTCGCTCGAGCCGACCCGGATGCAGCTGTTCCGGATGCGCGAATACGTGCGCATGGGCAGCCCCGAGCAGGTCCTGGCCTTCCGCGAAGCCTGGCTCGAGCGCGGCACGGCCATGATCCGCGCCCTCGGTCTCCCCCTCGCGATCGACGCGGCCAACGACCCGTTCTTCGGCCGCGCCGGCCGGATGCTCGCCAACAACCAGCGGGCGCAGGGACTGAAGTTCGAGCTGAACGTCCCGGTCAACAGCGTCGACAAGCCGACGGCCTGCCTCAGCTTCAACTATCACCAAGACCATTTCGGCAGCACCTGGGAGCTGCGCCAGGCCGACGGCGAGGTCGCCCACACGGCCTGCGTCGGTTTCGGCCTGGAGCGGATCACGCTGGCGCTCCTGCGCCACCACGGGCTCGATCTCGCCGCGTGGCCGGCCGCCGTGCGCTCCGAGCTGTGGGGTTAAGGCGGTGACCGCCGCGCTGCGCCTGCCGGAGGGTCTCGGAGCCGCGGGACCCTACGTCCCGCACCCGCTCCACGATTCCGGCCGCGACTGGCCGGAGACGAACTGCTACGTCGACCTCTGGATCGAGTTCCTGCACGGACGCGGCCTCGTGCCGGAGGCGATGCTGGGCTTCACCCTGAGGCAGGATTTCGAGGGCGACCAGTTCACCTTCTTCAAACCGCCGACCGGCGATATCGAGCGCCTCTACGGTCTGGAGGTGCTGGAACTCGCGGTCTACGGCGGCCTCGAGAACCACGCCGCGATCCAGGCCGCGGCCGGCCGGCCCGTGCTGGTCGAGGTCGACGCGATCTACCTGCCGGATACCCAGGGGACCACCTACGGACGCGAGCACGGCAAGACCACGATCGGGATCCTGGCCATCGATCCGGTCGCGCAGGAGCTCGATTACCTGCACAATGCGGGTCGCTTCCGCCTCGCCGGAAAGGATTACGCCGGGATCTTCGGGCCGGCGACGCTGCCGCCCTACGCCGAGTTCGTGAAGACCGTCGCACCGTCGCTCGGCCCGGCGGATCTGCCGGCGGTCGCGCGCGAACTGCTCGTCCGGCATCGCGCCCGGGCGCCCCGGCGCAACCCCGTCCTGGCGTTCCGCGACACCCTCGCGGCGACGGCCGCGGAGCTGGTCGTCCGGCCGCTCAGCGTGTTCCACGCCTACGCCTTCAACACGACGCGCCAGCTCGGCGGCAATTTCGAGATGCTCGCCAGCCATCTCACGTGGCTCGAGGCCCGGGAGGCCGGCGGATTCGGGCCTGCCGCCGCGGCCGCCGCGGACCTGAGCCGCGAGGTCAAGGCCTTCCAGTTCCAGCTCGCCCGCGCGTTCCATCGCCGCTCGGCCGAGGGCCTAACGCCGCGCCTCGACCGCCTCGCGGCGACCTACGACCGCGTCTTCGCGGATCTCGACCGCGCGTTGGACCGCTGAGAGGCGTCGTGGCCCGCATCCGCAGCGTCGACGACCGCGCGCCGGAGGTCCGGTTTGGGCCCTGGCGGCTCGCCGCGACGCCGGCGGGCGCCTGCGCGGGTCCCGGCGATCTGGACGGGGTCACCGACTGGATCGTCGCCGAGGTTCCGGGCACCGCCGCCGGCGCCCTTCGAGCCGCCGGACGCTGGAGCGAGGCGGCGCCGGAGCCGATCCACGACCGCGACGTCTGGTATCGGACACGCATTACCGGTTCCGGGCCTGCCCGGCTGCGCTTCGGGGGCCTCGCCACCCTCGCCGAGGTCTGGCTCGACGGCGTCCCGGTCCTGTGCGCCCGCGCGATGTTCGAGGAGCACGTCGTCGACGTGGACCTTGGCGGCGCCTCCGACCTCGCGCTGTGCTTCCGCGCGCTTCGGGCGGAACTCGACCGCCCGGCCAAGCGCGGGCGCTGGCGGCCGCGGATGATCACGCCCGGGTCGCTGCGCCACGTGCGCACCAGCGTCCTCGGCTTCATGCCGGGCTGGTGTCCCGAGATCGACCTTGTCGGGCCCTACCGCCCGATAACCGTCGAGCCGGTCCGCCCCCGAGCGAGCGCCGCGGATGTGCGTACGACCCTCGACGGCGACGTCGGCCGGGTGGCCGTGCGCCTGCGGGTCGACGGTCCGGTCGGCACCGTCCTCCTCCGGTGCGGCGGCGGCGAAGCCCCACTCGCGGAGGTCGAGCCGGGCCTGTTCGCGGGCGCGCTGGCGCTGCCCGGCATCGCGCCCTGGTGGCCGCATACCCACGGCGCACCGAACCTCCACCCGGTCGAAGTCCGCGTCGACGGGGCGCAAATCGACCTGGGCCGCGTCGGCTTCCGGACCCTGTCGCTCACGCGGCCGTTCGCGGAGGGGCTCGCGCTGGCCGTGAACGGCGTGCCGCTCTTCTGCCGAGGCGCCGTCTGGATGCCGCCGGACCTCGTCGGGCTGGGCTCGGACGGCACCCGCGCATTGCTCGAGCTGGCGCGCGAGGCCGGCATGAACATGCTGCGCGTGCCCGGGACGACGCTCTATCCGGCCCCGGACTTCTACGATCTCTGCGACGAGTTCGGCATCCTGGTCTGGCAGGACCTGATGCTCGCCAACTTCGACTACCCGCACGCCGAACCGGCTTTCGCGGCCGCGCTCGACCGCGAGCTGAGCGGATTTCTCGACCGCACGCAGACCGCGCCGTCGCTCTGCGTGGTCTGCGGCGGCAGCGAGGTCTGGCAGCAGGCGGCGATGCTCGGGGCGCCGCGCGCCGTCTGGGCCGACGCCTACTGCGCGGAGACGCTGGCGGAGCGGGTGGCAGCGTGGCGGCCCGATCTCGTCGTCGTGCCGAACTCGCCCTCCGGCGGCGACCTGCCGTTCTCGCCGCGCGGGGGTTGCACGCACTATTTCGGCGTCGGCGCCTATCGACGGCCCCTGGAAGATGCCCGCCGGGCCGAGGTCGGGTTCGCCAGCGAGTGCCTCGCCTTCGCCAACCCGCCCGAACCCGGCACGCCGGGCCCGACCGGACCGGCCGACCCGCTCTGGCAGGCCGGCATCCCGCAGGACCGCGGCGCCGATTGGGACTTCGAGACGGTGCGCGACCACTACGTCGGCGCGCTCTACGGCGTCGATCCGGCGACCCTGCGCGCCGAGGACCCGGACCGCTACCTCGAGCTCGGCCGCGCGGCGGTGGCCGAGGTCATGGAGGCGACTTTCTCCGAGTGGCGCCGGCCGCGCTCGCCGACGGCCGGCGGCCTCGTCCTGATGATGCGCGACCTCGCGCCCGGAGCCGGCTGGGGCGTGATCGACTGGACGCAGCGCCCGAAATCGGCCTGGTACGCGCTGAGGCGCGCCTTCCGCCCGGTCCAAGTCCTCCTGACCGATGAGGGCCTCGACGGCCTCCATGTCCACGTCCTCAACGAGACGGCGACGGCCCGGGCGCTGACGCTGTCCCTGATCTTCTGCGATGTGGCGGGCCGCGTCGCGGCGCGCGCCGAGCGCGATCTCGTGGCCGGCCCGCGGGCGGCGCTCACGTTCACCTCCGCGACCCTTCTCGGGCGCTTCTTCGACGCCACCGACAGCTACCGATTCGGGCCCCGGATCCACGATCTCGCGCACGCGCGGCTGACCGACTCCGACGGGCGCGTGATCGCCGAGAGCTTCCATGTCCTGAGCGCGGGGCCGCTCGACCGGTCGGCCGTCGGCCTCCGGGCCGAAGCTGTCGCGACCGAGGCGGGGCTGGGTCTGCGGATCAGCACCGAGCGCTTCGCCCGCGGCGTCCAGGTGCTGGCCCCGGGGGCACGGCCGACCGACAGCGGCTTCCACCTCGCCCCGGGGTCGAGCCGGATCATCACCTTCGCGGAGGCCGCCCGGCTCCCGCGCGGGCGCGTGCGGGCCATTAACAGCGACGAGATCGTGGAATTCGGTCATGACGGGTGAAGTCGGGTCCGAGGCCGCGGTGCCGGTGCCGGTGCCGGTGACCTTCGACGGGCTGTTCGGGTGGTTTCATCCGGCGGCCGGGACGCGGGGCGTCGTCCTCTGCGGGGCCTACGGCTTCGAGCAGATGGCCGCGCATCGGCCCTGGCGCTCCCTGGCCGAGGGCCTCGCCGCGGCGGGCTGCCCGACGCTGCGCTTCGACTATCCGGGTGAGGGCGACTCGGCCGATCTGGACGAGGCGCGGGTCGCTGGCTGCGTCGCTGCGGTGCGTGGGGCCATCGCGTACCTGCGCGCGACGACCGGCGTCGCGGAGATCGTCATCGTCGGCCTGCGGCTCGGCGCGACCTTCGCGGCTCTGGCCGGCGAGGCGGAGGCCGTCGACCGCCTCGTCCTGCTGGCGCCGGTCACGACCGGGCGCGCGTATCTGCGCGAGATGCGGCTGCGGGCGCAGACGATCGGCCGCCTGCCGGACGGGTCCGCCCCGGCGCAGGAGCCGGACAGCCTCACCGTGGGCGGCTTCCGGATGGAGGCGGCGTTCCTCACCGATCTCGCCGACCTGAACCTCGCGCGGCTCGCGCGGGCGCCGGCCCGCCACGCGTTGCTCCTCGCACCCGAGACCAAGGCGCTGGCCGCGAACCTCGGCGCTCTCGGCTGCGACGTGGCGACGGGAGCGTTCCCGGGTCTCGCGGCGCTCGTCGCCGATCCGATCTTCTCGGATGTCCCGACCGCGGATTTCGCCCGCGTCATCGGCTTCGCGACCGACGGGATGGCGGCCGCCGGGCCGCGACCTGGCGGCATCGCCATCGACGGGCGCCGGAACGGGCTGACCGGACCGGGCTGGGCGGAGGCGCCGGTCCGCTTCGGGCGCGGCCTGATCGGCATCCGCTGCCGGCCCGACCGGGCGGAGAGCGCGGCGCCGACGATCCTGTTCGTCTCGACGGGCATGAGCGTGCATTCCGGATGGGGGCGCCAGACCACGGATCTCGCCCGGCGCCTCGCCGCGGAGGGGATCGCGTCGGTCCGGTTCGACCTGCGCGGCATCGGCGACAGCGACGAGCGGCCGGACGGCCGCAAGCCCATCTTCGCCGCGGACGGCTTCGCCGACGTCGCGGCGGCGGTCGACCTGATCGCCGGCGCGAGCGGCCCGATCCTGCTGGTGGGCGGGTGCAGCGGCGCCTACGCGGCCTTCCACGCGCTCTGCCGGGACCGCCGGATCGACGGCGCGCTCCTGCTCAACCTCTACTGCTTCGACTGGGACCCGGATCAGGACCTCGACCAGGTCATCCGGCAGACCTTCGGGAGCGCGTCCACCTACGCGGCCCTGCTCAAGCGGGGCGCGACCTGGCGCCGGCTGATCCGCGGCGAGATCCGGATCGCCGCCATCGCCTCGGTCCTCGCCCGGCGCGGCATCGAGGCCGGGATCCGCCGCCTGCGCCGGGCTCTCCGCCCCGGTCCGCTCGGGGGCTCGCCCGCCCGGCGGGTCGCGGCCCTCCGTCGGCGGGGCGCGGAGATCCGCCTGCTCTACAGCGCGGGCGATCCGGGCCTCGCGGCCGTCCGCCGCCATCTGGGACGCTCGCCCGGACCGGCCGACCGCCGTGTCGGAGCGCCCGTGACGGTGGTACCGGGCGTGGACCACAATTTCGGTTCCCGCGAGGCCCAGGCCCGGGTCGCGGAGGCGCTGCAGGACCTCCTGCGCGCCGTCCGCCGCGCCCACGCGACGCGCACCGTCGCGGCGAAGGCCGCCGCGCCGGGAAGCGGTCTCACCCTGGCGGGCCGGACGTGACCCGTCTCACGCGCCGGTCGGCCCTCGCACTGGCGGCGGGCGCGCTCGCGGCCGGTCGGGCCGCCGCGGCCGAGCCGCTGCACCGCTGCGAGGCGCTGATCGACTCGATCGGCGTCAACGTGCATCTCGGCCATCGCGGCACCCCCTACGTCGACCGCTTCGCCGCCTGCGCCCAAGCGCTCGACGTACTCGGGATCCGGCACCTGCGCGACGACATCGTGCTCGTCGGCGACGAGCCGGCCGGGCAGTTCGAGCGCATCGCCGATCTGGCCGACCGGGGCTACCGTTTCAGCCTGATCTTCTACGACGGGCTCACGCCGGGGCCGCGGGTGCCGCCGGAGCGCTTCGCCGAGATCGCCGGCTGGGCCGGCGACGGGCTCATCGTGGCGGAGGGCGGCAACGAGCCGCCGGTCGCGGCGCGGCCGGGCCTCGCGCGGCTCTCGGCCGATCATCAGGCGGCCCTGTTCCGCGCGGTGCGGGCGGACACGCGGGCCGAGGCCGTGCGCGTGGCCGGACCGAGCTACATCCAGGGTAACGTCGCGGCGGCGCAGAACCTCGCGGCGGTCGTCGACCTCGCCAACATCCACGCCTATCCCGGGGCCGAGCACCCGGAAACCGACGGCGGCGGCAGCCTCGCGCGCTTCGTCGCGGCCGCGCGCCCGGTTTTCGGCGACGCGCCCGTGATCGCGACCGAGAACGGCTACCACACGGCGCTCGCCACCGGCAGCGCCCACCTGCCGATCTCGCCGGGACTGCGCGCCCGCTACCTCCCGCGGATGCTGCTCTGGAGCTACCTCCAGGGCGTGCGGCGGACCTACCTGTACGAGCTGATCTCCAGCTTCGACCGCGGCGACGCCGATCCCGAGAGCCGCTTCGGCCTTCTCGCCCACGACGGTCGCCCCACACCCGCCTTCGCGGCGGTGCGCAACCTCGTCCGGCTGTTCGGCGCCCCCGCCGGGGAGATCGCCGCCGTTCCGGCCGATCGCGACGTCACGCTCGGCAGCCCCGTTCCCGATCTCATCACCGCGCGGTTCGCGCGGCGAGACGGGGCGACGCTCGTCCCGATCTGGCTCGGCCTCGACGGCTGGGACCGGCGTAGCCGGGCACCCCGGCCGGACTTGCCGGCGCGGACCGCCGAGCTCCGGCTGTCACGGCAGCCCCGGCGGGTGCGCCTCCATCGCTTCGACGACGACGGCGCCGTGAGCGTGGTGGAGCTTCCATCGGACAGGCGGGTGCCGGTCCCGGTCACGGACCGCCTCGGCGTCGTCGAGCTCACCTAGGGTCGCCGCCGACGGAGGCGTTCCGTGACGCGCCCGATCTCCGACCCTCGCGGAGGCCTGATCCATGCTGAGCTACCTGGGTGACACGATCGTCGGCCTGACCCTCGCGGTCCTGAACGCGCTGGCGCCGCTCGAAGTCAACGTGGACAAGGGCGTCCCCTATGCCGACGGGAGCGCGCACCGCGCCGACATCTACCGGCCGGCTGCCGGGAAGCCGCGTCCGGTCGCCGTGTTCCTGTACGGCGGCGGGTGGCGGACCGGATCGAAGGACGAGGTTGCCTACGTGGGCGCGGCCTTCGCGCGGCGGGGCGTCGTCGCGGTCATCCCCGAGTACCGCCACGTGCCGGCGGCGAGCCTCCAGGACATCCTCGCGGACAACGCCGCCGCCGTCGCCTGGACCCTCGCGCACGCGGCCGAGTACGGCGGCGATCCCGCCCGCGTCACCGTCGTGGGGCATTCCTCGGGGGCCTGGGCCGCCGCGATGCTGGGCCTCGACGCGACTTGGCTCCAGCGGGCCGGCTCCAGTCCCGCCAAGCTCGCCGGGATCGTCGGGCTGGCCGGACCCTACGCGACTTCGGCGCTGACCGATCCGCTGGATCGCCAGGTGTTCGCGGGCAGCGATCCGGCCCTGCAGCCGATCAACCACGCCGCGGATCCCCATCCGGCGATGCTTCTGGCCACCGGCGCGGCGGATCTCGACGTCAACCCCGCCGGAACCCTGTCGCTCGACCGGGCGCTGCGCGGCTTCGACGGCAGGGAGACGATGAAGATCTACCCGGGTCTCGGGCACGGGCAGATCGTCCACGCGATGAGCTTCCCGTTCAGTCTCCGGTACTCGGTCGCGGACGACGTCGCACGTTTCGTCAAGGGCGCCCGTGCCGGCCCGTGAGGCCGAGTGCACGAGGGCAGGGGCCGGCGCGGCGCGCCGATCCCTGCGGTCCCCATTCGACGGGCCGCGGGTCTCAGTGATAACCCGGCGCGCCCGCCGCGACCTTGCCGCGGAACAGCCAGTAGACGTAGCCGGTGTAAGCCAGGATCATCGGGACCAGGATCACCGCGCCGGCCAGAAGGAACG
The DNA here is from genome assembly GCF_050281105.1 of Methylobacterium sp. NPDC080182. NCBI lineage: Bacteria > Pseudomonadati > Pseudomonadota > Alphaproteobacteria > Hyphomicrobiales > Methylobacteriaceae > Methylobacterium > Methylobacterium sp. NPDC080182. The sequence goes on from NZ_JBNNWO010000002.1 coordinate 358,007, forward strand.
CCTGGCTGCTCGGGTGGGTCGCCGCGTCCCAGATCGTGACCACCGGCGGGACGATCATCGGCCACAGACTGATGCCGAGCCCGACATACGACATGAGGAACAGGCCCAGGGCGCAGAGGAACGGCGTCACTTCGGCCCGCCGATCGAGCGCGACGAAGAAGCGCCACGCCAGCAGCGCGACCAGGGCCGGCACCGGCGCGGCCAAGGCGAGATTCGGCCAGGACAACCACCGCGCGCGGAACGCGTCGCTGAGGATCGGCATCGCCGCCGAGATGACCACGATGGCCACCAGCGTGACGAGACCGAGCCGGCGCGCGAGCCGGTAGGCCCGGAGCTGGAGCTCGCCCTCCGTCTTCCAGATCAGCCAGCAGGCGCCGAGCAGACCGTAGCCGGCGACCAGGGCGGCCCCGGTCAGCACCGAGAACGGCGTCAGCCAGTCCCACCAGCCGCCCGCGTAGGCGCGACCCTCGACCCGGATGCCCTGGACCAGGGCCCCGAGGCAGATGCCCTGGCAGAAAGTCGCCACGTAGCTGCCCCACGAGAAGGACCGGTCCCAGGTCCGCTGGCTCGCGGGCGAGGCCGCGCGGAACCGCATCTCGAAGGCGACGCCGCGGAAGACCAGCGCGAGGAGCATCAGGATCAGCGGCATGTAGAGCGCCGGCAGGATCGTGGCGTAGGCCAGCGGGAACACCGCGAACAGCCCGCCGCCGCCGAGGATGAGCCAGGTCTCGTTCCCGTCCCAGACCGGCGCCACGGTGTTGACCATGACGTCCCGGTCCGCCTTGCCGCGCACCGCCGGGAACAGGATGCCGACACCGAGATCGAAGCCGTCCATCACCACGTAGAGGAAGACCGCCGTGGCGATGAGAAGCGCCCAGATGAGCGTGAGATCGAGGGGCATCGGGCTACTCCGCGGGCTGCGCGAGGGGGCGGCCGGCAGTCGAAGCGCCGGCGACGAGGGCGGGGGCGGGCGTGATGCCAGCGGTGCGGATCGGCTGTCCGGGCGGCGGGCCGGGCTCGTGGGCGTGCGGCGCCTGATTGAACAGGTGCAGGAGGTACCAGATGCCCGCGCCGAACACCGCGAGGTAGACCGCCGCGAAGGCCGCCAGCGAGGCGGCGACGGCCGGGGCCGCCACCGGTGACACGCTGTCGACGGTGCGCAGCGCGCCGTAGACGGTGAAGGGCTGACGCCCCGCCTCGGTCACCGTCCAGCCGGCCGTGACGGCGATCAGGCCGGACGGCCCCATGCCGACCGCGAAGCGGTGCAGCCAGGGCGTGTCGTAGAGCCGCCCGCGGTGGCGCAGCCAGAGCGCGGCGAGACCGAGGGCGATCATCAGCAGGCCGAGGCCGACCATGATCCGGAACGACCAGAACACCAGGGGGAGGTTGGTCGGCCAGAGGTCGCGCGGCATGTCGTTGAGCCCGCGGACCTCACCGTCGAGATCGTGGGTCAGGTAGAGGCTGGCGAGGCCGGGAATCTCGATCCGGCCCCGCACCGCGCCCGCCTCCGCGTCCGGCCACCCGAACAGGATCGCGGGGGCCCGGCGCTCCGTCCGGAAATGACCCTCCATGGCGGCGACCTTGGCGGGCTGGTGCGCGTAGGAATTGCCGCCGTGCAGGTCGCCGATCACCAGCTGGGCCGGAGCCACAGCGGCGGCCATCCACATGGCCATCGAGAACATCAGCCGGGCCCGGGGATTGGCCCGGTCCCGCAGCAGGTGCCACGCGCCCACGGCGCCGACGATCATCGCGGTGGTGAGGTAGGCGCCGGTGACCGTGTGGGCGAAGCGGTAGGGGAAGGACGGGTTGAAGACGATCGCCCACCAGTCGGCCGGGTTGAAGCGGCCGTCCGGCGCGACGACGTGGCCGGTGGGTGTCTGCATCCAGGAATTGGCCGAGAGGATCCAGAACGCGGAGGTCAGGGTGCCGACGGCGACGAGGCAGGTCGCCAGGAAGTGGAGCCCCTTGCCGACCCGCTCAAGGCCGAACAGCATGACGCCGAGGAAGCCCGCCTCCAGGAAGAAGGCCGTGAGCACCTCGTAGCCGAGAAGCGGCCCGAGCACCGGCGCCGTCCGGTCGGCGAAGACCGACCAGTTCGTGCCGAACTGGTAGCTCATGACCAGGCCGGACACGACGCCCATCGCGAAGGCGACCGCGAAGATGCGGAGCCAGTAGCGGTAGGTGTCCAGATAGACGGCCTTCCCGGTGCGCAGCCAGAAGCCTTCGAGCACGGCGAGGTAGCTCGCGAGCCCGATGGTGAAGGCCGGGAACAGGAAGTGCCAGACGACGGTGAGCGCGAATTGGGCTCGCGCGAGATTGACTGCACTCGGCAGTTCGAGGGCGGACATCGCGGTCTCCAGGGGACGAACGCGGCAGCTCTGCCGTGGCCCGGATCGCGACGCGTTGATTCAGCTCAAGGCCGGTGCCGTGAATCTGAGGGCGTCGGCGCGATTGCGCTGGATCAAGGCCCTCGCCCGCGCCACCCGCGACATCCTGCAGGCGAGCACCCTCTGCTGCCTCATGGCGCACTGACGGGCCGAACCGGCGCCGGGACGACTGGCGTTTGCCCGCCGGCGCGGTCTAGCGCGAGAAGTGGGTGGTCGACATGCGGTCCGTGATCAGCTCGGACGGGACCCAGTCGCTGGGCGGAACCGGCTCGCGACGGATCAGCGCCAGGGCGTCGTCGACCGCGCGCCGGCCCTGGACGCCCGCGTCCTGGAAGATCGTCACGGCGAGGCGAAGGTCCTGCATCGCCTGCATGCCCTCGGCGGTGGCATCCACCCCGCCGATGCGGATCCGGCCCGCCGGAATCCCAGCAGCCTCGACCGCCTCGGCGGCGCCGAGCGCCATCTCGTCGCTGGTCGCGGCGATCGCGTCGATGCCGATGCCTCGGGCGAGCCACCCGGCGACGGTGGCCCGCGCCGTCGCGCGACTCGCATCCGTCGCGGCCTCCGCGACGAGGCGGAAGCGCGGGCTCTCCGCCAGCACCTCCCTGGCACCCCTGCTGCGGAGCGCCGAGACGGGATCGGTGGCGCTGCCCGCGAGGATCGCGACGCGTCCGGCGCCACCCGACATCTGGGCGAGCTTGCGCATCTGCAGCCGCCCGGCGACGAGATCGCTCGGCACGACCTGGGTGACGCGTCCGGCAAACCAGTCGGTCCGTGCGCCGTGGCCGATGAGGACGAGTGGTACGTCGGCTTCCAGGGCCAGCCGGGTGATCTCCTCGCGCGCCGCGGAGTCGACCGGCACCACCACGAGGGCGTCGGCTCTCTCGGCGATCAGCCGCCGCGCCTGCGCGATCTGCTCGTCGCCCGCACCGTCGGGCGCGTAGACGAAGCGAGTCGCGACGCCCCGCGCGCGTGCCTGCTCGTCGAGGCCGTCGTGCAGGCGCCGGGCGACGCCTGCCGGTGTCAGGAACGCGATGGTGGTGGCCGAGGCCGGCAGCGCCCAAGCCGCGAGAGCGAGAACGAGGGACCCCCTCCAGAGCGACCCGCCGATCGAGCGGCCGCGCGCCCACTCAATCCAGTTCATGCGGCCAGTTCCGTCCCGCTCTCAGCGGGCCCCGCCTCACGCCGCACGGAGGCTCTCCAGGAGGCCAGCGAGCGCCTCGCCGAGACGGGCGGCGTCCTGGGTCAGGCTGTCGGCCGCGGTCAACACGGCCGTCGTCGTCGGCTCGGCCGCCTCGGGAATCTCGGTGACGCCTGCGCCCTCCGCGTCGAACCCCTCGGTGCCGTCGGTCGCCTCCGCGATGGCCGTCACGATCTCCCGCGCGGTCGCACCCTGCCGCTCCACGGACTCGACGATAACGTTCGCCGCGCGGCTCATGTCCTCGACCCGCGCCGTGATGCCCGCGATCGCCGACACGGCCGCGTCGGTCGAGCCTCGGATCTCGGAGACGTGCTGGCCGATGATCTCGGTGGCCTCCCTGGTCTGCGCGGCCAGGGCCTTCACTTCGGAGGCGACCACCGCGAAGCCGCGGCCCGCGTCGCCGGCCCGGGCGGCCTCGATCGTGGCGTTGAGGGCCAGCAGGTTCGTCTGTGCTGCGATCTTGGCGATGAGGCGGACCGTGTCGCCGATCCGGTCGACGGCGCTGCTCAGCGCCTGAACGCGGGCGGTCGTCCGGGCCGCGTCCGCCGCGGCGCTTCCGGCCAGGGCCGCGGCGGCCTCAGCCTGCGCCCCGACCTCTTCGACCGCCGCGCCGAACGTGTCGGCAGAGACGGTGATCTGCCGGACCTTCGATCGCGTCTGCGCGAGCGCGGCGCCCAACGTGGTCGATCGAGCCGCCCCATCGCGGATCGCTTGGCCCACGTCGTCGGCGGTGACGCGCAGTGCCGCGGCGGTCGAAGACACGGCCTCGACCATGCCGCCGATCGTGGTCTCGACCCGCTCGGTCGCGTGCTCGATCACGGCGCGGCGCTGCTCGCTCTGAGCGCGCGACCGATCGGCTTCCGCGTCCCGCAACACGGCCTGCCGCAGCGTTTCCTGAACAGCTCTCGTCGCAGCCGCCATGACGCCGAGTTCGGTGCAGCCCGCTGCCGCCGGGACCGCGACGGTGAGATCGTGGTCGGTCAGTCGCTGCATGGTGGAGGCCAGCGCTGTCATCGGCTGCGCGACGCCGCGCAGGATGGCCTGCACCAGGACCAGGGCAGCCAGCGCAGCGGCGGACAAGCCGGCCACGAGGCTCGGGCGCAAGGTCGAGCCGGCGGCGTCGACAGCTGCGAGTTGCTCGGCGACCGCGGCGTCGCGGTCGGTCAGCAGCGCGTCGACATCCCGTGCGACGGCTGCCGCGTCGGCCTGAAGCGCCGTCGCCCGCACCCTGTCGGCGAGATCGCGTTCCCCAGCCCTGTCGAGGGCGGCCGCTTCCGTCTCCACGGCGAGGAAATGCTGCCACGCGTCCCACAGACCGCGAGCGCGCTCCCGCTCGTCCGCCGTCCTGATCGTCGGCACATAGGTGGTCCAGGCCTTGATGAATGCCTCGTGCGCCGCGGTTGTCCAATCGATGTCCTGCCGAGGGCCAGCCTCGGACGATACGGCGCGCGCGGGACGTTCCGACGCACCGAGCTCCTGTGTCCGCTGCTTCATGGTGCCGAGAGCCCGGACAGCCTCGATCTCCTGAGCCAGAGTGCGGCTGGCAGCGTCGATCGCGCCGACCTGCAATAGCAGGACGTAGACAATTCCAAATGTGAGCGAGCTCATCGACCCTGCGAAGACGATCACGATCGTTCTGAAACGCAGGGTGCAGCGATGGGTTGTTCGGATAAGGAATGGCACCATAATCCTGACCCTAGGAAGGATCACCATGGCGCGTCTATGTTACGGACCAAGAAAAATCAATTGCCTTCAATGGGCCAACAAATGCATCAAAATTTTTGAAACTTTGCTTCGGCCCTCGGTTAAGATATATCATAGGCTTATATCGGCAGACATATAATTTACACAATCAAACTATATAGGACAAATATCGGAATGGCGAGCGAGAGGGCGATGCATTATTGTAGGGGAAGCTGCTAGGCGTCCGAATCTGTCGCTGCCGGAGAGTCGCGCGGCCGCGCTCGTCAGTGAGCTTCAGGACCGGCTCTATACAGGCCGACGCGCGGGCCATGGCGTGCCTCCGGGCGGGCTGCTCGGAGGGCATATCGCAGCCGAGACGATCGCCGGGCGACGCGGCGACGGAGCCTCGGTCAGAGCGGCTTGGCCTGCTGTGCCCGCATCCACAGCAGGCCGGCGATGCCCATCCAGGGACAGACGAAGACGATGAAGGCGACCAGCCCCATGACGACCTCCCGACAGCGTGCGGCGGACCTCAGGAAACGCTCGTGGTTTTTGCCGGATCCCTCTGATCGGACATGGCCCGGGCTTGGCGCGCCATGGCGATCAGCTCAGAGGCCGTGAGACCGCGCGGCGGCGGCGGTTCAGGCAGGTCGGCCAGTCCCGGCGAACGCGGTGCCGGCGGAAGGGCAGCCGCGCGCCCGGGCCAGAGCCGCTTCAGCCGTCCTGCCTTCCGCAAGCTTTGTCCCGCCACGCATCCGTCTCCCACACATCGAAGTGCGGCCACGGGTAGGCGACCGGGGCAGGGATGGTTAGCCGAACCGAAACAAGGGTCGGACTCCGGCCCGGCGTGGGGCGTATGCGACGCCCCCTGGGCGGGTGCGTCCGCCGCCCTACCGCTGGCGTTTTCCGGATCGCCGGCGAATGGTGCAGGTCGAACCGGGCCCGACGACGACGCTCGGATCCTGCCGAAACCGCCATCCGGCATTCGGCCGGCTCGGGATGATCGCGAACGTCGACGCGGCCGAATTGTCGCTCGGGGTGATCAAGGCCGAAGCTTCGCGTGCGGCTCGGAGGTGCTTCGTCGAAGATCGGCCTCTGGTCAGAACGTAGCCTGAAACCTGGACGAATGATCGCCGGTATTGGCTGACAGCATCTCGGAGCTCGATGATCGCTCCGCGGCGGGGCGTGTTCAGGTCAGACGGGCACGAGCCGGCACTTCCCGCCCGGTTCAGCGAAAATCTCCGGTCTGTGATGCTGGCGCAGGTCCGCGATACGTTATGTGAGCTGAACGGAACCTCCCGGCTTTCGGCGCTGAGAGAGCGAACATGGCAGAGCCCCAAGCAATGGCCGCGCGCGTCGCGCACCTCGAAGCGGACAATGCCCGTCTTCGCCGCCTCCTGGACGAGTCCGGGACACCGGACGGTCTGCGTCACGGCTTGCGCGACACGTTGGCGATGCTGCGGGCGGTCCTGCGTCTCTCGGCCGAGACCGCCGAGACCGTTGACGGCTACGCGACGCATCTCGAAGGTCGGCTGGACGCCATCGCGCGCGTGCGGGTCGCGGCCGACACGTTCGGCGAGGTGAGCCTGCACACGCTCATCTCCGACGAGCTGATGATCCACCTGATCCGCGAAGGCGAACAGGCGACGCTGGCGGGGCCGACCGTGCGCCTCCGGCCGAAGGCCGCGCAGCTGATGGCCCTCGCGGTCCACGAACTCTGCAGCAACGCGATCGAGCACGGCGCCTTCGGTCTCTCGAAGGGCGGTGTCGACGTCACCTGGGTCGTCGCCGGCGCCGGGGCGAGCCCGCCCGGCGACCTGACGCTCGTCTGGAAAGAATCGGGGGGTATGGGCGTCGCGCAGCCGAGCCGCCGCGGCTTCGGCATGCAGGTGCTTACCGAGATGCTGAGCTACGAGCTGCGGGCAACCGTCGCGCTCGCCTTCGAGCCCGACGGCCTGCGCTGCACGGTCACCTGCCCGCTGATCCCCCGGATCGGGCGCTTGGTCGAGGACGAGCGCGCGGACGAAGGCGGCGATCCGGGCTGACCCGGCGGCGACAGCCCGGATCGCCTCAGCCGAAAGCCCGCGCGGTCTCCCGGACCTGCCGCGTCGCGCGGTCGGCACGGCCGCTCGCCCGCGCGATCGTGGTCATCCCGCCGGAGATCGCGGAGACGTCCTGTGCGGCGGTCTGCATGGTGCCCGACATCTCGCGCATCACCGCGGATTGCTCCTCGACGGCTGCCGCGATGGTCGACGAGGCCGCGTCCAGGGTCCGGATCGTGCCCTGGATCGTGTCGATGGCGTCGACGGCCTCCCGGGTCGCCGCCTGCGTCGAGGCGATCTGCTGGCGGATCTGTTCCGTCGCGCGCGCCGTCTGCGCGGCCAGGGTCTTGACCTCCAACGCCACCACCGCGAAGCCGCGACCGGCTTCGCCGGCACGGGCCGCCTCGATGGTGGCGTTGAGCGCGAGCAGGTTGGTCTGCGCGGCGATGCCGGAGATGAGGCTCAGCACCGCGCCGATCTGCGCGGCCTGGTCGCTGAGGCCGGTCACGATCCGGCCGGTGCGCTGCGCCTGCTCCACGGCCTGCCCGGCCATCTCGGCGGCGTGGCTCACCTGCTGGCTGATCTCATCCACCGAAGCCGACAGCTGCTCCGCGCCGGTGGCCACCGAGCGGATGTCGCCGGACACGCGGTCCACCCGCGTGACCGCCGCGTCGGCCTGGCGCGTCACATCCGCCACGGCGTCGCCGATGGCGTCCAGCTCGGCGCCGATGGCGCTCTGCGCGGCGGCGCGCTGCTGCCGCTCGTGGACCTGGGCGGTGATGTCGGTGGCGAACTTGACGACCCGGACGGGCCGTCCATCCGCGTCCGTGATCGGATTGTAGGTCGCCTGGATCCAGACTTCCCGCCCACCCTTGCCGGTGCGGCTGAACACGCCGGACTGATACTCCCCGCGCGCCAGGGCGGCCCAGAACAGCCGGTAAGCCTCGCTGGCGCGCTCCGCCTCGCCGACGAACAGGCTGTGATGCCGCCCCACGATCTCGTCGAGCCGATAGCCCACCGCGTCGAGGAAGTTCGCGTTGGCGGTGAGGATCGTGCCGTCGAGCGCGAAGGCGATCACCGCCTGCGAGCGGTGCAGCGCGCTGATCTGCCCTTCCAGATCGAGGGCGCGGAGCTTCTGGGCGGTGATGTCGGTGGCGAACTTGACGATTTTGACCGGTCCGCCGCGCGCGTCGAGCACCGGGTTGTAGGAGGCCTGGATCCAGACCTCCCGCCCGCCCTTGGCGAGCCGCTTGTACTCGGCGCTGGCGAAGGTGCCGCGCCGCAGCTTGTCCCAGAATTCCCGATAGGCCTCGCTCTCCCGCTCGGCCGGCGGGACGAACAGGCTGTGATGCCGGCCGCGGATCTCCTCGAGCGCGTAGCCCATGGCTTCCAGGAAGTTCGGATTGGCGTCGAGGATCGTGCCGTCCAGCGCGAACTCGATGGTGGCGAGGGACCGGCTCAACGCCGCGAGTTTGGCCGCGTGATCCCTCCCAGCCAGAACGCCCTCGAACATCGATGTCTCCGCATCCTGGGATGAGGGTGCGGCCGAAGCGCGCACCGAGCCGGTCGGATCAAGAATTTCTTGATCGAGATAAATTTTTATTGCGCCGGGCGACACCATAAACCTGTCGATGCCCGGCTCTAGCGCCGGCTTCGATAATAGGATGCCGTTGCGCGGCGGTTAAAATGGTTCGCTTTGCTCAAGAAAACCGCGGTGATCCGCGAACTGCGCAGTCCCACGCAATGAAAAGCCATGGGACAGCATAGATCAAGGGCCAGACTATCTTGCGTTGTGCGGCGCCCGTGTTCGCCCGCCGCTCGCCAGCCTGCGGTTGTAGGATTGCACCGCTGATCCACAGCCCACCGATCGACGCGGCGCGCGATGATGCGTGGGGAATCTGGGAAGGGCGTCGCGGCGCGGGCCGATCAGCCTGTCCGGCCGATCGTCGCCTCGATCCGGCCGTAGGGCTCGTCGGTCGGCAGGAAGACAACGCCCGGGTTGTCGAGGCCGAACGGTGTCAGGTCGATCGGCAGGTAGTGCTTGTTGGGCATGACGAAGCCGATCTCGGCCAGTTCCGGGACGGCGGCCAGGGCGGCCTCGCCCATCCGGTACATGCTGTCCTGGATCCCGCGGCTGTAGGTGGTGCCGAAGACGGTCAACAGCGTCGCGAGAATGCGGGCGTTGGTTCCGGCGTGATCGTGCGGCGCCGAGGCCCAGGTCCAGGTCGCGTCCATGCTGGTCGCGGCGATGCGGTCGGTCGTGTCGGGCAGGGTCCGGTACTGGTCCGCCACGAACCCCGTCCAGCCCGATTGCGTGGTCTTCATGAAGGTGTAGCCGCGCAATCCGGAGCGCAGGGTCGACCCGGTCCGGTCGGCGGTGAGCCCCACGAAGCCGGCGCCGTTCCCGTCGCGCGTGAAGGTGTGGCCGTGCGGCGCGTCGGCGATCGCGTGGCGGAGCCAGCGAACTTCCTCCGCGTCGATCGTGACGGTCTCGACCTGCGGGTAGGTCTCGAGCAGCACCCGCGCGACCGCGGCGACGAACCCCTCGGCGTCGAGCCCGAGATGCCGCGCCGCCGTCACGTTGACGATGTTCCGGATGCTGTCGGTGGCGATGGAGGCGCGGTTGTCACCCTCTGTCCAGGCCGCCTCGAAGCGCCCGGTCAACATGACCGACAGCGTCAGCTCGCGCGGCGTGTGGTGGTCGCCGTCGCGGGCGAGGCGCAGCACGCGAACCCGTTCCTTGCCGTACCGCGATGCCGTCAGGGCCATGGGGATCTCCGATCCGGACCGCCGCCGGCCATCTCACGCAAATCTGATTCATCCTAGGCCGACGTGCGTGGGGGCGCCAAGGTTCGAAGTTGCCGGCGCGGCTTGACCGGGGCCCGATTAGAACCGGCATAGTGTCGGGCCGGGCCGAACCGGCCTCGGACCGGCGAGCGGGCATGGACCTCAACACGATCGAGACCGTCGTCCGGCCGCGGAGTCGGACCGAGCTTCCCGCCTGGGCGGACGGCGATGCCTGCCTGGGAGGCGGGACGTGGCTGTTCTCCGAGCCGCAGGTCGGGATGCGGCGCCTCGTCGACCTCGCGGCGCTCGGATGGCCACCGCACGCCGTCGACGCGGAGGGCCTCACCCTCGCGGCGACCTGCACCATCGCCCAGCTCGACCGGCTGGAACTGCCGCCGGGCTGGAACGCAGCACCGCTGGTGGGCCAGTGCTGCCGCGCGCTGCTCGGCTCCTTCAAGATCTGGAACGTGGCCACGGTCGGCGGCAACGTCTGCCTCGCCCTCCCGGCCGGGCCGATGATCGCCCTAGCGACGGCCCTCGACGCGACCTGCACGATCTGGTCCGCCGACGGGGCCGAGCGGGAGCTCCCGATCCTCGACGTCGTCCTCGCGCCGCAGCGGAACGCCCTGGCGCCGGGCGAGATCCTGCGGAGCCTGTCGATGCCGGCCGCGGCGCTCGCGCGCCGCACGGCCTTCCGCCGCATCAGCCTCAGCCCGAACGGGCGTTCCGGCGCGCTGCTGATCGGGACGCGCGGCCCGGACGGCGCCTTCGCGCTCACCGTCACGGCCTCCGTCAAACGCCCGCTCCGACTCGCCTTCGACGGTCTGCCGGATCCGGCCGCGCTGATGCGGGCGCTGGACGAGGCGATCCCGGACGCGCTCTACCACGACGATGTCCACGGGCGGCCCGACTGGCGCCGCCACATGACCCGGCACTTCGCCGAGGAGATCCGCGGGTCACTCGACGCGGCGCCGTCGCCGGGAGCCGCGTCATGAAGCTCACGATCAACGGTGCCGCGCACGAGGGCGCGCCGAGAGCCGGGCAGTGTCTCCGGACCTACTTGCGCGAGGCCGGCTGGTTCGGCGTGAAGAAGGGCTGCGACGCCGGAGATTGCGGCGCCTGCACGGTCCATCTCGACGGCGAGCCCGTGCACAGCTGCCTGTTACCGGCCTTCCGCGCCGAGGGACGGAGTGTGACCACGATCGAGGGGCTGGCCGGTCCCTGCCGCGCCGACGCGGCCGAGCCGGCGGCGTTCCACCCGATGCAGGAAGCCTTCCTGGCGGCCCAGGGCTTCCAGTGCGGCTTCTGCACGCCAGGCATGATCATGACCGCGGCGAGCCTCGACCAGGGTCAGAAGCAGGATCTCGGCACCGCCCTCAAGGGCAATCTCTGCCGCTGCACCGGCTACCGCGCCGTGCGCGAGGCCATCGCCGGCAGCGCGCGCTCGGTCGAGAGCGACGGCTGCGGCGATCCCGTGGGCCGCAACCTCGCGGCACCGGCCGCGCCGCTGGTCGTGTCCGGCCGCGCCCGCTTCACGATGGACGCACCGCTCGGCGACACGCTCCACCTCAAGGTGCTGCGCTCGCCGCACGCCCATGCCCGGATCGTCGCGATCGACGCGACGGCCGCCCGCGCCATCCCGGGCGTCGTGGCCGTGCTGACCCACGCCGACGCGCCGACGCGCCGCTTCTCGACCGCCCGCCACGAGGACCCGCGGGACGACGCCTCGGACACGCGGGTGCTCGACCCGATCCTGCGGTTCGTCGGCCAGCGCGTCGCCGCGGTGGTGGCGGAGACGGAAGCCGCCGCGGAGGCTGGATGCCGCGCCCTGCAGGTGACCTACGAGGTGCGCCCGGCGCTCCTCGATCCGGAGCGCGCCCTCGATCCCGACGCAGCCCGCGTCCACGATCCCCGTGATTGCCCGGGCGAGGACGCACCGCCCCTGGAGAGCCATCCCAATCTCGCCGGCGAGGTGCACGGCGCGGTCGGCGACGTGGCGGCGGGCCTCGCCGAGGCCGACTTCGTCTATGCCGGGACGTTCCGGTCGCAGCGCGTCCAGCACGCCGCCATGGAGACCCACGGCTGCATCGGCTGGCGCGCCGAGGACGGCCGCCTGACGCTGCGCACCAGCACCCAGGTGCCGTTCCTGACCCGGGACACGCTGGCGGACCTGTTCGGGCTCGAGAAGGACGCGGTGCGCGTCGTCTGCGCGCGGGTCGGGGGCGGCTTCGGCGGAAAGCAGGAGATGCTGACCGAGGATCTCGTCGCCCTGGCGGTCCTGCACACCGGCCGGCCGGTGCGCTGGGAGCTGACCCGCCGGGAGCAGTTCGTCGGGACGACGACGCGCCACCCGATGCGGGTGGACGTGAAGGTCGGCGCCCGCCGCGACGGCACCCTCACGGCGCTGAGCCTCGACGTCCTGTCCGACACCGGCGCCTACGGGAACCACGCGGGCGGCGTGATCCACCACGCCTGCCACGAGGTGCTGGCCGCCTATGTCTGCCCGAACAAGCAGGTGAGCGGCCGCGCCGTCTACACCCACACGGTGCCGGCGGGGGCCTTCCGCGGCTACGGGCTGAGCCAGACGATCTTCGCGCTGGAATCCGCCCTGGACGAGGTCGCCCGCGAACTCGGCCTGGACCCGTTCGCCCTGCGGCGGCGCAACGCCGTCAAGCCGGGCGACGCCATGGTGTCGAATAGCCTGGAACCGCACGACGTGATCTTCGGCAGCTACGGGCTCGACCAGTGCCTCACCCTGGTCGAGGAGGCGCTGCGGTCCGATCCGGGGCCCGAGCCGCAACCCGGCTGGCGCGCCGGGACCGGCATGGCGATGGCGATGATCGACACGATCCCGCCGCGCGGCCACCACGCCGACGCGCGGGTCAGCCTGGACGCCGACGGGCACTTCACCGTGCGCGTCGGGACGGCCGAGTTCGGCAACGGCACCAGCACGGTGCATCGGCAGATCGCGGCCTCGGCGCTCGGCGCCGCGCCGGAACGTGTCCGTGTCGCGGGCGCGGACACGGATATCGTCGGGCACGACACCGGCGCCTACGGGAGCACCGGCACGGTGGTGGCGGGCCTGGCGACGCTGCGCGCCGCCGAGGCGCTCGCGCTCCGGATCCGCGCGCGGGCCGCCGAGATCGCGGGCGCGACCCCGGAATCCTGCCGCTTCGACGGGGAGCAGGTCGAGACGCCGGCCGGACCGGTCACGCTGGCGGCGATCGGTCCCCTGGACGCGACCGGCCGGGCCGACGGCAGCCCGCGCTCGGTGGCGTTCAACGTCCACGCCTTCCGGGTGGCGGTCGACCCGGTGAGCGGCGCGGTGCGGATCCTCAGGAGCGTCCACGCCGCCGATGCCGGGCGGGTGATCAACCCGATGCAGTGCCGCGGTCAGGTCGAGGGCGGCATCGCGCAGGCGCTCGGCGCGGCGCTCTACGAGGACGTCCAAGTCGCCGCGGACGGGAGCCTCGTTACCCAGACGTTCCGCGACTACCACATCCCCGCCTGCGCCGACGTGCCAGACACCGAGGTCCTGTTCGCCGACACGCACGACAGCGTCGGCCCCCTCGGCGCCAAGTCGATGAGCGAGTCGCCGTTCAACCCGGTGGCGGCGGCGCTCGGCAACGCCATCCGGGACGCGACCGGGGCTCGCCTGACCGCGACCCCCTTCGCGCCGGACAGGATCTACCGGGCCGTGGCGGCCGGCCGGGCGGGGCTCGCGTGATGGATCGCGCGCGGGACGCGGTGCCGGCGGCGAGGCCCGGCCTCCTGGAACGCACCTTCCGCCTCGCCGAGCACGGCACCAGCGTGCGCACGGAGGTTCTGGCGGGGCTGACCACCTTCCTGACGATGGCCTACATCGTCTTCATCAACCCGAGCATCCTCGGGGATGCCGGCATGCCCCGGGGCGCGGTTTTCGTGGCGACCTGCCTCGTGGCGGCGCTCGGCTCGATGATCATGGCGCTCTGGGCCAATTACCCGATCGCCCTCGCGCCCGGCATGGGGCTCAACGCCTACTTCACCTACGTGGTGGTCCAGCAGCTCGGCTTCAGCTGGCAGGCCGCCCTCGGCGCGGTGTTCATCTCGGGCGTGTGCTTCCTGATCGTCACGCTGACAGGCCTGCGCGCGCTGATCGTCGAGGGGATCCCGCGCTCCATGCGGATCGCCATCACGGTCGGGATCGGCCTGTTCCTGGCGATCATCGCGCTCAAGAACGCCGGCCTCGTCGCGGCGAGCCCGGCGACCTTCGTCACCCTCGGCGACCTGCACAAGCCCGAGGCGATCCTGGCGGTGCTGGGCTTCCTGATGGTGGCCGTCCTCTCCGCCCGGAAGGTGCGGGCGGCGCTGCTGTCGAGCATCCTCACCGTCACGGCGCTGAGCTTCGTCTTCGCGGGCAACACCTTCCAGGGAATCGTCTCTCTGCCGCCCTCGATCGCCCCGACCCTGTTCGCCCTCGACATCCCGGGGGCCCTCTCGGCGGGCCTGCTCAACGTGATCCTGGTCCTGTTCCTGGTGGAGCTGTTCGACGCCACCGGCACGCTGATGGGCGTGGCGAGCCGGGCCGGTCTCCTGACCGACGGGAAGATGCGCCGCCTCGACCGGGCGCTGATGGCCGATTCCGTCTCGGTCTTCGCGGGCTCGCTCCTCGGCACGTCGAGCACGACGGCGTACCTGGAGAGCGCCTCCGGCGTCGAGGAGGGCGGCCGCACCGGGCTCACGGCCGCCACCGTGGCGGTGCTGTTCCTCGCCTGCCTGTTCTTCGCGCCGCTCGCGGGCGCGGTGCCCGCCTACGCCACGGCGCCGGCGCTGTTCTACGTCGCCTGCCTGATGCTGCGCGAGCTGGTCGAGCTCGACTGGGACGATATCACCGAGGTCGTGCCGGCCTGCGTCACGGCCCTGCTGATGCCGTTCACCTACTCGATCGCCACCGGCGTCTCCTGCGGGTTCATCACCTACGCGGCGCTGAAGCTGCTGGCGGGCCGCGCCCGGGAGGTGAAGCCGATCGTCTGGGTGATCGCGGCGGTCTTCCTGTTCAAGTACATTGAAGGGCCGGGACTCCACTAAGAGATTGTGATATCAGGGGGATGCGAGCCGGAAACCGGTATACATAACGGGTAACACGATGCCGGATGGACGCCGGGTTCGACGGTTTGCGGGTCGCAAGGACTCCACGGTGGCACTGTTCCTCCTGGTACTTTGAATTCGGGTCGTACTCTATTATAAAAATAGTCATCGGAATTGGAGAAAACAGCATTCACAAGCCTGGCTGCCGAAGATATATCGGGTGCTAGCAAAAAATCGAAGAGAGGCATATATGGATGCAGGTATTGATCCATAGCTCCTTCGTAGAAGGCGCCGCTGTCAAAGCCAAAAACATATTTCGGAGTGGGAACTAGCCCAGGATCGAGTATCAAGGCTGACGGAAAAAGACTTGATAAACTTGCTGGTGTCATGTCATCTTTGTTGCGATATGAAATTCGTCCATAAAAAGCATAAGTCACCTTTTCCTTCAAGACCTTGCATTCGGTAATGGATGCGATTTCACTGGCGTCGATAATATCGCGCAAGGTGTAGCTGCTCGTCACATGGGTCAAGCCCAAGATTTTGTCAGGATTAGGCAGAGAAGATACGAAATTTGCAAGATCTTTCCGTGGCGCTCGCCCGCTAAGTGCGGTCAAATTCTTGGACAATGATGATCTCCTCGATCCCGATGATCGCAGTTATCGCGTGTAGAACGAAGAACGGGAAGCCTCAGCGCGAACCCTGCCACCTCAAGTTTGTAGCTGATCCCGTTCTAGCTCCGTTCGAGCGAATGAACACCTGCGATGGCTCGGTGTTTCACAACCTATGCGTTATGGCTCTGCACCGATCGCTGGCGACCTACGATCGATCCGCTCAGTTTGTGGAATCGGGCCTCGTTCTGAAAGGCCGTTTCCTTCGAGCTAGGCCGGTCTCGCCCGCTTCCGCACGACTCGGATACCCTGGCGCAGAGTGATCTCACTATGGGGATACGCACCCTCGACGGCTCCGAGCGCGGCCACGGCGCCGTCGAGCGGATAGATCACCGCCAGACGCATCTCGATACTCCCCCGCTCGCCCCAGACCTCGATCGTGAACGGATTGCCGGGAGGCACCGGGGGTTCAAGGCTCGCGGGTTTCGGTAGATCGAGCTTTGCCACGCTGCCAGCCTCGTACTTCCGCGGCAACTCCGCTCCCGGTACCCACTGATGTTTGGTATCGCGCCGATGACCGGCGACTGAGCTATCGCAGAGATCCTGGCCGAGCACGCGGTCGCCGCCGATCAACCCCCTAGACCGAGCTTGAATTGGGCGCGCTTCAGTGCTTCGTCGGGGCATCAACGATAAGGAGTGCCTGATCCTCAAGATCGATCGGGCGCCGCTTGTGGAAGGGGCCAACGATGGGAGAGGCGAAACGAAGGGCGATCGAAGCGTCTTGGTTCCAGGATCTGACCGCTGACGAGCAGAAGGTGGTGCTTCTCGCCCGGAGGCTGATCACGGTCCTGCCGATGCAGGGCGCCTGTTACCAGACGACGTTCTTCATGAAGTACCACCTCGAGACCGTTCACGGTATCGTCGGCCTGCCCGTCGTCGGCTTCGTCAACGATGGCACCGACGACATGTACCCCTCACACGCGTGGTACGAGTACAACGGTCAGAAGACGGACATCACGTTGGCGCGGCCGTTTCAGCCTCATCTCCAGCCGCCTGGACCGATCACCATTCATGGCCGCGTCGTTCGGTCAGGCAACCCCTACACCTATCACGCCGAGCGCCCGCCTGAAGGTGATGAACTGATCGCCCGGTATCTCCAGGATCCGGAGTCGCGGCCGATCATGGAGCACGCCGCTGCGCGTCACGCCGAGATGACCGAGACGGCGAAGGATAATTCCCTGATCCGGACGTACCTCGACAACGCACCGAACGGCATGACGTACGACCGTATAGTCCAGCGTCTCTGAGCGACTTCAGAGGCCGAGACCAGGACGGCTGCGGAATTGCTCTTCAATCGGCCGATGGGAGGCCCGCGGCTTCTGCGGCCTGCATGGCGGCGAGACGCCGCGCTTCGTTTTCACGCACGAAATTCTCCCCGAACTCCAGCTGCTCCCGGCTCATATCCGCCGACATCATCGTATTGAGATCGGACTCGAGGGAGCCTTCGACGCCAGCGAATGACATGTCGTTCTGCAAGGCATTTTTCATTGCGTAGTTCAGCAATTCTCCGGATCGATTTCCGATCTCTTTCCCATCGAGGGTGCGCTTGAACAGCCAGAGAATGACATCGATTACCTGTAGGCCGGCGCTGTTCTGCTCGGTCGACATCGTGAATTCGCTGCCAAGGACTCGTCCGAAGCGGTACGGCCGCTCCTCACCAGGAAAATGTACGGGCTGCTCTTCTTTTCGCGAGCTGTCACTGATGATAGCATGCCATTTCGTCAGGGTTTTACCGAATTGAGACTGTTCGTCGTGGACGATCTGCCTCACAGGTCGGTCCCACTTCTTGGAATGGTGTTCGATCCCGTCGAGCAGGTTGGTAAACGCCACGAAGTTCGGGGCGTTCAGAAGCCGGTCGACCTTGTTTTTCACAAACGTCGTAAAAGCCTGCGGGTTGTCTCGTGCCCACGTCAGAGCGTCCGTCGCGAGCTGTCGAGACCGGGCATCGTACAGACGGTCTACATTTCCGAGCATGGCCTCCGCGCCCTGAACGAACAACTCCTTCGAAGTCCGCTCGTTCGAGGCTGTCAAACAGTCCCATACAATGCTCGCCACTTCTTCAGTGACAACCGCGTGAGATAGTTTGAACATCAGCAAGAGCTTAAGGTGCTTCACCCAATAGACATGCCACGGGACCGCGACGTTCTCGCCCGCATCGAAGTAGGTATCGAAAACCTTAGCGGTCGCGAGATAACGCTTCTCAAGCCGCGAGAAGAAGAATCGCGACGGGCTTTTTTTCAGAAGGCGATGGAGGTCCGATGCGATGATCTCGATTTTTGCGACGCCAAGTTCGTTCGCGTGCAAGGCATCGCTGTCGACTTTGTGTGAGATCTGGAGAAGGGCGGCCTTGTTCACCAGATCAAAGTTGGTCTTCGATATCAGGGCCGCCGTGATGTAGTGAGGCTGGTTCGGATCGAAGATCTTGTTCCCGGTGTTCCCGCTTTCGTCGACATACGCCCACATCCAACGCCTCGTCGGTCCACCGATCTGTTTCAACCGGAGCTTGTAGCGGCGGAGGTCGCCAAACGGCAAGGCGAATCGGGAGAAGCTCTCGGTCTAGAGACCCGACGCTCGATCACGGCCGAATCGCACCGATGATCAACGCGCGGCTCAGCATTTTGGAAGGGGATCGGGCCGGCTCATGCGATATTGGGACGCCCTCCTGAATGAGGTTGGAGTCAAAGTCTCCGTCAGACCGGGGCAGCGTACGTGGGCCACTCCGAATGTCACGGCTGGACGCTGTTGCCCCCTTCAAGCGTCCGCCTCACGCTCGAGAGGCAGAGGATCTGATCCTGGCGAAGGTAGACCTCCTTCTGATCGAGCGCCTCGTCCAACAACGGCTTCATATTCAGTGCGGTGAAGGGATCCGAGCCGAAGGGGACGCTGCCGTCCTTGGGATGCGACGCCAGCTTCCTGGCCGTCTCGAGCGCGCAGTACTCAACCCATTCCGTCCCAAGTTCGAGACGTTTTGCCTGTGCGCCGACAGCGGTCCGGATACGCTTGTTCATGGCGATGATGGCCCGGCCCACATCGGCTCGGCTCACCTCCTGAGCGTCAGACACAGCCGGTGCGAAACAGAGGGCGGTCGCCGCCAGCATCAGCCGGATGTGGGTGCGCATCATGAGGTCCTTCGCAAAACATGTCGGAGGGGGGATACGCCGGCTGCTCAAGCGGTGCCGTGGGTTCAACCAAGTCTGACCAGGGTCTTCGCGAGCTGGGGACGGGCGTGAACTGGTGGCGTAAATCCGATCGGAGACCGGTAATTACGCCTCTCGGGCTTCTGGCATCCCGTCTTTCGATCACACTCGCTAGGTGTGTCTCGTCGCCGCCGGCAGTAGTTCTGAAACAACAAGGTCGTGAACAGGTGCCGTGTCAGCTTCGTGTCTGAGCGAGGGTTCGTTCAGAGTCTCTGCTGGCCTAATGTCCAAGTGAGGCTTGAGTCCGGATTGACGCCATCGCTGGTGGTTTGAACAGGCTTGAGGAAGAAATCTGTATCACCTTCCTCGAAGACATGCATCTTCCCCTGCTGCTGCATGACGACCTTCGGGTCGAATAATCCGCCTGTCTTGGTCGCCATTGGTCCAGACCACATATTCATTTTATCGACGCTAAAGTTTCCTTCGAGGTTTGAGGGAAATTTGCGGAATTGATCAAAAATCTTCCACTGCATCTTATGTTCTGGCCCTTTGACCATGAACATATCCAGATCTGTCTTTGTAGTTCCATTCTTTGGGCGCCACATGCTACGACGTTGAGGATCAGGGCTGCGCCAGATTTCTTTGTTGATCAACACGTCGTACGAGGCCTGCTCGAGACGCTCGGTAAACCATGCGCAGTCGATCTCCAGCGCAACATCGTCGCGTTGGTCCGCATGCGTCGCTCCGTCCCTTGCGATGAGCCATTTCTTGACTTCTTGCTCTGTATACCCAAAGACTGTGCCGCCCAAAAATTGCGTTAAGGGACCAATGATCTGGTGTCCGCCAGTCCTGAAAGCGCGTTCAAAGAAGCGTATTGCTTCACGAAGTTTTCCAGTTGCAGTTCCTGCTGCAAGGTACTCTGCCATTAGTGCCACGCCATCAAGGCGATCGTTTAGTTCGAAGACATGTTGTTCTGGGTCGAAACTGTAAGATCCTTTGGCGATGAGAGCTGGCGGATTTTTCACAATAAAACCGGTCGCCTCTTGCAGATATCGGAGGTCGTCGTTGTCTTCCGGCCGTAATGCCAATATCGGGTTTCCCGATGATATCTGTCTTGTGCAATTCAGTGCTACCGATATCAGATTGCTATATGTCTCTATACCTTCTTCGAGCTGTTCTCTAATCTTATTTGGAAAATTCACCAAACCTTCCTTAGTTTTCTTTGGCCTGTACGGCGCTTTATGGCCCGCCGGTAGTATGTATGTACCAGATCTTACCGTTTCCAGAAGATTCCCGACCAGAAACCTGTTATTTATTCCAAAAGAGAATTGAAAATCCATCGGAGGTCTTTGATCGGTGTCGAGCTTGAGCAAAGCGAACCGAACTAATATCATCGATCATTTGCTCCATCGACTCTTCATATCTGGCGACAATTGCTGGTTTGGCCGCCGCTATCCGTTGATCAATTGCTCCGTTATGCTGGCGCCGGTCTTTGAGAATGGCCGTCTTTTCCCTTGGCGTTGGTTGGAATCCAGAACTTAGCCGACACCTGCTAACCCTCTAACAGATCACCTTGTGCGCAATACCAGAATTGAATTGACACGATTGGCATGTTCCACAACTTGCAACGGACTTGGATGGAGCCACCCTTGTATTGGCGGTAACCCCATCCAGTAGATCGACGTATTACCAGTACAGGCGCTTATTAATATTGTTTAAGACACCGTACATTCCAAGTGCATTTATATGACTGTGCAGTCTCGGCGGAGCCCGAAAACGCATCTGACCATTGCGCTCCCAAACAGCGACGACCGATCCAGCCATTCCGGCAGCGCGGCTTCGTCCTTGCAGTTCGCTCATGATGTCATCCTGCTCGAACGACGACTTGTATTCGAAGCTCGAATCGAGCGGGACGATGACCATGTTCTGGCCAGACTGATTAACGTGCGCAACGTCAAAACTAGGCATGATTATACCTCGATATACCACTCGAGGCGGTCGGGCTTGACCACGGGCATTCGAGCGCCACAATGGCGCCCGCTGTCACACAGCTCGCTCCGCGCCCGACCACCGGGATAATGCGGATCGGAACTTCCGGGCCGTTGGGTGTTCCAGACCCAGCGGCCCTTTCGTTTCCGACGGTCGATCGTCCCCAGTAATTCAAAGCGAAGTCAGTTGACGAACGCCCCTTGCTGGGATGGCGAATCGTGGCAGGTTCACGATTCCACGTCAACAAGTAGTGTTCGATTCGCAGGTTCCCCGCTAGATGTTGTGCCGCCTCGCAAAAGCCTGTGGATATCCTCCTGTGTGGGGATAAGTCTCGGTCCGGCTTTCGGAAATTCGGTCGGCAAAATTTTATCCTCACGACCGCATTCAGCCAGCCCGAGGAGGCAGGACCGAACAGACAGTCATGATCCGGCGCATGGCGCATCGGCGACACATCCAGGGTCCAGGCAGTCCTCCGTGCCTTCACACGGTGAAAACTCGTCCGGTTCAATGGGTGTGGCGACGCTCAGATGCCGATGACACGACCGGTATACAACTCGTCGATTTCTTTAGGCTAAGATATTGCTTAATAAGGGTTTTTTTCCGCAATGCGGTCTTCCTGTTCAAGTTCGTCGAGACCGGCGGCGCGCACTGACGGCCGCGCGGCGCCCTTACCGGCCCGTCGCGGCCGCGTAGAGCGCCGCCGCGTCCCGCGCGGCGCGCATCGCCGCGGCGGCCCCGGGGTCGCGCAGGCGCCGCGCCACGCAGGCCAGCGCGTTCAGCGTCTCGCCCTCGGCGACGGCCGGGAGCAGCAGCAGGACGACGAGGTCCACCGGCCGATCGTCGACCGCGTCGAAATCGATCGGGTCGCGGAGCCGGGCCAGGATCCCGTAGGGGCGCGCGATGCCCTCGAGCCGCGCGTGCGGCAGGGCGATGCCGTCGCCGATCCCGGTCGAGCCCAGGGATTCGCGCCGGATCAGCGCCGGGAGGATCGTCTCCGCGGCGAGGCCGAGGGCGTTGGCGGCGCGGCGCGCCAGCTCCTCGAGCAGCGCCCCCTTGCCGGCAGCGCGCAGGCCGACGAGCGCGTCGGAGGGCGCGAGGATCCGGTCCACACTCATCGCGCGGGATCGCGGGCGCTGGGACACATCGGGTCGTCCTCGAGGTCAGTGGGCGGTCGCGCCGCCGGCGCCACGGTGCGGCGGGGCCGGCTCGTCGTCGGGCGCGCGCAGGCGGTAGCCGACGCCGGTCTCGGTGAGCAAGATCCGCGGCCGCTCGGGATCCGCCTCCAGCTTCTGGCGGAGCTGGCGCACGTAGACGCGCAGGTATTGCGGGTCGGACGAGGACGGCACGGAGCGCATCAGCTGCGCGTGGGTGAGCACCTTGCCGGCATGCAGGACCAGGACGCGCAGGAAGTCGTACTCGCGCGGCGTCAGCTTCACCTCGGCCTCGTCGACCTTCACGATCCGGCGGACCAGGTCGACCGACAGGGTGTCGACGCGGAAGATCGGCCGCTCGCCCCGCGCGGCGAGCTGGTGGCGCATGGCGGCCCGCAGGCGCGCCAGCAGCTCCGCCATGCCGAACGGCTTGGTCACGTAGTCGTTGGCGCCCAGATCGAGCGCCTCGACCTTGCCGCTCTCGTCGTCGCGGCTCGAAAGCACGACGACCGGGAGGTCGGGATGGCTCGATCGAACCGACCGCAGCAGGTCGTGGCCGCGCATGTCGGGCAGGCCGAGATCGAGGATCACGAGGTCGACACCCTCCCGGCCGAGCAGCGCCAGGGCGGTCCGGGCATCGGGCGCCTCCAGGATCGCGTAGCCCTGCGTGGCCAGGCCCATGCGCAGGAGCTTGCGGATCGGCGGCTCGTCGTCGACGACCAGGATCGTGGGGCTCATGCGGCGATGTCCCTGGGCGCGCTCCGGGCCGGAACCGGCAGGCTGACGGTGAAGCAGGCGCCGCCGCGGTCGCGGCGGTTCTCGGCCGTGACGGTGCCGCCCATCGCCTCGACGAAGCCCCGGGAGATGGCGAGGCCCAGCCCGGTGCCGGCCCGGACACGGTCGCCCTTCCGGACGCGGTAGAACTTGTCGAAGACCCGCTCGACATCCGCCTCGGGCAGGCCGTCGCCCTCGTCCAGCACGGCGATCCGGACCCGGTCGTCCGCGCGGCGCGCCCGGACCGTCACGGTCGAGCCCTCGGGCGCGTACTTGGCGGCGTTGTCGAGGAGGTTGACCAGGACCTGCTCGAACAGGACCGGGTCGAGCGCCAGCGGCGGCAGGTCGGCCTCGACCTCCACGGCGACGCGGTGTTCGGCGAGGATCTTCTGGGTGCGGCGCAGGGCGGTGTCGACCGTCTCGGCCACGTCCTGCGCGGAGAGGTTCGGCGCCACCGCGCCGGCCTCCAGCCGGGTCATGTCGAGGAGGTTCGCGATGAAGCGGTTGAGCCGCTCCGATTCCTCGATGATCGTGGCCAGCAACTCCGCCTTGGCGTCCGCGGGCAGCGCCGCCTCGAGGTCGCGGAGCGTGCTGGCCGCGCCCAGGACCGAGGCGAGCGGCGTGCGCAGGTCGTGGCTGATCGAGGTGAGCAGCGCCTGGCGCAGGCGGTCGGTCTCGGCCGCGCGCTCGGCCCGGTCGAGATCCTCCACGAGCCGGACCCGCTCGATGGCGAGGGCGCCCATGTCGGCCAGGGCGTCGAGGAGGCGGCGGCCCTCCGGCGACAGGATCGGCCCGGTACCGTCGGAATCGAGGCCGATCACCCCGATCGTCCCGCGCCCGGTCCGCATCGGCAGGAACAGGCGCTTGGCGCCCGGCAGCGTGTCGGCGCCCCGGCCCGCGGGCCGGTCGTTGTCGAAGGCCCACTGCGCGGCCGCGAGATCGGCCTCGTCCAGCATGTCCTCGGGCGGGTAGCCCGCCCGCACCGTGACGGCCTGGCCGTCCGGCAGCAGGAGGACGACGCGCACCTTCAGCATCGCGGCGACCTGGGCGCAGGTAGCCCAGAGCACGTCGTCGAGGGTGCCGCAGGCGGCGAGCTTCCGCGAGAAGCCGAACAGCCGCTCCGTGGCCCGCGCCCGGCCCTGGCTGACCACCGCGACGCGGCGGGCGCGGGAGGCGAGGTTCGAGACCAGGACGGCCACCAGGGTGAAGAGCAGGAACGCCGCGACGTTGGTCGGATCGGCGATGGTGAGCGTGTAGACCGGCGGCAGGAAGAAGAAATTGTAGGCGAGCGAGGCCGCCACCACCGAGACGAGGGACGGCCCGAGGCCCCAGCGCACCGCCACGGCCACGACCGCGGTCAGCAGGAACAGGTCGGCGTTCTCCACGCCCGCGTAGGGTTCCGCGACGATGGCCGCGCCGAGGCCCGCGGCGATCGCCGCCAGCGCGATCGCGTAGGGCCGCGCGTCGCGCCCCGGGCGCGGCGCGGTCACCGCCACGGCGCGGCGCGCCGGCTTCTCGCCCGGGACGGCCTCGCCGGGGACGACGTGCACGCTGATGGCGCCGCTGTGCCGCACGAGGTCGTACACCACCGAGCCGTTGACCAGCTCGAAGAGCCACGAGCGGTTCGCCTTGCCGACGACGATGTGGTTCACGTTGGCCGAGCGCGCGTAGTCGAGCACGTCGTCGGCGATCCGGCGCCCGCCCGGCAAGGTGACGGCGTCGCCGCCGAGGCGGTCGGCGAGCCGCAGGGCCTCGGCGATGCGGTCGCGCTCGGCCTCGCTCAGGGCCGCCGCCCGCGCGCCCTCGATGGAGAGCGCCGTCCAGGGTGCGTGCAGGCGGTCGGCCAGGCGCTTGGCGTGGCGCACGAGGCCGGCGGAGCGGGGATCCTCGTTCACGCAGACCAGCACGCGCTCGCCCGCCGCCCAGGGACCGGCGATCGCGTTGGCCCGCATGTGGCCGAGCAGCTCGTCGTCGACCCGGTCGGCGGTGCGCCGGAGCGCCAGCTCGCGGAGCGCCGTGAGGTTGCCGCGCGAGAAGTAGTGCTTGAGCGCGCGCTCGGCGTGCGTCGGAACGTAGACCTTGCCGTCCTTCAGGCGCTGGATCAGGTCGTCGGGGTTGAGGTCCACCACCTCGATGTCGTCCGCCCGGTCGAGGACGCCGTCTGGCACCGTCTCGCGCACCCGGATGCGGGTGATCGACGCGACCACGTCGTTGAGGCTCTCGACGTGCTGGATGTTGAGCGTCGTCAGGACATCGATGCCGGCATCGAGGAGCTCCTCGACATCCTGGTAGCGCTTCGGGTGGCGCGAGCCCGGGGCGTTGGTGTGGGCGAGCTCGTCGACCAGCGCCAGCGCGGGCCGGCGCGCCAGCAGGGCGTCGAGGTCCATCTCCTGCAGGACGGTGCCGTGATACGGAACGGAACGGCGGGGGATCGTCTCGAACCCGTCGAGCAGTGCCTCGGTCTCGGCGCGGCCGTGCGTCTCGACGACACCGATTACTACGTCGAGGCCTGCCTTCAATCGCGCCCGCCCGACGGTCAGCATCTCGTAGGTCTTGCCGACCCCGGGGGCGGCGCCGAGGAACACCTTCAGTCGGCCACGCGTCCGCTCCTCCCGGCGCGCGGCTTCGAGCAGGGCGTCGGGGGAGGGGCGGGTCGGATCGCGGCCGGTCTCGGGCATGATCGTCATCTTAGCAAAACGCCGCGGACAACGCGGGATCGTCGCGTCATCGCGAGCGGAGCGAAGCAACCCAGAGCAGCGGGACGCCGGTGGACGTGGCGCGGCTGGATTGCTTCGCTTCGCTCGCAAAGACGAAGCGGGATCCGCAGCGCAGCTTCGGGGTCCCCCCTGCTGCCGGGCGCGCCTCAGCGACGGGCGAGATCGTCGACCGCGAGGTTCAGCGCCAGCACGTTGACGCGCGGCTCACCCAGGATGCCGAGGGTGCGCGCCTCGATGCGGGACGACACCAGTGCGCGCAGCTTGTCCGCCGGGATGTTGCGGGCCTTGGCGACGCGGGGAACCTGGAAGTAGGCGGCCTCGGGCGAGATGTCCGGGTCGAGGCCCGAGCCGCTGGTCGTGACGAGGTCGACCGGGACGGGCGCATCCGGGTTCTCGGCCCTGAGCGCGTCGAGATCGCCCTTCACCCGCTCGGCGAGGACGGCGCTGGTCGGGCCGAGGTTCGAGCCCGAGGAGTTCGCCGCGTTGTAGGGCGCCGGCACCGTCTTCGAGGCGTCGGACGGGTCCGGCGCCGTCGTCGCCGAGGGCCGGCCGTGGAAGTAGCCGGCACCCGTGAAGTTCTGGCCGATCAGGCTAGAGCCGATGACCGTGCCGTCGCGCGCGATCAGGCTGCCGGCGGCCTTGGCGGGGAAGATGGCGCCGGCGAGGCCCGTCATCGCGAGGGGGTAGGCGAGGCCGGTGATCGCCGTCAGGGCGGTGAGCAGGACCAGGGCGGGGCGAAGCTGGTTGAGCATGGCAGGTCTCCTGGGACCGGTTCAGGCGAGGTGGAGGGCGCTGACGGCGAGGTCGATGGCCTTGATGCCGACGAAGGGCACCAGGACGCCGCCGAGGCCGTAGATCAGGAGGTTCCGGCGCAGCAGCGCGGCCGCGCCGACGGCCCGGTAGGTGACGCCGCGCAGGGCCAGCGGGATCAGCGCGACGATGATGAGCGCATTGAAGATGATCGCCGACAGGATCGCGCTCTGCGGCGAGGCCAGGCCCATGACGTTCAGCGCCTGGAGCTGCGGGTAGAGCGTGAGGAACATCGCCGGGATGATGGCGAAGTACTTGGCCACGTCGTTGGCGATCGAGAAGGTCGTCAGCGCGCCGCGGGTCATCAGCAGCTGCTTGCCGATGCCGACGATCTCGATGAGCTTGGTCGGGTCGCTGTCGAGGTCGACCATGTTGCCAGCCTCGCGGGCCGCGACGGTGCCGGTGTTCATGGCCACGCCGACATCGGCCTGGGCCAGCGCCGGGGCGTCGTTGGTGCCGTCACCGCACATGGCGACGAGCTTGCCGTCCGCCTGCTCCTTGCGGATCAGCGCGAGCTTGTCCTCCGGAGTCGCCTGGGCGAGGAAGTCGTCGACGCCGGCCTCGGCGGCGATCGCCGCCGCGGTCATCGGGTTGTCGCCGGTGATCATCACCGTGCGGATGCCCATCTGGCGCAGCTCGGCGAAGCGCTCGCGGATGCCGCCCTTCACGATGTCCTTGAGGTAGACCACGCCCAGCAGGCGGCCGTCCTTGGCCACGGCGAGCGGGGTGCCGCCGGCCTTGGCGATCTCCTCCGCGATGGCGCGGATCTCGGTCACGACGCCGGTCTCGGCCTCGGGGCGGATGGCCAGGGCGACGTTGGAGCCGCGCGAGGCGATGGGCTGGCCCGAGACCGAGGCGATGACGGCGTCGACCGCGCCCTTGCGGATCGACGTGCCCTGAAGGTCCACGCCCGACATCCGCGACTGCGCGGTGAACGGCACGAAGGTGGCGTTGAGGCCGCCCATGTCCCGCGCGCGGATGCCGTACTTCTCCTTGGCCAGCACCACGATCGAGCGGCCCTCCGGCGTCTCGTCGGCGAGCGAGGCGAGCTGCGCCGCGTCGGCGAGATCCTGCGCGGTGACGCCGCGGACGGGGCGGAACTCGGTGGCCTGCCGGTTGCCGAGGGTGATCGTGCCGGTCTTGTCGAGGAGCAGCGTGTCGACGTCGCCCGCCGCCTCCACGGCGCGGCCCGACATGGCGAGCACGTTGAAGCGGACCAGCCGGTCCATGCCGGCGATGCCGATCGCCGAGAGCAGCGCGCCGATCGTCGTCGGGATCAGCGTGACGAACAGGGCGACCAGAACGATCACGGGGATCGACCCGCCCGCGTAGCTCGCGAAGCTCGGGATCGAGGCCACCGCGAAGACGAACACGATGGTGAGGCCGGCGAGCAGGATGTTCAGGGCGATCTCGTTCGGCGTCTTCTGGCGCGAGGCGCCCTCCACGAGCGCGATCATCCGGTCGACGAAGGTCGAGCCGGCCGCGGCGGTGATGCGGACCTTGATCTCGTCCGAGAGGACCTGCGTGCCGCCGGTCACCGCCGAGCGGTCGCCGCCGGATTCGCGGATCACCGGGGCGGATTCGCCCGTGATGGCCGCCTCGTTCACGGAGGCCACGCCCTCGATCACCTCGCCGTCGGACGGGATCAGGTCGCCGGCCTCAACCAGGACGACGTCGCCGACCCTGAGCGTGGTGCCCGGCACCGTCTCGAAGGCCCGGCCCTGGCCGGTCAGGCGCTTGGCGGTCATCTCGGTGCGGGTGCGCCGCAGGCTGTCGGCCTGGGCCTTGCCGCGCCCCTCCGCGAGGGCCTCGGCGAAGTTGGCGAAGATCAGGGTGAACCACAGCCAGAGGATGATCTGGCCCGAGAAGAGCAGGTCGCTGCCGCCGGTGCCGAGGTCGCGGACGAACAGCACGGTGGTGAGGAGCGCCACGACCTCGACCACGAACATGACCGGGTTTCGGATCATGGCCCGCGGATCGAGTTTTCGTACCGAGCCGAGGAGGGCCGGCCCGATCAGGGCGGCGCTGAACAGGGATGACGTCTGACGCGACATGGGAGATGTCCGGAGGAGAGATTGAAGTGAGGCTGCCGTCCTTGCGAGCGGAGCGAAGCAACCCAGGGCCGCGCTTCGCTGCGCGCGCGATCACGGTTGCGGAGGCTCAGCCCCCGGCGCCGAGGGTCAGCGCGTAGGCGGCCAGCAGGGCGAAGCCGCCGAGCATCACGACGCCGAGGAGCGCCAGGATGAGGTCGGAGGTCCGCAGGGGCTGGGCGCCGCCGCGGTCGTGCCGCAGTGGAGAGCGGTGCAGCGCGAGGTGGTGGCGCGGGACGCGCCGGGCGGGGAAAGCGCGCGGCATCTCAGCCCCCCGTCGCGAAGGTCTGGCCGGCCGCGCCCGCGAAGTGCTCCACGATCGGGCCGAGCGCGAGCGACGGGAAGAAGGTCAGACCGCCCATGATCAGCACGACGCCGACCAGCAGCCCGACGAACAGGCCACCGTGGGTGGGGAAAGTGCCCGCGGAGGCCGGGACCGTCTTCTTGGCCGCGAGCGAGCCCGCGATGGCGAGCACCGGGATCTTCACGAAGAACCGGCCGACCAGCATGCCGACGGCGAGCGTGCTGTTGTAGAACAGCGTGTTGGCCGTCAGCCCGCCAAAGGCCGAGCCGTTGTTGGCCGCCGCCGACGTGTAGGCGTAGAGGATCTCCGAGAAGCCGTGCGGGCCGGCATTGGCCGGGCCGGCGAGGCCCGCCGGCACCACCGTCGCCAGGGCGGTGAAGCCCAGCATCATCAGCGGCAGGCAGAGGATGCCGAGCATGGCCATCTTCACCTCCTTCGCCTCGATCTTCTTGCCGAGGTATTCGGGGGTGCGGCCGACCATCAGGCCCGCCACGAAGATCGCCACGATGACGAAGATCAGCATGCCGTATAGGCCGGCGCCGACGCCGCCGATGATGACCTCGCCGAGCTGCATGTTGAGCAGCGGGATCAGGCCGCCGAGCGCCGTGAACGAGTCGTGCATGGCGTTCACCGCGCCGCAGGAGGCCGCGGTGGTGATCACCGCGAACAGCGCCGAGGCGCTGATCCCGAAGCGGACCTCCTTGCCCTCCATGTTGCCGCCGGTGAGCCCGAAGCTGCTGAGCACCGAGCTGCCGTTGGCCTCGGCCCAGTAGGTGACGGCGACGCCGGCCAGGAACAGGATTCCCATGGCGCCGAGGATCGCCCAGCCCTGACGCTCGTCACCGACCATGCGGCCGAAGACGTTGGTCAGCGCGGCGCCGATCGCGAAGATCGAGACCATCTGGACGAAGTTCGACAGGGCGGTGGGGTTCTCGAAGGGGTGCGCGGCGTTGGCGTTGAAGAAGCCGCCGCCGTTGGTGCCGAGCATCTTGATCGCCACCTGGCTCGCGACCGGGCCCAGCGCGATGGTCTGCTTAGCGCCCTCCAGCGTCGTAGCGTCCGCGTAGGCGCTGAGCGTCTGCGGCATGCCCTGCCAGACCAGGAACAGCGTGTAGGGGATGCAGATCGGCAGCAGCACGTAGAGGGTCGCGCGGGTCACATCGACCCAGAACGAGCCGATCGTGCCGCTGGAGGCGCGGGCGAACCCACGGATCAGCGCCACCGCGACCGCGATGCCGGTCGCCGCCGACAGGAAGTTCTGGTGCGTCAGGCCCAGCATCTGGGACAGGTACGACAGCGTGGTCTCGCCGCCGTAGGACTGCCAGTTGGTGTTGGTGATGAAGCTGGTCGACGTGTTGAACGCGAGATCCGGCGCCACCGCGCTCTGATCGGCCGGGTTCAGCGGCAGTACCGCCTGCAGGCGCAGGATCGCGTAGAGCACCGCGAAGCCCAGCACGTGGAACAGGATGATCGCGCCCGTATAGGCCAGCCAGTGCTGCTCCTGGCGGTCATCGATGCCGGATACGCGGTAGAGCCCGCGCTCGATCGGTCCGAGAACGGGCGAGAGGAGGGTGCGCTCTCCGGTGAAGACGCGGGTCATGTACGACCCGAGGGGCTTCACGAGCGCCAGAACGATCGCGCCGTACAGCGCGATCTGGATCCAGCCGTTGAGGGTCATGGGGGGAGATCCGTCAGGGCCGCTCAGAACCGCTCGGGGCGGACGAGGGCGTAGGTGAGGTAGACGAGGAGGCCGGCGGTCACGCAGGCGCCGAGGGCGAGATCGAGGGTCATGGCGGCCTCTCTCAGAGCCGGTCGCAGGCGGCCGCGTAGCCGGCCGCCGCGGCGAAGAAGGCGAGGCCCCCTGCGAGGAAGACGATGTCGAGCATGGTGGTCTGGTCCGGTTCGGCGGACCGGCCGCGGAGGCTCCGCGGCCGGCCTTGGCCGACCAGCAGTGTCGCCGGGAACCGCGTTAGGGTTCGAGCGAGGACCGGGCGGGAGTTTATAAGGGCCGCGTTAGGATCCGGCGTCGCCGCCGAAGCTGGCCCGGAGACCCGCGCAGGCGGCCGGCACGGTCAGCCACGCCGCGCCCGGGCAGAGACGGCGCCACCGGGCGCGATCGAGCCGGATCACCCCCGCCTCGCGGCCGAGGATGCCGCCGTAGGCGAGGCCGCAGACGCGGCAGCGGCCCGCCAGCGGCTGGATGGATAACCCCGGGGGTGCCGTGCCGGACGGCGACGCGGCGTCGCCGCGACAGGGCGGCGCGACTCCGGCGCTCACTGGACCCGCAGGGGTTCGAAGACGTTCAGCGCGAGCAGCGCGAGGGACACGGCGGACCACCCGCCGAGCGCGACGACCATCAGCGCGAAGACGCGGTCGGCCCTGCACTCGGCGAGGATGTAACGGACGATCGGCATGCGGAGGCTCCATCCGGGCTGATGCCCGATGGCGCGACCACGTCCGCATCGGCCGTGAGGGACCAAGACGCGCTCGGGGCGTCCGGCATAGGGATGTCATCAGGATGGGGGGCCGGCGCGCCCGTCAGCCCGAGAAAGCGCGGATCGAGCGCGTGCAGGACGCGGGGCGGTGAGTCGTGGGCGCCGGATCCCGGTTCGGCGCGGCCCACCGAGGCCGGGACGGGCTCGGGCGCACGGAGGGGATCTGGTGGCACGACGCAGCCCCCGGGAGCGTCCGGTCCGCGGCCGGGCGACGCCCTAGACCATCGCGGCCTCGGGCTGCTCGGTCGAGTTGAACACGACCTCGCCGGTCCGCTCGCAGACCACGGTGACAGAGGTCGCCCCGTTCTCGCGCTGCTGCAGGGGGAGCTGCGCGAGCGCGTAGGCCGTCGCCGCCTCGAGGTCGCACGGCCACAGCTTGGTGAAGCTCTCGCGTTTTCCGCGGCGAAAAGTGATCTTGTAAGCCATCGTTTCCTCCGTTTTCACGGAAGATACACCTTCTCGGCGTGCCGCCACGCCGCGCCGAGACATGGCACCGATGCGTTCCGGACGGGATTGGAAGCGAGAAGCCGGCAGACGGGCGACGAACTGCGCGACGAACGGCGAGCCCGTGACTGGGGCGGGACAGCGATTCCCGTACAGCTTGATCCGCAAAATAGACCATGCGACGGTGCCGAATAATGAATTGCGCGCCCTCGGGCATCGCGCAGATCAGGCTTGGCAGGGCAAGGCGTCACCCCTGGCGCGTCGGTGTCGGAGTGGTTCGAGGTATGTCCCACGCGCCGGCCGGATCACCCAGCGAGACAGGTCCGGCCGCCGACGCCGGCCCTAGCCGGAGCGCCGGGCCTCTCGACGAGGCCGGGGTCGCCAAGCAGAAGCTCGTCGAGGCGATCGAGAGCAGCTCGGAGGGCTTCGCGCTGTTCGACCCGGACGATCGCCTCGTCCTGTGCAACGGGCACTTCCAGGATTTCCATCCCGGCCTGTCGGCCATCATCGTGCCCGGCGTGACCTTCGAGGCCATCGCCAACGCCGTCGCGGAGACCTGCGTCGTACGGCCGGACGGGATGAGCGTCGAGGCCTGGGTCGCCGAGCGCATCGCCCATTACCGCGCGCCGCGCGGTCCGCTTCTGCAGCAGCGCGTCGACGGCCGCTGGGTCCAGGTCAACGAGCGCAAGACCAACGACGGCGGCGTCGTCGCGGTCTACACCGACGTGACCGAGATCAAGCGCGCCGAGCAGGTGCTCCAGGCGACGCAGGGGCGGCTGACCTACCTGCTCACCGCGTCCCCGTCGATGATCTGCAGCTTCGAGGTGGGGGGCCGCAACGCGCCGACCTTCATCAGCGAGAACGTGCGCGATCTCCTCGGCTACGAGCCCGGCGATTACCTGGCGGGCCCGGAATTCTGGCTGGAGCGGCTCCATCCCGACGACCGTGACCGCGTGCTCGCCGAGTTCCCGCACCTGCTCGCGGACGGGCACAACGTCATCGAGTACCGGTTCCTGCACGCGAACGGCACCTATCGCTGGGTCCGGGACGAGCAGCGCCTCCTGCGGGACGCGACGGGCCAGCCCGTCGAGGTGGTCGAGTCCTGGAGCGACATCACCGAGCGCAAGGAAGCCGAGCTGGCGCTGCAGAAGCAGACCGCCTTCGTCGAGCTGCTCCAGGCCGCCGCCGCGGCCGCCAACGAGGCCCCGACGGTCGAGGACGCCCTGCGCTTCTGCCTCGAGCGCGTCGCGCAGCACGCCGGCTGGCCCGTCGGTCACGCCCATATCCTGGCCCGGGACGGGACGCGGACGCTGCTCCCGACCGGCATCTGGCACTGCGACCCCGGCGCGGATGTCGCGCGATTCCAGGCCGCCACGGCCGCCACGTCGCTGGCCGCCGGATCGGGCCTGGCCGGCCGCGTTCTGGTCTCGGGCGCGCCGGAATGGAGCGTCGGGGACCCGTCGATGGCCGCGGACCCGCGCGCGCCGGCGGCGGTCGAGCACGGCATCCGGGCGGGGTTCGCCTTTCCGGTGACGGTCGGGCGCGACGTCGTCGCGGTACTGGAGTTCTTCGCCCGTGACGCGTCCCCGCCGGACGCCTCGCTGCTCCGGGTCATGAGCAATATCGGCGCGCAGCTCGGCCGCGTGATCGAGCGCAAGCAGGCCGAGGAGAGCCTGCGTCAGGCGAAGGAGGCGGCCGAGGAGGCGAGCCGCGCCAAGAGCAGCTTCCTCGCCAACATGAGCCACGAATTGCGGACGCCGCTCAACGCGATCATCGGCTTCACCCGGCTGGTGATGCGGCGGGCGAAGGATGTCCTGCCGGTCAAGCAGTTCGAGAATCTCGAGAAAATCCTGGCGAGTTCTGAGCACCTGCTCTCGCTGATCAACAGCATCCTCGACCTCGCCAAGGTCGAGGCGGGGCGCATGGAGGTGAAACCCTCGGACTTCGCCCTGGAGCCGGTCCTCGACCTGTGCCTCCGCACCGTCGAGCCCCTCGTCAAGCACGAGGGCGTGCGCCTCGTCCGGGACGTCCGGGACCCGCCTCCGATGCTGCGCACGGACGAGGAGAAGCTGCGGCAGATCCTGATCAACCTGCTCAGCAACGCCATCAAGTTCACCGAGGCCGGATCGGTCACGCTCCGCGTCCGCTCGGTCGATGAGGGCATCGAGTTCGCCGTGATGGATACCGGCATCGGCATCCCGGCGGGCGCCCTGAGCGCGATCTTCGAGGAGTTCCATCAGGTCGACAACAGCGCGACCCGGTCCCACAGCGGCACCGGGCTCGGGCTTGCGATCAGCCACCGGCTCGCGCGCCTGCTCGGCGGTCGGATCGGCGTCGAGAGCCGCGAGGGCGAGGGCTCGACCTTCACGCTCACCATCCCGCCGCGGATCGCTGGCGGCGCCGAGGTGCCGCCGCCCCCGAAGCCGGCACCCGCCGCCGTCACCGCGCCGCGCTCGGGCGCCAAGGTCGTGCTCGCGATCGACGACGATCCCAACGTCGTCTACCTGCTGAAGGAGAACCTCGCCGATGCCGGCTACACGGTGGTCGGGGCGGCGAGCGGCCAGGAAGGGCTGGTCAAGGCCCGGGAGCTGCAGCCGCGGGCCATCACCCTCGACATCATGATGCCCGGCACCGACGGCTGGCAGGTGCTGCACGCGCTGAAGACCGATCCGCTGACCCGGGACATCCCGGTCGTGCTGATCTCCATCGTCGACCAGAAGGAGCTCGGCTTCCGGCTCGGCGCGACCGACTACATCGTGAAGCCGTTCGAGCGGGAGGCCCTGATCGGCGCCCTCGCGCGGATCGCCCCCGACAACGAGCGCGTCCTCGTGATCGACGACGATCCCAACGTGCCGGACCTCGTGCGGCAGCTCCTCGACTCGGAGCACTGCACCGTCGACTGGGTGGCCGACGGCGCGGCCGGCCTGGAGCGCATCGCGCAGGCCCGCCCGAGCGTCATCCTCCTCGACCTGCTCATGCCGCGGATGGACGGCCTCGCCTTCCTGGACGCCCTGCAGGCGGATCCCGCCGCCCGGTCGATCCCCGTCGTGGTCCTGACCGCCGCGTCCCTGGATCCCGCCGAGCGCGGCATGCTCCGGGAACGGGTGCTCGGACTGATCGACAAGGGCGGGCTCGATCGCGCCGCCCTGGTCCGGGAGGTCCGCCGCGTGCTGCCGGTCCTGGAGACCGAGACCGCCGACGGTGACCGATGAGGTCGGCAACGACCCGCCCGTGGCGGCCCGCGACGCCCGGGACCGGCCCATGAAGCGGATTCTCATCGTCGAGGACGTCGCGCTCAACCGCGATCTGCTGACCCAGTTGCTCGAGGACGAGTACGAGATCCTGATCGCCGTCGACGGGGCCGCCGGCGTGGACATGGCGATCGCGCACCGGCCGGATCTCATCCTCATGGACCTGTCGTTGCCGCTCGTCGACGGCTGGGAGGCGACGCGCCGGATCAAGGCCGACGCGACGACCGCCGCCATCCCGGTGATGGCGATCACCGCCAACGCGATGACCGGCGACGAGGACCGCGCGCGGGCCGCCGGCTGCGACGACTTCATGACGAAGCCCGTCGACGAGGACCTGCTCTTCGCCAAGCTGCAGCACTGGCTCGGCTGAGCGCGGCCGTCTCAAGCCAGGAAGGGAGGACCCGTGGAGCCAGCCCGCATCCTCATCGTCGACGATGAGCCCTTCAACCTCGACCTGCTGGAGCAGGAGCTGGAGCTCCTCGGCCACGCCAGCGTGCGGGCGGCGAACGGGCGGGCGGCCCTCGATCGGCTGAGCGAGGAGCCGTTCGACCTCGTGCTCCTCGACGTGATGATGCCGGCCCTGGACGGCTACGCCGTGCTCGAGCGGATGAAGGCCCACGAGGCGTGGCGCCACACGCCCGTCGTCATGATCTCCGCCCTCATAGAGATCGGCAGCATCGTCCGGTGCATCGAGCTCGGCGCCTTCGACTACCTGCCGAAGCCCTTCGAGCCCGTGATCCTGGAGGCGCGCATCCGGTCCTGCCTGGAGCGGAAGCGGGCGCACGACCGCGAGGTGGCGCATCTGCGGACCATCGAGCGCGAGCGCAAGCGCGCCGACGAGCTCCTGCACGCCATTCTGCCGGTCTCGGCGGTGGCGGAGCTGATGGAGACCGGGCAGGTCAAGCCGCGGCTGTTCGGCGACGTCGCCGTCCTGTTCATCGACCTCGTCGGCTTCACCACGTGGTGCCACGACCAGAGCCCGGACGTCGTCGTCGCGGAGATCCAGCGCCTCGCGGAGGCCTTCGAGGTGGTCGCGCAGGCGCGGGGCCTGGAGAACATCAAGACGATCGGCGACGCCTTCATGGCCACGGCCAACCTGCTGCGGCCCCACGACGATCCGGTCTCCGCCGCCATCCGCTGCGCCGCCGACATGGTGGCGATCGCGGCCGAGGGCGAGCCGGGCTGGCGGATCCGCGGCGGCATCCATATCGGGCCGGTCGTCGGCGGCATCGTCGGCCGGACGAAGTTCACCTTCGACCTGTGGGGCGACACCGTGAACGTCGCCGCCCGGCTCGCGGGCCTCGGCGACGGGTGCGCGCTGCACCTGTCGCGCGAGGCCTTCGCGCGCCTGCCGGACCCGCGCGACGTCCGGCCGATCGGCCCGGTGACGCTGAAGGGCAAGGGCGCGGTCGACGTGTACTGCCACGCCCTCGCGGCCGGCGACGCGACCCCGGCCTGAGACGCCCGCGGCGGCCGCGGAGCGTTCCGGATTGCGCAGCAAGAAGCGGGATGCGGCGCGCCGGGACGGAGCTTAGGGCCCGTCCCGGAGGTGCACCATGACCCGTTATCGCTGCGTTCCGATCCCGACGGAGACCGCCGATCGCTTCCGTACCACCGGCCTTGACGACCGGGGCAACCCGGTCCGTCGGGTCGTCGCGACGGCGGATGGCGGCTTTCCCTGCCGACACTGCCTGCAGCTCGGCCGGCCCGGCGAGACCATGCTGCTCGGATCCTACGATCTGCCCGAGCCGCGCGGGATCTACTGGACACCCAGTCCGATCTTCCTGCACGCGGACGAGTGCCCGCGCGCCGAGGCGGCCGACGGCCTCGCGCCGATCGTCCGCGCGAACACGCTGGTCTCGGTCCGTGCCTACGACGCGGACCATCTCTGCCTCTACGATCTCGGACAGGTCTGTCCCGGGAGTGAAGCCGAGGTTCCGCTCCGCCGCGCCCTCGACGATCCGCGCACCCGCTTCGTCAACATCCACACGGCGCGGCCCGGGTGCCTCCTGTCCCGCGTGGAGCGCGTCGCCGACTGAGCGCGAGCCGCCGAGCCGCCCAACGGGCCCTTGCGCGGCCCGCTCAGGCCGCGACGTGGATATGCTCCTGCGCGTTGATGAAGGCCGCCACGCCGGCGGCCGGGATCGGCCTGCTCAGCAGGTAGCCCTGGACCTCCGAGAACCCGCTCGCCCGCAACCGGGCCAGTTGCTCCGGGGTCTCGACGCCCTCGGCCGTCGTCGTGATCTTCAGGCTGCGGCCGAGTTCGGCGACGACGTGGACGATCGCCGCCGCCTCGTCCTTCTCCAGGAGGTTCCGGACGAAGGACTGGTCCAGCTTGATCTTGTCGAATCGGAAGGTGTTCAGGGAGGAGAGGGACGAGTAGCCGGTCCCGAAATCGTCCATCGAGAACCGCACGCCTAGGGAGCGCAGGCGGCTGAGCATCTCGAAGCTCGCCTGATCCTGGCTCAGAATGACCGACTCGGTGATCTCCAGCTCGAGGCGGTGGCTCGGCAGCTCGGTCTTCAGCAGGACCTCCTCGACGAACCGGTCGAGATTGCCCTCGCGGAACTGGATCGGCGAGATGTTGACGGCGACCCGCAGGGAGCCGGGCCACGTCATGGCATCGGTGCAGGCCCGTTCGAGCACGTAGGCGCCGAGGGCGTCGATCAGCCCCGTCGCCTCGGCGACCGGGATGAACTCGCCGGGCGAGATCATCCCGCGTTCCGGGTGGTGCCACCGCGCGAGGGCTTCGAAGCTCGTCACCGCGTTCGTCGCCAGGTCGAACAGCGGCTGATAGTGCAGCTCGATCTGCGCGGTGCCGATCGCCAGCCGCAGCTCGCGTTCCAGCCAGCGCCGCTGGTTCTGACGCTCCTCCATCTCCTGCTCGAAGACGCGGACGCGCCGACCGCCGTCGGCCTTCGCGGCGTAGAGGGCGACGTCGGCGCGGCGCAGGAGATCGTCGCCGTCGGCATCCTCCGTGCCGGAGACGGCGATACCGAGACTCCCGTCGACGGACACGAACTGGCCGGCGAGGAAGAATGGCCGCCTGAGCTGGATCAGGATCTGCTCCGCCAGGGCGAGGACGCCGTCCGGCAGGTCTGCCTCGAAGAGGACCATCGCGAACTCGTCGCCGCCGAGGCGCGCCACCGTGCCGCCGGACGGGCACAGTCCGGTGAGGCGGCGGCCGACCTGTCGGAGGAGCTCGTCGCCGGCCGGATGTCCGAGGGTGTCGTTGATGCCCTTGAAGTCGTCGAGGTCGAGACAGATGACGGTCACCGCCCGGCCGCCGACCGCATGGTCCGCGAAGGCGGCGGCCAGACGGTCGGCTAGGAGCGCTCGATTCGAGAGGCCGGTCAGCGCGTCGTGGGTCGCGAGATGCGCGATCCGCGCCTGCGCGGTGACGCTCGCGGTGACGTCCTCGTGGGTCTCCACCCAGCCGCCATCGGCCATCGGCTCGACCGTGATCTCGATGCAGCGGCCGTCGGCGAGCGTCCGGGTGAGGGTCCGGCGGATCGGCCCGCTCTCCGCGGCCGACCAGTCCGTGAGACCGGCGAGCCGGTGAACCTCATCCTGTGTCGGGTCGAGATCCAGCACGCCCGGAGCGATCCCGTAGATCCGGCAGAACTGGGAATTGTAGACCTTGAGCCGGCCGTGGACGCCGAACATGCACAGGCCCTGGGACATGTTGTTCAGGGCGGCGTCGAAGCGCTCGTTCTGCTCCTGCAGCTGCCGCTCGCGCTCCGTCAGGACCGTGTTCTGCCGGAACACGTCGTCGCGCAGCTGATCGCGCTCCGAGAGGGAATGCTCGAGCACGACGACGGCCCGCGCGATATCGCCGACCTCGTCGGCACGGTCGATATCGGGCACGCTGACGTGCCAGTTGCCGCGCGCGACCTCGGAGACGGTCTGGGTGATGCGCACCAGGGGACGGGTGATCCGGCTCGACAGGAAGAGCATGACGACGGCGACGAGGCACAGCGTGAGACCGGCGACGACGCTGAGCGTCCGCAGCAGCGCGCGCGAGCTCTCCTCGCCGATGCCCACGACCTTGCCGGTGAGTTGCTGCAACTCCCGCAGCGGCGCCGCAACGCAGAGGCGTATGTCGGGCGGCTGCGGGATGCAGCGCGCGACCTTCTCGGCGCCGAGCACGGCGTGCAGCTCAGCGCCCGACGCGGGTCCGAGCTGGGCGTTGGAGACCTCCGATCCCGCCGAGGAGAGGAGGTTCTGGTCGGCGAGGATCAGGACGTCGCGGTTGCTCAGGGACGCGAAGGCCGTCAGGGTCGGCTCGTGCGCGCGCAGGACCCGGTACCCGACGAGGCCGCCAATCACCTCGCCGAAATCGTCGAACAGCGGCTCGCCGAAGATGTCGGCGACCGTGCCGCTCTCGGTGGCGGCGAGCGCCCGCGCGAGCGCGTCGTCCCAGCGCAGCGACAGCACGAACCCGTCCGCGTGCTCCCGATCGTTGCGGGCGAGCACGGCCCGCAGGGACGCCGCGACGGGCGACGTCCGGAACGCCGCGTTGGCGGCGAGGAGGTCCGCCTCGACGCGGTCGGCGGTCAGGGCGCGGAGATTGAGGTCGAAGGCGATGGCGCCGTCGAGATCGGCGAGGGCGAGAGCCGGCCGCAGAAGCTCCGAGGCCGCCACCGTGTTGCCGGAGAAGACCGCCTTCGCGACGTCCCAGCGCTTGGACATGGTGGCGAAGCGCCGCTCGACGTCCTCGCGCTGCATCTGGAGCCGCGCCGCGGCGAGCTTGGCGTCGCTGAGCAGGCGGTCGGAGAGCTGGGCCTCGGACCAGGTCGAGACCTCCTGCGCCTGCTCGCGGAGCGTCTGGCCGGAGCGCAGAACCACCAGGAAAACCAGGGCCGCCAGCGCGATCGCGGCCGTCGAGAGCGTGGCGCCGACGAGGCGCGCGCGCAGGGAACGCGAGAAGACGGTGCCGGTCACGGCCTGAGCGGGGCGCCGCCCCGCTCCGCCATGACCTGTCCCGCGCGGTCGGAGGTCGCGAAGGCGAGGAACGCCGACGCCGCGGCGTCGCGCGTGGCGGCCTTGTAGATCAGCGCGAGGGTCACGGCGCTCGGATAGGCCGGATCGCGCGGGGCCCGGCCGTCGATCGTCAGGACCGCGAGATCGCCCGCGAGCACCGGCGAGTACGGTCCGAAGCCGATCGCGCCGGGCGTCTCCCGCACCGTGGCGATCGCGTCCTGGGTCGTGGTCGCGGTCTTCGAGCGGCTGGTCAGGACGAGGTCGCGCCAGCCCGGCATGGTGGCTCGCAGGACCGTGAGCGTGCTGTCCGTGTCCTCGCGCCGGACGACGCGGATCTTCAGATCGGGGCCGCCGAGGGCGCTCCAATTGTCGACCGTGCCGGCGAAGATCGCGGCAGTCTGCGCGCTGGTCAGGTTGGTGACGCCGACGCCCTGATGGACGAAGATCGCCGAGGGGATGCGGGCGAGCGGCACCTCCACGAGTCCCTGGGCCTTCTCGGCCTCGGTCAGCGGGCGCGCGACCCGCCCGAGCCTCTGGCGCTCGCCGCCCACGGCCGCGACGGCGCCGCCGGAACCGATGCTCGGCGGCACCGACACGCGCGCGTCGCCGCTCTCGGCATTGTAGGCGGCCGCCACGGCCTGGAGCATCTCGATCCCGTCGCCCGTGCCGACGACCGCGAGGTCGTCCGTGCGCGCGGCGGCCGGCAGGGCCAGGAGGATGATTCCACCCGCGATGATGCGCCGAAGAGACGTGAATAACAGTGCCATAACCCGAGAATGCGCCTCGAGTGCTTAACCCGAGGTCACCGGATACCGTACACCGAAGGTGTGGTTGACGATCTGCTAGGCGACAGGCTCCGTTTTAGCGGTCCGATGACCCGCGACGCGCTGGAGGAAGCGCTGCAGGAAGTTAGTGTCGGACGGCGGTTTCCCGTCCGCGCCGCGCGCGGCCGCGTAGAAGGGATCGGCGTAGCAGGTCGCCCCGGTCGCCGCGGCGAGGAACTGGACAGCCGCGACCATCTCGGGGGCGCCCGCCGCGAGAACGGTGTCGTCGCGCGTGAGCATCGGCATGTGGAGCGTCGGCCGCCCGGGCCGGGCATCCGGAGGCGGGTTGCCGCCGCTGCAGGTCAGGACCGTCGTCGCCCCCCGCGCGCGCAGCCAGTCGAGCGCCGGGCGCATGTAGAGATTCTGCGGGTGCCGCGCGCCGGCCACGACGAGCAGGTCGCGCTCCGGCTCACGCATCCGGCTCGCGCGGGCGACTGCCCAGGCGGGCGCCCAGCCTACGCCCGATGAGACGATCACGAGACGGCCGCGCCCGAGCCGGTGGAAGGCGGTCCCGAACGGGCCCTCGACCTTCACGGCGGTTCCCGGTCCGATCCTGCCGCCGAGCAGCGGCGAGACCGCGCCGTCGGGCTGGCGGCGGATCTGGAAGATCAATTCGTTCAGTTCGCCCGATCCGTCCGCGCGCAGGGTCGGGCTGTAGTCCCGCGCGGGCAGCCCGGCGAAGGAGACCCGGACATACTGGCCGGGCAGGTAGGTCAGCCGCTTGCGCAGCGCGACCGTCACCTCGACGATCTCGGCGGTGAGATCGACGACGCGGTCCACGGTGCCGGCCCGCCGGACGGCTTCCGGAACCTCGTCGAATTCGATGACCGCGTCGGTGGTCAGGCGGGCCCGGCAGGCCTGCACGGTCTCGCCGATGCGCGTCCCCGCATCGTCGACCGCGCCCGCATGGATCCGGACGCGGCAGGTGTCGCACTGCCCGGTGGCGCAGTCGTGCGGGATCGCCTGGCCGGCCGCCAGACCCGCGTCGAGCAGGGTCTGGCCGGCGCTGGCGCTGACCCGCCTTCCGTTGATGACGAGGGTGACGCGTTCGGCCACGGCGCGCTCCCGGCTCAGCGCAGAAGGACTTCGACCGGCCGCATGTGCCGCGTGTGCCGCGTCTGCGTGTGATCGAAGGCCGAGACATACAGGTAGAAGGTGTTTCCCGGCAGGAAATCGACGTCGTACTTGCTGCCGGTCGCGATCTTGCGCGCGGCGACGAGGGTCCAGTGGTCGTCGGCCCAGTCGGCGGCCGCCGAGATCCCGGCGCGGTCCCCTGTATAGCCGTCGGTCATGAGCACGCCCGGCATCACGGTGCCGACCGGGATCTCCGCGTCGGCGGCCGCCGAGTACGGCACCGTCTCGGTCTTCTCGACCATCCACCACGCCGAGCCCGGCGACGTGCTGGCATCGAAGTCCAGATTCACGGTGCCGAGCCTGGCCACCGTCGCCT
Source organism: Methylobacterium sp. NPDC080182 (assembly GCF_050281105.1). Lineage (NCBI taxonomy): Bacteria > Pseudomonadati > Pseudomonadota > Alphaproteobacteria > Hyphomicrobiales > Methylobacteriaceae > Methylobacterium > Methylobacterium sp. NPDC080182. The sequence continues at coordinate 400,261 of NZ_JBNNWO010000002.1, forward strand.
GCCAGTCCTTGGGAAGCCGCAGCGGCTCGACCGCCCCCGCGTAGCCGCCCGGACCCTCGAACTTGAAGTTGTAGCGGTACGCGCTGGTGCCGGGATCGCCCCAGTAGCCGGCCTGGTAGCGGCCCTTCACGGCCCGCTCGGCGGCGGTGGGGTCGGTGGGCGGACCGATATGCATGTCCTCGACGACGCCGAGCATGCCGCCGCGGGCCGCCTTCCACTGCCACATGTCGATGTAGCTGCCGTCGGTGGTGTAGTGGTAGCCGCGGCCGTTGAGCGGGGCGGGGGCGTCGGGCAGCGGCCGGGCGCCGAGATGGGTCGACCCGCCGCTGCCGAACGCGTCGGATCGCGAGAAGATCACCGCCAGCTTGTCCTCGTAGTAGGCGGTCACGTCCGCGCGCGCCGCGTCCGCGTCGAGGAGGTGCCAGCCGTCCGCCTTCTTGATCATCGGGACGCGCTTGAGCGAGCGCGACGGGTCCCACCAGCGGAAGGCGAAATACACGTTCGTCGCGTCGCGCACGGCGCGGATCTCGACGGTGGTCTCACCGGTCCCGCCGAAATTGGCCCCCTGCATCGTCCGGACCGAGACCGGGCGCGCGGTGCGCCAGACCGGGTCTTCGAGGAGCTTCGACAGGTCGGGCCCGGCCGACACCTTGTCGATCACCAGAGTGGACCGGCCCTTCACGTCCGCGAAGGCGAGGCCGCCGACGACGGGGAGGCCGATGATGGCGGCGGCCAGGAGCGGTCGCCGCCGCCGCGCCGCACCGTCCGCCAGGGCCGCCGGACGGAACAACCGAAGGAGCTGCCACAGGCCGCCGTACATGAAGTGCGCGAGGGTATGGACCGCGATGTAGGCCAGGGCGACCAGCGCGCAGGTGGCGTGCAGCCAGACCACCCAGCCGCCATAGCCGAGGTAGAGCGCGACCCCGGTACCCGTCAGGACGAGCGTGACGGCGTAGATCAGCCAGTGCAGCGCGACGTTGATGCCGCCCCACCGTGCCTTCCGGGCGGCCTTGCTTCGCCCGCTGACACGGAGGGCGCGGAGCCGCGACAGGCCGTTGCGATCCGTGAGACGCCCGCGCACGAGGTAGACCAGATAGGCGGTGATTCCGAAGAACAGGGTCAGGCCGGCCACGAAGTGGACGGTCCAGACTTCACCTTGCGGAAGCAGGGGCGCCAGGAACTTCGCGGTCCGCGCCACGGGTGCGTCGGCCGAGATGCGCAGGCCCGTGAGCAGGCTCGCCACCATGGCGATGGCGACCACCCAGTGAATCACGATGGTCCCGACATCGGAGCGCGGATGCCGGTCGACCTGCGCGGCGGCTGTACTGCGCCACCCGGGCGCGGTCTCGGCTCCGCCGGGCGGATGCGGCGCGAGGGTCAGCGGTTCCGACATTCGATCCTCCGCACCGTCGCCGCAAATTGGACGCGCTACGTTAGAACTTTGTAAATCATGATGCCGGCCGCGGGATATAGCCGAGCTTTGCAATCTATAACTCTTGATAGATATGCTTAACGGCGGTCTCGGCCCGGTCGGTCAACAGGGCATGCCGTGGCTCCGCCCCGCCGCGGCGCAAACCGTTTCAGGTCGCGCGTCGATGGGAGGCGGACGCGGCCGACAGGGTACGGCCTCAGAGCGGCACCTCAGCCATCTGTCATGACAGAGCGCTCAGTCAGGAATGCTTGAAGACAGGGTCTCCTAGCGCCGGCACGGGATCTGTCGCCGGATCTCGGGGAGCAGGCCTGATAGGGCGGCAGATGCCTCTTCATCCCTGCTAGCGACATCCACGGCGCAGAACTCAAGGTCTCGGTCGGCGGAGTCCACGCGATGGACCGAGCCATCAACCAGCCTCGCTGAGCCGACGCGGCCGCGATCCGCAGCTCGCCTCCCCCCGCGCTCCCATTTCCGCGATCAATTCAGATACAAAAACAAATTTCAGGAAGTCAATTCCGGTTGAAAAACGCAATCGCAATTTATTTGTAAAATCAAATCTTGACGGATACGGTCAAGCTGCCGAGCGATAGAACGGCCAATTCTCAAAAACTACTGCGACGTCGCACCGTGTCGGAACCCGTACACGTGCGTGAACGCGGATCATTGGGTTGACGCTGGCAGTGGCACGACCACGGCGTCGGATGCGGGGATATGATGACCAGAATCAAGGCGCTGTTACTGGGCTCCTCGGCCCTGATGATCCCGATCGGCGGTGCGTACGCTGCCGATCTCCCGACGTTCAAGGCTGCGCCGGTCGAGTTCGTACGCGTTTGCAACGCCTACGGCGCCGGCTTCTTCTACATCCCCGGGACCGATACCTGCATTCGTCTGTCCGGACGGGCGCGGTATGACTTCCTGTATCAGACCAGCAAGGTTCGCACGGGCGGCGGCGGAGACCTCACCGGCTATCTCGGCCTGATGCGTCTGAACCTCGATTCGCGGACCCAGACCGATTACGGAACCCTGCGCGCCTTCCTGCGCATCGATGTCGCCAACCGCAGCGGCCCGTTCCTGACCTCGGGATCCCGGCAGCGCGAGAGCTTGGCCATCGCGGGCCTCGGCGCCGACGCCTTCGGGCGCACGCAGACCTACGTCAACGCCGATAAGGCCTTCATTCAGTTCGCCGGGCTCACCGCGGGCCGCGCGTCCTCCTTCTTCGACTTCTACGCGCACGACTTCGAGCTGATCGGCGGCACGGCCGGTTCCGATACGTTCAGCACGAACCTGCTCGCCTACTCGGCGATCCTCGGGAACGGCATCACGCTGACGGCCTCGATGGAAGATCCGACCTACCGGCGCTTCCCGATATTCGGCACCGGCTCGGCCGTCGGGGCCTTCACGGCCGGCGGTGGCTTCGCGGGCTACAGCAACGCCTTCAACCCGTTCACCCCCTCGACCTGGCTGGCGCCGATCGTCGTCGGTCCCGGCAATGTCGCCTTCGTCGACGTCACCCAGAAGAGCCGCATGCCGGACTTCGTCGGCGCGGCCCGCATCGACCAGGCCTGGGGCTCGGCGCAGCTCTCGGCCGCCGTCCACGAGATCAATGCCGGCGACGCCGGCAGCACGGTCGCGGGCATCACCACCGCCACGACCGGCCTGGGCATCTCGCCGACGGGACGCGCCTCGAACGCCTACGGCTGGGCGGTCCAGGGCGGCCTGAAGGTCAACCTGCCGTTCATCGCGACGGGCGACACGCTCTACCTCCAGGGCGCCTACGGGCAGGGTGCCATCGCCTATACGGGCATCTCCAACTACACGGCGCCGTACGACGCCCTCGGCGCGGCGCCGGTCGGCGGCGGCTCGTTCGCGCAATACTACGCGGACGCGGTGCTCAACCCCGCGACCGGCCGCCTCGAACTGTCGACCTCGTTCTCCGCTGTCGCCTCCCTGCTCCATTACTGGTCGCCCGCCTGGCGCTCGGCCTTCTTCGGCAGCTACGCGCAGATCGACTACAACTCCAAGGGGCGCAACGCGCTGGGCCTCCTCGGCTTCGGCTTCGCCCCGGCCGGCGCCAGTGCGTCGAATGCCCTGGCCTTCGCCACGAGTCCCATCCTGCGGGGCAACAACCAGATGATCACCGGCGCCACCCTGATCTGGACCCCCGTGAAGGATCTCGATATCGGCGTCGAGGGCGAGTACATCCGCACGGCGCTCAACAGCGGCGTCACGCCGGACATCTCGAAGAACGCGCTGCGCTACGTCAATTCGCAGGATGCGGCCCAATTCCGGTTCCGCGTGCAGCGGGATTTCTGAACCGATCCGACGCGCCTTCGCGGGCGCAACGTCCAGTCTCGAGCCCGGCCGCAAGGCCGGGCTTCTCTATTTGGAACGCCAAGTAAGTTATCTCGTAAATTGGGCCATGTTCAACAAATAAAAGATCTTTTGCTTGCGATCGTCGCAAAATCATCTACAAGAGGGTCAGCTCTTCAGCGGCTTGCTTCGCCGCCGACCGAGCGGATGCTGTGGTTTCAGAGCGGCTGGTCCGGGTACCAGGGCAGGGCCGGTCTGACCCAGAGCTTCAGACCCATACGACTTCGCCGACCGGGCAACCGGTCGGCTTTTTCGTGCTCGCTGCCGGCGCAAGCCGGGCAGGATTGTCCGTCAGGCTTGGGCGACACAAGCCCTGATCCCGGTGACCGGGATGTGGCCGACCTGAGGCCATCCTCCACGAGAAATTCAAAAATCGTTTCAAGATTGAAGCCCGTCCAAAGAGCGAAAGAATTATTCCGCAATAAAATATAGAGTTTAAATGGGTATTGCAGCATCTTACTACCACGTCGCCGGTGAGCGACAGCTTGTGTAACGGGAGATCATCATGAAGAACATCGTCCTCGCCTGCTCGATGGGCGCGATGCTGATCGCGGGACCTGCTCTCGCTCAGGACGGTGGCGCGACCATCGATCCCAGCCTCATCGTCCGGACCAACGGCAGCGGCCTCGACGCGTGGTCCGCCTCCGAGGGCAACGACAAGGCGGGCGGCATGTGGGAGGGGGCGACCGGCTACAGCGCCGCGATCCAGCGGCCCAGCGCGGTCGAGACCGTCCCGGCCAATCGCCAGTGGAGCCATCTCAACAGCCGCGAGCGCCGCCGCGGCCAGCCCGCCTACTGAGCGCCCACCCGGTACGGCCCCGCGCCCGGCACGCCCCGCGATGCGGGACCGGCCGGGCGCGACGGCGTGACGACGGCGTCAGAGGGATGCGGCCGGCAGGAGGTCGATCGACGGGTGCCCCGCGACGCTGTGGGTCCAGCTGAGAGTCACGCGGCAGCCGCTCCCGTCGGAGGCGATGTCGAAGGTGGCACTGTGCAGCCGCGCGATGGAATCGACGAGGCTCAGGCCGATCCCGAAGCCGCTCTTGTCGGTCTTCAGCGCGCCGCGGCGGTACCGGGCGCGTACGGCGCTCAGCTCCTCCGCGGGGATGCCGCAGCCCGTATCGGTGACCTGAATCCCCGTCGGATTCCGGAGCAGCGCGACCGTCACCTGCCCGCCGGCCGGCGTGAACTTCAGGGCGTTGTCGATCAGGTTGCTCACCGCCTCGAAGATCAGGCTGCGGTCGCCCTCGATCGTGCACGGGCCGTCAGGCCGGTCCCAGAGAAGTCGGATGTCGCGCTCGATCGCCAGGGGCTCGTAGTACTCCACCGCATCCTCGAGCAGCCGGCCGAGATCGACCTGGGTGAAGCCAGATCGGCGCAGGCGGTCCTCCATCTCGGAGATGCGCAGCAGGGCCGAGAACCGGACGACGATGCTCTTGACCTCGGCCAGGACGTCCTCGTTGAAGGCGCGGAAGGCCGCGACGCTGTCGGCCTTGCGCAGCGACCGCTCCAGCGTGCCGACCACCCGGGTCAGCGGGGTGCGCAGGTCGTGGGCGATGTTCTCGTTGACGCCCTTGATCTCCAGCATCAGCCGCTCGAGCTGGTCGAGCATGTCGTTCACGACGCGCGTGAGGTGAGCGAGGTCGGCCGAGACGCCGCGCGTCGGCAGGCGCTCGCTCAGGTCGCCGCGCATGATGCGCTCGACCGCCTTGGTGATCGCATCGTTCTGCCGCAGCGAGCCGGCGCCGAACACGACGGCGCCGATCAGGCCGATCACGATGGTGGCGGCCATGCCCCAGACAAAGGTCTCGACCAGCGCCTTCTCGAGGGACTGGAGATCCTGGGCCGAGCGGCTGACCAGCACGTACTCGCCGCTCGGAAGCTCGGTGAGCTGGCTGAAGAGCGTGCGGCTGCGGTGATCCAGCGGCTGCGCCAGGATGAACGGCTTCCCGATCGGCGCCCTGTCGGGGAAGGCGATCGGCGCGCCGGCCCGGCGCACGTGGTCGGGCCCGAACAGGACGAGCGGGCGGCCGCCCTCGGCGAAATCCTCGGACGCGTCGATCCGCTCGCGCAGCGCGCGCGGCGACAGGTTCAGGAGGTGCTTCGATTCCCACTCGACCCATTCGAACGCGGCCTTGCGGCCGTAGCTGCGCGTGTCGACGTAGAGGAAGCCCGAGAGTGCCAGCGAGGCGGTCCCGAAGGTCGCGAAGAACAGGCACGCGACCCGGAAGCCGCTGGTGCGCCGGACCTCAAGAAGGCGCACGGAGGATGAAGCCCGTGTTGCGCACCGTGTGGATCCGCGGGTTCAGCCCGTCCGGATCGAGCTTCTTGCGGATCTTGCCGATGTGGACGTCGATGACGCTGGACTGGTGATTGAAGCTGTAGCCCCAGACGGATTCGAAGATCATCTTCCGGCTCACCAGCGTGCCGGCGTTCTGCATCAGGAACTCGATGATCGCGAATTCCTTGGGCAGGAGCTCAATTTCCCGGTTCCCGCAGTGGAGGACGCGCTCGATCAGGTCGAGGCGCAGGTCGCCGACGACGAGCTCGTTCACCGCCTCGGCCGCCATCTTGCGCCGCGCCAGCGCGTCGACGCGGGCGGTCAGCTCGATGAACTCGAATGGCTTGGCCAAGTAGTCGTCGCCGCCGGCGCGCAGCCCGTCGACGCGCTCGTTGACGGCCGACAGGGCGCTGAGGATCAGGACCGGCGTCGAGACCTTCGCGGCGCGCAGCTCGGTCAGCAGCGACAGGCCGTCGATCTCCGGGAGCATCCGGTCGAGCACGATCACGTCAAAGTTACCGTCCAGGGCCTTGCGTAGTCCGATGCTGCCACTGGGGGCTTCGTCGACCTGAAATCCGTATTCCGCGAGGGCCGAACCGATCTCCGCGGCGACCCGCCGGTCGTCCTCGACTACCAATACGCTGGCCATTCGTTTTTCCTTCTTATTTTGTATTCGCCGGCCCTGTCTGGTCTCCTGAGGCTCGGAGGGAGAGGTGGAATTATCCTCTTCGGAGCCGGAGTCAAATGCGGTTCGGTCGCGGCGGCCGACCTGCGTCATCCCGCCGGCGAAGCTTACAAGGGAGCGAGGGATCTGGACCATGCGCCTCACTCCGCGCTCGCCTGCTCGGAGAGCTTGGCTGTCGGGACCTGAGAGGCGACGGAGCCGCGGGGGACGACGCGGCTGCCGTCCTGAAGGCCGGCGGGCGGGTTGAGGACGACGGTCTCGCCGCTGTCGAGGCCGCTGCGCAGCTCGAGGCGCGTGCCGAGATCGCGCGCGATCGTGATCGGCCGGAGCCGGACGGTGTCGTCCGCCCCGACCACGGCCACGCGCGTCCCCTCCGCGTCGAAGATGAGCGCCTCGGACGGCACGATCACCCGCGGATGCGTGCGCGGCACCGCGAAAGTGACGGCGACGTAGAGGCCCGGCCGCAGGATTCCGTCGGGATTGGCGACGTCGACCTCCGTGTCCAGCGTCCGCACCGAGGATTGGAGAGCCACCGAGCTGCGCGAGACCGTGCCGTCGAAGGTCCGGTCCGCGATCTGCGCGACCTGGACCCGCGCCTTCACCCCGTCGCGGATACCCACGGCGGCCGATTGCGGCACCTGCACCGCGACGCGCAGGACATCGGTGCTGTCGACCGTGAAGAGCGGCGTCCCGGAGCCGGCATCGCCGTGGACGAGGTCGCCGACATCGACCTTGCGGGCGGTCACGATGCCGTCGAACGGCGCGACGACGTTCTCGAAGGTGGTCAGCGTCCGGAGCCGGTCGACGGTCGCCTGCTGGGCGGTGATGTTGGCTTCCGCGACCTTCACCTTCGCCTGCGCGGCGGCGAGGGTCGCGGTGGCGGTCAGCATCCCCGCCCGGGTCTGGTCGGCGTTCTGCTTCGAGGCCCAGCCTTGTCCGGCCAGCGTCGCGGTGCGGGCGTCGGTGACGTTCGCGAGCGTCACATTGGCCTTGGCCTGCTCCACATCCGCCTGCGCGACGGCGAGCTGCGCCTTGAACTGGCCGAGCTGGGCCTCGGCCTGCCGGGCCTGCTGGTCGAGGTCGGGCGCGGCGATCCGGACCAGCAGGTCGCCCTTCTTGACCCGCGACCCGATGTCGACCCGGCGCTCGGCGATGTAGCCGGTGGCGCGGGCGAAGATGTCGGCATGGTCGAAGGCCTCGGTCTGGCCCGGCAGGGTCAGCGTCATGGGCCCGTTATCCACCTGCGCCGGCCCGGTGCGGACCGTCGGAACGAAGTTCACGGCCTCGGCCTGGGTCTCCAGGGAGGCCTGGTAGGTCTCCCAGTGGTGCCAGGCGCCGAGGCCGAGGGCGCTGCCGAGCGCGAGGAACGCCACGAGGAACGGGCGCTTGCGCGGCGGCGGCGGCACCGCGTGGACGAGGGCCTCGCCGGCCCCGTCCTGCCGCAGCGGGTCGATCTCGACCGCGTGCTGGTGCGCCCGCGCGGCTGCCTCGGCGCCGCTCCCGGGGGCGTCGTTGAAACGGGTCATCAATAATCCTCGAGGGGCTTGATCGGGTTGCGGCGGAGCAGGGTGTAGAGAAGGGGGACGAAGAGCAGGGTCGAGACAGTGCCCATCCCGATCCCGCCCATCACCGCGCGGGCGAGGGCGGCGTTCTGCTCGGCGCCTTCGCCGGACCCGATCGCCATCGGGATCAGGCCCAGGAACATCGCGGAGGCGGTCATGAGCACCGGCCGGAGGCGGGTATGGCCGGCCATCAGGGCGGCCTCGCGGGCAGAGCAGCCGGTGGCCTCGCGGTGCTCCTTGGCGAAGGTGACGAGCAGGATCGAGTTCGCGCTCGCCACGCCGACCGACATGATCGCGCCGAACAGGGCGGGGATCGAGAACGCCGTGCTGGTGATGAACAGGCTCATCACGATGCCGCAGAAGGCCAGCGGCAGGGCGGCGATGACCACGAAGGGGTCGACCCACGTCTGGTAGTTCAGGACGAGCAGCAGGTAGACCGCCACCAGCGCGATCCCGAGCCCGAGCTCGATGCGCGAGAAGGCGCTCTCCATGCTCTCGATCTGGCCGCGGACGAGGATCTTGTCCGGGGCCGGGAGCTTGACCTGCTCCTCGGCAACGATCCGGTCCACGGCGTTTCGGACGCTGCCGAGATCCGCGTTCTGGACGTTGGCGAGGATGTCGAAGGTCGGCTGCTGGTTGACGTGGTTGATCACGGTCTGCTCAGGCTGCCGCTGCATCGTGGCGATGTTCGACAGCAGGATCGGGATGCCGGGCCTGTCACCCGCGTCCGTGTGCACCGAGACCGGCGTGTTCATCAGCTGCGTGATGTCGGCGTTGCGCCACTCCGGCGTCTGGACCCAGAGCTGGTACGGCATGCCGGACTTGGGATCGGCCCAGAAGTTCGGGCTGACCTGGAAGGAGCCGGAGAGCGAGACGTTCAGGTTCTGCGCGATGGACTGCTCGCTGACGCCCATCTCGGAGGCCAGCCTGCGGTCGACGTTCACGTACATCTGCGGGGCGTCGACGATCTGGTGCAGGTGGACGTCGACGGCGCCGCGGACCGCCGCGATGCGGCGGACGAGGTCCTGCGCCACGGCGAGGTCCTCGGCATCGTGCCGCCCGGAGACCTGCACGTCGATCTGCGCGACGGTCCCGAAATTCAGGATCTGCGTGATGATGTCGGACGGCTGGAAGTAGAAGGTGTCGTCGGGGAAGGCCTGGTGCAGGACCTGGCGCAGCCGCTTCTCGTAGAAGGAGATCGGCTTATGCTCACCCTTCAGGTTGATGAGCATCTGCCCGTCATTGTAGGCGACGAACGACGCATCCATGAAGGCGAAGTTGTAGTTCGAGGCGGGGAGGCCGATATTGTCCAGGATGAGCCCGAGCTCGTCCTTCGGGACGACCTGCCGGACGACGTCCTCGACCTGCGCGAAGGTCTTCTCCGCCTGCTCGATCCGCTCGCCCGGACGCGTGCGGATATGCAGGGTCATCTGGCTGGATTCGATCTGCGGGAAGTAGTCCTGACCGACGAAGGGGAAGATCGCGGCCGTCACCGCGAAGACGGCGAGCGCGCCGGACAGCGCGCGGGCCGGGTGGCCGAGCACCGCGGACAGGAGGCCGACATAGCCCGCGTGGAAGCGCGCGAACCCGCGCTCGAACGCGTTGCGGAAGGCGAGGGCGCCGCGCAGCGGATATTGAAGCAGCCAAGCGAGGGGCCGTGTCGGCGCGCGGAGAATCCGGCCGAGGACGGAGCGGCGGCGGGGTGGTGACGCCCCATCGACCTCGGCGGCCGGGCCGTGATGCCGGGCGTATTCCGGGGCGACCAGGACGTCGATGAGGATCGCCACCAGCGTCCGCGACAGGAGGTAGGAGGTCAGCATCGCGAAGACCACCGCCTCGGCCTGCGGGACGAAGAGGTAGCGGGGCGCGTCCGTGAGGAAGAAGACCGCCGAGAAGGCCGAGCAGATCGCCAGCGTGGAGATCAGGGCCGGCTTGGCGATGCCGGCCACGCCCTCGACCACCGAGCGCCGGAAGGAGAAGCCTTCCTCGAACATCCGGTAGGTGTTCTCGATCGCGACCGTCGCGTCATCCACGAGGATGCCGACGGCCAGGGCGAGGCCGCCCAGGGTCATCACGTTGATGGTCTGGCCCAGAGCAACCAGGATCGACAGGGAGGTCAGGATGCAGAGCGGGATGGAGACCAGTACCACGATGGTCGAGCGCCAGGAGCCGAGGAACAGCAGGATGGCGAGACCGGTGAGCCCCGCCGCGATCACCGCCTCGCGCACCACGTCGGAGATGGCGTCCGAGACGAAGACCGACTGATCGAACAGCGGCGTGATGGTCATGCCCTTCGGCGCGGCCGCGTGGATGTCAGGCAGCGCGGCCTTGACGGCGTTCACGACGTCCAGGGTCGAGGCCGCGCCGTTCTTGAGGACCTGCAGCAGGACGGAGTGGTGGCCGTCGGCGCGGACGATGTTGATCTGCGGGGGCGAGCCGTCCCGGACATGGGCGACGTCGCGCAGCAGGACCGGCTGGTTGTTCTCGACCTTGATCGGAATGCGGTTGAGCTGATCGACCAGCTGCGGGCTCGAGTTCAGCCGCACCGTGTATTGCTGCGTCCCGATCTTCGCGAGGCCCGAGGGCACGACGAGGTTCTGCTTGAGGACCGCGTTCAGGACATCGAGCGGCGTCATGCCGATCGCGCGCAGCTTGCCGGGGTCGAGATCGACCATGACCTGACGCGGCGCGCCGCCGTAGGGGGAGGGCAGGGTCGAGCCCGGCACCTCGGCGAGCCGGCGGCGGGTCCGGTACTGCGCGTAGTCGAAGACCTTGGTGAGCGGCAGTTTCGAGGACGACAGCGCCATCTGAATGACGGGCACCGACGAGGCGGAGAAGCGCATGATGACGGGGGGCTGCACGCCCGGCGGCATGCGCGAGCGGATCGCGTTCATCGCCGAGTCGACCTGGGTCATCGCCAGATCGATGCTGACCGCGGAATCGAAGTAGATCCGCTCGGTCACCGTGCCCTGGATCGACGTCGACTCGATCCGGCGGATGTTGTTCACGTTGCTCGACAGCGAGAACTCGCTGTAGTTCGTGATGCGCTGGACCATGTCGGTCGCGTCGAGACCGTTATAGGTCCACACCACCACCACCACCGGGATATCGACGGCGGGCAGCACGTCCTTCGGCGCGACGGTGATCGAGCCGAGCCCCGCGAGGAACATGAGGACGGCAAGAACATAGAAGCTCTTGCGAAACTTCAGAGCGAACCGGACGAGTTCCATGTGATCAGTGGGTGTCCCGCCGTGACCCGGCTCCCATTCCCGCGGGGTGCCCGCGTGGACTGGGAGCCGATCAAGCCTCGTGTGCGAAGAGAAGGCAGGGCGAATGCCCGGCACGCCGAAGTTATAGTCCTGGCAAAGACACTCTTCGAATGAATTCGGCACGACAAAATAAAGCGCGTTTAAGAAACTTAAAGCGGCAGCGGATCTCTAAAGTGCGTGGCGAATCCGATGCTTGCACTGTCTCCGTCCCAGGCCGCGGCCGGACGGGCGCGCATCGAATTTTAAAGAAAATTTCTCAAATCAATTCCGTTTTCACTGCTGAAAAGCCTATTTGATTGCAGTGCGCGCTCGGCTTGCGCCATCTTCCGAATGTCGAGATGGGCTGACCCGCCAACGTCGCTGAAGGCAGCGCGTCGCGGCCACGCGGTGATCCCGTCGGGCGGCTGTTCCGAAGCGCGCACGCGTTGTGGCGGGCCTGCTCGCAGAGACCGGCCGCTGACGCCCGCGGCGGTCTCGTCGAACACATCCAGGACATCCGGAGCGCGGCGTCCGCGCTGCCGATCTCGTGCGCGCGAGGAGGCGCGGGCCTATGACCAGACGATGTCTGCTGATCCTGGTCTCGGTGCTCTCACTGGCGCTGCAGACCGGCGTGGCGCTGTCCGAGAGCGAGATGCCGGCAGGAGGCGCCTTCATGAGCAGTTACACTTCGGATCCTTACTTCGACCCGCGGTCACGGTACTCGCAGGCGCACACCACCGGAGACATCCGCGGACAGCCGATGCTCGTCGAACCGGGCGACGCCCAGCCGCCCTGCAAGCTCTTCGACACGGCCTGCGCGGCCGCCTTCGAGCGCTCACGCCCCCACGCGTATCGCTAGGGCCGGCGCCGACCGGGCGAGAGCGGAGCGCTCGCCCTTCTCGGTCCGAAAACGGGCCCTTTGCCGCGCGGAGATGGGGCATGTCAGTCCGGCGTCGGATCGTCCGCGATCCTGCGCCGCAAGTGCACCAACCTCCAGCCCGAGACCGCGCCGACATCCCGCCACCGGCGGCTCGCGCCGGTGGGGCTGCAGTCGACGATACCTGTGAATTCTTGAGCCAGGTTATATCGCAAGGCGTTTGCGCGCTCTATCCCGTTGAAAATTGCACGTTGACGGCGTGCGGGATGAGCAATGATTGAACAGGGCCCACGGATAGCGCGCGAATTCCATGTCGGCGTCGGCGGCGACCGCTGGGCCCTGATGCGCGACCTCCAGACCGGACAGCCCTACGTCTCTCACTCCCCGGGCGATGACGCGCCGGAGGTCCAACTGGATCTCGGTTCCTTCCTCGTGCTGTTCACCGGGGAGGAGCGGGAGAAGCTGCTCCGCCTGATCGGGTCGCTGCTGCCGGACGAGGACGCGCGTGCGGATGCCGACGGCCGGGCCGGCACGTCGCGTCCGCTGACCTTCGTCTCCCGGTGGCTTCCCAATCGGTAGGTCGAGACTTCGGTATTAGCCACCTCGACGCGAATTTTAGGCGCAATTGAGTTCAGTTCGTAAACCGGCCCTTGATCGGTCGCCGCTTATCCTCCGGCGCTCTAGCGCGGAGTACTTATGGACAACCAGCGCAACGCCCGACGCGTCTCCGTCAACCTGAGCGGATGCATCTCGGTGGCCGGCCATCCCGCCATCCCCTGCGTGGTGCACGACATGTCGCGGTGGGGTGTTCGCCTCCGGCTCGTCGGGACCGAGCGGGTGCCCCCCGCGTTCACGCTTACGATCGACGCCACCGACACGGTGATCGGCTGCGAGACGGTCTGGAAGAACGCCGACGAGATCGGGGCCCTGACCGACCTGATGGAGTGAGCGACGGCCGGGTCTGGTACTCACTTTGAACCGGCCGCGGATCGCCTGGCGATCGGGCACGATCGAGGAGCCGCGGCCGCGCGGTCTCGGTTTTTGAGAAGACGTCCAGCGCGCCTCAACCGCGGGCGAGGGCCGCCTCGAATTCCTCGGCCGGGAGGTGCGCGCCGCCGGTCGTCCAGATCACGTGGGTGGCCGCGGCGCCGACCGCCGCGGGCAGCGTGGCGGCGAAGCGCCCGGCCGCCGCGAAGCCCGCCGCCGCCGAGGGCTCCAGGCGCAGGCCCGCCTCGGTCCACATCACCCTGAGCCAGCGGTACAGCGCGTCGTCGGGCACCGTGACCACGGCGGCCACCAGCTTCTCGAGCGTCCGGGCCACCAGCATCGACGCGGAGGCGCAGGCCAACCCGTCCGCCGCGGTGCGGTTGTCGAGGCCGACATCGTAGACGCTGACCGGGCGCTCGAGACCGGCCGCGAGCTGGACCAGCATGCACGGGGACGCGACCGGCTCGACGAAGACCGGATGCACGGCGTCACCGAACACGAGCTTCAGGCCGAAGGCGACGCCGCCCGGCGCGCCACCCACGCCGCAGGGCAGATAGACGAACAGGGGATGCGCCGGCCCCACCGCGATCCCGGCCTCCGCGAGCTGGCGCTGAAGGTCGAGGGCCGCGGCCGCGTAGCCGAGAAACAGGTCGACGGAATCCTCGTCGTCGACGAAATGGGCGTCCGCGCGGCCGGCAAACGCGCCGCGGGCCGCCGCGACCGCCGCCCCGTAATCGCCGCGATGCTCGACGACGCGTGCGCCGAGTTCGCGCAGGCGCTGCTTCTTCCACGCCTTGGCGTCGTGGGACATGTGGACCTCGACCGCGAAGCCGAGCGAGCGCCCCATCAGGCCGACGCTGAAGCCGAGATTGCCGGTGCTGCCAACCGCGATCACGTGGCGGGCGAACAGGGCGCGGAATTCCGGGTCGGCGAAGGCGGCGTAGGATCGCCCCTCGGTGAGCAGTCCGGCCCGCGCGGCCAGGTCCTCGGCATAGGCCAGGACCTCGTAGACGCCGCCGCGCGCCTTGATGCAGCCGGTCACCGGCAGCGCGTGGTCGGCCTTCACCAGCACGCGCCCGTCGGCGCCGTCCAGGACGTCCCGGGACAGGCGCTCTTCCAGCGGGACGAGCGGCGAGTCGATCCGGCCGGCGCCCTCTTCGGGGAACAGGCGCGCCAGGAGCGGCGCGAACCGCTGCCAGCGCGCCACGGCTGCGTCCACGTCGGCCCGGCCGGTCGCGAGTCCGGGCAGGACGGACGCGGTGGCGTCCAGCGCCGGGTTCATCCAGACCGTGGGGCTGGCGCGCCTGACCGCCTCCGGGATCCGGTCGCCCGGCGGTTGAGTCTGCATCCCGTCGACGGCTGCCATGGCGCTCCCGATCCTGCCCGGTTTGTCCGCGCCGACCCTGCGCGAGCGGCGCTCATGCGGCCAATTATATTCTCTGGTGCGGTCTATTAGGCCCGCTTATGGTCGGGCATGCTCGTGAGGCTCGACGCGCGCCTCGCCGGCGACCTGTTCTTCTTCCGCGTCCTGGTCGAGGCGGGCGGCTTCGCCCGTGCGGGCGACCGCCTCGCCGTCACGCAGAGCGCGGTCACGCAGCGGATCCAGCGGCTGGAGCGGCGCCTCGGGTACCCGCTGCTCGAGCGGGGCACCCGCGAGATCCGGCTGACCGCCGCGGGTCACGACCTGTTCGCCGCGGCGCGGAGCGGCTTCGACGGGATGGGCGAGGCCCTGCTCCGGGGGGAACGGCGCGAGGGCCGGGCGACGCTGCGGATCAGCTGCGTCCCCTCCCTGGCCTCGGAATGGCTCGCGCCAAGGCTGAAAGCCTTCAGCGACACGCATCCCGACATCGACGTCGCCGTCTTCGGGGAGACGCACGACCTGGATCCGGGACGCATGGGGCAGTCCGGTATCGACGTCGCGATCCGCTACGGCCCGGCGCCGCCTCCCGGTGCGACGGTCGTCTTCGACCATCCCGAGCCGGTCTACCCGGTCTGCGCCCCGGCCTACCGGGAGGCGGCGGATCCCGGCGGGGCCGTCGTCCTGCTCCATGACGCGACGCCGTGGGAGGCGGCCGCGAGCGTCTCGGAGGAGTGGGATCGCTGGATACGCGTCCACGGGGCGCCCTGGGGCGGCCGTGTCCAGAATCTCTACTTCAACCTCGCGCAACTGGCGCTGCGCGCCTCGCTCGGCGGCTCGGGCATCGCCCTGGGGCGATCGCTGATCGTCGCGCCCTATCGCGCCGACGGGCGCCTCGTGCCGGCTTGCGACGAAGCTGTCATGAACGGGCTCCGGTACTTCGTTCTCGTGCGTGCCCTGCCACTCGCGGGGCCGGCGGCGGCCTTCGTGGACTGGCTCGGCCGGACGATGGCGGGTCCGCCGGGCTCGCCCGAGGCGCCGCGTCGGGACGGTGCGGCGGAATGCGGATAGGGCACCGTCCCGCGCGCGCCGCGCTCGGCGCCCTTCGGTTCGAACGCTCGATCTACCGCCCGGCGGGTCGATCCGTCGACAGCGCGGCTGCCAGATGTGCGACGAAGGCGTTCACCTTGGGACTGACCAAGCGCCGGGACGTATGGAGCGCCCACAGCTCCGTCGGCGGCCCCTCCAGCCAGCCCCAGCAGGCGAGGCGTCCGGCCGCCACGTCGCCCCCGACCAGCGAGCGCGGGAGCAGCGCCGCGCCGGCGCCCGCCACCACGGCGTCGCGCAGCATCGGCAGCGAGGATAGGCGCAGGACCGGCACGGGCGCGTAGGACCGGCGCGTCCGGCCGTCATGGACCTGCCACGTCTCGTCCTGACGCGGCGTCCAGCGCACCGCCGCCGGCACGGTCGCCGCGTCGGTCCCGGCCGACGGTTCGGGACGCGGGACCTCGGGCGGCGCCACCAGCCAGAGCTCGTCCCGCAGGATACAGCGCCCGACGAGGCGCTCGTCCGGCTTCGGATTGACCCGGATGATCACGTCGAAACCCTCCTCGATCGGGTCGACGAACCGGTCCTCGGCGGAGATCTCCAGCTCGACCTCGGGATAAGCGCGGGCGAAGTCCGCGGCGACGCGGCCGAGCTGCGTGTCGGAAAGGAGCAGCGGCGCACTCACCCGGAGCCGCCCACGGGGTCGGTCGAGGCCGCCACCGACGACGGCGCCGGCCTCCGCGATCTCGCTGAGCAGCGGCCCCGTCCGGGCGTGGAGGAGCGCCCCCGCCTCTGTCAGGCGCAGGCTGCGCTCGCCCCGCTCGATCAGCCGCGTCCCGAGGCTCGCCTCGAGCTCGGCGACGCGCCGCGACAGCGTCGCCTTCGGCCGCCCGCTCGCCCGGGCGGCGCGGCCGAAGCCGCCGTGGCCGGCGACGAGATTGAAGTCGGCGAGCGCCGCGAGGTCCATGTGCTGTTCCAGATCCGGGACACCCAGTCCCGATCTTGCCGACTATGGCTCAGAAAAGGAACGGCGCATCTTCGGGTCATCGGCGGCCCGCTCGGGGCCGCCCCGCATCCAGGAGATCCGCCATGACCATCCTCGTCACCGGTTCCACGGGCCGCATCGGCTCCGCCGTCATCGATCATCTCGTCGCCGAGGGGGCCGCCCTGCGCGCTCTGACCCGCTCGCCCGAGAAGGCGCGATTCCCCTCGGGCGTCGAGGCCGTCCGCGGTGATCCCGCCGACATCGACGCGATGCGCGCGGCGCTGGTCGGGGTCGACACCCTGTTCCTGCTCGTCGCCAACGCGCCGGACGAGCTGACCCAGGCGATCACGACGCTCAGCCTCGCCCGCGACGCGGGCGTGCGCGGCATCGTCTATCTCTCGGTCTTCAAGAGCGAGGCCTTCGTCGATGCCCCGCACTTCACCGGCAAGCACGCCGTCGAGCGGATGATCGCGGCCCTCGACCTGCCCGCCACGGTGCTGCGGCCCTCCTACTTCATGCAGAACGACCTCGCCCAGAAGGAGCCGCTTCTCGGGGCCGGCCTGTATGCCGTGCCCCTCGGGCAGGCCGGCGTCTCGATGGTCGACGTGCGCGATATCGCCGAGGCGGCGGCCAACGCGCTGCTGCGCCGCGAGCGCGCGGCCGACCGTCTTCCGGCCGAGACCTACGACGTCGTCGGCCCGGACGCCCTGACGGGCGACGCCCTGGCGGAGATCTGGTCCGAGGCCCTCGGGCGCGCGGTCCGCTACGGAGGCGACGATCTCGACGCGCTGGAGCAGCGGCTCCGGAGCTTCGCCCCCGCCTGGCTCGCCTATGACCTGCGGGTGATGATGCGACGCTACCAGGAGGACGGCGCCGTCGCGACCGAGGCCGAGGTTGCGGACTTCGCGAGGCTCCTCGGCCGCAGGCCGCGCAGCTACCGCGACTTCGCGGGTGAGGTCGCCCGCGACTGGCGGGGCGCCTGAGCGGGGAGGCCCCGCGGGTACGGTCTCACGGGCACTGTCACGCGGGCACGGTCTCACGGGCCGGGAGGCGACGGCGCCTCCCGCCACCGCAGCGCGTCGATCAGGCTGCGCAGGGCGGGCGTGACCTGCCGGTCGGGGTAGTAGAGGTGGCAGCCGGGAAACGACGGACACCACGCCTCCAGCGCCTGGACGAGACGTCCCGCGGCCAGGTCGTCGGCCGCCTCGTCTTCCAGCATGTAGCCGAGCCCGGCACCGGCCCGGATCGCGGCGGCCGCGAGCCGGCCATCGTTCACGACGAGCTGGCCGGCCGCGCGCACCCGGATCTCGCGGCCGTCGCGGGCGAACTCCCAGGGCAGCAACCCACCGCCGCCGACGAGCCGGCAGTTCACGCAGCGATGCGCTTCCAGGTCAGCCGGGCTCTCCGGGCGCGGGTGGCGGGCAAAGTAGTCCGGGGTCGCGACGACCACCGTGCGCAGGTCGGGTCCGACCCGGACCGCCACCATGTCGCGCTCGACCGTCTCGCCGAAGCGGATCCCGGCGTCGAAGCCGGCGGCGACGATGTCGGTCAGGGGGTCGTCCACGATCACCTCCACCGAGACGGCCGGGTGGTCGATCAGGAAGTTGGGCAGTCTGGGCTCGAGGATCGCCCGCGCGGCGTACGCGAAGGTCGTCAGCCGCAGCCGCCCCGACGGCGCGCCGCGCCACTCGGCCAGCGCGTCGAGCCCGCGCGCGACGTCCTCGAGCGCGGGGCCGACCGACCGCAGCAGCCGCTCGCCGGCCGGAGTGAGCGCGACGCTGCGGGTGGTGCGGGCCAGCAGGCGCACGCCGTGACGCGCCTCCAGAGCCCGCATCGTGTGGCTGAGCGCGGAGGGCGACAGCCCCATCTCCGCGGCCGCCCGCGTGAAGCTGTGATGGCGCGCCACCGCCGCGAAAGCCGCCAGATCGTCGAGGGTGCCGCGCCGCATTCCTGAACTGTGCTCACAGGCGCATGCGGAATACCACGGCTAATCCCGATCCCGACGCCGGACTACGTCCAAGCCCTCAACAGTGAGGTGCGGCGATGGATCTGAGGCACTATCGAACCCTGGGACGCTCGGGTCTGGCCGTGAGCCCCCTTGCGCTCGGGACCATGACCTTCGGCGCCGCCCGCTGGGGCAGCGACGCGACGGTCTCGGCGGCCATCTTCGACCGTTACGTCGAAGCGGGCGGCAACTTCCTCGATACGGCCGACGTCTACGCGGGCGGTGCGAGCGAGACGATGCTCGGCGACCTGATCGCGGCGCGCGGTCTGCGCGACCGCCTGGTCGTCGCGACGAAGTCCGGCTTCCCGCGCGCGCAGGGCACGCCGCTCGCCGGAGGCAACAGCGCCCGGAACGTCCGCTCCGGTCTCGAGAGCTCACTGCGCCGTCTCAGGACCGGCTGGATCGACCTGTACTGGACCCATGTCTGGGACCGGACCACGCCGCCGGAGGAAGTCCTCCGGGCGCTGACCGACGCCGTCGCGCGCGGCGACATCCTGTATTACGGATTCTCGAACGCGCCCGCTTGGTACGTCGCGCAGATCGCCGCGCTGGCCCACGCCCACGGCCTGCCGGAACCCATCGGCCTGCAATACGCCTACTCGCTGCTCGACCGGGGCGTAGAACTCGACGTGCTGCCCGCGGGCCGCGCCCTCGGGCTCGGGCTGGTGCCCTGGAGCCCGCTGGCGGCCGGCCTGCTGACCGGCAAGTACGGGCGCGAGAAGCTCGCTCAGGCCGGTCCGGCAGGCTCGCTCCCGGACCGGGCCGGCGACGCGGCCGAGGGCGGCAGCGACGGCCGGCTCAACGGCGACAATCCCTTCGGCGGCATGCTGTTCACCGAGGCGAACTTCGCGGTGGTGGACGTGCTGCGGGCGGTCGCCGCGGACGTCGGCCGACCGATGGCGCAGGTGGCGCTGGCCTGGGTCGCGCGGCGATCCGGCGTCGCCTCGGTCCTGGTCGGGGCGAGCCGCCCGGAGCAGCTGGCGCAGAACATCGCCGCCCTCGAGGTCGTCCTGACGCCCGAGCAGCAGGCCCGCCTGGATGAGGCCGGGGCTCCGCCGCAACTCAATCCCTACTTCATCTTCGAGCTGCCGACGTCGCGCATCTTCGGCGGTGAACGGGTCGAGGCGTGGTAGACCCGCGTCCGCGATCGGCTCGGGGGATCGAGACCGGGCTTGCCGGTGAGCCCCGTCACTCCGAACGCGCCACCTGGGTGCGGAACAGCGTCGCGAGGGTCCGCAACGTCCTGTTGTGCGGCTCGGCGAGGGACACCGTGTAGGCGCCCGGATCGATGTTCGGGACGGAGGCGGTGATGCGCACCGTCCGCTCGTCGATCTTGAGGACGGGCGCCCGCCACGTCTGACCGTTGGTGCCGCGGAACACCGCCAGCGTGTCCTTGCCAAGCCGGGGCGCGGTCCCGGGGAACGCGACTTCCGCGGCCCAGAGCTGCCCCGGCGACACGCGGAGCGCGTCGCCGGCATCCGGCAGGCTGTGGTGCAGATCCGGGACGTGCGGCGGGCCGCTGACGAGATGGCGCGGCTCCGGAACGAAGCGCGCCGGCGGCTCGGTGTCGGGGGCGATGAAGATCGAGGCGACGTCTTCGAGGATGCGCAGGCTACCGTCGGCGATCTGGACGATCGCGAGCGCGTAGCGTCCGAAGGACATCCCCGCGACGTCGATCTGGCCGGTGAAGCCGGACGTCGCGGCAGCGGGTTCACCGTACCACTTGGCCACGTCCGGACGGAGATCGCTCTGCAGGGCGACCCACGATGTCCCGGTGCGACCCGTCAGCCGCAGGTAGATCGCCTTCGGCGCCGGCCCGGAGACGTGCAGCCAGCCGCGCAGGAACACGGAGGCCCGCGCGACGACCGACGAGAGATCCAGGCTCCGGTTCAGGCGCTCGTCCGTGCGCAGCACGTCGAGGCTCCAGCCGCACTCGCTGCGCCGGACCGGCCTCAGCGTCAGGCGACGGAACGCGTCGGGCAGTTCCGGAACCGGGCGCGCGCGCGCCGCCGCCATCACGGCGGGCGACGCCTCCGGCGCGCGGGCCGCCTCGTCCCACGCGATCGCCGCGCTGGTCCAGGAGGCGGCGTTCGTCCGGTATCCCAGGGTCTCGAGCCGCAGGTCGAAACCGTGCCGCAGGTGGCTGGGAACCCGTCCGTGGCGCAGCGGCCGCGCCTCGATCAGGCGCTCGTAGAGGGCGCGGACCGACCCGAGGTGGCCGTCGGTGTCGGGGAAGGATTTCCGGCCGATGGAGGCCTGCATCCGGGCGAGGCGGGCGCGATCGTAGTGCAGCGCGATGAGGCGCGCGCGGACGGCGCCGGCATCGTCCGGCGGGACCTTGAACCCGTCGACCCCGTCCTCGACGCGCTCGGCCAGGGCCCCGATATCGGCGACGATCGGGACCAGGCCCGCCTGCCACGCCTCCGTCAGCGCGATGACGAACGTCTCGGGCCAGGTCGAGAGGTGCAGCGAGACATCGCAGCCGGCCAGCAGGCCGCCGATCGCGTGCTGCTCGTAGGCGCCCGTCACGGTGACTTGATCCGGTCCGAAGCCCGTGACCGCCTCGCGGTACGGGTCGTCGATGCGGCCGATCACCTTGAAATGGATGGGATAGGCCTCGCAGCTCCGGATCAGGTTGATCGCCTGCTGACCGCCCTTGTGGGCCGCGAGATTGCCCAGGATCGCCACGGTCAGCCGATCGCCGTCGCGCCTGCGCCTGGACACCGGCCGCGCCCCGGCCGGCGCGGTGTTCGGCGCCACCATCGGGATCTCGACGATCCGGTCGGCGGGGATGCCGGGGAAGTAGCGCCGGAGGTAACCCGCCGTGGCGGGCGTGCTCGTGACGAAGGCGTCGATCGCGTCGGTCACCAGGGTCATCATGCCGTCGCGGCGCGCCTTGGAGCCGGGCGGATACTGGTTTCCCGAGACCAGGCAGGCGTCGCACTGGTCCGCCCCGCGATTGACGACGTCGCAGAACCGGCCGGTGTGATCGAGCAGCAGCCAGCGCTCGCAGATCAGGAAATGGTCGTGCAGATGGTAGACGGTGGGTATGCCGCAGGCCCGCGCGATCAGCGGCAGCGACAGCGGGACGTGCATCAGGTGATGGATGTGGACGAGGTCGACCTGATGCTCGAACAGCAGCCTCTGGAAGATCCCCTCCACGAACGGGTCCGTCGAGAGCGGCGGCGTGACGGGACCGCAGGCGAAGCTCTCCGCGATCCCCGGGCCCTCGAGCCGGAGCGACCAGCGCCCGTCGCCGAAGACGGAGAAAAGGAACAGGACGCGGTACGGCTCGCCGAGCTCGGTCAGCAGTTCCTGATAGACCTCGACCCCGCCGCCGGGACGATGCCCCATCCGGTTGTGGGTGAGCATCAGGACCGTGCGGGGCGCTGACGGTTCGAGGGGCGGCCGGCGCGTCTGCGTCCGGCGCCGATCGATCACCGCATCCAGGATCGTCGCCACGCGATGGTCGTAGAGGTGTTCGGCGCGGGTCCGCGCCTGCGCGGCGCGCGCGCGCGCGATGCGGGCCTCCGGTTCGGTCAGGGCCGTCAGGATCGCCTCGACCGCACCGGCCTCGTCGTCGCAGAGCGCGATCTCGGCGCCCGGCGTGTAGTAGGCGGCCGTCTCCGGCTCGGGCGACACCACGACTTGGTAGCCGCCGGCCAGCGCCGTCTCGAACAGCCGCGGCGGCGGCGTCGAACCGGTCGCCTGATCGGCGCGCGCCGCCGAGAAGATCCGGGGCAGGGTGAGCACGACGCGACTGCGGTTCGCCAGGAGGGCGAAGTCGCGGTTCCCGCAGCGCCAGTCCGTGACGAGCGCCTCGTCCTCCAGCTCCGGCGGACCGATATGCGCGTTCCACGGCAGCGCCAGCTTGAACTTCACGTCCCGCGGCAGCTTGGCCGAGAGCGCGTTCAGGGTCGCGACCCTGTTCGGCCACGCCGTTCCGATGAAGAGGAGATCGTAGCGGTAGCGCGCGTCGTCCTCGAGCACCGGGAGATCGTGGAAGAGCGACGAGGCGCCGAGGGCGAGGTGGTGCGCCCGGCCCCCGTAGGCCGGGACCGTGGCAAGGTCGTTCGTGAAGACCAGATCGAAGACCCCCGACCCGCGCACGTTCGCCTCGCGCTCGTACGGATCCTCCGTGGTCCAGAGCACGCCGGTCCGGGCGAGCCCCGCGAGCCGACCGACCAGGGGCGCGTGCGCCCGCGCGCCGCCGAAAGCGATCAGCGTGTCGAGACCCTGCTCGACGAAGGTGGCCAGGGCATCGCCGTGCCCGCCGACATGAACCCGGCCGACCGCGGGATGCCGGCGCAGTGCGTCCGCGATGGCGAGCACGAGGTAGCGGTTGTGGGTCTGCGGCTCGGTGTCGAGCAGCAGGATCGACAGGTCGGACATGCGCGGTCTCGTCCGTCTCAGCGGCGGCGTGATCAGGCCGGGACCGTCAGGCGGCTCAGATCGAGCAGGCGCGCCGCGCGATGCCGGTAGGTGTGCTCGCGGAGCGCCCGCGCCTGCGCCCGGCGCGCGATCGCCTCGATCGCGCCGGGCTCGTCGAGCGACCGCTCGATGGCGCGCGCGATATCGGCCGCGCCGTCCACCAGCAGGATCTCCGTGTCCGGCTCGAAATGCGCGCAGATTTCCAGGCCGGTGACGAAGAACAGCTGCGCCGAGCCCGATAGGGCGACCTCGAAGGTGCGCGGTCCCGGCGTCGCCTGCGGGAGCGACAGCCGGCGATTGGCCACGTCGAGGTCGCGGCCGATGTTGAGCGTCAGCCGCGCCGCCGCGGCGTAGTCGGCCATCTGCGCCGGCGTGAGGCGGCGGTTCACCGCGCATCGGAGCGTGTCCGGCCACTCGGCGCCCAGGATCTCCACGACGTGCCGGCACAGCAGATCGTCGATCCGGCGCATCAGGGCGACGCGGTTCGGGTAGGCAACGCCGCAGAAGAACAGGACTGTCTCCCGCTCCGCCACCGGGGCGATCGGCCGGAAATGCCGGTCAGGCGCCGCGGCCAGCGGCAGGTGGTGGACGTCGGGGTGCCGGTAGTGCTGCGCCGCCCAGGAATCGTTGCTCACGACGATGTCGGCGTAGAGTTCCGCCTTGAAGGCGTAGTCGAACTCGTACGGGTCGTCCGTCAGCCAGAAGATCAGGACGGCACCCACGGCGTCCGCGGCGCGCCGAAGCGCGCGCAGATCCGCCAGGTCAGGCACGAGACTTCCGACCGCGATCACGACATCCGGCCGGGTCGCCCGGACCGCCGCGACCGCCAGTTCCAGAGGGGTGTGTCTGACGCGCTCGGCGCCGAGCAGTTCGGCGAAGCCCTCGGCCAGATCGCTCCGGATCCCGGGATTCCTGTTGAGCGCATCGGGGAAGGTGCTCGTGACCAGGACGTGCGGCCCGGCCAACGAGATCGCGCTGACGAAATTCATCCCTCGTGACCTCGGCGAGACGGGCCAGTTTTAATTGCAGGTTAATGCCAATTGTAAGTAGACACGCAACTGTCGCATGTCCATTTCGTCGATTAATTTCCCCCAACCACTTGGCGATTGGGTAATTTCGGGCAATTCAATGTTGGCAATCAGGAAGTATGGCACGGGATGAAGTGGCAATAGGCGCGCCGCACCCGCCGCGCGAGCCCTGCGCCGAGACGTTGCGCCCCTTCCTGCCGTGGTTGACCGGCACGCTCCTGCTGCTGGGCCCGAAGCCCGACGCGGGGAGCCGCGCGCGCTGGGCTTCCGACGCCACCCTCGTCGCCACGGCGGATGGCGCCGACCTGCCGGCTTCCACGCTCTTCGATGGCGTCGTGCTGACGGGGCTGCTGTCGTGTCGCGACGACGGGGGCCGGGACGCGCTCGACGCGACGATCGCTTGGGCCCAGGAACGGCTGCGGCCCGGCGGGCGGCTGATCCTCGTCATCGACAACGCCCTCTCGCTCCACGGACTCGCTGCGGGCTCCGAGACGGTGGGGCAGCGCGGCTTCCCGAGCCTCGAGGGACGCCTCAGGTCGGACGGCCTCCGGCTGCCCACGCGGGCAGGCCTGAAACGGTCCCTGCAGGCCCGCGGCCTGGCCTATCAGGAATGGTGGTTCCCGTTCCCGGGGCGGGAGGAGCCCGTGAGCTTCATCGCCGAGCGGGGCCTCGCGCGGCCGGGCGGGTTCGATCCCGGACTGCTCGCGATCGGCGCGGCCGGGCCGGATCCGGCAGCCCGCGCGGGCGCGCTGTTCTCGCCGCGGCGCGCCTGGGCGACGGTGGCGGAGCAGGGGCTCATCGGCGATCTGGCGCCCGCCTTCGTGATCGCGGCATCGGCGGAGCCGCTGCCGCCGGACGACCGGCTGGCGATCCACGCGGGTTTGCGCCGCCGGCCGGAATTCGAGCGGCTGGTGACCTTCGCGGAGGCCGGGTCGCAGATCGTGGTGCGCCGCGCGCGCGCGTATCCCGACCTTCCCGCCGCGGTTCGAGGCGTCACGAACCTGTTGCCGTCGGAGACCTACGTGCCGGGCTCCCTCTGGTCTGAAGTTCTCGAGGCGCGGCTGGCGCGGGAAGGCTGGTGCCCGGACGCCGTCGCCGCCTGGGCCGGGACGTGGCTTCAAGCCGTCTCGCGCCGCTTCGCGGCGGGAGCGCCGCTCGAGACCCAGACGATCCTCCCGGGACCGGCCCTCGACGCCATCCCGAAGAATCTCGTCTCGGGCGCCGACGGCACGTTCATAGACCTGGAATGGGAGCTCGGGGTCCCTCTGGACGCTGGCCACCTCGCCGTGCGGGGCTTGGTCAACGCGCTGACCGATGCGCGAGACTGGCGTCCCGGCGGGCTGTCCACGCTGACCCTTCTGGATGCCCTGCGCGCCCTGCTGCCGCGACTCGGGCTGGCTCTGGACGATGCGCAGCTCGCCGACCGGCTGGCCCGGGAAAGCCGTTTCCAGACGATCGCCAGCGACCGGGTGACGGAGCGCGGCCTGGACTGGGCGGCGGCGACGCGCCTGCCGGTCGGCGAAGAGACCCGGATCGACGCGGATCCGCGCGCTGCGCTCGCGGAGGCCTCCGCGGAGATCGCGCGGCTGCTCGAGGAGAACGCGGCCCTGCGCGCCGCGCGCGCCGCCGACGCCGCCGCGCACGAGGCCGCCGCGCGCGAAAGCGTCCGCCGCACCGACCGCGTGATCGCCTACGCGGCCGAGATGCACCGCGCGCGCGACCACCTCCAGGACACCCTCGACGCCCGCCGCGCTTCAGCCGGTGACGGCAGCGGCCTGTCCCTTCGCCTCCTGCGTCTCATCAGAGGAACCCCGTGATGCGGCTGCTCGTCGCCTGTGACCACCTGGCGCTGACGGGCGGCCTGCTCCGGTTCGAGCGGGTCGGGCGGGTGCTCGCGCGTCGCGGTCACGCGTTCGCGTACCTGACTCTGGGCACCGGCGAGGACGGGTTCGAGACGCGGCTGCCAGTCCTGCACCGCGAGGACGCCGCGCGCGCGAGCTGGGACGCCGTCATGGTGCCCGGCGGCGGCTTCCCGGATGCCACGATCGAGGGATTCGCGGACCTCCGGGCCCCGAACTTCGGCGCCCGGATCCAGCACCTCCTCAACGCGCCGGTGCGGCGCGACGCCTACGCGCGCGTCACGCGGACCCTCGCGCCCGACCTCGTCGTGGCGAACAACGACCACTGGGACGACGCCGCCCTCCAGGCCCTCGGCCTGCCGTGGCGGCGCCTCGTCGGTGCGGTCGATAGCGGGCTGTTCGCGCCGCCCGTCTCGCCGCCCGCGCGCGGCGCGCGGCGCCGGCTCGGCGGCATCGCCAACAAGCGCCCCGCCGCGCAGCTCGCGGCGCTCGACAGGCTCGGTGACGCGTGGGCCCTGCACTGGTTCGGACGGCCGGACTGGGGGCTGGTGGGCGCGCGCGCCGATCTGGTGGCGTCGGGCCGCCTCGTCGTGCACGGGCCGCTGCCCGAGTCCGACCTGCCCGCGTGGTATCACGGGCTCGACGCGTTCTGCAGCGCGGAGGCGCATGCCGGCTGGTGCAACCCGGCTGCGGAAGCGATGGCCTGCGGCACGCCGCTCGTCTCGACCGTGCACGGCACGCTGGCTTTCGCCGAGGACGGCGTCACGGCCCTGGTGGTGCCGGACGGTCCGGACGCGGCGCTGGGCGCGGCCATCGCGGAGGCCGTGGACAGGATCGCGACCGATCCGGCCGGCGCCGCGTCCCGGGCCGAGGCGGGACGGGCGCGGATCCGGGCGCTCGACTGGGACACCTACGCGGACGGTCTGCTCGCCGTCGTCGCGGAGGCGATCGCGCTGCGGGCGGGCCGGACCGATGCGGTGCGCCCGTCCGGCCCGCCGCGCGAGACCGCGCTGCGCCTCGCCGACCTCGCGAGCCGGGACGGGCCCCTGCCGGAGGATTTCGACGCCCTCGGCTATATCCGGCTGCACGCCGACCTCGCGGCGCTGTTCGAGCACGCGTGGCAGGGGCAGCTGCACTACCTCGAGCACGGCCGTCGCGAGGGCCGCATCTACCCCTCGAACCTGACGCGGGCCCAGCAGAAGGCCGCCCAGGCCTCGCGGATCGCGCTCGCGGTCGACGGGCTCGACGGCTCCGGCAAGTCGAGTATCGC
This sequence comes from Methylobacterium sp. NPDC080182, assembly GCF_050281105.1. NCBI lineage: Bacteria > Pseudomonadati > Pseudomonadota > Alphaproteobacteria > Hyphomicrobiales > Methylobacteriaceae > Methylobacterium > Methylobacterium sp. NPDC080182. The sequence goes on from NZ_JBNNWO010000002.1 coordinate 427,685, forward strand.
GCGGCACGTCGCCGAGGCGCTCGGCGCCACGGTGCTCAACCCGTTCAGCGGTCCGGTCGGCGCCATCCTGGTCCACCTCGCCCGGACGGGGCAGCACGTGCTGGCCGACGACGTGGCGCACGCGGCCGTGGCGGCGGCGATCGCCAACGCCCCGCCGGGACCGGTCGTGTTCGACCGGCACTGGTTCACCGCCTCGCAGCTCCTCTCGCCGGCCTTTCGTCCGGGCTGGGAGCCGCGCCCGTTCACCGTCATGTGCTGGGCCGACCGTCCCACCACCATCGCCCGCATGGTCGCGCGCGGCGTCCCGAACCCGTCGGAGCACATGACCGAGGCCCGGATCGCCGGCTATCGGGCGCTCGCGGAGGAGTTGCGGGTGCCGCTCCTCGACACGTCCCGCATCGCGCCGGAGGAGGGGGCCGCGCAGGTGCTGGCGATGCTGGGCGAGAGCGGCCACACGGCGCGGCGCGCGTGATCGCCGCCTCGCGGCGCGGCCTGTATGGTCGCGTCTCGGAAGCGGGTGGCCACACCGGCCATCGGCGTCGCGGGAGGGCGGGGCGATCGTGTTGAAACTCGCGCGCGGCGACCGTGGCCGGAACGTCCTGCTGCTCGGCATCAGCCTCCTCTTCGTCGCCGCCGGCCTCGGGATGATCGCCACCGGCGCGGATGGCGGCGTCACGACGACGGTGTTCTTCGGCGTGTGCGCGGCCGTCGCCGTGTGGCAGCTGCGGCCGGACCTGCTCGAATCCGAGAGCCGGTCGGCGGGGTCGCTGGCGGCGCAGTTCCCCGGCCCCGTGATCCTGCGCGCCTCGGTGCGGAAACTCCTGTTCTTGGCCCTGATGGCCGCCGGCTTCGGCGGCGTCACGCTCTGGATGGTGCTGCACGAGGCGCCCTCCACGGCGATGCAACTGCTGCTCTGGCCGGGCGTCGCGCTCTTCCTCGGCGGCGTCCCCTTCCTCATCCTGACGGCGATCCGCGGCTCGGCGCTGCACCTCGACGAGACGGGCTTCACCGTCGTGCAGCTGGGCCGCGCGCGGCGCGTCCGGTGGCGTGACGTGAGCGTGTTCGAGCCGGTCTCCATGCCGGGTTCGGGGCAACGCCTCGTGACCTTCGACGACACGAGCGCCGGCGCGACGCGCCTCGGGGCGATGAACCGGCACCTGATCGGGCGCAACGCGGGTCTGCCGGACAGCTACGGGCTGGATCCCGACGCGCTCGCCAGCCTGCTCACGGCCTGGCGCAAGCGGGCCCTGCAGCGGGAGGACGATCGCGTCTGAGGCGCTTCGTCGGCTGCGCTCTGGCGACGAGGTCGCGGTCGGATGGCGCGCCTCAGCGCGTGACGATGCCGGGCTCCTGCCGACCGGGACGGGGCTGCACCACGAGGAGACCCGCCGAGTAGATCAGCGAGACGAGGAGCGCGACCGTCAGCGCGAGCGTGGCACCGTAGGGCTGGATCATCAGGTGGAGTGTCAGCAGGGTCAGGCCGAAGCCGAACACCCCGCGGATCGCGACGCTCGCCAGCCGCGCCATCGCCGCCCCGCCGATGCGGCGATGGAGGATGACGAAGGCGCTCGTCATCGTGACCGGGAAGGCGGCGATGACCCCGGTCCTGGCGGGGCCCAGCGCCGTACTCAGCGCCAGGAGGGCCGCGACGAACAGTGCGACGGCGCTCGCGCGGATCAGCAGATCCAGCGGGCGCGGCCGCGCGACGACGGTGCTCCGCACGAGGGTCGCGCGCACGACGTGCCGGGTCGAGAGCGCGCCGGCCCCGTAGACTAGGGCGTTCAGCAGGAACGCCGTCGTCGGCGTCCACGTGAGTGCCGAGACCGGCAGGGCTGCCGCGAGCCACGCGAGGATCGCCGGCCCGAGGGTGGCGGTCATGTCCCGGCCGGCCGCCCGGTGGGCGTAGACGATCAGGAACAGGCCCGTCGCGGCGTTCGCCGCGAAGCCGTTCAGGGCCGCCCCGGCCACGAAGGCGGCGTCGTGCTCCATCGCCATGAACACGTAGGCCGGCCCCGCGGAGACCGGCAGGCTGACGACGAGCGCGCCCCAGACCGGTCCCAGCCACTCGGCCAGGACGGAGGCGAGCACCACCACGGTCCCTGAGGTCAGCGCCCGGATCAGGGCCGTCAGCCAAATCGCCGCCAAGGTCGTTTCCCGCGCGTCGCGCCGCCGACCCGGGCCGGCATCGGAGCCGCGCCCTCGCTATCATGCGCGGCCTGTCCGGGCCAAAGCACCCGGCTGGCGAATCCGCCCGTCTGAAACCGGTCGCGGCGACCCGCGAGCGCCGGTGCGCCCCCGGAACCGGGGCGGGCGACCTCAGCCGACGGCGCGCGCGGCTTCCCGGACCTGGCGGGTGGCCGCGTCGACCTGCTCGTTGGCCCGCGCGATCGCCGCCATGCCGCCCGCGATGGTCCCGACCCCGCGGGCGGCCGTGTGCATGCTGCCGGAGATCTCCTGGGTCACCGCCGACTGCTCCTCCACGGCCGCCGCGATCGCCGCCGAGATCTCGTCGAGCGCCCGGATCGTGCCCTGGATCGAGCCGATCGCCGACACCGCCTCGCGCGTGGTGGCCTGCGTCGTGGTGATCTGGTCGCGGATCTGATCCGTGGCCTTGGCGGTCTGCTCGGCGAGCGCCTTCACTTCCGACGCCACGACCGCGAAGCCCTTGCCGGCGAGGCCCGCCCGGGCCGCCTCGATCGTGGCGTTGAGCGCGAGCAGGTTGGTCTGGGCCGCGATGCCCTGGATCATGGTCACGACGTCGCCGATCTGCGCCGCCTGCCCGCTCAGGCCCTCGACGATGGTGCTGGTGTGCCGGGCCTGCTCGACGGCCTCGCCGGCCATCCGCGCCGCGTGGCTGACCTGCTGGCTGATCTCCCCCACCGAGGCCGACAGTTCCTCGGCGCCCGAGGCCACGCTCTGGATATCGCCGGACACCCGCCCGGCGAGGTCGACGGCCTCCGCGGTCCGGCGGCTGGCGCCCTCGACGGCGGTGCCGATCGTGTCGAGGTCGACGCCGATCGCCCGCTGCGCCGCGACGCGCCGGTGGCGCTCCTGGACCTGCGCGGTGATGTCGGCGGCGAACTTGACGACCTTGAGGACGCAGCCGCTGGCGTCGAGGATCGGGTTGTAGGTCGCCTGGATCCAGACGTCACGGCCGCCCTTGGCGATGCGGCGGAACTCGCCGCCCGCGAACTCACCCCGGCCAAGGCCCTCCCAGAACGCGCGGTAGCCGGCACTCGACCGCTCGGCCGGGTCCACGAACACGCCGTGGTGCTGGCCCCGGATCTCCTCCAGGCGATACCCCATCGTCTCGAGGAAGTTGCCGTTGGCCTCCAGGATCGTGCCGGTCGGATCGAACGCGATCACCGCCTGCGACCGGTGCAGCGCCGCGATCTGACCGGCGTAGTCGAGCATCAGCAGCTTCTGCGCCGTGACGTCGGACGCGAACTTGACGACCTTCACGACGCGGCCCGCGCGGTCGAGCACCGGGTTGTAGCTCGCCTGCACCCAGACGTGGCGGCCGCCCCGGGCGATCCGCTTGAACTCGGCCACCTGATGGGTGCCCTGCCGCAGGGCGTCCCAGAAGGCGTGATACGCCGGGCTGTCCCGGTGCGCCGCCTCCACGAACAGGGCGTGGCGCTGGCCCCGGATGTCGGGCAGGGCGTAGCCCATCATCGTCAGGAAATTGGCGTTGGCCGTGATGATGGTGCCGTCCGGCTCGAACTCGATGACGGCCTGTGAGCGGTCGAGGGCATCGAATTTCGCCGCCAGACCTTCACGACCGCGCAGGGCGCCGAGCATGATCCCATCCCTTCTTGTCATTGCCGGGATCCCGAGTGCGAACACGCGGTTCTTCTTGGGATCTGCCGCTGATTTACTGTCACGGCATGACGGCCTCGCATAATGATTGCGCACAATCGTGAACGATGACTTAAATCTGAACGGCACAATAGTTCGAGATTGAGGGGATGTGAGATAGTGCAAAACTACCAGAGGAGTAAATTTTTACGCAATCTTCGATATCAGTGACCGTAAACTATACAATCGACGGTACGGATTTCGACGCCGAGATCCGGCGCCGTCATGCTCTCAGGTTGCACGGAAGTTCATATGCTAACGTAGAATAAGATTTCTGGTCTTCGCTACCGGATCGGCGCACCGCGACGCGATGCAGCTGGATGCCACGCGCCGGCACGATTCGACCGACCCGACGCCCGCGGTCGAAGGGACGCGGCCGGCTCCGTCAGATGTAGGTCGAGGCCAGCGCCGGCGAGCCGTCCAGGGCGTGGGCCAGCCTCTCCAGCCCGTGGGCGATCTGCTGCCGGGTCGAAGGGCCGCCGAGGCAGAGGCGGACGGCCTCGGGCGGCGTCCCCGCGACGCAGAAGGGGTCGCTGCCGACCACCCCGAGACCCGCCGCGCGGCCCTGGCTGGCGAAGGCCGAGCGCGTCCATCCCGCCGGCAGGGTGATCCAGACATGGAAGGCGTGCGGGTCCGCGACGTAGGCCTCGGAGGGCAGCAGCGCGGCCGCGAGGCTCTGGCGCGCGGCCGACTCGGCGCGGACGAAATCCACGATGGCGTCCGCCGTCCCGTCCGTGATCCAGCGCGTCGTCAGCGCGGTCGAGATCGGCGACGCCATCACGGTGGCAGCGCGCAGGGCGTCGCCGAGGGGCAGGGCGGCCCGCGCGTTCGGGGCAATCAGGAAGGCGAGGCGAAGGCCGGCGCCCAGGCACTTCGCGACGCCCGCCACGTAGTAGGTGATCTCGGGCGCCAGTTCGGCGAAGCTCGGCGGCGGTGCCGGGCAGATGCGCGCGTAGGCGTCGTCCTCGATGATGGTGACCGCGTAGCGGCGGGCCGTCGCGATGACGGCTTCGCGCCGGGCACGGGACAGGGTCGCGGTGGTCGGGTTCTGCAGCAGGGGATTGAGGTAGAGGGCCTTCGGCGCTCCCCGCGTGCAGGCGGCCGCGAAGGCGTCGGGGTCGAGCCCGTGGCGGTCCATCGGGAGGCCGACGAGGCGCAGGCCCCGGTGCGCCGCGAGGGTCCGGATACCCGGATAGGTGATTCGCTCGACGCAGATCGTGTCGCCCGCCTGCGCGACCTGTCCCAGGATGCTGGACAGGGCGCTGTGCGCGCCGGGGCAGATCAGCAGGCGCTCGCGCGCCGCCGCGATCCCGCGACCCGCGAGCCAGCGCAGCGCGGCCTCCTTGTCCGCCTCCGTCCCGCCGAAGCCCTGGTAGCGCAGGAGGTCGGCGAGATCGCCCGAGAGCTCCGCGAAGGACGACCGCATGCGGGCCCGCAGGCCGGGCAGGTCGGGTTCCGGGGGCAGGTTCATGGTGAAGTCGACCGGTCCCGGCCGCCGGGGAAGGGCTGGCCCAGCGGTGCGGGCGGCGTCCGCCGGGTCGACCACGAAGGTGCCCCGACCGACCCGGCCCTCGATCAGGCCGCGCCTGTGGGCCTCGACGTAGCCGCGGGACACGGTCGTGAAGTTGAGGTCGAGCGTGGCGGCGAGCGCGCGCTGGGTCGGCAGGCGCGTGCCCGGAAGCAGGTGGCCGGTCCGGATGTCGTCCGCCAGCGCGTCCGCGATGGCCAGGTAATGGGGCTTGCCCCAGCGCCTGAGGTCCGGCGTCCAGATACCGGCCGCGTCGCCCCGGTCGACCGACCGTCCTCCCCGCCCGCCAGCCTTCATCCGTCCAGCACCCGCGACCTGAAAACCGATCAATGATCGATTGTATGGCTTGCAAGCGCCGTACCGGGCGCGTGACGGCCTATCACGGCGCGACCGATGCGTGCAATGCGTACAATACTCGTCGCCGAAGCGCGCGTCATCTGGCGACGACGTGCGCAAATCCTGATGATGAATTGTGCGTCGTCGAGTAGAACCGGGCGGATCGACTTCGCTCAATTGATCGTATCATTGTATGCATCGTAGGGCGCGTTATTGAATGCATTCCTGACGGCTCCGATCTGGCACATGGCTTGCCATCCGACTGTCTGAACGTGCGCAGCATCCCCTGCCGCGGGTCAGACCATCGAGGAGCGTGAGCAATGCCTGCCGTGAACCGCGAGCCGCACAAGAAGGGCGACGTCCTGGTCGACTACGAGGAGAAGGTCTTCGAGGACGTGAAGGCCGAACCGGGCCAGAAGGCCCTCGTCACCTTCCACACCGTGGCGTTCGAGGGCTCGATCGGCCTCGTCAACCTGCTCCAGGCCACCCGCCTGCAGCGCAAGGGCTTCGAGACCTCGATCCTGCTCTACGGCCCGGGCATCACCCTCGGGGTCCAGCGCGGGTTCCCCCGGCTCGGCGACGAGGCCTTCCCGGGCCATCTCAACTTCAACAACCAGCTCGAGAAGTTCATGGCCGAGGGCGGCAAGGTCTACGCCTGCCGCTTCTCGACACAGGCCCTGTACGGGCACAGCGAGGCGGCCTTCATCGAGGGTATTCGCATGATCAACCCCCTCGACGTGCTCGACTGCATCCTCCTGCACAAGCGCGACAACGCGGTGATCATCGACACCTGGACCGTCTGACGACCGCGCCAACGCCCCCGGCGGCCGCGCGCGACGCGCGCAGCCGCTGGCTCAGCCGGAGGACCACCCATGTCAGAGACCCGGATCGTGCGGGCTGCCGCGATCCAGATCGCGCCGGACCTCGACCGCCCGGATGGCACCCTGGAGCGCGTGCTCAACGCCGTCGACGAGGCCGCCGCCAAGGGCGCGCGCTTCATGGTCTTCCCCGAGACCTTCGTGCCCTACTATCCCTACTTCTCGTTCGTTCTCCCGCCCGCGCTCCAGGGGCCCGAGCACCTGCGCCTCTACGAGCGCGCGGTCGCCGTGCCGGGTCCGGTGACGCAGGCGGTCTCCGCGGCCGCACGGCGCCACGGGGCCGTGATCGTGGTCGGGGTCAACGAGCGCGATCACGGATCGCTCTACAACGCGCAGCTGATCTTCGACGCGGACGGCGCCCTGAAGCTCAAGCGCCGGAAGATCACGCCGACCTACCACGAGCGCATGATCTGGGGGCAGGGCGACGGCGCCGGCCTCGCCGTGGTGGAGACGGCGGTCGGCCGCGTTGGGGCGCTCGCCTGCTGGGAGCACTACAACCCGCTCGCCCGCTACGCCCTGATGGTGGGCCACGAGGAGATCCACGCCGCGCAGTTCCCGGGCTCCCTCGTCGGCCAGATCTTCGCCGATCAGATGGAGGTGACGATCCGCCACCACGCCCTGGAAGCGGCCTGCTTCGTGGTCAACGCCACCGGCTGGCTCACCGACGCGCAGGTCGCGCAGGTCTGCCCGGACGAGCGCCTGCGCGGCGCCTGCCGCGGCGGGAACTGCACCGCCATCGTGTCGCCCGAGGGCAAGCACCTCGCCGATCCCCTGGGACCGGGCGAGGGCATCCTGATCGCCGACATGGATCTCGCGCTGGTGACCAAGCGCAAGCGGATGATGGACTCGGTCGGCCACTACGCGCGGCCGGAGCTCCTCAGCCTGCTCCACGACGACCGCCCGGCCGCCTTCGTGCAGCGGCCGGCCCGTTCGCAGACCGCCCCCCGGAGCCCCGACCATGAGCAGCAGCCCGCTTCCGACGCGCCGTCCCATATCCCCGCCGGCCCCGACGGCCCCGACGGGCCTGATCGGGATGCCGACGGAGCGCCTGATCAACGCGTTGCAATCCTGCGGCGTTAGGCTCGCCGACAGCCGCGCCGGCGCGCCGAGCCGCCGCGGCGGCGCCGGCCCTTCGGACCACAAGGCGATGACCATCGCGGGCCGCACCGTGATGGTGCCGGTCCACACTGAGGCCGCCTTCGACTCGCCCTTCCTGGTGCGCCCGCCGGACGCGGACGGGATCGCGGTGATCGAGCACGCGGGCGTCGTGGTCGGCCACGTCACCTTCCCGGGCCGCCCGCGCTTCTACGCCCTTTCCACCTTCGACGGCGTGCCCTACGCGAAGATCGCCGTCCTGCACGGGCGCGACGTGCTGGCCACCACGGTGCTGCAGACCTGCATCCGCTACCAGAGCCGCGCGAAGACCTGCCAGTTCTGCTCGATCGGCCAGTCGCTGGCGGCCGGCCGCACGGTGGCCCGCAAGACGCCCGAGCAGCTCGCCGAGGTCGCCCGCGCCGCCGTGCTGCTCGACGGCGTGAAGCACATGGTCATGACCACCGGCACGCCGAACGCCACCGACCGCGGCGCCGCGATCCTGTGCGAGAGCGCCTTCGCGGTGAAGGCGGCCGTCGACCTGCCGATCCAGGCCCAGTGCGAGCCGCCCGACGACGACCGCTGGTTCGAGCGGATGAAGGCCTCGGGCATCGACGCGCTGGGCATGCATCTCGAGGCCGTCACGCCCGAGGTGCGGGCGCGGATCATGCCCGGCAAGGCGGGCGTGCCGCTGAAGCGGTACTACGACGCCTTCGCCGCCGCTGTCCCGGTCTTCGGGCGCGGCCAGGTCTCCACCTACATCCTCGCCGGCCTCGGCGACGCGCCGGAGGCGATCCTCGCGATGGCCGACCGGCTGATCGGGATGGGCGTCTACCCGTTCGTGGTGCCCTTCGTGCCGATCTCCGGCACGCCGCTGGAGAGCCATCCGGCCCCAGGGCCCGACTTCATGCACGCCGTCCTGAAGCCGCTCGCGGAGATGCTGGGGCGGGCGAACCTGCGCTCCACCGACATCAAGGCCGGCTGCGGCCGGTGCGGTGCCTGCTCGGCGCTCTCCACCTACGAGCGCGCGGGGGAGGCGGCCTGATGTTCGACCCCGTACCGCCGTACCGGCCGAGCCACTTCCGGGTGAAGGTCGCGGTCGCGCCGTGGGAGCGGCGCGCCTGCGCCGCCCTGCGCCGGCAGGTCTTCTGCGCGGAACAGGGGATCTTCGCCGAGGACGACCGCGACGCGATCGACGCGCACGCCTTCCCGATCTGCGCCCTCTCGACGCTCGGCGGCGACGCGGACGCCGTCGTCGGCACCGTGCGGATCCACGAAGACGGCGCGCGCCCGGGAACGTGGTGGGGCTCGCGCCTCGCCGTCGCCAAACCGTTCCGCAGCGCCGCCGCCCTCGGCACCGGCCTGATCCGGGTCGCGGTGTCCTCGGCCCACGCGCGGGGCTGCACCCGCTTCCTCGCGCATGTCCAAGAGGGCAACGTCGCGCTGTTCGAGGCCCTGCGCTGGGAGAGCCTCGACGCGCTGGACCTGCACGGGCGGCCCCACCGCCTGATGGAGGCGGACCTCGCGGCCTACCCGCCGATGCACGATCCCGAGCAGGGCCTCCTCACCTTCCGCAGGGCCGCGTGACCGCCGGGATCGACATCCGGGCGCTGGCCCGCCAGATTCGCGAGGCCCGCGGGGTCGGCCACAAGCGCGACATCGACGCGGTGGTGCGGCGGCTCGGGCTCGGGAGCCGGCACGCGGCCGTGCCGGTCGGCGACGATTGCGCGGCGATCCCCGACGGCGACGGGCACCTGCTGCTGGCCATCGAGGGCTTCCTCGACAGCTTCGTGGCCGACGATCCGTACTTCGCGGGCTATTGCGGGATCATGGTCAACCTGAGCGACGTCGCCGCCATGGGCGGGCGCCCGCTCGCCGTCGTCGACGCCCTCTGGGCCCGGGAGGCCGGGGCCGCAGACCCGATCCTGGCCGGCCTGTCCGACGCCGCCGCGCTCTACGGCGTCCCGGTGGTCGGCGGCCACACCAACACCCGCGCGGCCGCCGGCAACCTCGCGGTCGCGGTGCTCGGCCGGGCGGGACCGCGCCTGCTGACGAGCTTCGACGCCGCGCCCGGCGACGACCTCGTCGCCGCCATCGACCTGCGCGGGCGCTTCCGCGACCCGCACCCCTACTGGGACGCCTCCTCCGGCGCGCCGGGCGCGCGGCTGCGCGGCGACCTCGCCCTGCTGCCGGGCCTCGCCGAGGACGGCCTGGCCGGCGCCGCCAAGGACATCAGCATGGCGGGCATCGTCGGTACGGCCCTGATGCTGCTCGAATGCTCCGCCGTCGGCGGCGTCATCGACCTCGACGCGATCCCGCGGCCAGACCACGTCCCGCTCGCGCGCTGGCTGACGGCGTTCCCGAGCTTCGGCTACCTCGTGAGCGTCCGCCCCGACCGCACGGCGGCCGTCACCGCGCGCTTCGCCGAGCGCGGCATCGCGGCGGCCCGGATCGGGGGCCTCGACGCCGGCCGGGCTGTCCGGGTGCGGGACGCCTCGGGCGCCGAGGCCGTCGTCTGGGACTTCGCCGCCGGCCCGCTGATCGGCTGCGGCAGGGACAGCCAGGGGGCGACGCCGTGAAGCCGCTGCGCGTCGCCCTCCTGACCCACTCCACCAACCCGCGCGGCGGGGTCGCCCATTGCCTCGCCCTCGCCGAGGCCCTGTGCGAACTCGGTCACGCGGCGGTGGTCCACGCGCCCGACCCGTCCGGCCGCGGGTTCTTCCGGGACGCGTCCTGCGCGACCGTGGCGGTTGCCGCCGAGCCGGTCGCGGGCGGGACGGTCGACCTCGTGCGGGCCCGCATCAACGACTACCTGCGCCACTTCGCGAGCCCGGCGGTCCGCGACTTCGACGTGTTCCACGCCCATGACGGCATCGGCGGCAACGCCCTCGCGACCCTGAAGCACCGGCGCCTGATCCCGGGCTTCGTCCGGACCGTCCACCACGTCGACAGCTTCGCCGACCCCGTGCTCGCAGGCTGGCAGGACCGCGCGATCCGCGAGGCCGGCCGGCTGCTCTGCGTCAGCCGCCTGTGGGCCGACTGGATCCGGGACGCGATCGGCGCCGAGGCCGGGATCGTCAGCAACGGGGTCGACCTGTCGGTCTATCGCCCCGCGGCCGCGGAGGGCGACGCGGCTCTGCGGGCGCGCTGGGGGCTCGGCGCGGGGCCGATCGTCCTCAGCGTCGGCGGCCTCGAGCAGCGCAAGAACAGCCTCGGCATCATCGCGGGGTTCGCGCGCCTGCGGGCGTGCCACCCGCACGCCCAGCTCGTCGTCGCGGGCGGCGCCTCGCTCCTCGACCACGCCGGCTACCGCGAACGCTGCCGCGCGGCCCTCGTCGCCGCGGGTCTGGACGAGGGCCGCGGCGCGGCCGTCATCGTGACGGGGCCCGTCGCGCAGGCCGACATGCCGGCGCTCTACCGGGCCGCGGACCTGCTGGCCTTCCCGTCCTGGACCGAGGGGTTCGGCCTCTGCGTTCTGGAGGCCATGGCCTGCGGAACGCCGGCGATCGTCTCCGACCGACCGCCCTTCACCGAGTACCTGACGCCGGCCGACGCGCTGTTCGTCGACCCCGCCGACCCCGACAGCATAGCCGCCGCCATGGCGGCGGCGCTGGAACCGCGGACCCGCGCCCGCCTGCGGGCGGCGGGGCTGGAGCGCGCGGCCGCCCATTCCTGGCGCGCCTGCGCATTGCGTCACCGCGACGCCTACGCCGCCTGCGCCCGCGGCGCGGCAGCCTTCACGGAGTTGCAGCCATGACGACAACGACCCGTCACGTTCCCGTCGCTGTCGTCGGCGGCGGCCAGGCTGGCCTCTCGGTCAGCTACCACCTGAAGCAGCGCGGAATCGCGCACCTCGTCTTCGAGAAGCACACGGCCGCGCACACCTGGGCGACGCAGCGCTGGGACACGTTCTGCCTCGTCACCCCGAACTGGCAGTGCGACCTGCCGGGCCACCCCTACGACGGGCCGGACCCGGACGGGTTCATGAGGAAGGACGAGATCGTCGCCTACCTGAAGGCCTTCGTCGCCAAGGTGAGGCCGCCGCTCCGCGAGGGCGTGGCGGTCACGCGCGTGGCGCGGCGCGACGACGGCGTGTTCGCGGTCCGGACCTCGGAGGGCGACTACACCGCGGACGAGATCGTGGTGGCCTCTGGCGGCTACCACACGCCGATCATCCCGCGCATGGCCGAGAAGCTGCCGCCCGCGATCACCCAGATCCACTCGAATCAGTATCGGAACCCGGCGCAGCTGCCCGACGGCGCGGTCCTGGTCGTCGGCTCGGGGCAGTCCGGCGCGCAGATCGCCGAGGACCTGCATCTCGCCGGACGGCAGGTACATCTCGCCGTGGGCGACGCACCCCGCTGCGCCCGCTTCTACCGCGGCCGCGACGTCGTCGCGTGGCTCGCCGACATGGGCTACTACGAGAAGACCGTCGACGATCACCCGCTGCGCGACGGCGTCCGGGACAACACCAACCACTACGTGACCGGTCGCGACGGCGGCCGGGACATCGACCTGCGCCGCTTCGCCCTGGAGGGCATGGCGCTCTACGGCGTCCTCGAGGACTACGCGGCGGGCGCGCTCCGCTTCCGGGACAACCTCCGGCCCGCGCTCGACCAGGCCGACCGGACCTACAACGGCATCAACGCGGCCATCGACGCCCATATCGACGCGGCCGGCATCGCGGCGCCGGTCCAGGCGCCCTACGCCCCGGTCTGGGAGCCGGGCGAGCCGGTCACCGCGCTCCCCCTCGAAGGGTCCGGCATCGCCAGCGTGGTCTGGTGCATCGGCTTCGCGCCGGATTTCCGGTGGCTCGACGCGTCCGTGTTCAACGGCGCCGGCCAGCCGAAGCACAGGCGCGGCGTCACGGCCGAGGCGGGCATCTCCTTCATCGGCCTGCCCTGGCTGAACACCTGGGGCTCGGGCCGCTTCGGCGCGGTCGGCCGCGACGCCGAGTACATCGTGCAGGTGATCGAGGCGCGTCTCGGCGCCGGTGCGGTCGGCCTGAAGCGGGCGGTGTGAGCCGGATCATCATCCGGTCGAACCCAGGCGAAACCTCCCCTCAGTCATCCCGACATTCGGACCGCTCAAGCCGGGTATCCGCGGCCGAAGTGCCGATCCCCTCCAGTGTTCCGGAGCGAACGCTGGTCCAGGATCGACTTGTTCGCCTGTATCGCATCGGTTAGCCACGCCCCGTTGCGGCGCCTGAGTCGCGTCAGAGCCAGGGATCATCCATGCGAGCACGTACCGTCGGTATCGGAATTGCGGCGATTCTGTCCGTGATGACCAGTGTGGCCTCCGCCGAGACGTTGCCGGCACGCAAGGCCGGCCTGTGGGAGAGCAAGACCACGTCGCCCGACGGCAACACGACCGCGCGTCAATGCATCGACGAGAAGACCGATCAGATCGCGCAAGCCGCGTTCGGGGGCGGCCAGAACTGCGCGAAGCGCACCATCGTCAAGACGAGCACCGGCTACAAGGGCGAGACCGAGTGCAAGCTCGGCCCGATGCCGGCCGCGGGCACGACCGAGATCAGCGGCGACTTCAACAGCAAGATCCACATGGAGGTGGATACGACGCTGACCGGCATGCCGAACGCCAAGGAGCCCGTGCGACGCCAGATGGTGATCGACGCCACCTACATCGGTCCCTGCGCGGCCGGACAGAGCCCGGGCGACATCATCCTGCCCGACGGCAAGATCGTGAAGATGCCCCAGCCGGCGGCCCGATAGGCACACCGGCAGGCGCCTCGGGCGCGGGCGAGCCCGTCGGGTGCCGCCCCGCGTCCCCCTGGGCGCCGCCGCGGAGATCCATGCCGCGAAACCGGCATCCCTCCGTGAGACGGCGAGCGACAGCCCGCGATGCAGGGGAAGGTCTGATTAGCGGATATTAAATACATTTCGCTAATCGTGCGCCGTGCAGCCGCAGAATTGTTCTATTCGGCTGCGTCGAGGCCGCCGTGTCGCTACAAAGTGTCTCCATTCGTACAAAGCTGGTCGTGGCCTTCTCGGTCCTGACCGTTTTCGTGATCGGGCTCGGCGTGCTCGGGCTCGTGAGTACGCGCAAATTGCGTGAGCAGGCGGTCGAGATCGATACGAACTGGCTGCCGAGCATCCGGGCGCTGGGCGAGATCGACACGCTGACCGCCCGCAGCAGCGGCCTTCTCCTGCGGCACACGCAGGCGACCGATCCGGCGCTGCTCGCCAGCATCGAGAAGGATATGGACAGCTTCGACAGAAAGCTGGCCGACCGGGTCGCGGTCTACAAGGGCCTGCTCAGCTCGCCCGAAGAGCGGTCGCTCTTCGACGCGTTCAACCAGGAATCGCAGACCTTCAAGGCGGTGCGCAACGACGTCGTCGACCTGTCGCGCGCCGGGAAGAAGACCGAGGCCTATCAGCTCTACGAGACGAAGGGCCTCATCCCGCGCCGCGCCGCCTCCAAGGCCCTCGAGAAGCTGATCGCCATCAACAACGCCGGCGCCGATGCCGCGCAGGCCCAGGGCACCGCCGTCTTCAACGAGACCTGGACGGTGAGCCTCGTCGCGATCGCTCTCGCCGTGGCGGTCTCCGTTCTGTCGGGCGTGATCATCGTCCTCGGCGTCACCCGCGGCATCGCCGCGGTGGTGCGGCCGATGCAGGCGCTGATCGCCGGCGACCTGTCGGCCGAAATCCCGCATCAGGGCGAGAAGACCGAGATCGGCACCATCGCGTCGGCCATCGCGGTGTTCAAGCAGGGTCTTATCCAGATGAAGGCGCTGGAGGCCGAGACCGCGCAGGCGCGCCTCGCCGCCGAGGAGCAGCGCCGGATCGGCATGCGCCAGATGGCCGACAGCTTCGAGGCGGCGATCGGCGGCATCGTCGGGCAGGTCTCGGCCTCCGCGACCGAGCTGCAGGCCACCGCCGGCTCCATGTCGGCCATGGCAGGTCAGACCTCGGCGCAGTCGGGGGCGGTCGCGGCCGCCGCCGAGGAGGCCGCCTCGAACGTCAGCACCGTCGCGGCCGCCGCCGAGGAGCTCGGCGCCTCCGTCCAGGAGATCGGGCGCCAGGTCCAGGGTTCGGCCGAGCTGGCCCGCTCCGCCGCCGGCGAGGCGGACGAGACCGGCGCCCTCGTCCAGGAACTCAGCGGCGCCGTCGCCAAGATCGGCGACGTGGTGGGCCTGATCTCCTCGATCGCCGGTCAGACCAACCTCCTGGCGCTGAACGCCACGATCGAGGCCGCCCGCGCGGGCGCGGCGGGCCGCGGCTTCGCAGTCGTCGCCTCCGAGGTGAAGGCGCTGGCGGAGCAGACCGCCCGCGCGACCGGGGAGATCTCCAGTCAGATCGGCCGGATCCAGGGCGTGACCGGTCAGGCGGTCTCCGCCATCGGGACGATCACCGGGCGCATCCGCGAGATCAACAGCGTCGCCACCTCGATCGCGGCCGCCGTCGAGGAGCAGGGCGCGGCGACGCAGGAAATCGTCCGCAACGTCACCCAGGCCGCGCAGGGCACCGGCGAGGTGACCAGCAACATCGCCGGCGTGGCCGGCGCCGCGGAGGAGACCGGCGCGGCGGCGAGCCAGGTTCTCGGCGCGGCCTCGGAGCTGTCGCGCCAGTCCGAGCACCTGTCCGCCGAGGTCGGACGGTTCCTCGCGACCGTGCGCGCCGCCTGACGCGCCGACTGAGGAGCCCGGCGATATAGGCCGCTCCGGCCAGTTCATCGCCGGGGTGTGCCGCAGCACCTCGGCGGGGAAAGCTTGAGCTTACATCAGGGTCACACCGCGAACACAGTCGCGGACCTGATGGAGACTTCCATGACCCTCGTTGCCCGCTTCGCCCTCGCCACGGCCGTCGCCGCCGCCACCGTTGCGGTTCTCGCCGGGACCTACGTCGAGATCCTGGACCGCGCCCTCCCGATGCACTTCGTCTGAGACGGCGGGTGCGAACCGGTTGAAGACCGCATCCCGGGTCGCCGCCGTCCAGCGGCGGCGACCCGGGATGCGGGAGGGAGGTGCCGATGACACGAATCCTGACATCCGTCCTAGACGGCGCCGTGTGGGTCGCGGACGCGCTCGACGATATCCTCGTCGAGGCGGCTCTCGGCTTCGGCGCCGCCGTACCGCTGATCGCCGACCCGTCCGGCGATCCGCCGACCGGCGCAACCACCGGCCAATCCGAGACAAGTCCCTCGCCGATCCG
Source organism: Methylobacterium sp. NPDC080182 (assembly GCF_050281105.1). NCBI lineage: Bacteria > Pseudomonadati > Pseudomonadota > Alphaproteobacteria > Hyphomicrobiales > Methylobacteriaceae > Methylobacterium > Methylobacterium sp. NPDC080182. Next base: position 443,551 of record NZ_JBNNWO010000002.1, read on the forward strand.
GACTTGACCGCCCGGGATGCCCGGCCGTCGCCGGTGCCGACCCCGGAGGTGTCGCGACGGTCCGGATGACCGGGTTCCCCGGTCGGGCCGCAGAGACGTGTGGCCTCCGCCACAGAGGCAACGGACCCGCGTAACGAACAGCGGCGGCTCGGCGAGCGTCCCCGTCCGCACCTGCCCCGTTCGGGAACGGCTCTAGCGCTTCTGCGTGTTCGGCGCCGATTGGTCGGTCTGCGGCTCCATCTTGGTGGAATCGGGTTTCGTCGGCGTGTTGTTCTGCGCCTGCTTGTCGTCGCAGGCGGCGAGGCCGAGCAGCAGAAGGGCGGCAAGTGCGATGCGGGTGCCTAGCGGCATGGATCCTCCCTTTGGCGTGTGAGGGCGCGGAGATCCTGTTTGGCGATATCGCCAAACAGGATCTCCGCGCCGCTCGCTGCGCGACGCGGTCCCGTCAGCGGCCGCCGGCCGGCGGCTTGGAGCCGGATCCGGCATCGTTCGGGCCGGTGCTGTTCGTCGTGCCGGAGCGGCTCATCGAGCCGGTCGACGGGCCGCTCCCGGCGGCGCCGGGTGTCGAGCCGGACCCCGCGTCGCTCGGGCCGGTGCTGTTGGCCGTGCCCGACCGGCTGGTCGCGCTGCCGGCATTCTCGGCTGCCGTGGCGGGAATCGCGGCCGCGAGGAGGGCGGCGATGGCGAGACTCGTGACCTTCATGGCGGATCTCCCTCTCGGTCCGGCAATCGCTCTCGCGGAGCCGTTACCGGTCGTGCGGGCAACCCCGCGCCACCGCCGCTGTTCCGACCGCGCCGCCGACCGGCCGGCACGGGTCCCGGATCACGATGCTTCCGGTGGCGCGTCCTCCCGGACCGCAGCCGGGGTGGCGGCGCGCGCCTGCTCGTCGGGCATCCGGTAGCCGCGATCCCAGATGGCCCAGGATTCCGAATCCGCCGGATAGGGGTTGGCGGTGATCGGATCGCCGCGGTCGCGGGCGTGGCGCCCCTCGTCGCTGATCGCGGCGGGTGAACGGGTCGACGGTGTCATCGGCGCTTCTCCGGCACTCACATCCCCGGGTCCGGAACCTCAGCAGTCAGCCCGGGCGTTGCAGGATCTACCGGACGCTCGCGCGAATGTTCCCCGCCCGGGTTGGTGCTCAGCGGCCCGTGTACCCGCGCGTCGCCGCCGCCGCCTTCAGGCGCTCGAACGCCGTCGCGTAGCGCTCGCGCAGGAACGCGGCGTTGGGCGGGATCCGGGTCGGACAGAGGTTGTCCTCGGTATCGGACATCTTGATCAGCAGCGCGGCGAGGTTGCCGGCCGCGATCAGGGTGGTGATCCGCTCGGAATACGCGATCCGACTCTGCGACTTCGTGAGAAGCGTCACCGTCTCGACGATGTCCGCCTCGAAGCCGGCGGCGCGGAGGTCCGCCGCCGTGCGCGGGGTGTCCTCCAGCACATCGTGCAGGAGCGCCGCCTGCATGACTCGCATCGGGTCGATGTCGAGCCCGTCGATGAGTCGGGCGTGACCGGCCCGGTTCTGGGCGGCGTTCGCGACGCGTTCCAGGTGCCGCATGCACGGCTCGCCGCCCTTGTCGAGCTGACCCGCATGCGCCGTGAGGGCGAAGGTATGGGCATCGAAAATCGTCGGCACGCGACCGGCTCTCCAGATCGACCGGCCCGGATCGGCGCCGCGCCGGCTTCCCGTTCCGGGAAGTCGGGTCCCCGCCACGGCGTTCCCGCCGGGTCGCCCGCCGCGGAGCGCCCCGTCGCCGGATGCCGTCCCGGGGCGGGACTACCTCATTTCGTGGATGCGCAGTCTTCGCGCTCGATTCAAAAGTTCACGTTGGCAACACTATTGCTCAGCTCCCGTGGAATCGCCATCTGTTGTTCCATAATCGGACAAGCGGCGAGTCGCGCTTCAGGATCGAGACCATGACGTCCGGAACACTCGAGAAGCCGCTGGATGTCGGCGGGCCGCTGAGCCGCAGGGCGGCGGCGCTGGCCAACGTCCGCTGGTTCCGCGCGCTGGCGTGGCGCGCCCTGCGCGACGGCGGCCCGCGGGCCGAGCTGCGCGCGTCCAACGCGCGGGCCGCGGCGCGGATCGTGCTGCGTCAGGCCAAGCGGGAGGCCCTCGTCGCCCGCCTGGCGCGACAGGCCCTCGACGCCTCCGTCTGAGTGCGGGGCGCCGGGTCGGCCGGGCGCCGGGCCCGGCCGCGGCGGTGCGCCTCAGCGCTTGAACTTGCCCTCGTACTTGAACTCCGGCGCCGCCTTCAGCTGGTCCTTGCTAGCGCCGATGATGGCCTTCCACTTCTTCGCGTCGGCGTCGTAGCCGAGCGCGATCGAGCTCGGCGAGACCGCGACGTAGCGCTCGCCCAAGCCGAGGAAGCCGCCCACCGAGACGATGTAGCCGGCCAGCTTCCCGTGATCGATCACGAGGTCCTTGATCTCGCCGACCGTGTTGTTCTGCGCGTCGGTCACGTTGAGGCCGATGAGGTTGTAGCTGAGCACCGCGTCCTGCGGCACGGTCTCGAATTTGGGCGCGACCGTCTGCGGCGCCTCGTTGGCGGCGAGCGCGGGCCCGGCGAGGGCGGCGGCGGCGAAGGCGGCGATGACGAGGCGGCGCATGGTGTACTCCAGTGGCCCGGTATGGGTGGTCTGAAATGGCCGCCTCGCGCGCATCGTTCCGCGACTGCACGGAAATGTTAATGCGCGGAACATGGAACCTTCGGCCGGCGCGCGACCCGCGCGGCGACACCCCTCACGAGGCTCCGGCGCGGTGAACGGGGTGGCCAACTGTATCGAAGATCGACCGGGACAGATTGCCCGGCCGCGCCCCGACCGTTCCTGGCCGACGGCGCCCCGGCACGGCATGCCGGGACCCGCACGTATCGGGAGGGGACATCCGTGGCGGGGGGAGTGATCGAGACGACGCGCGGACCGGCGACCGGCGCCTGGGTGGACGGCCTCATCGGCGTCGCGATCTTCAGCGCGTCGCTGGTCGCGACGCGCCTCGCGCTGACCGGCATGGACGCCCTGTTCCTCAGCGCGGCCCGGGCGGCGCTCGCCGGCCTCGCCGGCGCGGCCGCCCTGCTGGTGCTCCGGCAGGCACGTCCGTGCCGGACCGATCTATCGGCGCTCGCCATCGTGGCCGCGGGCGTCGTGGTCGGCTTCCCGCTCCTCACCGCCCTGGCCCTGCGCACGGTCGGCGCCGCGCACGGCACCGTCTTCGTCGGCCTGCTGCCCCTCGCCACCGCCCTGTTCGGCGCGTTGCGCTCCGGCGAGCGGCCGTCACCGGTTTTCTGGCTGCTCTCGATCACCGGCGCGCTGGTCACGGTCGGCTTCGCCGCGCGGGGGCTCGACGGTCCGCCAGGTCCCGGCGACGCCTTCATGCTGGCCGCGATCCTGCTCTGCGGGCTCGGCTACGCCGAGGGCGGCGTCCTGGCCCGCCGGTTGGGCGGCTGGCAGGTGATCGCCTGGGCCACCGTCCTGTCGCTGCCCGTGAGCCTGCCCCTCGCGCTGCTGCTCCGGCCGGCCGAGCTGACGGCGATCCCGCTGCCGGCCTGGGCGGGCCTCGGCTACGTCGCGCTGTTCAGCATGCTCATCGGCTTCGTGTTCTGGTACCGCGCGCTGGCGCGCGGCGGCATCGCGTCGGTCGGCCAGCTGCAGCTGCTGCAGCCGTTCCTGGGCCTCGGCGTGGCCGCGCTGGTCCTCGGCGAGCGGATCGAGCCGGCGATGATCGCCGCCGCGCTGGCCGTCGCCGCCTGCGTGGCGCTGGCGCGGCGCTTCGCCTGAGAACGGCGCGGAGCCGTCGGCCCGGGAGCGTCAGCCGGACTTCGCCACGACCTCGATGTCGCGGTCGAGCCCGCTCTCGACCTTGAACTCGCGGGTGTAAACCTGCCCGTCGTGGCGGGCGATCAGCACGTAGTCGCCCTCCGCCAGGGTGACCTGCGGGAAGGCGCCGATCGCCTCGCGGATCGTGTCGCCGCCGGGGGTCAGGACCGAGAAGGCGGTGCCCGCGAAGGCCTCGGCGCCGGGGGCGGCGACGAGCTTCAGGGTCACCGTCGCGGCGCGGTGGTTGAGTGTCGCCTCCGTGACCTTGCCGTTCTCGACGCGCAGGTCCGCGCGCTGGATCGCGTTCGATTCTCCGTAGGTCGAGACGACGTGGTACGTGCCCTCCGGCAGGCGCAGCAGCTCGCCGGTCTTGATGCCGGCGCGCACGAGCCGGCCCTCGGAATTGGTCCCGACCGGGACGAAGACCGAGAACATCACCTGACCGGGCGGGATCTTCTGATCGCCAACCGCGCCCGCCAGCTTCAGGGCGCCGGCGGCCACCCGCAGCGTGTCGGTCGTCGGCTGCCCGCCCATCACGATCCGCTTCGAGGCGCTGGCGAAGCCGTAGGTCACGGTCGCCACGTAGGCGCCCGGCGCGAGGGTGAAATGCGGCTCGGCCTCGGTCGAGCGGGCGACGATCGACGGCCGCGTGCCGTCGCCGCGATCCTCGTAGATCCGCCACGCGAGCCCCTGGCGCAGGGCCGTGCCCGGTCCCGACAGGAGCGCCGACAGGGACAGCTGAGCGTCCGGCTCGGCCGGGGGCAGGGACGGCGGCAGGTTCGGGGTGGTGATCGACGGCGAGGGCAGGGCGCCGCCGAGCCGGTTCTGGAACGGGTCCTGCTGCGCGAGCGCGGCCGGCGGGCCGGCGGCGAGCATCGCCAGCGCGGTCGCTGCAAGCCTCATGCGCATCGGTCGGCCCTTCTTCTGCTCGTCTCGCCGGTCGCGGCACCGGATCGTCCGGGCCTGCCTCTGACTCCCGACCGTGGCGGCGGCAAGGCCGCTCTTCCACCGGCGGCCCGCGCATGCCACATCCCGGTCGGGACGCGATACCGGGACGGAGCGCATGACCGCCACCCTCGATCTCCTGAAGACCCGCCGCTCGGTGCCGCCGGCGCTGCTGGACGAGCCCGGGCCCGACCGGGCGCAGCTGGAATCCATCCTGACGGCCGCCTCGCGGGTGCCCGACCACGGCAAGCTCGCGCCCTGGCGCTTCATCGTCATCGCCGGCGAGGCCCGGGCGAAGGTGGGCGAGGTCATCGCGGCGACCTTCGCGGCCGACAATCCCGGCGCGGCGCCGGAGCGGCTCGCGCAGGAACGCGCCCGCCTGACCCACGCGCCGGTCGTCGTCGCGGTGGTCTCGCGGGCGGGCCCGCACGTGAAGATCCCGGACTGGGAGCAGGTGCTCTCCGCCGGTGCCGCCACCATGAACCTCGTGATCGCCGCGAACGCCGCCGGCTTCGCCACGTCGTGGCTGACCGAGTGGTTCGCCTACGACCGCCGCGTGCTCGACGCCCTCGGCCTCGCGCCCACCGAGAAGCTCGCCGGCTTCGTCCATATCGGCCGGGCGCGCGAGGTGCCCTCCGACCGGCCGCGGCCGGCCCTCGACGAGATCGTCACTCACCTCTGAAGGGACCGGCCGTGCACTACGACCTCGATCTGCCGCGCGAGTCGCGCGCCCTCCCGCACAACCCGCTGAAGGCCATCGTAGCGCCGCGACCGATCGGCTGGATCAGCGCCATGAACCGCGCGGGCGCGCTCAACCTCGCGCCCTACTCGTTCTTCAACGCCGTGGCCGACAACATGGTCGCGTTCTCCTCCTCGGGCCGGAAGGACGCGATGACCTTCGCCGAGGAGGGCCGGGAGTTCGTCTGCAGTCTCGCCACCTGGGACCTGCGCGACGGGATGAACGATTCCTCGGCGCCGCTGCCGCGCGGAACGAGCGAGTTCGCCTTCGCCAACCTGGAGACCGCGCCCTCGCAGAAGGTGCGGCCGCCGCGCGTGGCCGCCTCGCCGGCGGCCCTGGAGTGCCGGTGGCTCCAGACCGTGCCGCTGGTGCCCCTCTCGGGCGGGGAGGCGGAGAACTTCCTGGTGATCGGGCAGGTGGTGTCGATCTACGTCGACGAGCGGTACGTCTCGGACGGAATGGTCGATACGGCGGCGATGCACCCGATCATGCGCGGCGGGTACTTCGACTACTTCCACGCTACCGCCGACACGCGCTTCCAGATGCGCCGGCCGAAGGGCGCGGGGGAGTTCACCGGGTCCTGAAACAGGAACCGGTCGCGCGCGGCCGATTGAGGACTTGTTTACCATAGCGGGCGCAGGTTCGGGCGGTCTCCAGCACCGTGCCCGCCCGGATGTTCCTGTTCACCACGCCGTCGAGCCCACCGGAGAGCCCGCCGCCCCAGGCGCGGGCGCTGCCGGGCACGCCCGCCTCCGGGCCGGTGGTCCAGGCCATCCGCGACGGGGCGACGGCGAGCGGCGTCGGCTTCGACTATCTCCTCGCCACGGCGCGGCGCGAATCCGCCCTCGATCCCGCCGCCAAGGCCGGCACCTCCTCGGCCACCGGCCTGTTCCAGTTCATCGAGCAGACCTGGCTCGGCGTGATGAAGAATGCCGGGCCGCGGCTCGGCCTGCAGGCGCAGGCCGACGCGATCACCCGGCAGTCGGACGGCACCTACACGGTTCCCGACGCGGGCCAGCGGCAGGCGATCCTCGACCTGCGCCGCGATCCCAAGATCTCCGCGACGCTGGCCGGCGCTCTGACCCAGCAGAACGCCGACGCCCTCACGGGCGCCCTCGGCCGCGAGCCGACCGCCGGCGATCTCTACGCGGCCCACGTGCTGGGCGCGAAGGGCGCGGCCGCCCTGATCTCGACCGCCCGCGCCTTCCCCGAGCGCGCTGCCGCGCTCGACCTGCCGGAGGCGGCCGGTGCCAACCGGGCGCTGTTCTACGACCGCGCCGGCCGGCCGCGGAGTGCTGCCGAACTCTATGCCAGCCTCTCGGCGGCGGCCCAGGGCGCCGCCGCCACCGACCTCACCGGCCTGCGCCAGGACGGCGCCGCGGCGCCGCAGGCCGTCTCGGCCTACGCCAGCGCGGCGACCGCGTTCGGCGGGACCTCGGACCTGCGCAGCCTGTTCCAGACGGACCAGCGCGGCGCGGCCTCCGACGGCGCGGCCCGTCTCTGGCAGGCGCGCAACAGCGCCGCGCCGGTGCAGCACGCGGCGCCGACCTATTTCCCGCGCTCCGACGCCGAGCCGCCACCGCGCGTCGCCGTCGCGGAGCCCGCCGTCACGGGTGCCATCACGGGTGCCGTCACGGGCGCAACGGCCGGACCGGCGGCGACGCCGCCGGGCGCCGCCCTCCTCAATCCGCCGCTGCCGCCCCGCCGACCTGCGGAACTCGCGGCCGCGGCGTCCATGTCCGGCAGCAGGACCAGCCTGTTCGCCCCCCGGAGCGGTCGATGATCATCCGCGACTTTCTGGCCTGGACGCAGGACGCCTCGGCCGAGCGCCGGGCCGAGGCGACCGCAACGCTGGCCCGGACCTACCTCTACGGCGACCTGGGCGCCGACGCGGCCTGGGAGGCCAAGACCGCGCTGCTCGCGCTCCTCGACGACCCGTCGCCGCTCGTGCGCCGGGCGCTCGCCGAGACCTGCGCGGCCTCGGCGCGGGCGCCGCGCCCGCTGGTCGTCGCTCTGTCCTCCGACGTTCCCGAGGTGGCGCGGCCGGTGCTCGCCCGCTCGCCGGTCCTCACCGACGCCGACCTCGTGGACGCGGCCGCCCTCGGCGACGAGGCCACCCGCGCGGTGATCGCCGCCCGGCACCACCTCTCGCACGCGGTCGCGGGCGCCCTGGCGGAGATCGGCGAGACCGACACGCTGGTCGTACTCGCGGCCAATCCGACGGCGAAGATCACCGCGGGCCGGATGCTGCGCATGATCGAGCGCCGCGGCGACGAGGCCGCCCTGCGCGAGGCGCTCCTCGCCCGCGCCGACCTACCGCCGGAGGTGCGCCATGCCCTCGGGATCGCGGTGGCGCGGGCGCTCACCGACTTCGTCACCGACCGCGCCTGGCTCGGCGCCGAGCGCTTGGACCGGATGAGCCGCGAGGCCGGCGAGCGCGTCGCGCTCGAGGCCTGCGAGGGCTTCGGCGCGGCCGCCGTGACGCGGCTGGTGACCCATCTGCGCGCAAGCCGGCAGCTGACCGCGGGCCTGATCCTGCGCGCCGTGCTCTCGGGCCGGACGGACTTCGCGCTCGCCGCCCTGGCCGACCTGTCGGGGCAGGATCATGCCGGGGTCGCCCGGGCCATGCGCGACCCGCGCCTGTTCGCGGACCTGCACGACCGCGCCGGGCTGCCCGAAGCGCTCCTGCCGGCGATGCAGGCGGCGCTCGCCGCCTGGCAGGATCTCGCCCGCGCGGCGGCCCCGGTCCGGGGCACCGGCCTGTCGCGGCGCCTCATCGAATCCGCCATCGGAGCCTGCGGCGACCTGTCGGATCCGGACATGCACCCGGTCATCACGCTGCTCAACCGCTACGAGGCCGAGGCGGCCCGCGACGAGGCGCGCGAGGTGGCTCGCGCCATTGCCGCCCAGGCGCTGGCGCGCGAGACCGCCCGCCGGGAGGCCGAGGCCGCCGACGCCGCGTGGCGCGCCGCCCTGGAGAGCCAGCGCCGGACCGCCTTCGCGGAGGAGACCGATACGGCGACCCCGGTCGTCGTGGCGATCGCCGACGCCGCGGACGGGCCTGCCGAGGCCGAGCCGGTCAACCCGGTGGGCGCGATCCTCGACGCGCTGCCCGAGCAGATCCTGGCCTGGTACCGGCCCGAGGAGGTCGACCCGGAGGTCCAGGCCGCGACCGACCTCGTGCTCGACGGTCTGGGCGACAGCATCCTCGATCATTTCCGCGCCAGCCGGGACCCCGCCGGGCCGGAGCCGGCCGCGAGCGAGGATAAGCCGGAGCGGATCGCCGCCTGATCACCGCCTGAATCCGCCAGGCCTCGCCGCTCGGGGGAGCGATGGCACCGGACATTTCCCGATATCGCCGGCTGCCGGGGGAGGAGCCGCGCTACGTCCTGGCGGAGGCGCGGACGCTGATCGCGGAGCGCGCCTACCTGTTCAGCCTCTACGCGGTCGACGTGGTCGCTTCCGACGGGCTGACCGGTCGACACGTTCTCGCCGTGCCGGTCGCGATCAGCGCGGTCTCGATCACGGTGGGCCTCGTCCTGACCGAAGCGGATTCCCGCAGGGCCGAGGCGGGCGATCTCGCGGGCGTCGCGTCCCTCGCCCAGGCCGTGCAGGGCGGATACCGGCGCTTCCGAACCTTCCCGGCGAACGAGCTCGGGCGTTTCGTGCTCTGACGGCTCAGATCCGAGGCGGACGCCCGGACCTGAACTCAGTTCGGCGGCCGATAGGCCTCCGGCGGCAGGTCGCGGAAGAAGGTCTCGCCGGGGGCCTGCCCCGGCGCCGGCTTCGGTGCGATCCCGCTGCCGCTCCCCTCGGTGATGTAGCGCTGGCCGCCCGGCTCCGGCAGCACCGGTGCGGGGGTCTGGGGGGTCGGCGGCACGATGTAGCGCTTCTGATCCGGCGCCCCGGCGCTCGGGGACGGTGCCGGCGGCGCGACGGGCGGCGCCGCGGGTGGCGCGACGGGCGACGCCACGGGCACCTGCGGCGGTGACGCGGCCGGCGTCCGCACCGGCGGAACCTCGTCTCGGCGTGCTTCGGCCGCGGCCGGCCGGCTCGGGCGGCGGATGGCGGCCCGCGGCGCGACCCGACGCGGCGGGACGCGCGCGACAACCGGCGGGGGGCGGATGCCGGGCAGGGCGATCCTGAGTCCCTCCACCGCCCGCACGAGGTCGCCGAGGCTGGCCTCGGCGGTGCGGCACAGCCGGATCCGCAGGGAGATCGCGCGGCGCGCGACCGGCTCCGCCTGGAACAGAGCGGGCGGCTGCCAGCCGGCGGACGCGGCGCCGCGTCCGCCCTCGATCCACTGCCACGCGTAGAGGCAGTCGGCGCCGAGCGCGATGCCCACCGGGCCGTAGGCGTTCCGGAGCGGCGGCCGCACCGTCATCGCCTGCCCGGGAAACCGGACGGCGATCTCCCCCGCGATCCCGAACTCGCTGGGCTTGGCCAGCCGCGGCGGGAAGGCGAGGAGCAGGTCGGCGGTCTCCCGGCGCAGGGCGATCTCGGCGTGGTTGCGACCGTCGCCGCCGGCATAGCGCAGCCGCTGGTCGAACCCGTCGCGCTCGCGCGTCTCGATCACCGCGGTCAGCGTCCCGGCGCCGGGCAGGGTCAGGACCGGGACCGTCTGCGCCCGCGCGACGGCGGGCAGCAGGAGACACGCTAGGGTGCAGAGCCGGGCCGTACGGACCGCCGCGCGCCTCACGGGGTGGTCCGCTCGGTCGTGGCGGAGGTGTCGTAGGCCGAGCGCGCGGGCAGCTGGAACCGCTTCGCCTCGGAATTCTCGGGTCGCCCGCGCTCGGCCTGCTGGTCCTGCCACAGGGTGCCGGCGGCGGGCGGCGACAGGAATTCGGGCTTGTCGACGCCGCGATAGTCCGGGAGCAGGGCGTAGCCGAACCGCTCGTACGGCATCGGGCCCGCGCCGGGCACGCGCCGGGCCACCAGGGGGGGCGCCGGGGTCACGGGCTCGCGGGCGTAGGTCCCCGCGGGAACGGGTTCGGCCAGGACTCGCACGAGCCCCGGCGGCGGGTAGCGGAGCGCGTTCTCCATGGAGACCGCCAGGGGGAACTCGTTGCGCTGCACGGCGAGGGGCTTGGCGTCCGCGCCGGCCGGCGGCAGGTCCGGCCGCGGCACCCGGTTGATCGGCGGCGTCTCGACCCGCGCCGCGGGCGCGGCGTGCCGCCCGGGTGCGGGCCCGGTGGCGGCGGGCACGGGGTCGCAGGGCAGCGGCGACCCGCCGGCATTCTCGCGGAACAGCAGGTCGACCACCTTCGCGAAGAGGCCGTCGTAGCGGTTCACGACCTCGAGGTACGGACGCTGCCGCTTCAGGCGCTGCAGCGTGAGGGCGTAGCCGAAGACGGTCCCCTCGCTCGGCATCCAGGCGACGGCCCGCTGGAACCACTCCAGCGCCGTGTCGAACTGGCAGGAATTGTAGGCGTACCACGCCAGCCCCTGGGCGCCTTCGCCCGAGGTGGAGGCCGTCACGACCTGGGCGTAGCGGGCGATGCGCGCGGGCTCGATCGCGGGCGGGCGGGGCAGCGTCAGCTTCTGCTCCAGGATGTCGATGTAGAGCAGCTCGTTGCCCACGAACTTGTCGCGCCACGCGTAGGCGACCTCCTCGGCCTCGCGCGCCATGTCGAGCTGGCGCAGGGTCAGGGCGAGCCCGTGGGCGACCATCGCGTCGCCGCCCCGGGCGATCGCCTGCTTGAACCATTCGAGCGCCTCCCGGAACTGGCGGCGCTTGTAGGCGTACCAGCCGAGGAGGCTCGTCTGGGTGGGATCGCCGCTCTTGCGGGCGACGGCCTGGAAGGCCGCGAGATCGGCGGGGGTCGGGGTCTCGGCGCTCTCCTCGTGCAGGAAGGCCGCGATCCGGGCACGGGTGATGTCGAGGCGGATCGCGTCGAATTCCGAGGCCCCGTTCGCGCCCCGATGCCCCATCTCGATCAGGCGCTCCGCCTGCGCCATGCGCAGATGCGCCATCGCCTTCTGGATGGTGGCGAGGCGCACGCCGGAATCGGCGTTGCCGTCGAGGATCGACTTGTAGAGCTCGAAAGCCTCGTCGCCCGAGCCGGTATCGCCCAGGGCGTCGGCGACCATCCAGATGCTCTGGACGTCGAGCGGATCGAGGGCGCCGGAATCGGCGCGGTAGAGGTCGATGATCGCGTCGGCGTCCTTGCCGGTGAGCGCCGTGATCCGCGAGCGGAACTCGGCCCGGCGGAGCTTGCGCGCGAGCTCCTCGGAGGGCTGCCACGCGGGGTCGATCGACCTGCGCGCGACGATCGCCGCGCGGAGGTCGTCGAACCGCCCCGCGGTGAAGAGGTCCCACAGGGGCGCCTCTTCGGGCGGGCTCGGCTGCAGCGCGTTGAGGTCCGGCGGCTCGTTCCAGCCGGGATAGAGCCGCTTCAGGCGGGCGATCTCGGCCTTCATCCGAGTCGTCTGCTTCTGGGCCGCGTAGTAGCGCAGCGCGCTCTCGTCGACCATGTCGGTCGTGCGCGACGTGGCCGGGTCGGCCAGGATCGCCGGCGCGCGCGGGCCGTCGCCGTAGACGATGCGGGGCTCGGACCGTGTCGGCGCGGCGGGAGACTGCGGCGCGGGACCGGGTCGCGCGTCGACCTGCGCGGCGGCCGGCGCGGTGGACAGCGCCAGCATCAGGAGGCAGGGCGCGGCCGGTCGGAGGCGCGCCGGCGGACGACCGGTCAGGACTTCAGGCATGACGGGTAACGCATGCGGGCCGCGGTCAGGGCGAGGAGGCTCAGAGTGGCCGGGTAGTAGTTCTGGTTGCCGATGTCGCCGCGCGCATCCTCGGGGAAGGGCGTCCCGTCGAGGGCGCAGGCCACCAGGGCCGGGAGCCCCATGTAGCCGGCCTCGGTGAGCCACTCGACCTTCCGCCCGTCGCCGGTGTCGACGATCGGCAGCCGTTCCCGATCGGCGCCCGACCACAGGGCCTGGAACGGCGCGAGGTCGTCGGGCCGCACTAGCCCCGCCCAGACGAGGTAGAGCGGGATCCGGATGGCATTGTAGGAGAACAGCGGCGGGAAGCCATTTGCGGGACGAGGCGCCTCCTTGGCGGAGATCCACTCGGTGGGCAGGTTGCTCGGACCGAAGCGCGACTGCCGCAGCAGGGCGAGGCCGCTGCGCGTCAGGGCCGCCCAGTCGTATTCCGGCGCGACGAGGGCGAGGCGCGGGAAGGCGGGGAAGATCCAGTAGGAGAGATTGATCAGCGGACCGTCCGGGCGCTCCCGGGCCGAGAAGCCCGAGACCGCGGGGAGCAGCAGCGCCCCGTGAGAGTCCCGGAACAGGATGGTCTTGCGCCCGAACTCGATGGCGATCCGGCGCGCGGCGGTCCGGTAGCTCGGCTCGTTCCAGGCCTCGGCCGCCTCGGTGAGCGCCCAGGCGATCAGGATGTCGCCGTCGGTGGCGTTGTTCATGTCGCTCACCGCCGGACGCTTGTCGGGTGACCAGCGCCACGCCAGCAACTCGTCGCCGCGGACCATCAAATTGGCCCGGGTCCAGCCCCAGATCCGCTCGAAGCTGACCCGATCACCGGCCGCCACGGCGAGCAGCATGCCGTAGCCCTGGCCCTCGCTGTGGCTGATCTGACCGTTCGCGGTGTCGACCACGCGCCCCTGGTCGGTGATGAACCGCGCGCGGTAGGCCCGCCACGCGGCGTCGTTGCCGAGCTTGCCGGCGAGCCCCTGGGTCGCGGTCCGGGGCGCCTGCGCGGGCTGCGTGCCCGGCTGCGCGGTACTCGGAGGCACGGCGGGCTCGTCCTGGGGGGAGGCCGCCGCGGGCAGGATCGCCGCGGCGAGGACGGCTGCGGCGAGGGGGGTGCGGGCGCGGCGGCTCATGGATTCTTCCTGCCGACGTTGCGCACGAGGCTCGTGGTGGCCAGGCCGAGGCAGAGAGCCATCGCGAGGGTCATGCCGACGTAGTATTCCGTGTTGATCGACAGCCAGGCCGCGGACACGAGGCGCAGGTTCGCCAGGGATCGCGGCTGCGTCTCGACGATGTCGATCCGCTCGGGCCGGGACGTCACCAGCGTGCCGTTGGACGCGTCGAGGAAGGCGGCGCTGCCGCCGAGCTTCGCCCAGACCACCGGGTCGACGAGGCAGGAGACGGACGCCTTCAGCAGCGACGCGTTCGGCGCGGTCACGATCACGGTGTTGCTCGCCTGGACCGGGGGTCCCTCGGCGATGAGCAGCGAGGCCGTCGCCGGAACCTCGACCGTCTCGTCCGGCTTCACCTGCGCCGTGATCGTCTGGCGCAGGGAGCGCACCGTGCCGGTGATCTCGTTCCAGACGCTGTCCAGGGCCGCCCAGATCTGGCGCGAGCCGCGTGTCGACGCCTCCCAGCGGTCGATGAGCTCACGGTCCGACGCGGAGCCCGGCGAGGGGGCCGGGGCCGTGCTCGGGGAGGACCCGGCGCTCGTCTCGCCCTGGGATTGCGGCGCCTGCTGGGCCGGGGCGGGCTGCGCCGGGCGCACCTGCGGGATCAGGGTCGGCAGGGCGCAACGCATCGGGAGGTTGCGGCGAAGCCGATCGAGGGTGAGCACGCCCTCGGGACCGAACTGGCCCGGGGTGGCGACCATGTCGGCGCGGCCTTCCCAGACCCGCTGGACCTGCTGCGGATCGAAACCGACCGATTCCAGGAGCGCCGGGTCGAGGGCGCGGGCGGGCGCGACCACGAGCTGGCTCGTGTCGGACACGACCTGCTGCTGGGTGACGACCTCGAAATCGATGACGCGCTCGGCCGCCATCGCTAGTCGGGCGGCGAGGGTCGCGGCCGCGTCGGCGCTGTCGCGGTCGGGCGTCGGCAGCACGAGGCGCGCGCGCTGCCCCGGGACGACGAACGGTACGGCGCCCCCCTTGATCGCCGCGAGGTCGGGGCTGCGCGCCGCCCGGGCGAAATGCGGGATCTCGATCCGCGAGCGGTCGAGGAACAGGAAGCGCGCCTGCTTGGCCGCCGGGCTGAGGGTGTCACAGACTTGGTCGGCGGCGTTCGGCAACTGCGCCGAGATCTCGACGTGGTTCACCCCCGGGCGCCAGAGGCTGAAGGGCAGGGGGATCGCGCTGTCGTCGAACACCTCGCCGCGCCCGTCGGGCAGCGGGACGCTGGCCGCGTTGCGCCCGTTGATGTCGATGACGATGCGGGCCTCCGAGGAGAGCCCGGCCACGTAGGCCCCGGCCAGGTGAAGCATCACCTTGCCGTAATCGGCCGGGACGAAATCCCCGGGAAAGCGGAGGGCGAAGCCGACATGGAGCAGGCGCCCCGAGAACTCACGGGACGTCACGCCGAGGCGGTCGAGCGTCAGGTTCTCGCCACCGTGCACCATGTAGCCGCGGAAGAGCTGGACAGCCTTGAGCCCGCCCGGCGTCCCGGTGTCGGCCGGCACGGCGAGGTTGGTGATGGCCTGACGGACGTCCTCGTCGCGGGCGCCGGTGACCACCAGGGTCGGCGGTGTGTTCGGCCGCGCCGGCAGGATGGCGAGGCGCGGCCCGCTGATCGGGCCCAGCTCGGGAACGCCCTCGACTCCGGCGATCTCGGAGGCGGTACCGACGACGAGGTTGATGCCGTTCCGGCCCTGCAGGGGAGGGCCGAAGGTCACCGTCGGACGGGCGACCCGTCCCACGAGGGCGAGGGCCTGCACCGCCTCGATCATGCGCTCCAGGCGAGCGAGGTTCGGGCGCTCGTTCAGGATGACCTGGATCGGCAGGGCGCCGCTCTCGTCCGGCTCCGCGGCGGCGAGAGACCGGACGTCCATGTCGGTCGCCGGCGGGACCACGAGGCCGGATCGCGACGGGTCGATCTGCGTCCACAATTCGTAGGTCGCCCCGACCGAGCAGTCGACGCGGTGGCGCTGGCTGGCGGTGAAGGTGACGGCGTTGTAGCCGGGCTTCAGCACGCCGTCGCCGATGGCGAACTCCACCACCTTCACGGCACCGGGCGCCTGGATGCGGGTCCAGCCGACCTTCGTCCCGTTGACGAAGGCAGCGAGTTCGGAACTCTCCGGCGCCACCGAGATCGCCGACAGGTAGGAGAGGCGCAGCCGTGCCGGTCCCCGCGTCTGCGCCTCGGTGAGGTAGACGGGGTAGCGCAGAGAATCCTCTTCCCCGGTCAGGCGGAAGCCGCGCGGGCCGGACGGAAGCCGGCGCGCCGGCGCGATGGTCGCCTGGATCGCCGCGCGCGGCACCGTCTGAGGCGCGGCGGTCCGGGGCGGCTCGGACGGGCGCGCGGTCGGCCGCGTCTCCGTCGCCGACGCGTCCGGCCGGCGTGCGGGGCCCGACCCGTCCTCGGACGGCGCGCGCAGGGCGTTGCCGCTCGGCGGGACGGTCAGCCGCTCCGCCGGCCCCGAGCCCAGGAAGCTCTGGGCCAGGGCAGGAACGCTCGCGAGACCGAGCAGCAGTCCCAGCACGGGGAGGCGGAGCCGAGCACCCATCGCCGTCACGCCGCGCTCGTGCGCCGGCCGCGAAGCTCGGCCAGGGTGCGCTCGTTCTCGTAATCCATCATCAGGCGGACCCAGTCGTCCCCGCTCTCGATGTCGGTGGGTTTGGCGGTCGCGGGCAGCGACGGCGCCGCAACGGGGGCCGCCGGTGCCGGGACGGACGGCACCGGCGCCGGTGCCGCGGCGGCGTCGTGCGGTGCGTCGTAGACCGGCGCCTCCTCGATCTCGACGGGCCTGGGGCGTCGGCTCGCGAGAAGATAGCGGAGCGCGCGGAACGGCTCGACCAAGCCCCACCACGCGAATTGCAGCGTGCCGGTCGGAATGTCCTTGTGCCGCCGCCGCCGCAGCTGGAAGCGCCGCATCGCCTCGGCGTCCCCGTACATGAGTCCCGCGAGCGCGGGGTAGTCGCGGATGGCCAGCGTGCCGAAGTTCACCCGCATGACGAGCTCCTGTCCGTCGCGCGTCGCCTGGTCCAGGTGGACCGGAAGCGGCGCGGTCCGGCGCGCGCCGGCCGTCGGCTCGACGCTGAGCGTCCCCCGCAGCGGCGGGCGCGTGAGCCCCGGATCGAGGGCGCCGCCGAGGAGGCGCAGGGTGCAGGCTTCGGCGGAGACGCGCTCGATCGAGACGTCGACGCTGTGCCCGGCGACCGTGAGGACGCCGCGGCGATCGATCGCCAGGGAGGGCGTGCGCTCGAGCTGGCGCCGCTCGGCGCAGACCCCGAGGGACGCGCCCGCGGTGAGCAGGTTGAAGAAGTTCCACAGCCCGACCACCAGCATGAGGTTGGTCACGCCGGGCTCGTACAGGTAGCGCCACGCCGCGACGGCGCAGCCGAGCATCAGGAGCAGGTAGATCAGGAAGAACGGAAGGGCGAGCGAAGAGATGTGGTCGTGGTCGAGGGTCGCCCCCTTGTTGGTGACGTTGAAGGTCGGCTTGCGGGGCGACGCGATGACAGAGACGATTGCCTTGGCCAGGTAGACGCCCTGGATGTACTCGTAGAGTTCCGACACGAACGGCCATCGGAACTTGCCGTAGATGTAGTTCTGGATCATCAAGTTGATGATGATGTAGGTCAGCGTGTAGGCGATCGACTCGTCCACGCTGGCCACGAAGATCTTCAGGTCGAAGAAGATGTGCAGCAGCGGCGCGAACATGAAGATCAGCCGGGGGATCGGGAAGAACCAGAAGGTCATGCTGGAGAGGTAGGCGATCTTCTGAATGGGCTTGAGCCCCTTCTGGAAGGCCGGGTTCTTCAGCAGCAGGATCTGGAACATCCCCTGGCACCAGCGGGAGCGCTGGCCGATGAAGTCCGCCAGTGTGTCGGGCTGCAGGCCGGCGATCAGCGGCTTGTCGACGTAGGCGCTGTTCCAGTTGCGCGAGTGCAGCTCGAAGGCGGTCTCGCAATCCTCCGTGATGGTGATGCCCGAGAAGCCGCCGGCCTCGTCGAGGGCGGTGCGGCGCAGAAGGGCCGCCGAGCCGCAGAAGAACGAGCCGTTCCACTTGTCGAGGCCGCGCTGCGTGACCGCGTAGAACATCTCGTTCTCCGAGGGCATGCGCTCGAAGGTCCGCAGATTGCGCTCGACCGGGTCGGGGTTGAGGAACGCGTGCGGCGTCTGCACGAGGAACAGGCGCGGATCCTGCGCGAAATAGCCGACGGTCTCGGTCAGGAACGAGCGGAACGGGACGTGGTCGGCGTCCAGCACCGCCACGAGGTCCCCCCGGGCATGGGCGAGACCGTTGTTGAGGTTGCCCGCCTTCGCGTGCTCGTTCCGGGCGCGGGTGAGGTAGCGGGCGCCGAGCTCGTCGCAGAGCGCCTGCAGCTCGCCCCGACGGGCGCGCGCCGCCGCGGCCTTGGCCGGGTCGGCATCGCTGCACTTCTGGTCGGTGCCGCCGTCGTCGAGCAGCCACACCGTGAGCTTCTCGGGCGGGTAGTTCAGCTGTCGCGCCGCCGCCAGGGTCATGGCAAGGATCGCGGCATCCTCGTTGTAGCTCGGGACGAACACGTCGACCGTGGGCAGGTCGGCGGCCGGGGCAGCCGGCGGCGGCTCGCGCCGCAGCGGGTCCGCGTTGATGATCAGGCTGACGAACAGGATGAAGACGCAGTAGAGCTCGGCCACCAGCAGGATCAGGCCGAAGCCGAAGCTGACCGGGTCGCCCGGCGAGGGCAGCGTGTTGGTGAGCCGCCACAGGATGTAGCGCAGCACCACGAGGCTGCCGAGCGCCATGAAGACGAACCGCGTGCGCGGCCCGTCGAGCACGGCCCACAGCACGATCATCACCGCCATGGCGGCGAGGCTCATGGCGAGCTGAGCCTGCGTCCCGACCGGCTGGCTGAGCAGGGCGAGGCTGGCGACTGTCGCCCCAACCCAGGCCAGCCAACGCAACGCCTGCCTCACGCTACAGCCTCCCGGGCCAAAAATCCCTCGGATCGAGGTGCAACGGCTCTACCGCCGGGTTTGTACAGCGACGATGGTCAATGAACAAACCCATTCGTAATATCCAGCCCACTCAACTTCGCCGGAAATTACAGTTAACTTAGGAATGGGGGCAACCTAGATGATGCCCGGCACGGCGAAGTCGATCGGGCTACGAGAGCGGGATCGGGACGCGCCGTTGCGCCGATTACATTAATATTCCGTTCTAAAGCTTCGCTATAACCGGCTTCGGTGCGGCGCAGGCGACGCAGAGCGTCACGGATAGTCGGAACGACCCGCCCGGCGGACCGCGCCCGCGTCGGGTGGTACGGCCGGGGTGCGCCGCGGGCCTTAATCGACCCTTAACGAAAATCGCGCCTCGCTCGGGACCGACCCCCGGGCGTACGGATGACCGCGAAGCCGCTGCAGATCTCCCTCGGATTGCTCAACGCGCTGCAGGTCGCGATCGCCGCGGCGGCGGGGTTCGCGGCCGCCGTCCTGATCGTCGTCCCGGCCGCGCGGCCCGGACCCGCGGCGTCCCCGCAGGAGATGGTCGGTTCGGCCTCGCGCGCCTACGTCGCCGCCCTCGCGGCGCGGCTGCGGCAGACCGTGGTCGATGCGCGCAACGCGGGCCTGATGCTCCGCGACGACGAGGGCCTGCTCTCCGCCGACCAGCGCGCCGCGCGCCTGCGCGGGTGGCTCGACCTCAACCCGGTCTACCGGGACGCCGTCCTCGTCGCGCCCGACGGTACCGTGCTGGCGGCCCGGGACGAGCGCCGCGTCGGCAGCAGCGTCGCGCGGCAGACGTGGTTCCTGCGCGGCCGCGCGGCCGGGGTCATCGTGGTCAGTGACGGGGCGGAGGCCGACTCGCCGTTCGGGACCGCCGTCGCGCTGGGCGAGCGCGGTCAGGACGGCCTGCTGCGCCTCGACGCCGACCCGAGCTATCTCACCAAGGTCGAGGAGGAGGTGCGGCGCGCCGCGGCGCTGCCCGAGACCCTCGGCTTCCTCGTCGCCACCCCGGACAGCCGGGTCCTGTCGGGGGCCACGAGCCCATTCCGGACGACGGCCGTCTCGGCCACGACGCCGATGCGTGTCGCGGCCGAGATCGGTTCGCCGGGATGGCTGGTGACGGCGCAGTCCGTGCCCTCCGGCGCGGCGCTCGCCGCGTCACCGGACTGGCGGATGCTCGGCGTCGGGCTCGCCCTGATCCTCTGCGCGGCCGCGCTCGGCTTCGTCGCGGGAGAGCGGCTGACGCGACCGCTGCGCCGCCTCCTGAGGGGCGAGGGCGAGACCGAAGCGCCCCGCACGTGGATCGGCGAGTTCGCGGCGCTCTCGGACGTCTTCGCGGGGCATCGCCGCAGTGCCGGGCTGCAGATGGCCGGCGCCGGGTCCGAGGTCGCGCGCCTCAAGGCGCGGCTGACAACCTTCGAGGCGGTCTCCGGCTGGGCCTGCTGCGAGATCGATCCGGACACCGGCCGGACCCTGCTGGATTCGCGGAGCGCGGCCGGCGACGACGGAGCCCCCGTCGCCGCCCCGTTCGCCGCCTGCTTCGTCGCCGAGGACCGGCCCGTGCTCGACCGGGCGCGCGACGCCGCCCTCGCGGCCGACGGCCCGCACGACGTGACCCTGCACCTCCGCGACTGGCCGGAGCAGCAGGTCCAAGTGAGGCTGCTGTGCCTCGCCGACGCCAAGGGCGATCGGCGGCTCTTCGCCCTGATGCGGAAGCTGCCGGGCGGCGAGGGGGCGACCCTGCCGCAGCCCGTCGAGCCGCGTCGCAACCTCGTCCTGCGGCGGGTGACCGACGGCATCGTCCACGAGTTCAACGACGTCCTGACCGTCGTCCTGACGAATCTCACGCTGCTGGCGCGGCGCCACACCCTCGGGGACGACCAGGAACGGCTGGTGGGGCGGGCGACGGCCGGCGCGCGCCGGGGCGCGGCGCTCACCCGCCGGATGCTGCACCTCGTGCGCGGCGACGAGACCGGCATCACCCTCGCCGAGACCGACCTCGCCACGACCTTCGAGGGCTACCTGCCGTTCCTGGCCGCGAACGCCCTCGGCGAGATGCCGGTCCTCAACCGCATCCCCGCCGGTCTGCCGCCCGTCCTGTGCAGCGAGCGCGTGCTGGAGCTGCTGCTCCTCAACCTGGCCTTCCATATCCGCGACGCCGGCCTCGCCGGCTTCGCCATCGCGGCCGTCGAGGGCACCCCCGAGGACATGGGCGCCGCGGCGGAAGTTGCGGCCTACGTGCGCGTGCTCGTCAGCAGCGGTCGCCGACCCGAGGCCGCGCCGCTGCCGACGGCAGCAGGCCCGACCCTCGCGGCGGCCGCGGCGCTCGTGACCGAGAGCGGCGGCCACTGGCGCCTGATCCGCGACGGCACCGGCGCCGAGCCGTTCCTGGCCGAGTTCTGGTTGCCCGCCGCGCCCCCGGCCGTCGCCACGCTCCCTCTAATCCGCGCGTCGGGGCTGAAGATCCTGCTCGTGGAGAGCGACGGCCTCGTGCGGGCCAGCGTCGCAGAGGTGCTCGCCGATCTCGGCCACGCGGTGGTCCAGGCCGCCTCCGGGGCGCACGCCCTCGAGATCCTCGCCCGCGACGCCGCCTTCGACGCGATGATCGTCGATCAATCGATGCCGGTGATGGCGGGCCTCCAGCTCGCCGCCACCGTGGTCGAGCGCTACCCGCAGATCCGGGTCATCCTCGCCAGCCCACACGGCCAGCTGCCGCGCTCCGCCGACGCCTTCCTGCGGATCGACAAGCCTTTCCGCAACGAGGACCTGCAGGTCGTCCTCGACGCCGCGGTCCGCGCGCGCGCGGCCTGATCGCCGCGCGTCCCGCCCGATTGAGCGACCGCGCGGTTCTCGCGCTCGCTCTCGGCGCGGACGCCTTGCTCGAAACTCAGTCCTTCCAAAAGTGGATGTTAACTATTGTCGACGAGTGTTGGTTAAAGCGTAAATCGTACCTTAACGGAGCCTTTGAATATGGGCGGGACTGCGGAACCAGCTGCCCGACGTCCTCTCACTCTGTACACGACCGTTCTGGCCCTCTCGTGCGCCTGCGCGGCGGCCTCCGCCACGCAGGCCGCCGCCGCCGACCTCCCGGCGCGCAGCGCCGGCGCCGACTGGTACACGGGCGCCTCGCAGCAGGCGGTCGACGACAGCTGGGCCGTCGCGGTCGACGGATCCACCAGCGTCACGTCGAACAGCTCGGCCTTCGGCTCCGTGACGGTGACCGCCGCGCCGAACGGCTCACCCACCCGCGACGGCCTGCGGGTCCGCGTGGACGCCATCGGTGGCACCTACTCGTATCCAGGCCGGTCCGTCGCGACGCGGGTCACCGGCTACCAGCAGGAAGGCGCCCTGCAGGCGGGTTACGAGTGGATCTGGAAGGACGCGGCCCTCGCAGGGTTCATCGGCTTCAACGTCCGCAGCAACCAGCTGTCGATTCCCGATCCGGGCAACCCGGTCGTCGGTACGGGCGTCGGGCTGAAGGTCGCGGGCAATTTCTACGCGACGCCGACCGACCGGACCATGGTCTCGGCCTACGGCTCGTACTCGACGAAGTTCAACGCCTACTACTCGCGCCTGCGCGTCGGCTACATGCTCGCCGACGGCGTCTATATCGGACCCGAGGCGCTGTTCCTCGGCGACGACTTCTTCCGCCAGTACCGGATCGGCGCCCACCTGACCGGCGTCCGCTTCGGACCCGTCCAGATGTCGGTGGCCGCCGGCTACGTCCGGGATCGGGTACAGGGCTCCGGGTACTATTCCAGCATCGAGGCGCGCTCGACCTTCTAGATTTTGGCGCAGGCTGCCTGACGGGACGCGCGGCTCGCTTCAGAAGCCGCGCGGACCGGAGGCGCTATCGGGACGTCGTCAGCAGCCGGCCGGGCCGCAGCGGGTCCCAGACGCCTTCGAAGACGGGCTGCATCGCGTCGTTGAGCGATTGCACCTGGGACACCGGCGACGGGGCCACCTTGGGCTGGGTGCCGACGAGCGTGGCCGACACGCCTAGGAGACCGATCAGGCAGAGGCCGGCGATCGCCCAGCGCGGCGCACCCCAGGTGTGGAGCACGCCGGCCAGCGTGACGAAGATGGCAAATAGGCCGATGAACTGATGCATTAGACACCTCTCAGCGGTGTCTAGAGCGAGAATAAAGCCAAGGACTCTGTTCCATAATGGAACACAAGTTATCAACGGCGTGGATACTGAAGGCTCATTCCCGGACTCGGGCGTGGACCCTCGCAGGTCGCCGACACCCTCTGTGCCGCAAGGATCGGCCAGGCAGCGCCGATGGGCTTCCGACGGGCGTGGCGGCTGCGTGCGTATGTGCCTGCACCCGCTCGGGTCGCTTCCGACCGATATGCGATGGTTCGATTAGGACGGCGGTGCCCGGTCGAGAACCGGCGCATCCCCCCTCCCGCGCGGGAGAAGGGGGCCCGCGCCTTTCGCGGCATGGGCTCGGCCCTGGCCTCCGTGCCGATCTAATCGCGCACGGCGCTAGCGGCCCCGCGATCCCGTCGACGTGAGGCCGACGGCGGCACGTGGCGATCCGTGTCAGAGTCGGCTGACGAGGAAACCGAGACCGAAGCCGACGAGACCTGCCACGATCAGGGAGGCGTGCGGCCACTCGACGGATTTCTGATGACCTTCCCAGGCGACGTGGCGGCTCCGGTCGTAGGCCTCGGCGGCGTGGTCCGAGACCTCGTCGGCCGCGTGCCGCACGGCGTCCTTGGCTTGGCCGTAGAGATTCTCAGCGGTCCCCTGCGCCTCCCGGAGACGCCCCTCGAGCGCGTGACGGTCCGAGCCGACGGCGTCGCCGACCGCGCCCTGCACCTTCCCGCCGAGCGTGCGCGCGGCGCCCGTGATCCTGTCTGTGTCGACCATGACCATATTCTCCGAATGTGTCGCGGGAAGGTGCCGAAGTCGCGGCGGTCGGACTCCCAACCCTCTGTGGCGACTGGGGCAACAGCGATCTGCGCCGGGCGTTCCCCGGCTCCGTGGCGGAGTCCGGTCGAAACGATCGTGGGCGGTCGACGAATGCCCCGTCCTGCCCGCCGCTACCGCGCCCGACACGTGCGCTTCTTGAGCGGACGAGCGTCGCGCCAGGCGCAAGTCGCAGCCTCATTCAGGCCGCACTCACCGCCGAAGCGGCGAGCTTGAGCGTGAGGGGACCGGATGGACGAGGGCGGACGAGCACCGCGCGGCGAGCTGCCCATTCTGCGCAGGTCCCTGTCGCTCAGCCCGGTCGCGGCCCCGACCCACGGAGTGACGACGCCGCTCGACCGGCGACGGCTGAACCTGCGCTGGCTCTGCGCCAGCTGCCTGATCGCCACCTGCGGCGCGGCCCTCATGGGGGCGGCGCTCCGCATGTCCGTCGACAGCGATCTCGCGCCGGCCAAGCCGACATTCCGCCAGGGGCCTGCCCAGGTCGCGGAGGGGCAAGGGGTGGTCGGACAGCGCGGCGACCGCCTCGTGCGGCGCCAACTCGTCGCCTCGGACCGGGAGGAGTTCTCCGCGCCGGTGACCCACCAGGTCGGCGCGCGCGAGATCATCCGGACCCAGCCCTTCGTGCGACTGGTCACGAGCCTGTCCTCCGGCGACGCGGTCGAGGGGCAGATCCCACCCTTCGATCCGACGCGCCAGCTCGCCGCGGACGGAGAGGTCGCCCCTGTCGCAGACGAGCCGGTGGACGATCCGTCCGGGACCACGGTCACGATCACGCGCTCCGCGCTCGCGGGCACGCCGGTTCCCGACGACGCGCCCGGCCTGAGCGACGAGGACGTCACGGCCCTCGTGGAGAGGCAGTCGGATGAGGCGCGCGAGACGGGGCCGCGGATCGCCGTGCCGCTCGCGCCGCAGCGGCTGCTCTCGCAGATCCTGGTCGCCGCGCCGGCCGACGCCGCCGCGACCGCCGCCGGCGCCGATACGGGCCGCGACCCGTTCCATGCGATCGAGGTGCGGGTCGTCCCGGAGAACATCACCGACCTCGCCGAGACCCAGCCCGCCTCCGGCCTGAGCCTGACTGAGACGCGCGACGTCGTGCTCAAGCGCGGCGAGACTCTGGCCGACGCGCTGGCGGCGAACGGAGCCGGGCCGGCGCGCGTGACCGCCATCCTGGCCGCCTTCAGCGAGCATGCCCGCACCGGGCTGGCCGAGGGGCAGCACATTGATCTGCTCCTCGTCCGATCGCGCGCCGGCGAGGCCGCGCGCCGGATCGCCCGGGTGCCCGTCGCCTCCGCGTCGCTGAGGGTGATCTCGCCTGCTCGGGGCACGATCTTGAACTTGAAGGGCACGGCACGGCCGTCCGCGTTGAGCCCCGTGAACGTGTGCACGCCCCAATAGACGAGGCCGGCATAGCTGCCCGGGACAGGCTTGCCGGCGACGAAGGCCGCCTGGCGCGTCGTCTCCGGATTGGCCTTCGCGAAGGCCGCGATGGCCTCCGGATTCGGCTTGCCGTCGGGGCCGGGAACGCGGACCTGCAGGAACGCGAGCATCTGGTCGACGGTCCGCGCGAAGTGGACCGGCGTGTTCTCGAACAGCAGATGGGTCTCGCCACCGTCCGACAGGAGCTTGATCGAGAAGCCGCGCAGAACGGTCCTGGTCGCGTCCGGCACCGACGGGTTGCCGCCGCCGACCGAGAACCGCCCGACGAGAGGCCACGGCCGCGTGAAACTGATCGACCGCGTCACCTGTCCCACTTCGGCCGCAGGGGTGTAGGTGCCGCGGACGCACTGCCCTTTGGCGAAGGTCGGGCGCACGCCGGGCCGACTGCCGGCGACTGTGCGCAGAGCCTCCACCAGGTCCTGGGCATCGGCGGCGATCGCCCCTGTCGGCGGCGCGAGGAGCGCGAGAAGGATCCCGCCGAGGCGTGCCAGCGCCGCGATCCTCGGCGCGGTCGGCGCCCTCACGGGTCGGCGATCGATCACGTCTGCGCGCGGCGAGAGCCCGGCCGCGGCCGGGGGTGGATCGTCGAGGCGGGCATATGCCATGGTGACTCGTCCTTCTCTGATGCTCGGAGGGGGATCTTCTGGCGGTTCGGCGATGGCAGTCGCCGAACCGCTTCCTGTCGCGCGTCCTACTTCTGAGGGCTCACCTTGCCCGGCAGCGACAGGTTGCCCGAGGCGACCTTGAAGACGTCGCTGACGCAGAGCAGCGGCGCGTGCAGGTTGCCGTTGACCTTGAGGCCGGACGTCACCCCGTCGAACGAGGCACCCTTGATGCCGGTGATGAGCGAGACCGGGATCTCGACCTGAACCGTGTCGCCCCGGAAGGTGGTCGGGTAGTCCGGGCTGTCGATCAGGAGCGGGACCTTCGGCCAGGTCGGCGGAACCTTCGGCTTCGCGCCGTCCGGGATATCGACGACCTTCAGGCCGCCGCCGCAGGCCGCGTCCTTGGCGAGCACCACCCAGTGCGGGTGCCAGACATGGCGGTTCCTGGCACCGTAGGCCGCGTCGTCGAAATCGGGGTGGAAGGTGACGGCGAGCGCCACGATACCCTGAGCCTTGTCGAAGCCGATCGCGTCGCTGTCGAGGGTCGTCGGCCAGACGTAGGCGTAGACGCTCGAGCCCTCGAACTTGCCGGTGGCATCCGGCTTGTCCTTGCCCGCCTCGCCCCGGACCCGGGTGGTGAAGACGGCGGTGTCGCCCTTGGTCGCGATCGTCGTCTCTACGATGTCGAACGACGCCAGGACAGCGGGACTCGGCTGCGCCCGGATGGGCTCGGCCGAGGCGCCGGTGGAGAGCGCGCACAGAGCCGCCGCCACGAGGCCGACGC
The DNA here is from genome assembly GCF_050281105.1 of Methylobacterium sp. NPDC080182. NCBI lineage: Bacteria > Pseudomonadati > Pseudomonadota > Alphaproteobacteria > Hyphomicrobiales > Methylobacteriaceae > Methylobacterium > Methylobacterium sp. NPDC080182. The sequence continues at coordinate 469,669 of NZ_JBNNWO010000002.1, forward strand.
CCCGTGCCTTGATCCTCGTCATGACAATGTGTCCTTTCAGGTCTCTCGTGGTGCTCGGAGGGGCGGCGATCCATTCGCGAAGGACGTCCAGGTGGCAGCCTGGACGTCGGGATCGGCCGCTTCATGCTCGCCGCAATCGAGCCGGAGATCCCGGGTCCCGATCGCGGCGTTCACGAAGGCGCAATGGTGGGGCTGGGCCTCGGCCGGATGGGCGTTCGGCCTGAAATGGCGGCAGCTGACGCACATCCGCTGCACGGGGATGGCGCCCGCCTGCTGCAGGGTCCGGATGAGCTTGATCTGGGTCAGGAGGAGATCCGCCTGCTCAGGCGGCGTCAGCCGCGCCAGAGCCGACATCACCTGTGACGTGGCCGCGGCGAGGGCGCGCCCGAGCGCGCGGCCTTCGTCAGTCAGGCGCACGATCACCGCGCGGGCATCCGTGGGATCGGGCGCGCGCGTCAGCAGGGCCTTACGGGCGAGCGCGGCGAGCGTGTCGGCCATGCTCGGTGCCGAGACGGCCAGCTGCGCGGCGATCTCCTTCGCCCTCAGGCCGGCCGGGCGTCCCGCGAGCAGCGCCAGCACCTGCGCCTGTGTCGGATTCAGGCCCGCATCGCCCGCGGCCGCCCACAGATCGGCCCGCAGCACGAGGGCGACGCGCTCGAAGCCCTCGCGCAGGCGGATCAGGACGGGATCTGGGTCGGCCGCGTGGTCCATGGATCGATAATTAGGAGTCCTAAGTATTGGAGTCAAGCGGAGTGGCAACCGCCGCTCCGCACGCGCACCGCAGCTCTGGAACGGGCCATTGCTTGCGGAGGACGACCTCCGACGGCGTACGGCTCCGTCCGGCACGATCGTCGGTCGCGGAGCCACAGGATCGGCGCCGACATCAGGACGAAGCGACGCGCGCGAAACAGTCGGACCTCCGCGGCGACGAACAAGGGGGCGCCGACCCCTTTTCCGACGTCCGGAACGGTCGTGACGCAGGTGCATTCTCTTCCGGATCGAAGAGGAGCATCAGCATGCGCATCGTGGGACAAGCATCCGCCATCGCTCTCGTGACACTCATGAGCGTCGGTGCGGCTGAGGCGAAGGGCTGTATCAAGGGCGCGATCATCGGCGGTCTGGCGGGCCATTACCTCGCCGAGCGCGGCGTCGTCGGCGCCGTCGCCGGCTGCCTGGGCGGCCGCTACCTCGCCAACCGGCAGGCGCGGCGCAAGGAGATCGAGTACGGGTCGCGGGTCCAGCCGCGCGACACCGGGTACGGCGCGCCCCAGGCCTACCCGCGCCGGTCCTACAGCTACTGAACACCGGCGGGGGCGGCTCGGGCCGCCCCCGCGCGTACGGTCTTCGATCCGCTGTATTGCCTGTGCGGTCAGACCCGCGCGGGACCGACGGCGAGGCTGATCGCGTCCGATCTCGGGAGACGACAGCCGGGTTGGATCAGCCCTTCTTGCCCTGCTTGTAGCTCTGGATGGCGCCCTGGCAGCCCGGCGACAGCTTGGCCATATTCTTCTCGAAACAGGCCTGGGTCTCGGGCCCATCGTCGGGCGGCATGCCACCGCAGAAGGTCGTGAAATCGCCCATGCATTGCTGCTGGAGCGCCGCCTTGTCGTCGGCCGACATGGGCGCGGCGAGCGCGGCCGTGACCCCTGCGGACAGAAGCAGAGCAGTCGTGATCAGTCGTACCGGCATAGCGATGCTGTTCCTCGTGTCGATGAACCGCTCAGAAAGCCGGACGGGCGCCAAACCGTTGCATGCGGTGCGCCGGTGATCGGAAATAAAAAAAGAGGCGCCCTGCCGGGCGCCTCTCTGCTCCGCATGAATCCGAAGCGGATCAATCGTCCCAATCGTCGTCGTGATAACGATGACCGTACCCGCGACGCTCGATTACGCGAACATCCGGACGATCCCAGTCACGGTGGCCGAAGCGAACGCCGCGATAGCCGTCGCCGTAGCCTTCGCGCACGATCACGCGAGAATGGCCGTGACCCGGACCGTAGCCGTAGCCGTAGCCGCCACCCCACTCATGGGCCTGAGCGGCAGAGGCTGCACCCAGCAGCGCGGTGCCGGCGACCAGGGTCGTGATAAGCTTCTTCATACTCCAACCTCGTTCATCGAACTGAAACGAGAAATGCAGTCGCCAATCATCGCGTTCCACGGCTCACGAAATTAATCAATCTTGCCGTTCACCGACAATTCATCTTCGGCGATCCGCGCCTCACGAGCCGGAACCGAGCCCGGATCCTTATTGATCAGCATTGCTCGACTTGCGGCCGGTTCGTCCCGTCGGGCAAAATAGCCGGACGGGACGACGGTCGCGTCAGCGACGGGTGCCGGTCGAGCTGGTGCCGGTGGTGCCCGTCGTGCTTCCGCCGCTTCGCGACGTCGAACCGGTCGAGTCCGTCCCGCCGGACTTCATCTCGTGGCCCGGCGCGTAACCGGACGCGCCCGGGCTCCCGGCCCGGCTCCCGCGATCCTGCATCTCGTGGCCCGGAGTCTTGGACGAGGCCCCCTGCTCGGCGGCGACGGCGCTGCCCCCGAGTGCGAGGGTGGCGAGGACGATAATCGGCAAGCGTGTCATGGAGCGTCTCCTGTTTTGGAGCCCCTAAACGGCAGGATATCCGGAACCGTTCCGACCATTCGTGCCGCTATCGACGTCGTGACTGCGCACGATCACGCTGTGAACGCCTGTTCCACCGGAACCTGTGCCGTTCCATCGCCACCAGTGCTTATTCTCGGACCAGCGCGATCCTGAAGACCGCGCGATTAGTCGGAGAGGCTCCGAGCTGACCGGCCTCGTGCCTTCGCGACGGCGGGGAACTGTTTGCCGCGGAGCACCGTAACTGGGGCGACGCGGGACGCCCCCGCTGTGAGGAAGGCATCCATGATCCGCACGCCAACGCTGATCCTGCTCGGCACACTGACACTGGCCGGAGGCATCCTCGGATCGACCTCGGCCGCCTTCGCCGATCCGCCCTGGGCCCGCGGAGAGCGGGGCTTCCGTCACGGCGGCCCGCCACCCTGGGCGCCCGCGCACGGCTATCGCCGCCACCGTGAGTTCGGTGGCTACGGACGCAGGGACGCGCGCTTCTACGAAGGGCGACGTTACGGTGGCTATCGCTACGATCGCTACTGACGGTCGCGATATCGCTCCGAACTCGCGCGGTCGACGGCTACCGCCGCGCGAGACGACGCGCCCGCGATTCTCACGGGCATATGCGCCGATTGGATATGCGCCGATTGATGGTCCGGCGACGCGCTCACGCCCCTCCGACCGGCGCCCGCGCCGGCAAGCGGGTGGCGAGGACCTTGTCGATGCGACGGCCGTCCATGTCGACCACCTCGAGACGCCACCCCTCCGCCACGAACGCGTCCCCCGCCGCCGGAATGCGGCCGAGCTGGAAGATCACGTAGCCGGCCAAAGTCGTGTAGTCGTCCGTGCCCGGCGGATCGTTGAAGGCGAGACGCTCGAACGCGTCCTCGGCCGGCATCATGCCGTCGATGAGCAACGAGCCGTCCTCGCGCTCGACGACCGCCGGGTCCTCACCGACCTCGGGTATGTCGCCCGCGATCGCCTCGAGGAGATCCGTCTGCGTGACGATGCCTTCCAGGCTGCCGTACTCGTCGACGATCACCGCCAGCTGCACGGGGTTGCGCTGGAAGCTCTCCAGTGCCGTGAGCACCGTCATGCCCTCGTGGACGACGTTCGGGGGCCGCATGGCGGTGGCGATATCGAGGGGTCGCCCGTCGAGGATCTGATCGAGCAGGTCCTGCTTGCGCAGCACGCCGACGACCTCGTCGATGCCGCCGCGGCTCACGACGACATGGGCGTGGCTGCAGGCGCGGACCGCCCGCGTGATCTCCTCGGGCGATCCGTCGAGGTCGACCCACTCGACCTCGTGGCGCGGCGTCATGATCTCGCGGACCCGGCGGTCCCCCAGCCGGAAGATGCGCTCGACCGCTTCCTGCTGAGCCTCGCGGATGAGGCCTGCCTCGCGGCTCGCCTCGACCAGGAGGTTGAGCTCGGCCGTCGAGTGGTGGCCGCCCTCGCCGTGGCCGGGCTGCAATCCGCACAGGCGCAGGACGCCGTTGCCGAGCCCGTTGAGGAACAGGATGGCCGGGCGGAACACGAACAGGAACACGCTGAGCGGACGGATCACCGCCAGGGCCGTGCGCTCGCTGCGCTGGAGCGCGAGGCTCTTCGGCGCCAACTCGCCCAGCACGATGTGCAGCGCCGTCATGATGACGAACGAGATCACCACGGCGACCGTGTGGGCGGCCGCCGTCGAGAGCATGTCCGGCAGCCACGTCAGTGTGGGCAAGATCAGGTGGGCCAGCGCCGGCTCGCCGACCCAGCCGAGCGCCAGGGACGAGATGGTGATGCCGAGCTGCGTCGCCGCGAGGTGGGCGTCGAGGTGGTCCGTGGCCCAGAGCAGCGCCTTCGCGTTCACGCGCCGCTCGGCGACGAGTTCGGCGACGCGACTCCTGCGCACCGCGACCAGGGCGAACTCCGCTGCGACGAAGAAGCCGTTCGCCAGAACCAGGGCAAGGACGGCAAACAACCCTAAGGCAGTCGCCCAACCGTCGTCCAAAATCGACACCTCCCGTGTGGCCGTCGCGCCGGCCGCGTCCCGACGGTCTCTACAGGAGAGCGGCGGCGCGGCCTACGGGCATCAGTGCCCGACCGGCCTCAGCGTTGTCCCCGGCGAACCTCAGCAAACACCGGGCCGCCCGCGCCCGGCGTCGGACAATCCTGTAGGGCGTTCGCGAGCGCGGGCGCTTGTCCGCGAGGGTGATGCGCCGACCGTCAGGCACTCGCGAGCCGCGCCGACGACGGTGCGCCGGGCGTGACCCGCCGGCCCCGGCGAGACAGGTTCATGCCGGGCGCCGGGACTGGGGGACATCCCAGGCCGCGCGCGGCACCGATCCGCGGTCGGGTGTCAGTGGCTGCCGCCGAGATACGCCGCCCGCACGGCCGGATCGTTGCGCATCTGCTGCGCCGGGCCCTGGAAGCGGATCCGGCCGTTCTCCAGCACGTAGGCGTGGTCGGCGACGCCGAGCGCCGCCATGGCGAACTGCTCGACGAGCAGCATCGTCACCTGCTCGGCCTTGAGCAGCCGGATGATCCGGAAGACCTCCTCCACCAGCTTGGGAGCGAGGCCCATCGAGGGCTCGTCGAGCAGGAGGATCTCGGGCCGCAGCATCAGCGCCCGGCCCATGGCGAGCATCTGCTGCTCGCCGCCCGAGAGCGTGCCGGCGAGCTGCGCGCGCCGCTCCTTGAGCCGCGGGAACATCTCGAAGGCCCGCTCGCGGTCGGCCGCGACGTCGCCCTTCGGACGCGAGCCGGTCAGGCGCGGGAAGGCACCGAGGGTCAGGTTGTCCTCGACCGAGAGCGTCGGGAAGACGCGCCGGCCCTCCGGCGAGTGCGCGAGGCCGAACCGGGCGACGTCGTGGCTTTCGAGGCCGCCGATCTCCTGTCCGTTGAGGCGAATCGAGCCCGCCCGCGGCCGGATCATGCCCGACAGGGCGCGCATCGTGGTGGTCTTGCCGGCCCCGTTGGAGCCGATCAGCGCCACGACCTGGCCCTTCGGAACCTGGAAGTCGAGGCCGTGCAGAACCTCGACCTGGCCGTAGCCGGCCGACAGACCCGTGACCTCAAGCATGGGTCATCTCCTCGTCGGCGACGGGGCTGCCGAGATAGGCCTCGACCACCTTCGGATCGGCCTGGACCTCGCGGGCGCTGCCCTCGGCGATCTTGTGGCCGAAATCGAGGACGCTGACGCGGTCGCACAGGCCCATGACCACGTCCATGTGGTGCTCGATCAGGATCACCGTGATGCCGGCGTCGCGGATCTTGCGGATGATCGTCGTCAGCTCGGCGATGTCGGGGGCGGTGAGGCCCGCGGCCGGTTCGTCGAGGAGCAGCAGGACCGGGTCGAGGGCGAGCGCGCGACCGATCTCGAGGAGCCGCTGCTTGCCGTAGGGCAGGTTGCGGGCCTCCACCTGCGCCAGGGCGCCGAGGCCCACGAAGTCGAGGATCGCCATGGCGCGGGCGCGCTGCTCGCGCTCCTCCCGGCGCCGCCGGGGCGTGCCGAGGATCGCGTCGAACAGGGTGCCGCGGAAGCTGTGGTGCAGGCCGACCAGCACGTTCTCGAGCGCGGTCATCTCGCGGAAGAGCTGCACGTTCTGGAAGGTGCGGGCCACGCCGGCAGCGGCGATCTCCGACGGGGTGCGCCCGTCGAGGCGCTTCGTCCCCTGGCCGCGCGCGAGGGTCACGCTGCCGCCGGTCGGTTTGTAGATGCCGGTGAGCACGTTCATCATCGTGCTCTTGCCGGATCCGTTGGGACCGATCAGCCCGTGGATCGTGCCCGGCCGCACCGTGAGATCGACGCCGGCCAGCGCCTTGAGGCCGCCGAACTGCATCAGTGCCTGATCGACGGTGAGGAGCGGGTCGGCGCCCCGGTCGCCGCTCTGCACGCTGAGTGCCGCGCCCTCGGCGTGGAGGCTCTTGCCCTCGGCCGTGTGGGCCGGGCGCAGGGCGGGGATCTTCTCGCGGAGGAAGCCCACGATCCCGTCCGGCAGGTAATACACCACGAACAGGATCATCAGGCCGAACACGGTCAGCCGGAAGTCGGTGACCGATTCGAGCGCGAGCGTGGCCGGGAAGAAGGCGAGGCAGAGCGCGACCGGCACCAGCAGGGCGAACCGGTTCTCTGCGCGACGCAGGAAGGCGAGAGCGCCCACGACCAGTGCCGCGGCGGCGATGATCCCCGCCATGATCCGCACCAGGCCGATATCGGCGAGCACGTTCGGCATCATCACGATGATCGCCGAGCCGATGATCGGCCCCGCCCGCGACTTGCGGCCGCCCATCGTGACGGCGAGGAGGAACAGCACGGTCAGCTCGAACCCGTAAGAGTTCGGCGCCACGTAGCGCTCCGACCACGCGAACAGCGCGCCCGCGAGGCCGGCCAAAGCCGCCGAGATCACGAAGGCGTAGACCTTGTAGCGGTAGACGCTGACGCCCATGCAATCGCAGGCGATCGGCGAGTCGCGCAGCGCCTCGAAGGCGCGGCCGTAGGGCGAGCGCACCACCCGGTTGACGACCAGGATCGTGGCCAGGAGCGCCAGACAGACCAGGTAGTAGAACTCGAGCTTGCGGCCGGCCGCGCCCCAGGGGGCCTGGAGGCCCAGCAGCGAGAAGTCGAGGACCCGGGCCGGCGGCAGGGTGATGCCGAGGGGACCGTTGGTCAGCGGCGTCAGCTCGTTGATGAAGATCTGGACGATGGTGCCGAAGGCCAGCGTCACCATGGCGAGGTAGGGGCCGGTCACCCGCAGGGCCGGCACCGCGAGCAGCACGCCGAACGCGGAGGTCACCCCGATCCCGGCCAGGATGCCCCACCAGATCCCGAGCTTGAAGTGCAGGAACAGCACCGCCGCCGAGTAGGCGCCGACGCCGAACAGGCCGGCATGGCCGAGGCTCACCTGCCCGGTATAGCCGACCACGATGTCGAGCCCGAGGATCAGGATCGCGTAGATCGCGATCACGATCATCAGGTGGATGTAGTACGAGCTAGTGACCACGTGCGGGAAGACCGCGAGGCCGACGACCAGCAGCACGGCGCCGAGGATGCCGACGTGGCGCGACAGGCTGGGGGCGGCCGCCGGGGCGGGCGCTTCGGTGGGGGCGAGGGTCTGCGCCATGGCTCAGGCTGCCGTGAGAATTGCGCGGGAGGTCACGCTCAGACCTTCTTGATGACGGCCTTGCCGAACAGGCCGACCGGGCGGATGGAGAGGACGACGAGGAGCAGGATCAGGCCCGGCACATCCTTGTAGCCGGTCGAGATGTAGAAGCCGGTCAGCGTCTCCGCGACGCCGAGGATCAGGCCACCGACGATGACGCCGAGGCCGGATTCGAGGCCGCCGATGATCGCCACCGCGAAGGCCTTGAGCGCCAGCACGGAGCCCATCGTCGCACCGGTCAGGGTGACGGGCGCCACCAGCACGCCCGCGAAGGCCGCCGTCATGGCGCTGATCGAGTAGGAGAGGGTGATGACCTTCTGGGTGTTGATGCCCATCAGCCCGGCGGCGTCGATGTCGTTGGAGGTGGCGACGACCGCCTTCCCCCAGATCGACTTGCGATTGAAGATCTCCACCGCCAGCATCATCAGCAGCGCACCCGCGACGATCAGCAGTTCCATCGGCAGGACGCGCACGCCGCCGACCTGGAGCGCCGTCTCGGGCAGCGGGGAGGGGAATTTCAGGTCGTCACGTCCCCAGACGTTCTCGGCGACGTTCTTGAAGATGATGCCGAGCGCGATGGTGGCCATGATCCACCCGTACTCGGACTTGATCTTCACGGCCGGGCGCACGCCGAGGCGCTCGACCACGGCTCCGAGGGCGAAGCCGAAGACCAGGACCAGCGGGATCATCAGCCAGTAGCCGACGAACGGCACCAGGGTCAGGCCGAACAGGGCCCCGAGGGCCAGCGCCTCGCCCTGGCCGAAATTGAGGGTCTTCGAGGTCGCGAAGGTCAGCTGATAGCCGAACGCGATGGCGGCGTAGATCATGCCGACCGCGACGCCGGACGCGATGAGCTGGAGCAGGATTTCCATGGGATCGCTGTCGCCGGAGGGACGTCCGGTCGCGCGGCGGGCGCCGCGGGACCGCTGTGCTGAGCGCCAGCGGGCTGTGACGCCGCCGGCCCTTAGGGAGACGCCGCGCCCGTCGCGGGCGCAGCGTCCGGATCCTCAATTCGAGGACTTCTCCTTCAGACGAACCACGCCGGCGTTCTTGGCGTCCTCGTCCTTGGCGTAGACGATCTTGCCGTCCTGCACCTTCCCGAACACCACCATGTTGCGCGAGATGGCGTTGTGGTCCTTCGCCGTGAAGGGCTTGTCGTAGGTCGTGACCACGCCCTCGACCTTCTCGTTCAGGTTCTCCAGGGCGGCGCGGATCTTGGCGCCGTCGGTTCCGCCGGCCTGCTTGATCGCCGCAGCGAGGAGGTAGATCGAGTCGTAGCCCTGGGCGCCGGCCACGGGGGTCGGGATCTTCGTGACACCGTAGGTCTTGTAGTAGTTCTCAAGGAACGCCTTGCGCTTCGGCAGGGTCTGATCCTCGATGAAGGTCTGGGGCATGATCACGCCGTTGCCGTTCGTGCCGGCGATGTCGATGAAGCTCTGCATCGAGGACGGCCAGCTCGTGATCATCGGGACCTTCCAGCCGAGCTTGGCCATGCCGTTGGCGATCTGGGCCAGTTCCGGCCCGATGCCGTAGGCCAGGATCACCTCGGCGCCGGCCTGCTGCGCCTTCAGCAGCTGGGCCGTCATGTCGACGTCCTTGATGTTGAACTTCTCGACCGCGACGGGCTTCACGTTCTTGGTCGCGAGATACTTCTCGATGTCCTCGCGCCCGAGCTGCCCGTAATTGGTCGAGTCCGCCAGGACCGCGATCTTCTTATGGCCCTGGGCGAGGGCCTCGTCGACCATCAGGCCGGCCTGAAGCACGTCGTAGGCGGAGTTCCGGAAGACGTAGTTGGCGTCGTAGTCCGGCTCCTTGAACTGGTTGGTGATGATCGTCCCGGTCGCGACGTTGTTGAAGACCGGGATCTCGGCCTCTTGGTAGAAGCGCTGGGCGGCCAGAGCCACGCCGGTATTGATGAAGCCGACGCTCGCGACGACTTTCTCCTTGTTGATCAGTTCCTGCGCGACCTGCGCGCCGACCTCGTTCTTGGCCTCGTCGTCGCGCTCGATCAGCTGGATCGGCCGGCCGAGAACGCCGCCGGCCTTGTTGATCTCGGCGGCGGCGAGCTTGGCGCCGTCCCGCATCGAGACACCCATCGAAGACGAGCCGCCCGTATAGGGCCCGCTCAGCCCGATCTTGATCGGGTCCGCGGCCCGCGCCGGGGCCGACACCATCGTCAATAACAGCACCGCGGCTGCAGCGCGACCTGCGAAGACCATCGTTTCCTCTCCAAGATTCCGCGTGCGCGGTGTGCCCTTCACCGTGGCACTCTGGGAGGGAGATCTCCCGAGACGGGTCGAGCCGTCAAGCTGAGATTTTGGGCGATCCCAGACGATTAATACAGATTGTCCGTTCCACATGTCGTAAAAGCTGCAGGCACCACAATTTCACGTCGTTGGTGCCGGCAGTCGGATTAAGCGCCGGGCGCGTTCGTGACAGGCCGGCGGCGCCGGTCGGCCGACACATGATCCGGCGCCCCCACCTGCGGAACGCTGCGAGCTACGCGCGGCGGCGCCCGCGCTCCGCCTGGGTCAGGCCGTCGTAACCCCAGCTGTCCTTCGGCACCTCGTGGATGACGATGTAGGACACCTCCGCCAGTTCGGCCCCGAGGACGGTCTTCAGGAGCCGGTTTACTTCAGAAATGAAGCGCGATTTCTCATCGGGCGTGTTCGTGTCCGCGCTGATGATGGCGTCCACTTGCGCGGCGCGGGCGATCGGCTCGGCACCGACGCTCCATCCCGCGGCAGGCACCGCCTCGACCAGTACGCCGACCAGAGGCGCGACCTTGTGCAGGACAGTGGCCATCAACCGGGTGATGCCCGCCTGGATCGCCGTGATCTGCTCGGGTGCGAGGGGCGTAGGCCCGCGAGAACCGCTTGAGCACCGCCGGCAGCCAGCCCTCGGCGAAATCCTGCGCGAGGCCCAGCCGCGCCCAGCCCTCGAGCTCGGGTCCGCGCAGCCGGTCGACCGCCTCGTCGTTGAGTTCCAAGAGCCGCTTCGCGTAGCCGAGCATGCTCTCACCGGCGGCGGTCAGCGCGAGACCGCGTCCCGCCTTCTGCACGAGCGGCTGACCGACCTGTTCCTCCAGCTTCCGGAGCTGCGTGCTGACGGCCGATTGCGACCGCCCCAGTCGCTCGGCCGCGCGGGCGAAACTGCCGAGCTCGAACCCGGTCACGAAGGTGCGGAGCACGTCCATGTCGAGGTTGGTGCGCGTCGCCATGCTTCAATTTCCGGAAAGTCTTTATTCAGGTGTTTCAAATTTTCCGGACGATCCTGGGGGCGTAAACGGGGAGCGTCAAGGCGGCCAGCCGCTCGACGTCGCAGGAGACCGCAAGCCATGCCCCTCGTTCGCATCTCGCTCCTCAAGGGCAAGTCACCGGCCCATATCAGAGCCATCTCGGACGGCATCCATCGCGGCCTGCGCAACGCCTACGGCGTGCCCGCAGACGACCGCTTTCACCTCATCCATCAGCACGCGCCGGACGAGCTGATCTACGATTCCGACTATCTCGGGCTTCAACGCACCGACGACGTGGTGATCATCAACATCGTCGCGGGCAATTGGCGGGACACGGCGAAGAAGAAGGCTCTCTACAGAGCGATCACCGACAACCTCGTCGCCGATCCCGGTCTTCGTCCGGAAGACGTGCTCATCGTCCTGTCGCCGAACGCGCGCGACGAGTGGTCCTTCGGCAACGGCCTGGCGTCTTACGTCCAGGACGACGTGGACTGATCCGTCCGGGGCAATGCGATCTGCCTGGCGGGACCGCCGCCTCGCGCTGACCGGTTCCGAGCCCTAGGCCGGGACGCGCGCGCCGTCCCAGGCGAAGACGCTTCCGGTGTCCGCCACGTCGAGCTCGCCGAGCACGCGCAGAAGATGAGCTGCGCTCTCGTCGGGTCGAAAGACGCCGGGGGCGCCCGGATCTGGGCGGAAGGGCCGCGACAGGTTGGAAGCGACCGTGCCCGGATGGAGGCCGACGACGATCGCGTCCGGGCGGCTGCGGGCCACTTCGATCGATAGGGTCCGCAGGATCTGGTTCAGAGCCGCCTTCGAGGCGCGGTAAGCGTACCATCCGCCCGAGCGATTATCCTCGATCGATCCGACCCGTGCCGACAACGCTGCGAACACGCAACGTCCCTCTCGTGCCAGCAGCGGGACGAAATGCTTGGCGACGAGGGCGGGGCCGATCGCGTTGATGGAGAACACGGCGGCCATCGCGCCGGGATCGAGCGCCTTCAGCGCCTTCTCGGGCGCGACGCCGTCCTGATGGAGGATGCCGGTCGCGACGATGACCAAACCGACCGGTCCGGCCTCCGCGACCGCAGCCGCGGCCGCAGCGACCGACGCCTCGTCGGTAAGGTCGATCGCGTGGCTGCGGATGCCGTGCGGGAACGATGGCTGCGAGCGCGAGAGGGCGAAGATTGGAGCGTAGGCTCCGCTCGCAGCCAGTCCGGAGACAAGGGCTCGGCCAATGCCGCCGGAGGCGCCGATCACGACCGCGCTGGTCGAAGTCGATGAGGTCATGGCGACGTCGTCTCAGCGGGCGCGCGGATCGGCTACCTTCAGTCGAGACCAGCCCGGTTCGATGGCTGGCGTTGCCTCGCACGATACATAGGCGCCCTCTGGCCGCTTGGCAGCCGCGATGACCGCGTCGTCGTGCACCCTTCCGGCTCTCGGTTAGGGCGAAGGCCTGATCCGCACCATCACAGGTGCGACCGGCTCATCGCGAACAGGTCTCGATCTCGTCGCACGCGCAGCGCAGAGACCATTGGTCCGTCTAATCGCAGCTTCCCCCGAACATGCTCGACATGTTCGGGGGATCACTGACCGGTACAGCGAGCGCGGATACCGTCCGCTAATCGGCGCCCCTCTCGGACGCAGGCGGTCGAATGCCGCTCTGAGATATATCTCGCTGAAACCTCAGCAGGTTCAACTCAGAGCGGCAAGCAACTTAGGCCTTCTTTATCGTACGAGCCGTCGGCGTATCAGGAGCACCCTGTCGTCGAACCGCAGGTGTCGCACTTCAGGCAGGTGCCGTTGCGGACCAGCGTGAAGTTCGCGCATTCCGGGCAAGCCTCGCCGACATAGCCCTTCATCTTCGCCTCGGCCCGCCGGTCTGCGACGCTCCTCTCCGCCTTGGCGAAGGGGAGGGTGTCGGCGATCGTCTCGGCCTGACCGGCCACCGCAGGCTCCGCCTTCAGCGCCGTGCTGCCGCGGAGCGCGTGGACCGTGCCGCCGGCAGGCGCCGACTGTCCGGTGCCAGCCGCGCCGACGCCGAGGCTGGCACCGGCCGGGCCACCCTGGATCAGCGTCAGCCGGTCGGCCGAGCCGCGCAGCAGGCCGCGGGACACGACCGAGGAGGCCGGCGCGGGCTTCGGGCCCTCGCGGGTCGTGTCGCCGCTCTCGCCGCCGCCGATCACCGTGCCGCCGATCTCGGCGGGGCTGACATGGGCGAGGTCGGCGCGGCCGAGATACGAGACCGCCAGCTCGCGGAACACGTAGTCGAGGAGCGAGGTCGCGTTCTTGATCGCGTCGTTGCCCTGCACGAAGCCGGCCGGCTCGAACCGCGTGAAGGTGAAAGCCTCCACGTACTCCTCGAGCGGAACGCCGTACTGGAGGCCGAGCGAGATCGCGATGGCGAAGTTGTTCATCAGGCTCCGGAAGGTCGCGCCCTCCTTGTGCATGTCGATGAAGATCTCGCCGAGGCGGCCGTCGTCGTACTCGCCGGTGCGCAGGTAGACCTTGTGGCCGCCCACCACCGCCTTCTGGGTGTAGCCCTTCCGGCGGGCCGGCAGCTTCTCGCGGGAGCGGATCCGCTCGACGCGCTCGATCACGCGCTCGACGATCTTCTCCGCGGCGGCGGCGGCCTTGGCGGCCGCCGGCGCCTGGATCAGGGCCTCGATCCCCTCATCGGCCTCGTCTTCGTCATCCGAGATGAGCGCCGAGTTGAGCGGCTGCGACAGCTTCGAGCCGTCGCGATAGAGGGCGTTCGCCTTGAGGGCGAGGCGCCAGGACAGCAGGTAGGCCGCCTTGCAATCCTCGACCGTGGCGTCGTTCGGCATGTTGATGGTCTTGGAGATCGCCCCCGAGATGAAGGGCTGCGCCGCTGCCATCATGCGGATGTGGCTCTCGACCGAGAGGTAGCGCTTGCCGATCCGGCCACACGGGTTGGCGCAGTCGAAGACCGGGTAGTGCTCGAGCTTCAGGCCCGGCGCGCCCTCCAGGGTCATCGCGCCGCAGATGTGGGTGTTGGCGGCCTCGATCTCCTTCTTGGTGAAGCCGAGGAACGGCAGCAGCTCGAAGGTCGGGTCCGACAGCTTCTCGGCGGGGACCCGGAGGGTCTGCGTGAGGAAATCGTCGCCGAGCGTCCAGCGGTTGAACACGAACTTGATGTCGAAGGCCGACTTCAGGCCTTTCTCCACCGCGGCGATCTTCTCGTCCGTGAAGCCCTTGGCGCGCAGCGTCGTCGGGTTGATGCCCGGCGCCTGACCCATCGAGCCGTGGCCGACCGCGTAGGCCTCGATCTCGGCGATCTCGGATTCGCGGTAGCCGAGAGCCCGCAGGGCGTCCGGCGCGGCCTGGTTGATGATCTTGAAGTAGCCGCCGCCGGCGAGCTTTTTGAACTTCACCAGTGCGAAGTCGGGCTCGATGCCGGTCGTGTCGCAATCCATCACGAGGCCGATCGTGCCGGTCGGCGCGATCACGGTGGCCTGGGCGTTGCGGTAGCCGTGCTCCTCGCCGAGCTTCAGCGCCCGGTCCCAGGCGGCGCGGGCATGGTCGCCCAGATCCGCCTGCGGGATGTTCGCGTGGTCGAGGGCGACCGGCGCGACGTTCAGGAACTCGTAGCCACCGGCCTCGCCGTGGGCGGCCCGGCGATGGTTGCGGATGACCCGCAGCATCGCGTCCGCATTCTCGTCGTAGGCCGGGAAGGTGCCGAGTTCCGCGGCCATCTCGGCCGAGGTGGCGTAGGCGACGCCGGTCATGATGGCGGTGAGGGCACCGGCGAGCGCCCGGCCCGCGTCGGAATCGTAAGGAAGGCCCATGGTCATCAGCAGGCCGCCGATATTGGCGTAGCCGAGACCCAGCGTCCGGTAGCGGTAGGAGAGTTCCGCGATCTCCTTGGACGGGAACTGCGCCATCATCACGGAGATCTCGAGCACCACCGTCCAGAGGCGGTTGAGGTGCTCGAAGGCCTCCACGTCGAAGCGCTTAGTGTCCCGGTCATACATCGTCAGCAGGTTCGCCGAGGCGAGATTGCAGGCGGTGTCGTCGAGGAACATGTACTCGGAGCACGGGTTCGAGGCCCGGATCCGCCCGCCCGCCGGGCAGGTGTGCCAGTCGTTCATCGTGGTGTTGAAGTGCAGGCCAGGGTCCGCAGAGGCCCAGGCGGCCTCGCCGATCCGCTCCCACAGGTCGCGGGCCTTCAGGGTCTTGGTGACCTTGCCGGTGGTGCGGGCGGTCAGCTGCCAGTCGGCATCCGCCTCGACGGCGCGCAGGAAGTCGTCGGTCAGCGAGACCGAGTTGTTGGAGTTCTGGCCGGCGACCGTGAGGTAGGCCTCCGAATCCCAGTCGGTGTCGTAGACGGGGAACTCGATCTTGGTGAAGCCCTGGCGGGCGAACTGCACGACGCGCTTGATGTAGGAATCCGGCACGGAGGCGCGGCGGGCGGCCTTGATCTCGCGCTTGAGAGCCGGGTTGCGCTCCGGATCGAAGCAGGCATCGCCCTCGGCCTCGCACTGCGTGCAGGCCTTCATCACCAGGGTCAGGTGCTTGGAGACGACCTTCGAGCCTGTCACCAGGGCGGCGACCTTCTGCTCCTCTTTCACCTTCCAGTCGATGAAGGCCTCGATATCCGGGTGGTCGATGTCGACGATCACCATCTTGGCGGCGCGCCGCGTGGTGCCGCCCGACTTGATCGCGCCGGCCGCCCGGTCGCCGATCTTCAGGAAGCTCATCAGGCCCGAGGACTTGCCGCCGCCGCCGAGCTTCTCGTTCTCCGAGCGCAGCATCGAGAAGTTCGAGCCGGTGCCGGAGCCGTACTTGAACAGGCGCGCCTCACGCACCCACAGGTCCATGATGCCGCCGTCGTTGACGAGGTCGTCCTGGACCGACTGGATGAAGCAGGCGTGCGGCTGCGGGTGCTCGTAGGCCGAGGCCGACTTGGTCAGCACGCCGGTCTGCGGGTCGCAATAGTAGTGGCCCTGGCTCGGGCCATCGATGCCGTAGGCCCAGTGCAGGCCGGTGTTGAACCATTGCGGCGAGTTCGGCGCCACCATCTGGCGGGCCAGCATGAAGCGCAGCTCGTCCATGAAGGCCGAGGCATCCTCCTCCGACGAGAAGTAGCCGCCCTTCCAGCCCCAGTAGGTCCAGCAGCCGGCGAGTCGGTCGAAGACCTGCGTGGCGGAGGCTTCGGAGACGAAGCGCTCGTCCTCGGGGATCTCGGCCAGGGCCGCGTCGTCCGGCACCGAGCGCCAGAGGAAGGAGGGGACCGCGTTCTCCTCGACCTTGCGCAGCCGCGCCGGAACGCCCGCCTTGCGGAAGTATTTCTGCGCGAGAACGTCGCTCGCGACCTGGCTCCAGCTCTCCGGCACGTCGATGCCGTCGAGGCGGAACACGACCGAGCCGTCCGGGTTGCGGATCTCGCTCAGGGCCTTGCGGAAGGGGATCCCGGCGTAGGGCGATTGTCCGGCCGTGGTGTAGCGACGCTCGAACCGCATGAAACACACCTCTCCCGTCGGGACACGAGGGTCCCGGCCCCGCGCGACGCGGGGTCTAGCCCGATAGTGGGATTCGCGGCCGACCACGCCCGGCTGAGAGACGTGCCTCGGTCCCGCGAACGAAAATTAGGAACGGCCGCCCCTGCCCAACGCACCACTTCCGCGGGGCGCGACCGATGCAGGGAGATTACCGCCGCCCTCACTCTCACGTCAACAAGTGGTGTTCGACGGCCTTGTTCCCCGCTAGATGTTGTGCCGGCTCGCAAAAGCCTGTGGATATCGTCCCGGGCCGGGATAAGTGTCCTTCCGGCTTTCGGGAATCGGATCGGGAAAATTTTAGATTCACAACCCTAGGGAGCGGAACCGGCGGATGGCCGGAACCGGAGTCCGAAAGCGCGGGCCGAGCGTTGCCCCGGGGCGACACTTCCGTCATGCGGCTGGACTCACACGCGCGCGGTCACCATAACGGCGCCGACGAGCGCCCTCGCGGCGCGCCACGATTCCGGGACCGGCGATGGCGCTGAAGGACACTTTGCTGCGCATCTTCACGTGGTGGAACGGCCAGACCGTCTCCGTCGCGCTCCAGACCGCGCGCACCGGCATCTTCGTCGGCGAGGACGAGTTCGGGAACAAGTACTACAAGGCGGAGGGCGCGCTGATCGACCGCTCGGTGGGCTCGGAGCGCCGCTGGGTCGTCTACAACGGCTACGCCGACGCCTCGAAGGTGCCCCCCGGCTGGCGCGGCTGGCTCTGCCACAACGTCGACGTCGCGCCGAGCGAGGAGACCTATCAGCCGAAGGCGTGGCAGAAGCCCCATATCGAGAACCAGACCGGCACCGCGAACGCGTACCGGCCGGCGGGCTCGCAGCTCTCCTGGGGCCAGCGGCCGGCCGCGACCGGCGACTACGTGTCCTGGACGCCGGGCGAGTAGAGCCGCGACCCGTCGCGGAGCCGGCGCCCTTTTGCCGCCACCGTTCCGGTGTTCATGACGGGTCAATCCCGATCGCCCGCCGCGCACCCGTTGGCGCGGCCGGTCACCCTCGTCCAGGGGTCCGAGCCTTGAGCCGCATCATCGCCCTCGCACGCCGCGCGCTCGCCCCCGGCCTCGCGCTCCTCGTCTGCGCCGGCCCCGCCGCCGCCGACAAGATCAAGAACCCGACCGCGGTGTTCTCCGGCCTCGACAAGATCACCGGCCGGATCGTCAATTTCGAGGTGGCGGTTGACGAGACCGTGCAGTTCGGCGCCCTGCAGCTCACCCCGCGGGTCTGCTACACGCGCCCGCCGACCGAGAGCGCCAAGACCACGGCGTTCCTCGAGGTCGACGAGGTCACCCTCGACAACAAGTATCGCCGGATCTTCACCGGGTGGATGTTCGCGTCGAGCCCCGGCCTGCACGCGATCGAGCACCCGATCTACGACGTGTGGCTGGTCGACTGTAAGGGCGGCAGCGACGTGATCGCCGAGGCCAAGGAGCAGGAGGACGTCCCGGCCGTGGCGGCCAAGCCCGAGAAGGCGAAGCGCCCCGGCAAGGACGCGACCAAGACCGCCCAGCAGCTCAATGCCAACGGGCAGGTGGACGTGGAGGCGCCGCGCGGCGTGCCGGTGCAGCCCCGCCAGAAGCCCTCGCGGAAGTTCTTCCCGTCGAACGAGGGGCCGGCGCCGGCCCCGCCGCCGCAGCAGCAGCCGCAGAACCTGTTCGACGCGCTGTTCCGCTGACGCCGCCCGCGGGCGGGTCGTCGCCTCAGGCGACGTTGAGCCGTCGCCCGCGATTCCATGCCAGGAACGGGACGCCGGAGAGCAGTCCGGCGAGCGCCGCGCGCGTCTGATGGCAACCGTTCACCGACACCCGGGGCAGGGCCTGGAGGTGCGCGGCGTGCTCGGCGAAGAGGTGGCCGGGCCGCGTGGTCACGGCCGTCGCGAAGCCCATCTCCCGCGCCAGGGCGAATTCCCGCGGGCCGGCGGAGGTCGGATCCCCGACTGGGTAGGACAGGTGCCGCACCGGCCGCCCGAGTTCCGTCTCGATCCGCGCGCGCCCCTCGGCGATCTCGCGCGCCGCGATCGCGGGAGCGTGCTTGGCGAGCATCGGATGGCTGACCGTGTGGGCGCCGACGGTGACGGCCGGGTCGGCGGCGAGGTCGCGCAGCTCAGCCCAGGACAGGCACAGGTCGGCGGTGAGGCGCCCGGGCGGGAAGCCGGCCTGCCGGCAGAGGGCCGCGATCCGGTCGAGGAGGTCCGCCTCGTCCCCGCGCCGCAGGTCGCGGTACAGGGCTTCGAAGGCCAGCGCCTTCTCCTGCGGGCTGCGCGCCGGAAGGTCGAGACTCCGCGCGCCGACGTCGATGCGCACCCGGTCCAGGCGCGCGATCGCCCGCTCCAGCTCGATCCACCAGAGCCGCCCGGCCTGGTCGGCGAAGCCGCTGGTGACGAACAGGGTCCACGGCGCGCCGTGGCGGGCCAGCACGGGACGGGCGTGCTCGACGTTATCGCGGTAGCCGTCGTCGAAGGTCAGGACCGCGAAGGGCGGCCCGTAATCCGGTTCGGCCAGCCGCTCCGGCACCGAATCGAGGCCGATGATCTCGAAGCCGCGGGCATCGAGCTCGCGCAGGGTCAGATCGAGGAACTCGGGGGTGATGCCGAGCAGGCGGTTCGGCGCGAAGGCCGGGACCGGGTCGGGGCTGACGTGATGGAAAGTGAGGATCACGCCGAGGCCGCGCGCCGCGGGGCTGAGCCAGCGGTCCGCCCCGAGCGCCTGGATCGCGCGGAATCCGGACGCGAAGACCCGATGCTTGGCACGCGACGACAGCATGGCCCTGAACCGTTCGGGCCCGCGGCCCAGCTCGGCACAGCCTTGGCTCGCCCGGGTAAACAAAGCCGAAAGCATGCGTGGCCGCGGCGAAAGCAAGCTATCATTAGCCACGACTGTTCTTTGACGGACCGTCCGGCGCCGGTATCGCGCCATCATCGATCGGAGTGACGGGCTGTTCAGCCGCTTGCCGTCAGGGTGCGCGCGGCACGGGATCGCGCGCGGTCCCCGGGAGATCGGATCATGGCGGTCGGTGTCCACGTAGCGGGAACGGACATGGTCGATTCGCGCAGCGTCGGGGGGCTCGTCGCGGAGGTCATCCCCGATCTGGCCGCGGCGGAGGCGCTGTGGCGGCGCCTGGAAGCCGATCCGGCGAGCCTCGGCACGCCGTATCAGCGGTTCGACTGGATCAGCGCCTATCTGCGGGCGACGGGACAGGCCGAGCGCGCGCGCGTCGCCGTCCTCCGGGATGCCGACGGACGGCCGCGCATCCTCGTCCCGTTCACCCTGAGCCGGGAGCACGGGCTGCGCCTCGCGCGCACGGTCGGCGGCACGCACGCCAACTATCACATGCCGCTCTTCGCCACCCGCGACGCGGCGGCCATCGGGCCCGGCAGCATCGTCGCGGCGCTGATCCGCGCCGGCCGCGCTGAGGGTATCGACGCCTTCGCGCTCAAGCACCAGCCCCGGATGTGGGACGGGGCGGCGAACCCGCTCGCCGCGACCGGCGAGGCGGAGGCCAGCGACGGCTACGGCCTCATGCTCGGGCCAGATCCGGAGGCGACCGTGCGCCGGGTTTTCAGCGCGGACGCACGCAAGAAGCTGCGCTCCAAGGAGAAGCGCCTCGTGGAGGCGCACGGCGCGATCGTCTACCGCCGCGCCGAGACCGCCGACGAGGCGTTGCGCCTGCTGGCGGCGTTCTTCGCGCAGAAATCGGCCCGCTTCGCCGGCATGGGCGTGGCCGACCCTTACGCCGATCCCGCGATCCGGTCCTTCCTGACGGCCGCGTCGACCGGCGCAGAGCCCGCCGTGGAGCTGTACGCCCTGTGTCTCGCCGAGAGCAGCCGCGTTCTCGCCACCTTCGGCGGTGCCGTCAGCGACCGACGGTTCAGCGGCATGATGACGGCGTTCGACGGCGACCCCGAGGTCGCCCGTTACAGTCCCGGCGACCTTCTCCTGCAGCATCTCGTGCGCGACCAGACCGCCCGCGGCCGGCAGGGCTTCGATCTCGGCGTCGGCGAGGCGCGCTACAAGGCCAGCATCTGCGATGAGACGATCAGCCTCGTCGAGACGATCATCCCGGTCACCCTGCGGGGCCGGGCCTACGGCGCCCTGCGCCGGGGCCTGACGCGGACGAAACGGCGGATCAAGCGCGACCCGCGCCTCTACGCCGCCCTCAAGCGGCTCCGCACCTTGCGCCGGTCCTGATCGGCGCGCGGCCTAGGCGGCGTTGAGGCGCAGCTCCGCCCGCGCCTCCTCGACATCGGACGCGGCCGGGCGATCCTGCGCGACCAGGATCTGCCCCGCGCCGGCCTCCTCGGCGAGGGCGTAGAGGTCGGCCAGCGCCGGATCCTCGGCATCGGCGTTCGACGCGATGACGACGCTGTCCATGAAGCCGGCCACGAGCTCGAGGAGGTCGACGGCCCCCGGCGCGGCGTGGAGCCGGAAGATCACCCAGTCGTAGGCCTCGGCCATGGCCTCGAAGGTCAGGGCCAGGGCATCGGGCTCGTCGAACAGGACGGTCGACTCCAGCAGCCCCGCCTCGATCCGGTGCTGGCCGCCGTCCCGGCGTGCCTGGATCACGTCGAGGAACGCGGCCTCGCCGGCGATGAGGTCGGCGAAGCCGAGCCGCGCCGTGCCGTCGTTCGGCAGGTTCAGGTCGACGGCGACGAGGCTCCCCTCGCGACCGAGGGCGCGGGTCAGGGCCTCGGGCAGCGTCTGGACGCCGCGACGGGCTTCGGTCTCGACGATCAGGACGCGGCGACCCGCCTGCGCCTCCGGTACGCGGGGCGCCGCCGCGATGCGCGCGACGAGCGGCGCGAGATCGAACGTGTCGGGGGAGCGGAGCGCCGTGGCCGCGGCGGGCGCCGCCGACGCGGCGGCAGCCGCGCCCGACGCCTCGGACCAGCGGGCGGCCGGCGTCGCCTCCGGGAAGGTGAAGGACGGCCGATCCAGCACCGGCTCGCGGCGCCGCCGATCGTCTGCCGGATCGCCGTCGCGGTCGCCGGCGGCGCGGCCGGACTCGGCCAGCAGCGCGCTGGCGATGACCCCGCCGACCGAGAGCATCAGCGTCAGCAGCGTCGCGAAAGCGACGATCGGCAGCTTCTTCGGGAAGGACGGAACCTCGGGCGTTACCGCGCGGGACACGATGCGGGCGTCGGCGGGGGTCGCGGCCTCGCCGTCGCGCGCCGCCGCCTCGCGGTAGCGGCCGAGATAGGATTCGAGCTGCTCGCGCTGCGCCTTGGCCTCGCGCTCCAGCGCGCGGAGCTGGATCTCGCTGGCGTTGCCGCGGACGACGACGTCCTGCTGGCCGTCGACGGCGGCCTGGAGGCTCTCGACCCGGGCGCCCGCGATCTTGGCGTCGTTCTCCATCGTGCGCACGACGCGCTCGGCCGAGGCCTTAATCTGGGCGTCGAGGTCCTCGAGCTGGGCGTGCAGCTCCTTGATCCGCGGGTGAGCCGGCAGGAGGGTCCGCGACTCGAGGGCGAGCTGGGCGCGCACGGAGATCCGGTTCTCGACGATCCGGCGGATGACCTCGTTGTTGGCGACGTCGGGAATCTCGAAGGCGCGCCCGTCCTTGATCAGGTCCTTGATGGCCTTCACCTTGCCGTCGAGGTCGGCCTTCAGGCTCCGCGCCGCGGAGAGCTGGCTCGACAGCTCGCCGAGCTGCTGGGCGTTGAGCGGCCGCCCGGCCAGGCCGGTGCTGCCCACGAGGCCGTTCTTGGCGCGGAACGCCTCGACCTTGGCCTCCGCCTCGGCGACGCGCTTGCGCAGCCCGTCGATGTTGCCGCCGAGCCAAGTGGAGGCGTAGCGGGCGGTGTCGACCTTATCGGCCTCCAACGATCCGATGTAGAGCTTGGCGATGGTGTTGGCGGCCTCGGCCGCGAGCTTCGGGTCCTTCGCGCGGAACTCGATCGTCAGGATGCGCGACTTGCCGGCAGGGAAGACCAGGAGGTGGTCGAAGTAGGCGTCGAGGACCCGGTCCTCGGCGGGGCGGTCCAGGGGATTGGGACCGATGCCGAGCATCATCAGCACGCGCTGCACGGCGCCGATGCTGCCCGCGCCGGGATCGAACTCGGCGTTGCCGACGAGCTTGAGCCGGCGGATCGCCTCGCGGGCGAGATCGCGGGACATAACGACCTGCACCTGGCTCGCCACCGCCTGCTCGTCGATCGGCGCGAGCTGGTCGCCGCGCTCCTGCGCGGTGCGCGCGAAGGCCGGGTCGCGGCTCTCGAGGAGGACCTTCGCCTCGCCGGTGTAGCGGGGGCTGACCACGTTGACGAAGACGCTCGCGCCAAGGGCGACCACCAGGGTCGGCCCGACGATCCAGCCGATCGAGCGCCGCAGGATCCGCGGCAGCTGCGCGAGGCCGAGGCCTTCCTCGGCGCGCGGCTGGGATCCGGGCACGGCGTAGGTCGAGCGTTGACGGATCGTGGACATGCGGACGCTCTGAACGCGGAGACAGGCCGGGCGGGCATTACTGCCGTCCCGCGTCCATTAGTGGATGTTAAGGTTGCTCAAGAGTTAAGGGCCGCGCGGACCGGTGACGGCGCCGCCTCCGTCGCGCGGTGATCAAGTTTCATTAACCTTAACGGCCTACATCACCCCGCAACTGCATCCATGACGGCGATGGTGATGAACCGGCGCGCTCTGCTCCTCGCACTCGGCTCGACTCTGGCGCTCGGCGGCTGCCTGCGGCCGAGCTTCCGCACCGACCAGCTCGATGCCACCGGCACCGGCTCGATCGCCGCGCGGTACACGCTGGCGGCGGGCGACAAGCTGCGGGTGATCGTGTTCGGCCAGGACAACCTGTCCAACATATACGCGGTCGACGGCGCGGGGCGCATCGCCATGCCGCTGATCGGGACCGTGCAGGTGGGCGGCCAGACGACCGCGCAGGCGGCCAAGGCGATCGAGGCCAAGCTGGCCTCCGGATACGTGCGCGAGCCGCACGTCACCGTGGAGGTGGACGCCTACCGACCGTTCTACATTCTCGGCGAAGTCACCACCTCCGGTCAGTACCCGTTCGTCAACGGCATGACCGTGGAGACGGCGGTGGCGATCGCGGCCGGTTTCGGCCCGAGGGCAGCGCGCGATTACGCCGTCCTGACCCGCGACGCCGGCGGCTCGCTGATCTCCGGGATCGTGCCGATGACCTACGCGGTCCGGCCGGGCGACACGATCGTCATCAAGGAACGCTTCTTCTGAGCGGCGCGGCGCCGGTCACTGCCCGCCCTGCCACGGGTTGATCACCCGCATGGCGGTCTTCTGCGCTGGGATCGGCGTCGCCACCTCGGGCATCGGCTGCCGGGCACGGGCCATCATCCGCCGCGCCTCTTGCGCGGGCACGGCGCCGACTGGCGTGAACAGCCCGGCCAGGACCTTCCGCGTGCCCCGGCTCACGAGGCGCGAGTTCTGGACCGGCTCGAAATCCCGGATCGCGTGGCGCTTGTCGGGATTCCCGGTGAACACCCGGGCGCCCGAATTCAGCACCACGATGTCGCCCGGCCGCAGCGTCTCGTCCTTGAGCAGCGCCGCCGTCGCGCCGCCCTTCATGTCGATGGGGGTCTGGCGCTCGCTGATCTCCCGCTCCTTGACGCGGATCTTGAGCGGGAGCGCCGCGTAGCGGGTCTGGAAGCGGCGGCGCGCCGCCCCGAGCCGCGGGGTCGCGTGGCGGCCGAAGGTGCGGCCGTCGAAGGCGGGGGCCGTGGCAGGGGCCGGCTGGGCCTGCTGCGGGGCCGGCCGGGCGCCGAACAGCATCTCGAGGAAACCGACCTCGGCGGCCTGGGCGCGCAGCGCCGTCCCGGCGAGGAGACCGCCGGCCGCCATGACGGCCAGCAAGCTGCTCGTGCGAAGCCTCATAGCACCCTCCGGAAGCGACGCCCGACGCGAGCATCCGACCCTCAACCGCAAGGCGTACTGGAGGGTTCCGGATGATTTAGAGTCTGCTTAGGAACGCCCCGCGGCGATCTGCCGGCGCGGGATTCGACGTCCCCGCGGTGAGGAGCCCGGCGCGCCCGGGCGCGCAGGGACGCGGTCTAGCCCGGCGCCGACTGCTCGCCTTCGCCGATGCAGTCGAGGGCGCGCTCCACGGCGCTCACGGCATCCAGGAGGTGCTGGACGGTGCGCTCGACCTCGATCGCCGGACGCCCCATCGCGGCGGCGCGGGCGCTCACATCCTCGAGCTGCTCCAGCAGGGCGAGGAGATCACCGGCCACAGTCACAACTTCGCAGCGAGCGAGGCGGGTGACGGTCGGGCGCGGACGGAAGGGCAAGACGTTGCTCATCGCGGAGGGTTGTCGCCCGAAACGACCGGGATTCGCCAGGGGGAGGGGGCCGAACTCAACACGATTGGCCGGCCCTATCCGCCGCAATCCCGGTCTGTGGTGGATTTTCCGTGGCCGGCGCGCATCGGAGGCGGCAGAACGGATTTACATCTTGCGCGCGACCTTGACGGAGGCGCCTCCGCGCTGACCATGCCGCGAGACGTCCCGTGAGGGCCGCTCCGGCCGTGGCCGGTCGCGGCCCGGCCACGGCCCGCTTTCAGGATACGCGATGCGCTTGACCCTTCTCGCCCTCTCCGCGCTGACGCTCGGCGGCCTCTGCGCCTGCAGCACCAGCGACGGCCCGGATTCCCGCAGCGGCCTCGCCGAGACCTTCAACCTCGACAACTACCGGGCCTCGGGCAACACCAACGGCACCCAGACCCGCCGCGACGTGAACCGCGCCTACACCCAGCCGACGCTGCCGACGATCGGCAACCGCGGGATGTGAGGCGCGCGCGGCGCGTCACCGCTTGGTGAGCGCGTCCGCGAAGGTGGCGATCCGGTTGCGGGCGTAGACCGGCAGGCCGGCGCTGATCGAGTTGCCGGTGTTGAAGCTGGAATTGCCCATCAGCACCTGCGCGGGCAGCAGATTCTTGAGGACCGGCACGCGGGCGTACTCGGCCTTGCGGTCGAGGACGTCGCCCTTGATCGCCAGCGCCATGTAGGTCGTGATCACCGTCTTGGTCGGGTCGTTCGGCATCGGCTGGAACACGGCCAGGAACTTGCCGAAGCGCAGGATCTGATTGACCCAGAAGATCGTCTGCTCCAGGCCGCCGGTCACCGCAGTGTCGATCTTGGTCAGCGCCTTGAGCCGGTCGCCCTGGTCCGGCCCGAGCACCCGCAGCTCGCTCTGGAACGAGACGAACTCGGCGATCTTCTTGGTCGAGCCTTCCTCGAGCTTGTTGGCGAGCTTCACGCCGAGCGGCAACTTGCCCTCGAGGTCGTAGCGCGACTCGATGCAGGCGCCCGCGCCCTCACACCACGGGCGGTCGGGCCGCTTGGCGAAGGCGGCGGCCGGGTCCTTGTTGGGCGTCACGTCGGCGACCGCCAGGGTGCGGTGCTTGATCGCCGGATCCATCTTCTGGACGAAGGCGAGGTTGGCGAAGGCCTGGAGGTCGATCGCCTCGGGCGGCCGCGGGACGACGAAGCGCCCCTCGGCGACGTAGACCTTCAGGGTCTCGTGCCGCGGCTTGGTCACGCCGTTCACCGTGACCGTGTAGTCCGGCTCCTTGTAGCCGGGATACGGGGCGAGCGCCGCCGCCTCGGCCGGCCGCGCCTTCAGCCAGTCGAGGTACGGGATCAGGCCGTTCTCCGGCGCCGACGGGTTGTCGCGGTGGTCGGTGAACAGGATCTGGCCGGGCTTGATCGCGGCCGGATCGACGGCCGTGACCGAGGGCACCTCCTTGATCCGCTCGGGCCCCGGCGCCGGGGCGGTGTTGGCGGCGGGCGTCTGGGCGCGTGCCGGGAGGGCCGGGAGCGCGGCCGTGAGGGCGGCCGCCAGGGCCGCGGGAAGCTGCTGGCGCAACGGGATTCTCGTCTGTAGGGGAGGGCTGTCAGTAACCGGGGTCTTCGCCGAACAGGTAGTCGGGATCGCGGCGGCGCGGGCGGCGCGCGTCGTCGTCCCCGCCGAAGGGCGACCGATTCGTCTGGCCCGGCCAGGGCTTGTAGGGATCCTGACCGTAGAGATCCACGTCGCCCTGCGCGCGGCGGCTGCGCGGCGCGGGACGCTCGCCGAACGGGTCGAGGAAGTCGGATCGCGGCCGCTCGCCGGTCATGTTGCCGTAGTAGTCGCCCGCGACGCTCGCGCCGTCGTCGCCGGCGAGGTCGCCGTCCTGCGCGTCGGGCCGCATGGCGTAGAGCGTCTCGCGGGGGACGAGGCGGTACTGCGTGTCCGCCATCCGGCCGTCGCCGCTGGTGCGGAAATGCTCGAGGAATCCGCCGCCGGCGACCCGCACGCCGCTGCGCGGGTCGACCGGCAGGTCGGCGATGAACGGGCGCGCCTCGGGGGAGGGGCCCCGCAGCGGCGTCTTGGCGACGCCGTTCGCCCAGGCCGCCTGCAGGATCGCCGAGGCGATCGGCACCGAGACGTGGCCGCCGGTCTGGCCGCGGCCGAGCGTCTTGCGGGTGCCGTCGGCGTTGTCGTAGCCGACCCAGACCACCACGCTGATCTCGTTGGTCAGTCCGGCGAACCACGCGTCGTTCTCGTTCTCCGAGGTGCCGGTCTTGCCCGCGACGTAGGCCGAGACCTTCGCGAGCGCCGCGGCCGTGCCGTGCTGCGTCACGCCCTGCAGCATGGTCTTCAGCTGGTAGAAGGCCACGCGGTCCGCCGAGGCGATCCGCACCGGCTCCTTGGCGGCGTGCGCGTAGAGGGGCTTGCCGTCCCGCTCGACCGATTCGAGTGCGTAGGGCGCCGGGCGGGCGCCCTCGTTGGCCACCGCCGCGTAGAAGCCCGCGAGGTCGAGCATCCGCACCGGCTGCGCGCCGAGGACGAAGGGGTAGTAGGGCTCGCACTCGGCGTAGATCTGCGCCTCGAGGGCGATGTCGCAGACCCGCTTCAGGCTCGCCGGCGCCTTCGGGGCGATCCCGCCCTGGAGGAGCCGGGCGGTGACGAGGTTCTTGGAGAATTCCAGGCCGCGCCGCAGGGTCGTCGGTCCCGAGCCGCCGCCCTCGTAGTTCTTCGGCGACCAGGAATCGCCGGCCCCGCCGATGGGCGGCAGGGTCACGGCGGAATCCATCACCAGGGTGTTCGGCTGCAGGCCGGCGTTGAGCGCGGCGAGGTAAGTCAACGGCTTCAGCGTCGAGCCGGGCTGGCGCACCGTCTGGGTGACCCGGTTGAGCTGGCTCAGCGGGTAGGAGAAGCCGCCGGCCATCGCGAGGATCCGGCCGGTCTGGTTCTCCAATACCAGGGCCGCGCCCTGGACGGTCGGCCGGACGCGAAGCTGCGCGCGCGGGCCGCCCTTGCCGGCGCTGACCTTCACGCGGATCACGTCGTAGAGCTGCAGCTTGCCGCGGGCGATGCCGGGATCGAGGGGGGCGATGCGGCCGTCGGCGAGACCGACCTTCGCGCCGCCGCGGCCGGTCTCCAGCACCACCGCCATCGGCCAGTGAACGTCGTAGAGGACCGGGCGGGCGCTCTCGAGTGCCAGGAGCCACGCCGGCTTCTTCTGCGGCACGGCCGCGACCCTCTCGCCGCGGCGCGGCTTCGCAGCCGGCCCGGCCTCCGGCCTGGCATCGGATTTCGCGGCCTCCGGCCGCGCGCCGGTGACGGCGGGCGCGGCCGAGGCGGAGCCCTCCGGTGCCGGCGTCGCCGCCTGGATACGCCGGACGCTGTCGGCGAGGTTGAGTTCCGGCCCCGTGAAGGCCTGACGGCCGGTGGCGCGCTCGTAATTGGCGAGGCCGTCCTGAAGGGCGTCCTCGACGGCGCGCTGCAGCCCCGCGTTGATCGTCGAACGGACGGTCAGCGAGCCGGAGGTCAGCGAATCCACGCCCGCGAAGGTCCGGGCCTCGCGATTGAGGAAATCCACGACGTAGAAGCCGGAATCGCGCCGCGCGGTCTCGATCGGCTTCAGACCGAGATCGGACTTGATCGCCGCGCTCATCTCGGCCTCGGTGATCGTCCCCTCTTCCTTGAGGCGGGCGAGCACGTAGGCGCGCCGCTCCCGCGCGCGGTCGGGGTACTTGTCCGGGCTGTAGAAGTTCGGCCCCTTGGGCATGCCGGCGAGGAGCGCCGCTTCCGGCAGGGTCAGCTGCCCCACCGGCTTCCCGAAATAGCTCTGCGCGGCCATCTCGATGCCGTAGGCGCCGCGGCCGAGATAGATGCCGTTGAGGTAGAGCCCCAGGATCTGCGGCTTCGTCAGGATGCGCTCCAGCCGCGACGCGACGATCATCTCGCGGATCTTGCGCTCGTAGGTGACGTCGTCGCCGACCGAGAGGTTCTTGACCACCTGCTGGGTGATGGTCGAGCCGCCCGCCGGCCGCCCCGGCGAGGCGAGGTTGGCGATGAAGGCGCGGATCACCCCGCGCTCGTCGATCCCGTGATGAGTCTCGAAGCGCTTGTCCTCGGCGGCGATGAAGGCCTTCTGGACCAGGTTCGGGACCGCCGTGATCGGCACCACGATGCGGCGGCCGTTCGGCTCCGACGCCTCGGCGAAGGGCTTGCCGGCGCCGTCGAGGATCCGGGTCATCCCCGGCAGGGCCTTGTCGCGCAGGGCCTCGGCGCTGGGCAGATCCTTGGTGGCGTTGTCGTAGAACTCGATCACCGCCTTCGCGTCGAAGGGCGAGTTAGCCGGGTTCTCGCCCTTGCAGAACTGCTTGTAGCTCGTGTTCAGCTCGGTCAGGTCGAGACCGTGCAGGATCTTCGGCGCGGCCGGACCGGCGACCGTGGACGGATCCTCCATCGCGGTGGTGATCAACTCGTCGAGATTGATGTCCTCGATGTCGAAGGCCTTGCGCATGTGGGCGCAGCCTTCGCGCAGCAGGCGCACCACCTCCGGGCCGTCCGTCGCGGGATCGAACTGCGTCCGGACCGCGTCCGGCCGTGTCGTGACCTGGCTGAGCGTCAGGGCGGTCGCGAACAGCTTGATCAGGATGGCGTTCATACGGGCCGGGTTCGGGGGACGCGACGGGGCGAGCGCGGACCTTTCGGGAGCGCGCCTGAACAGGGCGTGCACAACGCGGCTGATTTAAGGAGACGCCGCACGGCAACGCTTCGGCCGGCTCCCACGTTCGTGAGGCGCGACGATGCCGGGGGGCCCATGATCAACGACCTGTGGTATAAGAACGCGATCATCTACTGCCTGTCGGTCGGCACGTTCATGGACGCCAACGGCGATGGCATCGGCGACTTCGCCGGGCTTGAACGCCGACTGGACTACATCCAGGGCCTGGGCGCCACCGCGGTCTGGCTGATGCCGTTCCAGCCCTCGCCCAAGAAGGACGGCGGCTACGACATCGCCGACTATTACGGCGTCGATCCGGATTACGGCTCGCTCGGGGACTTCGTCGCCTTCACGCACGCCGCCAAGCAGCGGGGCCTGCGTGTCCTCATCGACCTCGTCGTCAACCACACCTCGGACCAGCATCCGTGGTTCCAGTCGGCCCGGTCCGACCCCAAATCGCCCTACCGCGACTGGTACGTCTGGTCGAAGGAGCGCCCCGCAACCGCCGACGAGGGCATGGTCTTCCCGGGCGTTCAGGAAACCACCTGGACCTACGACACCAAGGCCAAGGCCTGGTACTTCCACCGCTTCTTCAACTTCCAGCCGGATCTCAACACCGCCAATCCGGAGGTGCTGGCCGAGATCCTGAAGATCATGGGCTTCTGGATCCAGCTCGGCGTCTCCGGCTTCCGCATGGACGCTGTGCCGTTCGTGATCGCCGAGAAGGGCGCCGATGTCGGCGGCAAGCCCCGCGAGCAGTTCGAGATGCTGCGCGACCTGCGCGAGTTCCTGCAGTGGCGCCAGGGCGACGCGATCATCCTGGCCGAGGCCAACATCCTGCCGAAGCAGGACCTCGACTATTTCGGCGACGACGCTGACCGCATGCACATGATGTTCAACTTCCAGGTCAATCAGGCGACCTTCTACGCCCTGGCGGCCCACGATGCGCGGCCCCTCGTCAAGGCGATCGAGCGGACGAAGCCGCGCCCGCTCTCCTGCCAGTGGGGCATCTTCCTGCGGAACCACGACGAGCTCGACCTGGGACGCCTCACCGACAAGCAGCGCCAGAGCGTGTTCGACGCCTTCGGACCCGAGAAGGGGATGCAGCTCTACGACCGCGGCATCCGCCGCCGCTTCGCGCCGATGCTGGCCGGCGATCCCCGCCGGATCCGCCTCGCCTACTCGCTGATGTTCACCCTCCCGGGAACGCCGGTGCTGCGCTACGGCGACGAGATCGGCATGGGCGACGAGCTGGCTCTGCCGGAGCGCGACTGCGCCCGCACGCCGATGCAGTGGACGAGCGAGCACCAGGGCGGGTTCTCGACGGCCGAGCGCACCGTGCTGCCGCTGATCGACCACGGCCCCTACGGCTACGCGCACGTGAACGTCGCCGACCAGCGCCACGAGGAGGGCTCGCTGCTCAACTGGATGCAGAGCATGATCCGGCAGCGCAAGGAGGCGCCGGAGATCGGCTGGGGCGACGTCGTCGCGATGGAGACCGGGCGCCCGTCAGTCCTGGCGCTGCGCTACGCGTGGCGCGGCAATGCCATCCTGTGCGTCCACAACCTGGCGCCGGAGCCCGTGGAGGTCGCGATGGCGTCGGGATCCGAGGATCGCGAGCACGACATCCTCGTCGACCTGCTCACCGGCGCCCGCAGCGAGGTCAAGGACGACGGCCGCCACTGCCTGTTCCTGGAGGGATACGGCTACCACTGGTTCCGCGTCGGCGGGCTCGACGCGCTGCTGAAGCGGCGGCCGACGTGAGGAACACCGGAGCCCGGCTCGCCCTCGTCCGGCCGACACGGTAGGACAGGCCGGAACGAGGTGGGACATGGCCCGGACGAAGCATCATCCCCCGGACGCGACGATCGCGGACGTCCTGCCGGATCTCGCCGACGGCGAGGCCTACCTGCGCCAGGTCCTGAGCACCATGCGGATGTGCCAGAAGCATCACGGCGACGCCTGGGTGCGGATCGGCGTGACCGGCCGTTCCCCGACGCCGTCCTACCGGATCGACCGGCCGGACGAGACGGCGCCCGGCGACGGTGCCGTCGAGGCGGGCAGAGCCGTGTTCGGCGCCTATGGCGGGCGGTCCCACGACCGGTTCACGCAGGTCAACGCTGCGGAGACCCGCTGGAGCTCGCGGGCGCTCGGCATGGCCGAGATGCTGGCGCTTCACGACAGCCTGCGCCGCCCCAGGGGCGACGCGGCCTGAGCGTGCCGCGCAGGGTGCCGCGCAGGGTGCCGCCCACCTGCGTTCTACGCTAAACTGGGGCGGAGGGCGTCCGGAGCGGCGCCACCAACACGCGGGACGACATGCCAGGTACGCCACGCGCCGGGATCATCCCGGTCACGCCCTTCCAGCAGAATTGCACCCTGATCTGGGATGACGCCACCAAGGTCGGCGCCGTCGTCGATCCCGGCGGCGACCTCGACCGGATCGAGGCGGCGATCCGCGAGCAGGGCGTCACCGTCGAGAAGATCCTGCTGACCCACGGGCACGTCGACCACGCCGCCGGCGCCGACGAGCTGCGCGAGCGCCTCGGCGTGCCGATCGAGGGCCCGCATCAGGCCGACAAGTTCCTGCTCGATTCCCTGCCCGAGACGGCGGCCAATTACGGCCTCGGCGCCGCCCGGCCCGTCACGCCCGACCGGTGGCTCGACGAGGGCGACGCCGTGACGGTCGGCGGGCTCGGCTTCGACATCCTCCACTGCCCCGGCCACTCGCCCGGCAGCGTCGTGTTCGTGAGCCGGGACGCGCGATTCGCCCTCGTCGGCGACGTGGTGTTCAAGGGTTCGGTCGGCCGCACCGACCTGCCCGGCGGCAACCACGAGCAGCTCATCCGCGCCATCAAGGACAAGGTCCTGCCGCTGGGCGACGACGTCGCCTTCATCCCCGGCCACGGACCAACCAGCACTCTCGGCGCGGAGCGCGTGTCCAACCCCTTCCTGCAGGATTGACGCGCATGGACAGGCGCCGCATCGGCCGCTCCGACCTGACGGTCGCGCCGTTCTGCCTCGGCGGCAACGTCTTCGGCTGGACGGCCGACGAGGCCGCGTCCTTCGCGATCCTCGACCGGTTCGTGGAGAGCGGCTTCGACTTCATCGACACCGCCGACGTCTACTCGCGCTGGGCTCCCGGCCATGTCGGCGGGGAATCCGAGACGGTGATCGGCAAATGGCTCGCGGCCCGTCCGGGCGCGCGCGACCGGATCGTCCTGGCGACCAAGGTCGGCATGGACCTCGGCGAGGCCGGCCAGGGCCTCTCGGCGGCCCATATCGAGCGGGCCTGCGAGGCCTCGCTGCGGCGCCTCGGGGTCGACCGGATCGACCTGTACCAGTCGCATCTCGACGACGCGGCGGTGCCCCTCGAGGAGACCCTGAGAGCGCACGAGCGCCTGATCGCGGCCGGCAAGGTCCGGGCGATCGGCGCCTCGAACTATACCGCGGCCCGGCTCGCGGAGGCGCTGGCGGTCTCGGCCTCCGCGGGCCTGCCGCGCTACGAGTGCTTGCAGCCCGATTACAGCCTCGCCCAGCGCGGCTACGAGGCCGAGCTTGAGCCGCTCTGCCGGGCGGAGCAGATCGGCGTGATCGGCTACTTCTCCCTGGCGGCCGGCTTCCTGACCGGCAAGTACCGCAGTGCCGACGACGCGGCGGGACGCCCGCGGGAGAACCGGGTCGCCAAGTACCTGAACCCCCGCGGCCTCGCGCTGCTCGACGTCCTCGATTCGGTCGCGCAGGCCCACGGCGCGAGTCCGGCCCAGGTCGCGCTCGCCTGGATCATCGCCCGCCCCGGCATCACCGCGCCCATCGCGAGCGCGACCTCCGTGGCGCAGCTCGACGAGCTGCTCGGCGCCGTCCGGCTGACGCTCGCACCCGGGGCGATCGAGCGCCTGGATGCGGCGAGCGCGGGCGGCATCGAGGGCTAACGCAGCGTTAAGCGACGGGCGTCACAAAAGCGACGGGACGGGCCCGCCGCGGACCCGTAAAATCGTGCAATCTCAACGCGGAACCCCTATATCAGGCGGACCAAGCGAGAGTTCAGGCGCGGGCGCCCGAGGGCGCATCTGCCACCGACGCGATCAGGCCCGCCTGCCGAGGAAGTTCATGGCCGACACCCCCCAGACCGAGCCCGCCGATTACGGCGCGGAATCCATCCGCGTGCTGAAGGGCCTCGACGCCGTCCGCAAGCGGCCCGGCATGTATATCGGCGACACCGACGACGGATCCGGCCTCCACCACATGGTGTACGAGGTCGTGGACAACGCCATCGACGAGGCCCTGGCCGGCCACGCCGACCTCGTCACCGTGACGCTCAACGCCGACGGTTCCTGCACGGTCTCCGACAACGGGCGCGGCATCCCGGTGGACATCCACAAGGAGGAGGGCGTTTCGGCGGCCGAGGTCATCATGACCCAGCTGCATGCCGGCGGGAAGTTCGACCAGAACTCCTACAAGGTCTCCGGCGGCCTGCACGGCGTCGGCGTCTCGGTGGTGAACGCCCTGTCGTCGTGGCTGCGCCTGCGCATCTGGCGCAACGACAAGGAGCACGCGATGGAGTTCCGCCACGGCGACGCCGTGGCGCCCCTGGAGATCATCGGGCCCGGAAACGGAAGGCGCGGCACGGAAGTCACCTTCCTGCCGTCGACCGACACCTTCACGATGATCGAGTTCGACTACGGCACGCTGGAGAAGCGCCTGCGCGAGCTCGCCTTCCTCAATTCCGGCGTCCGCATCGTCCTGACCGATGCCCGCCACGCCGAGAAGAAACGCGAGGAGCTGTACTACGAGGGCGGCATCGAGGCCTTCGTCCGGTACCTCGACCGCTCCCGCAAGCCGATCGACGGGATGACGAGTCCCGTCGTCGTCAGCTCCGAGCGCGATGGAATTCGCGTCGAGGTCGCGTTCTGGTGGAACGACTCGTTCAACGAGACGGTCCTGCCCTTCACCAACAACATCCCGCAGCGCGACGGCGGCACCCATATGGCCGGCTTCCGGGCGGCCCTGACCCGGCAGGTCACCGGCTACGCCGAGTCGTCGGGCATCGCCAAGAAGGAGAAGGTCTCGCTCACCGGCGAGGATTGCCGCGAGGGGCTCACCGCGGTCATCTCGGTGCAGGTGCCGGACCCCAAATTCTCGTCGCAGACCAAGGACAAGCTCGTCTCGTCCGAGGTGCGCCCGGCGGTGGAGAACGTCCTCAACGAGGGCCTGTCCACGTGGCTCGAGGAGAATCCGAGCCAGGCGCGGTCGGTGATGGGCAAGGTGGTGCTGGCGGCCTCAGCCCGCGAGGCCGCCCGCAAGGCGCGCGAGACCGTGACCCGCAAGGGTGCGCTCGATATCGCCTCGCTGCCCGGCAAGCTCGCCGACTGCCAGGAGCGCGACCCGACCAAGTGCGAGATCCTGCTGGTGGAGGGCGATTCCGCCGGCGGCTCGGCCAAGCAGGGCCGCGACCGGACCTTCCAGGCCGTGCTGCCCCTGCGCGGCAAGATCCTCAACGTCGAGCGCGTGCGCGCCGACCGGATGCTGTCCTCCGCGGAGATCGGCACCCTGATCACGGCGCTGGGCGCCGGGATCGGGCGCTCCTCCACGGACCGGGAGGGCTTCAACCCGGAGAAGCTGCGCTACCACCGCATCATCATCATGACCGACGCGGACGTGGACGGCTCGCACATCCGCACGCTCCTGCTCACCTTCTTCTTCCGGCAGATGCCGGAGCTGATCGAGCGCGGCCACCTCTACATCGCGCAGCCGCCGCTCTACAAAGCCGAGCGCGGCCGCCGTGCGATCTACCTGAAGGACGAGCGCGCCCTCGAGGATTACCTGATCGACCAGGGCACCGACGGCGCGATCCTGCGGCTCTCCACCGGCGCGGAATTCGCCGGGGCGCAGCTCAAGAGCCTCGTCGAGGAGGCCCGGACCTTCCGGAGCATCCTGCAGGGCCTGCACACGCGCTACGACCGCTCCGTGGTCGAGCAGGCGGTGCTGGCCGGCGCCTTCGATGCCGAGGCGGCGTCGCGGCCGGGCGAGGCCGAGGTGCTGGCCGACATGACCGCGCGCCGGCTCGACGCGATCGCCGACGAGATCGAGCGCGGCTGGCAGGGCGAGTCGTTCGAGGACGGCTATCGCCTCAGCCGGACGCTTCGGGGCGTTCGGCAGGTCTCGACCCTCGACGCCGGCCTGATCACCTCGCAGGAGGCCCGGCGCCTCTCCGAGCGGGCCGACGCCTTCCGGGAGATCTACGGCGAGCCGGCCACGCTGATGCGGAAGTCCGACGAGACGGTGCTCCACGGGCCCGTGGCGCTCTTCGAGGCGGTGATGGCCTTCGGCCGCAAGGGCCTTCAGCTTCAGCGGTACAAGGGCCTCGGCGAGATGACCGCCCAGCAGCTCTGGGAGACCACACTCGACCGCGACGTGCGCTCGCTGCTGCAGGTCAAGGTCAAGGACGTCACCGATGCCGACGACCTGTTCGTGAAGCTGATGGGCGACGTGGTCGAGCCGCGGCGCGAGTTCATCCAGGAGAACGCGCTGAGCGTCGCGAACCTGGACGTGTGACGCGCACCGCTGCGGGCCGCGCGCCCGCGCGTTCTAGTCCGCTCCGACGACCGCGAAGGGATCGATCAGCCCGCACCGGATGCAGCAGTAGACGAGTTCCACGTCCGAGCTGACGCCGAGCTTCGATTTGATGGCGTAGTGATAGTTCGCGACGGTCTTGGGCGAGAGGCTGAGATCGGCCGCGATCGCGTCCGTGTGCCGCGCGTCGAGGATCATCCGCAGGATCTCGAATTCCCGAGGCGACAGCTGGTCGATCGGCGACGTCTCCTCCGCCAGCCGGCTCGCGGCCAGCAGGTGCGAGATCTCCGCGCACAGGGTCAGCTTGTTGTTGAACACGCTTCGCACCGCTTCGATGAGGAGATCCGAAGCGCTGCTCTTGGTGATGTAGCCGCGGGCGCCGGCGCGTATGGCCTGGAGCGCGTAGCTCACCGCGGCATGCACGCTGAAGACGAGGATGCGGGCGCTCGGATCCACCTGCCGGATCTGCCGGATAGCGTCGATCCCACCGCGGCCGGGCATGCTGATGTCCATGATGACGACGTCCGGCTCCACCATGCGGTAGGCGCGATAGGCCTCCGCGCCGTCCCCGGCCTCGGCAGCGACCTCCATGTCGGGCTGCCGCTCCAGGAGCCGCCGATAGCCCTCCCGCACGACGGCGTGATCGTCGACGAGCATCACGCGTATGCGCCGTTTGGTCATGACACCTCATCGGCCGCGAGCGCGGCGTGAAAGCGGACCCGCAGGCGGAACCCGCCGCCCGGGGACGTTTCCGTCACGATCTGCCCGCCGAGCGCGTGGACGCGATCGCGCATGCCGAGCAGGCCGAGACCGGAATGCGGGCGCTCCAGCGCCTCCACGGGAGCGCCGCTCCCGTCGTCCGTGAGGATCAGCTGGACCTCGGCGCCTCCGTCGGTCTCCGCGACGTTCAGCGCGATCGCGACGGTGCGCGCGGCCGCGTGGCGGACGGCGTTGGTGAGGCCTTCCTGGACGATCCGGTAGATATGGGCCGCCGCGTCGGAGGGAAGGCGATCGGCCTGCGCGTCGGCCGCGAGCGTGACGTGGATCCGGCCCCCGGCGCGCTGCGCCTGGGCGGCGATCAGACTCCGGAGCGCGACCCGCAGCCCGAGATCGTCGATCTCGGGCGGCCTGAGTGCGGCGAGGGTGCTCCGGAGCGCGCGCACGGCGTCCGACGCCATGGCGGCGAGTTCGGCACTCTCGGCCACGACCGAAGGCGACGAGGAGCGCGCGCCCTCCTGGATCGACCGGGCGAGAAGGCTCAACGCCGTCAGACGCTGCGCGACGT
This sequence comes from Methylobacterium sp. NPDC080182, assembly GCF_050281105.1. Lineage (NCBI taxonomy): Bacteria > Pseudomonadati > Pseudomonadota > Alphaproteobacteria > Hyphomicrobiales > Methylobacteriaceae > Methylobacterium > Methylobacterium sp. NPDC080182. Next base: position 506,986 of record NZ_JBNNWO010000002.1, read on the forward strand.
CGTCGTGCAGTTCGAGCGACAGCCACCGCCGCTCCTGCTCCTGGGCATCGATCAGCCGGCGCGCGAGCTCGGCACGTTCCCGCGTGGCGACTTGGAGATGGCTGGCGAGCTGATTGAAGACCGTCGCGATGCGGCGGAGCTCGCGCAGGCGGAGGCTCGGCAGACGCCATCCGAGGTCGCCCTTCGCGACGCGATCGATACCGAACAGGATCTCGTTGGCGGGACGCAGCGCGTGCGCCACCGCGCCGTAGACCAGCACGCACAGGACGACGGTCATGGCCGCGAGAGCGCCGGACACCTGCTTCAGCACGATCCACGCCGACCCGACGACCGCGTCGGGATCGATGTCCGCTTCGACGATCCCGATCCGCGACCCCTGATGCTCGAGCGGCAGGCTGACGGTGGATCCGGCGAAGAAGAGGAACCGGTAGAGCGTCGCGAACCAGTCGGGTGCGGCGCGCGCGTGCGCCTCGACGCCCAAGCAGCTCGACCGTGTCGGACCGGCCTCCGCCGGGATCAGCTGCACGCACTAGCCGGGTTGCAGAGCGTACCGGGTGACGATCTCCCAATCCGGGAAGCGTTGGGGAATGTCGGCCGCCCGCTCGATTCGCAGGAGCTGGAGGCGGAGCTGCTTGTGCACCTCATCGGCCGTCTCGGCGTTCCGCTGTCGGGTCTTCGCCGCGACGTCGTGCATCGCGTAGGCGGCCGCTCCGGCAGCGCAGAGGATCGCGATCAGCGCGATGCGTCCGACGAGGGCCCATTTGAGATCCAGCTCGCGCGCGTCCCAGACGGCCAGGACCTGCTTGAGCCTGAAGGGTGTCACCCGTGTTGTCCCGAAAGACCGAGAGTACGCGAGCCCGCGACCGTCTTGGAAGGGTCCCCGGCAAGGTCGTGCGATTTGCCCGGGTGGGTACGGGCGTTCTGCCGTAGCGGGTCCGAAGGCGCACGGTCTAACAGGACGGACCCTGTCGCGAGCGCCGCCGACGGTAAAGCGGGCTCGGCGTCAGCGGACAGGTTCGATCCGGGCTCGCCCCAGCGCCGATCTGGAGATTGTCGATGCGTCTGCGCCAGAGCTGCTGTCTCGTCCTCTTCCTCGCATGCCTCGCGCCGGACGCGCGCGCGGGCGAGATGGTCATGGTCACCGGTGACGACGCCGTCCAGTGGCGCGCCGCGCCGCCCTCCCTCCCGAAGGGCAGCGAGATCAGCATCATCGCCGGCGATCCGGACAAGCCCGGACCGTTCACGCTCAGGCTCCGGTTCCCGCCGAACTACGTCATCGCCCCGCACACCCACGCGACCGACGAGAGCGTGACCTTGCTGTCCGGCACACTCGTCCACGACATGGGGAAGACGATCGACGCGAGCCGGGGTCAGTCTCTCCGGCCGGGTGCCTTCCTGTATCTGCCGGCCAAGATGCCCCACGCGCTCTGGACGACGCGCGACCCGGCCGTGATCCAGGTCTCGGGAACAGGGCCCTTCGGGCTCGACTACATCAACCCCTCCGACGATCCGAGGAAGACGCGCCCGGACAAGTGATCGCCCACGGGGATACGATCCGCGCGCGACAGTCGCTCCGACCCGCCGCAGACGCTCTCGAGAAGCCTGATCGCGCGCGGCGCGCCGACATGGCGACGCCGCCGGTCATCGAGGCGAACGACCTGTCCCACTCGGCCGACGTGACGGCGACCGCGGCCCGCGCCGACCTCTGCCGCGCCCGCGGCAGCGCGCGGGGGTTCCGCCCGTCCGGCGCGGCGAGGGCGGACTGAATCCGTGCTGCCGCGGTCACCGACCGGTTCCTGGGCTGCACTGCCCGAGCGGGCCGCGACGTTCGGACGGTCTTGGACGCCTCGATCCTGCCCCGCGCGGCCATCGGCGACAGCCAGGCGACGTGCGGGGTGATCGGCGAACGGGCCACCAGGAAGCTGGAGCGGGCCTGCGGCCTGTAACAATCGTCGCCGCCGTGAGCACGCCCGCGGGCGGAGCCCATGATCATCCTCCGCTCTCGCAGTGTAAGCCTTGCTAATCGGCCCTCGACACGCGCATAAGCCCCAGCTCGACGGCCGGAGAGATGCAGTCGTGAGCACGCCGCACACGCTCGTTCGGTTTCTGAAGGCCAACGCGTTCTTCGCTGAGCTTGGTCCGGAAGCGATCGAGATCATTGCCGGGCTCTGCACGACGCGCAGCCTCGCGCGACACGAGATCCTCTTCCAGAAGGGCGATCCGGGCGATGCCCTCTACGCCGTGCGGCGCGGGCAGATCCGGATCGGGGCCGGCTCCGACGACGGGCGCGCGGTCACCCTCAACCTGCTCGGGCCGGGCGACGTCTTCGGCGAGATCGCCTTCCTCGACGGCCATCCACGGACCGCCGAGGCCGTGGCGCTCGAGCCGGCCGACCTGTTCGTCGTCGAGGGGCGGGCCTTCCTCAAACTGCTCCACGGCGATCCCGCCCTGGCGGTCCGGATCATCGGCCTGCTGTGCCAGCGCCTGCGCTGGATGAGCGCGCGCATGGAGGAGGCGACGCTGCTGCCGCTCGACATGCGCCTCGCCCGGCGCCTGATCATGCTGTCGGAGGATTACGGCGCCGAGATCCAGGTGACGCAGCAGGAACTCGCGGCCTTCGTCGGCGCGGCGCGGGAGAGCGTGAACCGCGTCCTGCAGGACTGGCAGAGATCGGGCCTCATCGATCTCGGCCGCGCGCGCGTCACCGTGCGGGCCTCACACCGGCTCGTCGCGCTGGGCGCGCGGGCGCAGACATGATCGGGGCGACAGGGCTTCACCGCATGAGAACGACAGCGCGCCTGGCGGCCACGGCCGCCCTCACCCTCGCGGCGTCGAGCGCCGCAGCGCAGACGCGATGTACGGAGACGACGCGCTTCGATCCGCCCTTGCGGATCCTGCACTGCGCCGACGGCCTGACGCTCGAAACCGAGCGCGCGGGCAGCCTGCGCCCCGTGGGACCCGACGGTGACGGACATCTCAAGGGCGCCGAGATCGGCGGCAACGCGGTCTTCGTCACCATCCCGGCGAGCCGCCGCGTCCGCCGCGACGGCTTCCAAATCCTCACCCCCCACGCGGTGGCCTCGGTGCGGGGCACGGTCTACGCCGTCGACGTGACGCGGGCGCGCACCTCCGTCTTCGTGGCGCAGGGACGGGTCGACGTCGCCCGGCGCACCGACCCGCAGGTCGCCGTCACGCTCGGGCCGGGCGAGGGGGTCGACGTCGATGACGGCCGCGACCCTCTGGAGGTCCGGCGCTGGCCCCAGGAGCGCGTCAGGAGCCTGCTCGAGCGGTTCGGGCGTTGAGCGAGGCCGGTCGGCCGGCGGCTCCGACGCCCGACCGGACCTTCCGGCTGGCGCGGCGCGTCTTCCTGCTCGCCGCGGTGCTCGGCGCGCTCGCCTGGGGCGCCTGGCTCGGCCATCTCCATATCGCCGGGCGCGCGACGCCCCTCGATCGCCTGGAATCCGCCCTCACGGACCTGCGCCTGCGGCTCGCCGGCCCGCGCACGCCGCCCGCCAACCTCACCGTGGTGGCGATCGACGACGCGACGGTGCGGCGCGAAGGCGGCTTCCCGGTCTCGCGGACCACGATGGCGCGGATCGTCGAGCGCGTGGCGGAGGCCCGCCCGCGCGTGATCGCCGTCGACGTGCTCTTCCTCGAGGCGGGGCGGCAGCCGGAGGCGGACAGCGCGCTCGCCGTCGCCCTCGGGAAGACCACAGCGATCCTGGCTTCGGCTGCGGTCTTCGACGGGAGCGCCAGCGAGGACGGCATCCCGTTCGCCACCGCGCTCCACCGGCCGTCGCCGAAGCTCGGCGAAGACGTCGCGTCCGGTGTCGTCAACGTCGCCGAGGACGCGTCCGGCGTACCCCGCCATCTCCCCCTGGTCGTGCGCACGGCCGACGGCGTCGCCGCGTCCTTCGTGCTGCGCGCGGCCGCCCTGGCGGCGCGCAATGACCCCGTGCTCAGCAAGGGGCGCGTCCAGATCGGCGACCGCGCCCTGTCGCTGGACCTCGGCTACCACCTTCCGCTGCGCCCCTACGGTCCGCGACGCACGATCGCGACGGTGAGCGCGGCCGCCCTCCTCGACGGGACGGCGCCGGACGCGGCGCTCTCGGACGGCATCGTCGTGATCGGCGTCACCGCGCTCGGCGGCGGCGACACCTTCGCCACCGCGTTCGATCCCGTCTTGCCCGGCGTCGAACTCCTCGCCACCGGCATCGCCCACCTCACCACGGGGGACGCCCTCGTCCGGGACGCCGGCGTGCGGCAGCGAGACGCCGCGGCCTCGGTCCTCCTGGCGGTCGGGTCCGCGCTCGCCATCGCGCTGCTGCCGCCGGGCCCGGGCCTGATCCTGGTCCTGCTCGCGACGGCAGGCTGGCTCGCCGCGGGCGCCGTCGCGTTCGCCCACGGCATCTGGCTGAGCGCCGCCCTACCGCTCGCGGCGGTGGGGCTGCCGGCGCTGGTCTGCGCGGTCGGCCGCCAGACGCTCGAGCGCCGCCAGAGCGCGCGCGTGGCGCGGTCCGAGCAGGTGCTGCGGCGGATGCAGCCTGCCGCCCTGGCCGAGCGGCTCGCGCGCGATCCGGGTTACCTCGCCGAGCCGGTCGCGCGCGACATTCCCGTGCTGTTCGTCGACCTCACCGGCTTCACGCGCCGGAGCGAGCAGCTCGGCCCGGCGCGGACGCGGGCGATGCTCAAGACGTTCCACGATCTCGTGGACGAAGCGGTGACCCTGCGCGGGGGCGTCGTGGTGAACTTCATGGGCGACGGCGCCATGATCCTGTTCGGGGCCCTCGATCCGGACCCGGACCAGGCGGCGCACGCCGTCCAGGCCGCGGAGGAACTCATCGTCCGAACGCACGCCTGGATCGCGGACAGCCCGGTCCTGCACGGGGCCGGGCCGGCCCTCGATCTGCGCATCGGCGCGCATTACGGGCCGGTGATCCTCTCGCGCCTCGGCAGCGACACCAACCAGCACATCACCGCGACGGGCGACACGGTCAACGTGGCGAGCCGCCTGCTGGCGGTCGCGGCGGACGCCCACGCCCGCCTGGCACTCAGCGCCGAGCTGGCGCAGGCGGCCGGGCTCGAGCGGTCGGAGGGCGCGTTCGAGAGCCGGACCGCGGCGATCCGCGGCCGCAGCCAGCCCCTCGAGGTCTGGCTGCGCCACCCGCGCGCGACGACGTCCTAGCCGCACCCCCGAGCGCGTCGCTGACCGACCGGAGGATCACACTGAAACTGTGACCCGGGTCACAGTCCCCCCCGGGCTCTCCGGTGCATCGTCCCCGTATCGCAACGGGAGACATCTCATGACGATCACCTCGACGAAGACCGCGATCCTGTCCTGTCTCGCCCTCGCCGCCCTGGCGACCGTGCCCGGGCGAGCCGAAGCGCGCGGGTTCGGGCACGGAAGCTTCGGGCACCATGGCGGCTTCCATCACGGCTTCCATCACCGCTTCGGCGGCCATGGCTGGTGGAGCCCGGCGGGCGGATACGCCGCGGGCGGCTTTTTCGGCGACTGTCACCTGGTCTTCAGCCCGGTGTGGGGCCGCTACGAGCGGGTCTGCCGCTGAACCGTCACGCCGTGGGGCAGCGGCCAGGCCGATCGGCAGGCGACGGGATGACGACGCGCATCCGGCCGCCCCGGGACGGCCGGACACCCTCGGACCGCTGCTCCGATGATCGCGCCAGTCGGGACTCCGGAGGAGCATCGCTCATGCATCATCACGGCCTGCGCATTCTGCTCGTCGACGATGACGCGGAGGTTCAGCGTGTCGTCTCCGGATACCTCGACGGGCACGGGGTCGACGTCGTCCCGGCGTCGACGCGGGCCGAGGCGCGCGGAGAGCTCGCGGATCCGTCGCAGTTCAACCTCGTGGTGCTCAATCTTCGCCCGGGCGCGGAGAACGGCCTCGACCTGCTGCGGGACCTGCGCGCGGTGAGCGATGTTCCCATCATCCTGACGACGGCCCATCGCTGCGAGGAGTTCGACCGCGTGCTCGGCCTCGAACTCGGCGCCGACGACTACATCGTCAAACCCTACGGCCTGCGCGAATTCCTGGCGCGCGTGCGCGTCGTCCTCCGCCGCGTCGCGGCGCAGGCCTCGTCCCGACCGGCGGAGGCGCCGTGCCGGCGCTTCGACGGCTGGGTCCTGAACCGTCGACGCCGGCGTCTGATCAATCCCGACGGGGAAGAGGTCGTCCTGGGCAAGCGCGACTACGCGCTCCTGGCGGCGTTCCTCGACGCACCTCAGCGTCCGCTCAGCCGCGAGTACCTGCTCCAGGTCACCCGCGTCCACGACGACGTCTTCGATCGCTGCATCGACGTGCAGATCCTGCGGCTGCGCCGGAAGATCGAGCGCAGGCCCAGCGACCCGAAGCTCATCGTGACCGAGCGCGGGGTCGGCTACGTCTTCGCCGCCGCGGTCGAGAGCACGTCCCACTAGGGCCGTCGCGAGCGGCGACCCCGGTGGAGACAGGGGTGCACGGCCCGCGCCCCCTATGAGTGACGAGCCGCGAAGGCGCGCGTCAGCCCTTCACCAGCTTGCACGTGCTCTCGGAAAGCGGCTGGAATGCCTGGTCGCCCGGGATCGTCTTCAGGATCTTGTAGAAGTCCCAGGGCCCCGTCGATTCCGCCGGGGACTTCACCTGGGCGAGGTACATGTCGTGGACCATGCGGCCGTCCGGGCGCAGCGTGGCGTTGCGGGCGAAGAAATCCTGGATCGGCAGCTCGCGCATCTTGGCCATCACCTTCAGGCCGTCATCCGTGCCGGCGGCTTCGGCCGCCTTCAGGAAGTGGAGCACCGCCGAGTAGTCGCCGGCCTGGACCATGGTCGGCATCCGCCCGCCCATCCGCTCGCCGAAGCGCCGCGCGAAGGCGCGCGTCTGGTCGTCCATGTCCCAGTAGAAGCCCGTCGTCAGGATCATGCCCTGCGCCGCCGGCAATCCGACGGAGTAGATGTCGGTCAGGAAGATGTTGAGCCCGCCCAGCCTCTGGCCGCCCTGCAGGATGCCGAACTCGCTCGCCTGCTTGATGGTGTTGATCGTGTCGGCACCGGCGTTGGCCATCCCGATGATCTTCGCGCCCGACGCCTGTGCCTGCAGCAGGTAGGATGAGAAATCCGGATTGGGGAACGGGTGCTTGACCGACCCGAGCACCGTGCCGCCCTTGGCCTTCACGACCCGGGTGACCTGCGCCTCCAGATCGTGCCCGAAGGTGTAGTCGGCCGTGATGAAGAACCACGTGTTCTTCGGATCGTCCGCCAGCGCCGCGGCGGTGCCGGCCGCGAGCGAGTGGGTATCCCACGACCAGTGGGCGCCGGTCGGCGAGCACGCGGCGTTGGTCAGCGCCATGGAGCCGGCGCCGGAGTTGATGTCGATCTTGCCCTTGCTGCGCGCGACCTCGCGCACCGCCAGCCCGGCGACCGAGGAATTGGTGTCGAAGATGGCGTCGACGCCCTCGGTATCGAACCACCGGCGCGCGATCGACGAGGCGATGTCCGCCTTGTTCTGGTGATCGGCGAAGACGAGCTCGACCTTCCGACCGTTGATCGGACGTCCGAAATCCTCGACCGCGAGCTGCGCCGCCGTCACCGAGCCGCGGCCGGCCAGATCCGAGTAGCCGCCGGACATGTCGGTCAGGATGCCGATCTTGATGCCGCCATCCGCGTACTGCGCGGAGGCGGGCAGGGCGGTGAGGGCAGCGGCGCCGAACGCGGCGGCCGCCACCCAAGGACGACGGATCATTGTTTCCTCCCCAATCTCTTGTTCTTCAGCGGCTGCCCCGTACCGGAAGGCCGCCTGTCCTTCAAAACCGCGTTCCCTCGGTCTCAGAGATAGCTGCGGCCGTCCAGGTAGGCCTTGCGCCAGCGCCGGATCTCGACGCGCTCGAAGAGCCCGACCTTGTAGAATGGGTCCGCGTGGATGAGCGCCTCGGCCTCCGCGCGGGTCTCGACGTCGACGACGTAGAGGCCGCCGCCGGCGTCGCTCCCGTCGTCGTTCAGCTTCGCGCCGCAGGCCAGGAGCCGGTCCTTGATCCGGTCGAGGTAGACGAGATGCTCCGCGCGGTTCGCCCTGCGGACGTCCAGGCTCCCGGCCTTGTCGAAGGTCTCGATCATGTAAGGCATGGCGGTGGTCCCGTCAGTTGGCCGCGATCGCGGAGGGATGCTGCGCCAGTGGCGTCACGCTGATCGCCATATACGGGTAGAGCGGCAGCGAACTCAGGACTTCGTGAAGTTCATCGTTTCCCGCCACGTCGAAGACACTGTAATTGGCGTACTGCCCGGCGATGCGCCAGAGATGCCGCCATCGGCCATCTTGCTGGAGCTTCTGGGCGTAGGCCTTCTCCTCGGCCTTCAGGCGAGCCGCCTCCTCCTTCGGGAGGGACGCCGGAATGTTGACCTGCATGTGGACCATGTAGAGCATGACGTCGAACCTCTGCCGCCGGTCGTTCCGGGGCGTTTGACCTGCGGTCTGCTGCGTCGCGAAGCGCCGGACGACGCCGACACGACGCCGACACGACGCCGAGACGCGGCCGAGACCGGCGCGGTGCTGCCGTACGCGCCGCGGCGCCCGATGGCCAGACCGGATCAGGCATCGGCCCGGATCAGGTCGGCGGCCTTCTCGGCGATCATGAACACCGCGGCCTGCGTGTTGCCGGAGACGATGCGCGGCATGATCGAGGCGTCGGCCACCCGAAGGCCGGCAACGCCGCGCACGCGCAGGCTGGGATCCGTGACCGAATCCGGATCGTCGCCCATGCGGCACGTGCCGCAGATGTGGTAGATCGTCTGGCCGTCGCGGCGGGCGAAATCGAGCCAGTCCGCGTCGGTCCGGCAGTCCGGACCGGGGTTGAGCTCGGCCCCGCGGAAGCGCTCCATCGGCGCCTGCGCGACGATGGCGCGGGCGATCTTCATGCCCTCGACCATCGCCCGGCGATCCTCCGCGGTGGCAAGAAAGTTCGGGCGGATGGCGGGGGGCGCGAGCGGGTCGGGCGACGCGGCGTGGATCGTCCCGCGCGATTCCGGTCGCAACTGCGTGACGCCGATCGTCATGCCCGGCAGGCGGTCGAGCTTGCGCTCGGCGGCGTTGGCGTAGCTCGCGTGCATGAAGAAGTACTGCACGTCGGGCCCGTCGAGCCCCGGCCGGGTGCGCACGAAGCCGTGGGCGAGACCGGTTCCCAGAGCCAGGATGCCCTGCCGCGTCGCGAGGTAGCGCGCCGCCGCGAGGCCGAGGCGCAGGCCGCGGGTCTGCTCGTTCAGCGTCACCGGCAGGCGCACGCGCCAGTTCATGCGCGTGCAGTAATGGTCCATGTAGTTGGCGCCGACGCCGGGGAGGGCGCGCCGCACGGCGACGCCGAGCCCTCCGAGGATCGCCGGATCGCCGAGGCCGGACAGTTCCAGGATCTGCGGGGTCTGGGCCGCACCCGCGGCGAGGATCACTTCCCCGCGGCAGCGGAAGAGCCGCTCGCGGCCGCCGACCAGAGCGGCGACGCCGCTCGCCCGACCCGCGTCGAAGGTCAGCCGCAGGACGTGCGCGTCGGTCACGACGGCGAGGTTCGGGCGGGCCAGGGCCGGCCGCAGATAGGCATCGGCGGCGCTGACCCGCCGGCCGCGCCGCTGGTTCACTTGGTAGTAGCCGAAGCCGTCCTGGCTCTCCGCGTTGTAGTCGGGATTGCGCGGGTAGCCTGCCGCCTGCGCGGCGGCGATGAAGGCCTCCGCGATCGCCGGCCGCTCGGCCACTTCCGTCAGCGGCAGCGGACCGCCGCGGGCGCGCAACGGTTCGCGGCCGCCCTCGTAATCCTCGAGCCTGCGGAAATAGGGGAGCATGTCCGAGAATCCCCAGCCGCGGCACCCGGCCTGCGCCCAGGCATCGTAATCCTGCGGCTGTCCGCGCACGTAGATCATGCCGTTGATCAGCGTCGACCCGCCGAGGCCCTTGCCCCGCGGGACCGCGATCACCCGGCCGCCGGTCGCCGCCTCGGGCTCGGTCCGGAACCGCCAGTTGTAGGATGGGTGCTGGAGCAGGCGGCTGAAGCCCGCCGGGATCGCGACCCAGGGGCTGCGCGCCCGTCCCCCCGCCTCGAGGAGCAGGACCCGGTGCGTCCCGGACTCGGTCAGGCGGTTGGCCAGGACGCAGCCCGCGGTGCCGCCGCCCACGATCACGTAGTCGAACGCGCCGGCCGCGACGGCGTCGATGTCGGTCGGTCCCACGGTGCGCCCCAAGCTCAGTCCCCGGTTCCCGCCTCAGAGGGCGCCCATGTGGCGGGCCATCAGGGCGATCTGACACTCCAGCATCGGCAGGCCCTTCTGGACGCGGCAGCCCGCCCTCAGCGCGGCGGCGAGCAGCGGCGTGGTCTCCGGATCCATGATCGCCTCGGCGACGAACTGGCCGGCGTGGAGGGCGCCCAGGTCGAAGGGGGCGGCGTCCTGCGGGCGCATCCCGAGCGACGTGCCGTTGACGAGGAGGTCGTGCTCCGCCTGGACGCCTTCGGCCGCGACCGCCAGCCCGGGATAAGCGGCGCGCAGGCGCTCCGCCAGCGCTTGGGCGCGGTCGGCGGTGCGGTTCAGGATCGTCAGGCGGGCGACACCGGCCTCGGCGAGCGCGAAGGCGATGGCGCTCGCCGCGCCGCCGGCCCCCGCCAGCGCCGCGCTCCGGCCGCGCGGCTCCAGGCCCGAGGCGCGCAGCGCCTCGACGAAGCCGATCCCGTCGAGCATCGTGCCGACCATGCGCCCGTCCGCCTCCCGCCGGACGCAGTTGACCGCCCCGATCTGCTCGGCCTCCCGGGTGAGGGCGTCGCACAGGCCGGTCATCGCGGTCTTGTGCGGGACCGTGGCGATGAAGCCGCCGAAATTGCGCAGGTGCCGCAGCCCGTCCATCACGGCGGCGAGGCCGTCCGCCGTCACGTGCAGCGGGACGAGGACGCCGTCCACGCCGTGGCGGGCGAAGAGCGCCCCCATCACCTCGGGCGCCTTCACGTGGTAGATCGGGTCCGCCAGGATCCCGTAGACCCGGGTCCGCCCGGTGATCCCGGTCGCGGTGACCGCGCTGCTCATGGCCGTCCTCCCGTCCATCGCCTGTCCCGACCGGTCCCGGCTCACGTCATGTAGAGGCCGCCGGCGACGTCGATGGTCTGGCCGGTGACGAAGCTGGCCTCGGCGGAGGTCAGGTAGAGGGCGAGATCCGCGACTTCCTCGGGGGCGCCGAGCCGGCCCATCGGGGTCAGGCGCACCTGCTCGTCGTTGACGGCACGGCCCACCGCCCGGACCATCGGGGTCTCGATCCGCCCCGGCGCGATCGCGTTGACGCGGATGCCGAACGGGCCGAGCTCGGCCGCGAGGTGCTTGGTGAGCCCGATCAGCCCGGCCTTCGAGGCCGCGTAGTGGCAGGCGACGATCGGCGAGTGGGTCTTGCCCGCCACCGACGACATGTTGACGATCCAGCCCCGCCCGGCCGCGCACATCGCGGGCGCCAGCGCGCGGACGGTGTTGAACGCCCCCGTCAGGTTGACCGCGACGACGCGGTTCCACTCCGCCGGATCCATCTCCCAGACCCGGTGGGCCGCCCCGTCGTGCTTGGGCGAGATGCCGGCGTTGTTGACCACCGTGTCGAACGCGCCGCCCATCGCGGCGGCGGCCTCCGACAGGGCCGCCTCGACGGCCGCGTAGTCGGCGACGTCGAGGCGCAGCGGCAGGGCGCGACCGTCTCCGCCCTCGATCGCCGCGACGGTCGCCGCGACGTCGTCCGGGTTCACGTCGGCCACGCCCACCAGGGCGCCCCGCGCGCCGAACCCCTCCGCGATCGCCCGGCCGATCCCGCGGCCGGCCCCGGTGACGAGGACGCGCCGGCCGGCGTGGCTCGGGCGCCGCGCGATCGCCTCAGCGTTCGTCTGCCGCTCGGTCATCTCAGATCCCCAGATAGGCGCGTCGGACGTGGTCGTTGTCGAGAAGGGCCGCGGACGCGTCGGCGAGGACGACCTCGCCGTTCTCCAGAACGTAGCCCCGGTCGGCCACCTGCAGCGTGTGGAACACGTTCTGCTCGACGATCAGGACGGTGGCGCCGGTCTTCACGATCCGGTCGACCACCGCGAAGACCTGCGCCACCACGATCGGCGCGAGGCCCAGCGAGGGCTCGTCGAACATCAGGAGCTTGGGACGGGCCATCATCCCGCGGGCGATGGCCACCATCTGCTGCTCGCCGCCCGAGAGGGAGCCGGCGTTCTGGTCGAGGCGCTCGCGCACCCGCGGGAACAGATCGAGCACGTCCGCGAGCGTCTCCGACTGGCGCTCGCGCGCCGCGCGGCGGTAGGCGCCCATCAGCAGGTTCTCCCGCACCGTCATCTCGGGGAAGAGCTGGCGCCCCTCCGGGATCAGGGTGACGCCGCGCGCCACCATCTCGTGGCCCGAGAGCCGGGTGACGTCCTCGTCCTCGAACAGGATCCGGCCGCGGGTGGGCTTCACCAGGCCCGCGATGGTCCGCAGCGTCGTCGTCTTGCCGGCCCCGTTGGCGCCGACGATCGTCACCACCTCGCCAGCGCGCACCTCGAGCGAGACGGCGTGCAGGATGCTGGTCGCGCCGTAACCGGCATCCACGCGCTCAAGCGTGAGCATGGGCGAACTCCTTGCCGAGATACGCCTCGATCACGGCTGCGTCGCGCACCACGTCCTGCGGGCTGCCCTGGGCGATGATCTGCCCGGAACTCAGGACGATCACCCGGTCGGAGAGCGCCATCACCGCCTGCATGACGTGCTCGATCGCGATGATGCTGACGCCGGTGTCGCGGATCGCCAGCATCAGGTCGATGGCGCGGCGCACGTCGGTCTGGTTGATGCCGGCCATGACCTCGTCAAGCAGCAGCACGCGCGGGCGCATCGCCATCACGCGGGCGACCTCGAGCCGCTTGAGGCCCCCGATGGTGAGGCCGCGCGCCTCGCTCCCGAGCCAGGGCGCGAGCCCCATCCGCTCGGCGGTCTCGCGCGCGACCGCCCGGGCCTCGCGGACGTCGCTGTGGCGGTGGAACGCGCCGACCATGATGTTCTCCTCGACCGTCATGGCCGCGAAGGGCTGCACGATCTGGAAGGTGCGGCCTACGCCGAGCGTCGCGAAATCCGACGGCCGGCCCGGCCGGTGCCACGTCCCGTCCGGCGCGCGGACGCTCACCGTGCCGGCATCGGGCTTGAGGAAGCCCGAGATCATGTTGAAGACGGTGGTCTTGCCCGCCCCGTTGGGGCCGATCAGGCCGAGGATCTCGCCCTCCCGGAGCGTGAAGCCGACATCGTTGGTGACGTGCAGGCCGCCGAAGCGCTTCTGCAGGCCCTCGACCCGGATCAGGTCCGCGCCGACCGGCGGCCGCTCCGGGGCCCGCGGAACGGCCGGAACCGACGCCGCCTGCGCGCCGCGGCCGCCCGCGCGGGTCCGCGCGAAGCGGGACACGAGGCCCATCAGCCCGTTGGGCAGGAACAGGACGACGAGCACCAGAACGAGGCCGTAGACGAGGCCGTGGAGCCCTAGGGCCTTGGCGCCCAGCCAGCCGCGGGCCAGCTCGGTGATCGGCACGAGGAGCAGCGCGCCGAGGAGCGGCCCGAACACCGTGCCGAGTCCGCCGATCAGCGCGAACATCGCGATCTGGATCGACAGGGTCAGCGAGAACATCGCCGCCGGCTCGATGAAGGTCAGGTACATGGCGTGGAAGGTGCCGACCATCGCGGTGAGCGCCCCCGACACCGCCACGGCGACGAGCCGCACCCGCACCGTGCGCACGCCCGCGGCGCGCGCGGCCGATTTCCGCTCGCGGGTGGCGACGAGATAGAAGCCGATCCGGTGGCTGCGCATCCACCACGCGACCGCCAGGGTCAGCAGGAGGAGCCCGAAGGCGATGGCCAGCGGCGGCCAGCGATCCCGGAACACCATCCACGTCCAGCCGAACTTCAGCGGGATCATCAGACCGGTAGCGCCGCCGGTCAGGTCCCGGAAATGCAGCGCCAGGACGCGGAAGACTTCGAGGAAGGCGATGGTCGCCAGCGAGAAGAACGGCCCGTGCAGCCGGAAGCACGGGTAGCTGATCGCCAGCGCCACCAGCACGGCGAGGGCGGCGCCGGCCACCATGCCGATCCACGGGCTGATCCCGGCGCCGACGAGCAGCATCCCGCAATAGGCGCCGAGACCGTAGAAGATGCCGTGGCCGAGGGAGAGCTGGCCGGCGTAGCCGCCGACGATGTTCCATGCGGTCGAGAGCGCGGCGAAGACGCAGATCGTGATGAAGACGTGGTAGATGAACGGGTTGCCGACCGCGACCGGCATCGCCACCAGGGCCGCGAGGACGAGCGCCAGCGCTGCCGCGCCCCGGCGCGGGAAGGCGGACGATGCGGCGGACGGTGCGGCTGTCGGGGCCGCGGACGGTGCTGCGGCGAGCGGGATATCGGTCATCGCGGGCTCCCTCACGGCGAGACGTGGGACAGCCGCAGCTGCCGCCCGAAGAGGCCCGAGGGCTTCAGGATCAGGATCGCCAGGAACACGCCGAAGACCGCGACCTCGCGCATGTCGGCGCCGACGTAGAAGCCCGTGACGCTGTCGATCAGGCCGATCAGGATCGCTCCGACGAAGGCGCCGCGGATGGAGCCGAGGCCGCCGAACACGACGACCACGAAGGCGATCAGCACGAAGTAGGTGCCGCTGTTGGGCGAGGTCGGGTAGAGCGGCGCGATCAGCACCGCCGCCACCCCGACGCAGGCCGCGCCGATGCCGAACGTCAGGGCGTAGATCCGGTCGACGTCGATGCCCATCAGCTCGGCCGCCGCGCGGTTCTGGGCGACCGCGCGGATCGCCCGGCCCGTGCGGGTGCGCGCCAGGAACATCTGGAGCCCCGCCACCAGCACGATCGCGGAGCCGAGGATCACCACCTGCCCGAGCAGCACCCGGACCGGGCCGATCTCCAGCGGCTGGCGCAGGCCCGACGGCGGCGTGTTGGCGATGTCGGCCCCGAAGACGAGGAGGGCGAGGTTGATCAGCACCGTCGACAGGCCCACCGTGGCGAAGATCTGGATGTGATGGTCGCCCGCGGCGAGCAGGGGCTGGATCAGGAACCGCTGGGTGAGGGCGCCCAGCAGGAACAGGACCGGCACGACGAGGATCACCGCCGCGAAGGGGTGCAGCCCGAGCCCGGTCACCGCGAGATAGGTCAGGTACATCCCGACCATCAGGAACTCGCCGTGGGCGAAGTTCACGACCTTCACGATGCCGAAGATCAGGGTCAGTCCGACGCTGACGATCGCGAACAGGCCGCCGAGCATCACCCCGTTGGCGAGCACTTGGAGGAAGACGTCCATCCCCGATCTCCGTGGACCTGCGTGACGGCGGCGCTGTTACCTTCGGAGACCCGCGGTTACTTGCGCATCTCCATGGGCGCGACGGCGGCGCTGTCGGGATAGACCGTGACGAGCTTGCCGCCCTGCCACTGCATGCCCATCATCGCGGCGCGCTCGTTCTGGTTGTTCTTGCCGAACTTGAACCCGTAGCCGACCGCGGTGACGCCGTCCTTCACGTCGATGGCCTGGACGGCCTTGACGATGGTGTCGGGCTCGAAGCCCTTCGCCTTGCCGATGGCCTCGAGGATGAGCTTGGCGCCGACGTAGTTGTTCAGGGAGTGCCCGGAGCGCGGGGCGCTCCCGTACTTCTTCTCATAGGCCGCGACGAAGTTCTCGATACCGGGCGTGTACTTCGTGTTGACGAGGTACTGTGTGAAATCCGTGTCGAGCACGCCCTCGATGACCTTGTGGCCGACCGCGTCGGCGGTGGGCTGCATCGAGTAGCCGCCGCCGCCGCCGATGATGGCGCCCGGCTTGAAGCCCGCCTCGTTGGCCTGCTGCAGGAACAGCACGGAATCGTTCTGGTAGGACGTCTGGAGCAGGACGTCGATGCCGCGCCCCTTCAGGTCGAGGACGAGGGAGGACATGTCGACCGTGGAGGCCGGGTAGCCCTGCGCGGTCACCACGTTGAGCTTGGCCTGGGCGGCGAACTTCTTCTGGAAGCCCGCCACAGAGGTGCCGTAGCTCGAATCCTCGTAGATGATGCCGATCTTCAGGTCTTCGGGCTTTTTGCCAAGCCCGGCGGCGACCTTGTTGACGATCATCTCCACCGCGAGCTTGGCCATGTCCTCGGCCGTCGGGTTGGTGCGGTAGAGGTATTGCAGCCCGCGCCCGGTGACCTCCTCGGCCACCGCGCCGAGCTCGAAATACGGGATGCCGGACAGCTCGGCCACCTGGCTCGCGGCGATGGAGCGGGCGGACGAGTAGGAGCCGAAGATCGCCGCCACCTTCTCCAGGGAGATGAGGCGGCGTGCCTCGCCGATCGCCTGGTTGTTGTCGACGGCGTCGCCGCGGGCGAGCACCACCTTCTGCCCCTGGACGCCGCCGGCGGCGTTGATCTCGTCGACGGCGATCTCGACGCCGCGGGCGCTCTCCTCGCCGAGCAGGGCGAGCTGCCCGCTGAACGGGAAGAGCGCGCCGAACTTCACGTCGGCGGCTCGGGCCGTCGTCGGTCCCGCCGCCTGGGCCGCGGCGCCCAGCACGAGGGCGGCGGCGAGTGCACGCGCCAGAACTCTCATCGTTTCCTCCCGTGTCAGTCGTCGACCCGGCGCTTCGCGCGCCTTCCGGTCGGGTCAATCGTCGGCGTCAGTAGGCGAGGGCGTCCTTGCCCTCGAAGCTGGTGATCGGCGGGTAGGCGCGCTGGTCGGTGATCACGTCGATCACCGTCACGGCGCCGCCGGCGAGCGCGTCGCGCAGCGCCGGTGCGAGATCCTCGGGGCGCTCGACCCGCGTCCCGGCACAGCCGCAGGCCCGCGCGATGGCGGCGTGGTCGACCGCCTCGAAGTCGCAGACGTCGGTGAAGTCGCCGAACAGGCTCAGCTCCGCGTGCTTCTGGTAACCGAGGATCTGGTTGTTCAGGACGACGACGATGACCGGCAGCCGCATCCGCCGCGCCGTCTCCAGCTCCGACCAGACGTGGCCGAAGCCGCCGTCGCCGGTCACGCAGATCACGGGCGCGTCCGGGCGGGCGGCCTTGGCGCCGAGGGCGAAGGGCAGGCCCCAGCCGAGGCCCGCGATGCCGCGCGGCGTCAGGAAGCGCTGGCCGGCCTTCCGCGCCGTCAGGAAGTTGGCGATCCAGATCGAGGCGTAGCTCGCGTCGGCGACGACGACGGTCTCGGCGGTCGTGACCGCGTCGATCTCCGCCATGATCCGCTCCGGCCGGATCGGCGCGGCCTCCATGTCGACGAGGCGGGCCATGTCGCCGGCCTGGGCCTCGCGGGCGCGGGCGATCGTGTCGGCGAGCGGCGCGCGGCGGCCCTCCAATCCCGCGAGGTCGCGCTGCCGGAGCGCCTCGGCGAGGGCGGCGAGGGTCAGCTTGGCGTCGCCGACGAGGCGCAGGGCCTCGTAGTTGCGGCCGACCTCGCCCCCGTCGACGTCGAGATGGATGAAGCGGGCGTCCGCCGGGTAGAGCGACCAGCTGTCGGTGCCGTTCTGGTTGGTGCGGTTTCCGACGAGGAGGACGACGTCGGCCTCCGTGACGAGGCTGCGCAGGTGGGACGAGCGCGCCCGCGGCGCCATGAAGTACCCGACGACGCCGACGGAGAGCGGGTCGGTCTCGGCGACGGCCCCCTTGCCCATCACCGTGGTGGCGACCGGCAGTCCGAGACCCTGCAGGGCGGCGAGTTCCGGGTAGGCCCCGGAGGAATGGACGCCGCCGCCCGCGATCACGAGGGGACGCCGCGCGCCGGCGATCAGGTCCGCGGCCTCGGCGATCCGGGCCGGGTCGGCGACCGTGCGGTCGAGGGGGTAGGTGCCCAGGCTCGCCGACCGGCGCGGCGCGGCGGCCTCGAAGTCCGGCCGCTCGTCGAGGAGGTCCAGGGGCACCAGCAGCACCGCCGGCCCGGGCCGCCCGGAGGCCGCGGCCGCGAAGGCCATGTCGACGTAGTCGTCGATGCGCTCGGCGACCGCGACCCGGCGGACCCACTTGGCGACGCCCGCGAACAGGGCGAGGTGGTCCAGTTCCTGGAAGGCGTTCCGGTCGGTGAAGCGGCGGTGGACGTCCTGGACGATCGCCACGACCGGAATCGAGGCCTTCAGGGCTTCCGCGAGGCCCGGCACCAGCAGGGTCGCGGCGGGCCCGTTCTGGGCCGCGACCACCGCGACCCGGCCGGAGATCCGCGCGTAGGCGTCGGCCATGGCGGCGCCCGCGTTCTCGGTGCGGTAGCCGATCTGGCGGATGCCGTGATGCGGCGCGGCCAGGAACAGCGCCGAGGGGATGCTCTGGCCGAACACGTCGCGGACGCCGTGCCGGTGGAGCGCGGCCGCGAGGGCGTGGGCACCGGTCATGTTGGCGCGCTCGGACATCTCGGACATCAGCGGCTCCCCTGCGCGGCGTCGCCCATCGACAGGACGATCTTCCCGATATGCTGGCCCGCATCCATGCGGGCATGGGCCTCCGCGACCCGCTCGAACGGGAACACGGAATCGATCGGCGGCCGCGCGCGGCCCGCCGCGAGCAGCGGCAGGACGTGCTCGGCGAGGGCTTCGGCGAGGCGCGCCTTCAGGGCCACCGGCCGGGCGCGCAGCGTCGAGCCCGTGAGCGTCACCCGCTTCATCAGCAGCGGCTGGAAGTCGATCTCCGCCACCCGCGAGCCCTGCTGGAAGGCGATCTGCGCGATGCGCCCGTCGACCGCCACGGCATCGAGGTTGCGGGCGATGTAGGGGCCGCCGACCATGTCGAGGATCACGTCGGGCCCGCTCCCGCCGGTGGCGGCCTTGGCCGCGGCGACGAAATCCTCCCGCCGATAATCGATGGCCGCGTCCGCGCCGAGCGTCAGGCAGGCCGCGCATTTCTCGGGCGAGCCCGCGGTGACGATCACCCGGGCGCCCCGGGCCTTCGCCAGCAGGATCGCCGTGGTGCCGATACCCGAGGAGCCGCCGTGGATCAGGAGGCTCTCGCCCGCCTGCAGCCGGGCGCGCTCGAACACGTTGCTCCAGACGGTGAAGTAGGTCTCGGGGATCGCCCCCGCCTCGACCGCCGGGAGGCCCTCCGGCACGGGCAGAGCGACCGCCTCGTCGACGACGGCCCACTCGGCGTAGGCGCCGCTATGGACCAGCGCCATCACCCGGTCCCCGGTCCGGAAGCGGCCCGCGCCGGGCCCGAGCGCCTCGACGATCCCGGCGAGTTCGAGCCCGAGCACGTCCGAGGCGCCGGGGGGCGGCGGGTAGCGGCCCTCGCGCTGCATCACGTCCGGACGGTTGATGCCCGCGGCCTCGACGCGCACGAGCACCTGGCCCTGCCCCGGCTCCGGGCGCGGACGCTCGACGATCCGGAGGACGTCGGGACCGCCCTGTCCGTCGGCGATCACGGCTCGCATGCCCATGCTCATCGCTCCGTTTCCCGGCTCGCCGCCGCTTCCGGGAGAAGCAGCACCTTCATGGCCTGCCGGCTGCGCGCCAGCTCGAACGCCGCCCCGGCTTCCGCGAGGGGGCGGCGGTGGGTGATCAGCGCCTCCAGCGTCCCGGCATGCGCCGCGAGGAGCGCGAGCGCGGCGTCGAAGGCGCGCGCCGTCGTGTCGTGGGCCGCGCGCAGCTGCTTCTTGCTGCGCACGAAACCCGTCAGGTCGAGGTCGAGGGAGCCGGAATGGATGCCGGCCACCACCATCACGCCGCCCGAGCGCAGGACGGCCAACCCGTCACTGACCGACCGGGCGGAACCGGTCGCCTCGATCACCCGGTCGGCCTCCCCGTCGAAGGCGCGCCGGACGGCGTCGTCCAGGCCGATGTCGGCGAGATCGACCGTGTGGCGGATGCCGATCCGCCGGGCGAGGTCGAGGCGCGCGGCGTCGTCGAGCCCGGCGAGCAGCACGTCCGCGCCCCGCTGCTGTGCCACGAAGGCGATGCAGAGGCCGATCGGGCCCGGCCCGAGCACCGCCACGCGGTCGCCGGGACCGACCTCCGCGACGTCCACCGCGTTGACCGCGACCGCCAGCGGCTCGGCCAGGGCCGCGACGGTCAGCGGCAACCCGTCCGGCAGGCGGCGGCAATTGTCGGCCGGGACGACGACCTGCTCGGCGAAGGCCCCGTCGGCGTGCAGGCCGACGATGCGGCGGCCCTGGCAATCCTGCGGCCGCGCGGCGGCGCAGGCCGCGCAGGCGCCGCACGGCACCGTCGGCCAGCAGGTGACCCGGTCGCCGACCGCGAGCGCGGTCACGCCGTCCCCCACCGCCCGGACCGTCCCGGAGAACTCGTGACCGAGAGTGACCGGCATGAACGCGGTCATGAACCCGTAGCCCGGGGTCCACTCGAAGGCGTGGATGTCGCTGCCGCAGATGCCGGCCGCGGCGACCGCGACGGTGACGCGTCCCGTGCCCGGGACAGCGGGCGCATCGACGTGGACGAGGTCCGCCCCGAAGGCGGCGGTCGCCTTGCGCAACGCAAGCATTTCCGTCCCCTGTCTCCCGCCGAGCCTGCCGGCCCGGTGGCCTGCCTCGCGGCACGTGCCGTCGACGCTTGGCGTAATTTGTTATAACAAACATCGGACGAAGGGGAGGAATATGTCAAGCGCTTCGGCGTCCGAACCGGAAACAGGCGATATCGTGCCGGACTGGGTCCGTCCGATCGTCAAGGAGAGCCTGAGCGAGCGGGCCTACCGCGAGCTGCGCGTCGCGCTGATGCGCGGGCAGTTGCGACCCGACACGCGCCTGCGGCTCCGGCCGATGTCGGCCCGGTTCGGCATCAGCGCGACCCCCATGCGCGAGGCCCTTCTCAGGCTCGTCGCCGAGAAGGCCCTCGCCCTCGACGCGCGCGGCAGCGTCGTCGTGCCCCGCCTGACCCTGGATCAGCTCCTGGAGATCCGGGCGATCCGCACCGATCTCGAGGGGCGTGCCGCCGCCGCTGGGGCAGCCAGCCGCGCGGCCGAGGTCGACGACCTCGAGGCGATCCACGCGCAGATCTCGCACTGTCACGCGAGCCGCGACTTCGCGCGGGCGGTGAACCTCAACACCGAGTTTCACCTGACGCTGTGCAGGCTCGGACAGATGCCGATCCTGTACGAGATCGTGGAGTTGCTGTGGGTGCGCTGCGGCCCGATCCTGTCGCACCTCTACGATGACGGCGTCCCCGACTGGGAGCCGCACCCCCATCGCCGCATCATCGACGCCCTGCGCCGCGGTGACCCGGAGGCGGCCCGGGATGCCGTGCGCGAGGACATCGAGCGCGGCGGGAGCGGCCTGTTCGCGCATGTCCGCGCGGCCGCCACAGGGTGATGACCGGCTCGCGGAGAGTCCACGAGCGATCGATCGATGGCCGAAGCAACGAGCCGACCTCGGCGGCCACGGCCCCGAAGGCGCCGGCGTAGATTGGCCCGCGGTTGCGGAACGCCGGAGCTCGATTATCGTGCGCCCATGCGCGCCGATCTCGCCGTCCTCGCTCTGGTCTTCGCCGCCACGGGCGCGCGCGCCCAGCAGCAGCTTCCGACCGTCCCGGAATTGCTGACGGCCGAGGCGAACGCCGCACGCGCCTGCGAGAGCACCGGCGATCCCGCCATCACGCGTGAGCAGTGTCGGCTGCGCGATCGGCTGAGCGGACGCCTGGCGCAGGCGGGCTATTGCTGGGGCCGCAAGGGGCAGGCGGACGAGAAGAAGGAATGGCACGCCTGCCAGCCGGACTCGATCTACGAGGATGATATCGAGGCCGTGCAGCGCTGAGCGGCAAACTTCGTCGTCGAACGCGGCCCGCCACCCGAAGGTCTGTACGCCGGGCTACAGCAGGACACCGTTCCGCAGAATCGACGGCGCTGTGCGCGAGTCGTCGCTGTGGTGCTGCGCGGCGTTCACGGAGCCGCCGGCATCGAACTGGACGCATCACCTGAACGCCCGCGCTTCAACGTCCATTCGAGGAACAGAATTGGCATTGCTCGCACGATCGGACCAATGAACAAGTCATTATCTCAATGAAACTGTCCTTTTTCCGATAAAACAGATCTTACGTGGTGAAATCTCCACGGTATCGCCGTCTCGAAGTACACGAAAATTCTTGAAACGCTCATGCAGAGTGTTAGACCGCCATCGTTGCTCGAGACTCCGACTACGATACGGTCGCCATCGATGATTCACACGATCAAAGGCAGGCTTTTCGCGCTTCTCGGGGTGCTGGGTACACTCCTCGTAGGATCAGCAGCACTCAGCAATTACGCGCTCTACAAAGATTTCCGGGGCCTCGAATCGATCTACGCCGACAGGGTCATGCCGCTCAGCCAGTTCGGCGCGATGCGCGATGCCTTCGATGCCATGCTGACCGCGACGCGGGATTTCGAGTTCCACGCGATTCAGGCGTCCGAAGCCGTGACGATCCTCGATCGCCAGCTGGCACGGGCGAAGGAAGCCTGGTCCGCCTACCTGACCACGTACCTCACGCCCGAGGAGGCACAGCTCGTCGCGAGCCTGACGACGCGATTCGATCGGGACGTGGCGATCGTCACCGACCTCGTCCGCGCCTTGACGAAGGGGGACCTCAACGCTGTGACCGCGACCCGGATCGATCTGCTCCGCGCGATGGGTCCGACGACGGCGGCCATCGGCGAGTTGTCCGACCTGCAGGTCCGCGAGGCCCGCGCCGAGTTCGAACGCGCGGACGCGATGGCGCGGCGCCTCCGAATCCTGCTCTTCGCGACACTCGCCGGGGCCGCGCTCGCGGTCGGGTACGGCATCCGCGTGATCCTCGTCCAAGTCACCCGCCCGATCGCGCGGACCACGGCGACGATGACCCGTCTCGCCGCGGGCGACCTCGACGTGCGGATCGACGGTGCGGACCGCGGTGACGAGATCGGCGCGATGCTCAAGGCTGTCCAGGTCTTCAAGGACGCGCTCGTCGCGAAGCGCGCGACGGATGCCGCCGCCGCCAACGAGGCGGCCGCGAAGGCGCGCCGCGCCGAGACGTTGGACAGCGCCACCGCGGCGTTCCGTGCCCGGATGGATCGCCTGACCGAGGCGCTGTCCGCCAGCGCCTCGTCCATGGAAGCCGCCGCCGCGACGATGGACCGGAGCGCCGGCGAGACCGCGACGCAGCTGCTCCAGGTGTCCTCGGCGGCCGAGCAGACAGCGGTCAACGTTCAGACCGTCGCGGCGGCCGGCGAGGAACTGGCCACGTCGATCGGGTCCATCAACGGCCAGATCACGCGCTCCTCGGACATGGCCCGGCGCGCGGCCACTGAGGCGTCGGAGACGAACACCCTCGTGATGAGCCTCGCCGACGGCGCCGAGCGGATCGGGACCGTGGTCAGCCTGATCGCCGGGATCGCCGCGCAGACGAACCTGCTCGCGCTGAATGCCACCATCGAGGCGGCCCGCGCCGGGGAGGCGGGACGCGGCTTCGCCGTCGTCGCCACCGAGGTCAAGGCGCTGGCGGCGCAGACCGTCCGGGCGACCGAGACGATCTCCGAGCAGGTCGCGACCATTCAGAAGGAGACCCACCGCGCGGTCGACGTCATCCAGGCGATCACCGCCGCTGTCCTGGACCTTCGGACCATCGCCACGGGCGTCGCGGCCGCGATGGAGGAGCAGGAGGCGGTGACGCAGGAGATCGTGCGGAACGTCAGCCAGGCCGCCGACGGCACCCAGGCGGTCACGGTCACGATCGGGCGCATCACGCAGGCCGCGGGCGAGACCGGCCGGACCGCGGCCGCGGCCCTGGACGCGGCCACCGCCCTGTCGCGACAGTCGGAGACCCTGAACGCGGCGGTCGCGGAGTACCTGGCGGCGGTGCGGGCCGCCTGAGGCGACACGCTCAGCGGCCGGGCGATCCAGGGAGCGGTGGTAGCCGCATCAGGGGCTCGCCGACCCGCAGGATCGATCCGACGGCGAGCCCGGGGCAGAGCGTGAAGCCCGGAGGCGTCAGCACCACGATGGTGGAGCCGTGCTCGAACCAGCCCATCTCGGCGCCCTTCGCGAGGCGCGCCGCGGTGAGCAGGGTCCGTCCGCCCGTCTCGCGCAGGGCGAGACCCTCGGACAGGAAGCCGAGCCGCAGCCCGGCAACGAGGATGGCCGCCACCGGCACCAGCGTCACCGCGTGGCCGCCCTCCGCGAGGCGCAAGCGCAGGACGGCGCGCTCGTTCCGACAGAACAGCGCCTCGACGCGTTTCAGGGCGATCGGGTTCACGTTCCAGGTGTCGCCCCAGATATGCCGCACCGACTCGACCCGCAGGTCGTGCGGCGCGTGGAATCGGTGATACATCCCGGCCGTCAGGCGCAGGGTGGCGTAGCTGCCGCCCTCGTGGGCGCGCGCCAGAGCGACGTCCCCGCCGAGCAGGTCGGCGAGCGGGTAGGACAGGCCCTTGATCTGGAGCAGGCGGCCGGCCTCGATGCGCCCATGGGCCCCGAGGATCGCGTCGCTGGGGCTCGTGAGCACGGCCGGATCGGCCGCGATCGGCCGGGCACCGGGACGCAGGGCGCGCACGAAGGCGGCGTGGAGGCTGGGGAAGCGTGTCTCCCGCGCGTCGCGGAGGTCGACGTCGCAGAACAGCCGCCAGGTCGATATCGAGAGGTCGCGGATCAGCGGCTGCTCGATCCGGCTGAACCAGCCCATGAAGCGGGTGGCGAGACGGCGCGGCAGGCGGTTCGTCAGCAGGAAGTTGAGATCCTCCTGCGCCCCGACACGCGCCAGGACCGTCCGCAGCCGGGATCCGGAAACCGTCATCATGCCGTGAACCGCCTCCGGTAGGGCGCGGGGCGATGTCCGCGCTCCTCGTCACCCTGTCCGCCACTACCGTCGCCGCGGTGCTCGCCCTGCCGCGGGCGGCCGAGCGCCTGCAGCTCTCCCGGGCGAAGCATCGCTCGCTCACCGGCCACGCCCGCATGGCCCGGCGCGTCGCCGGGCTGATCCCGAACTACGCCTACTCGGAGCGCGCCTTCTTCCGGTCGGACGATCCGGACGAGGCGGTGGCGCGCCGGCGCGAGGCCGGCTTCGCGCGGCTCTCTGACCTGTTCCGGGCGCGCTTCGCCCGGACACGCGCCGAGACCGAGGCGGTCCGCGACGGGCTCTCGGATCTCCAGTTCACCGGGCTCTACCGGGTGCCGTTCCAGTACGCCCGGCACGTGCGCGCCCATCTCGGCACCGGCGCCTTCGCGGCCGCCGCCGCCGGCGTCACCGTCACGGACCTCGACGGCAACGTCTTCTACGACCTCGCCGGCTCCTACGGCGTGAACCTGTTCGGCGTCGATTTCTATCGGGCCTGCCTGGAGGAGGGCGCGGCGCGGGTCTCGGCCCTCGGTCCCGTGCTCGGGCCGCTCCACCCGGTCGTCACCGGCAACGTCGCGCGGCTGAAGGCGATCTCGGGCCTCGACGAGGTCTCGTTCCACATGTCCGGGACCGAGGCGGTGATGCAGGCCGTGCGGCTCGCCCACTACCACACCGGCCGCCGCCGGATCGTCCGCCTGTGCGGCGCCTATCACGGCTGGTGGGGCGAGGTGCAGCCGGGCATCGGCAACCCGGTCCCGACCCGCGACACGCTCACCCTGGCCGACATGTCCGAACGGACGCTGCGGGTGCTCGCCGGCCGCCGCGACGTCGCCTGCGTCCTGGTCAACCCGCTCCAGGCGATGCACCCGAATGCCGGCGCGCCGGCCGATTCCGCGCTGGTCGACAGCGGCCGCAGGGCGTCCTTCGACCGCGCCGCCTACACCAAGTGGCTCCACGACCTCCGGGCGGTGTGCAGTGCCCGCGGCATCGTGCTGATCCTCGACGAGGTCTTCCTCGGCTTCCGGCTCGCCCGCGGCGGCGCGCAGGCGTATTTCGGCCTGCGCGCCGACATGGTCACCTACGGCAAGACCCTGGGGGGCGGCCTGCCGGTCGGCGTCCTCTGCGGGCGCGCCGACCTGATGCGCCGGTACAGGGAGGACCGGCCCGTCGACATCTGCTTCGCGCGGGGCACCTTCAACGCCCATCCCTACGTGATGGGAGCGATGGGCGCGTTCCTCGACCGGCTGGACAGCCCGGCGGTGGCCGCACTCTACGCCGACCTCGACGCGACCTGGGACGCGCGCGCACGTCACCTGAACGCCCGGCTGGCGGAGGCCGGCCTGCCGGTGCGGGTCGCCAACATGTCGACGGTGTGGACGGTCCTGTACACCGAGCCGTCGCGCTACAACTGGATGCTGCAATTCTACCTGCGCGCCGAGGGGCTGGCCCTGTCGTGGGTCGGGACCGGCCGGATGATCTTCAGCCTCGCGTACGACGACGCGGCCTTCGAGGCCGTGGCGACGCGCTTCGAGGCGGCGGCGCGGGCCATGCGGGCGGACGGCTGGTGGGACGGCGGCGCGCCGAGCGACAGGGCGATCCGCCGGTCGATCCTGCGGGAGGTCGCGGCCATCCGTCTGGGCGGCCTCGGGGCCCGCCTGGGCCTGCGGGCACCGGATCAGGGTTGATCCGGCGCGCCGGGGAACGGGCCCGGCGCGCGCCCCCCGCTCAGGCGCCGCGCTCGTGCGGCTCCCGCTCCTCGACCAGCTCGCCGTGCAGCAGGGCCAGCGGCGCCTTGTGGTAGAGCTTGATGTCGTGGAACGGGTCGGTGAGGATCTTGGTCACCCAGACGAGGCCGGTCTGGACGTCGCGCTGGACGAAGAGCTGCACCATCCGGAACAGCAGGCCGGCGAGCGCCAGCCACAGCCAGATCCAGCCGACGTTGCGGATCAGGTCCGCGGTGCTCTGGTGCGGCGCGATCAGGCCGAACAGGCTCGGGTCGAAGTAGAGCGGCAGGGGCGACAGGGCCCAGATCGCCAGGAGCACGACCTTCCGCTGCAGGTTGTAGCCGACCTTGATCTCCTCCTTGTGCTCGTGGGTCGCGTCGTTGACGTGGTCGTAGCCCTTGGGCTCGAAGAACAGGTGGCCGGCCTGCCGCGAGGTCATCGCCACCAGCCAGCCGATCAGGGCCGCCGTGGCCGGATCCCTGAACGCCAGGGCGTAGGCGACCAGGAAGCTGATCGCGCTCACCACGTGCAAGCTCTGATTGACGCGGTTGTGGTGATAGTAGCGGTGGTCGTCCCAGCGCTGAACGCGCAGTGCCTCCCGAAAACTCGCCATGATGTGGGTCCCCGATCGATGGTGGTGGGTTGGTCGAAGCTGATGCGCGTTCAGGCGGCGCGCTTGCGCAGGCGCAGCAGGGAGAAGTGGCCGAGCGGCGGGAGCGCCCGGCGCTCGACGATCTCCACCGGCGCGCCGGCGGCCCAGGCCGCGTAGCGCTCCCAGGCGAACTCGGTCCGCCATCCGAGGCGGCTCGTCACCGGAGCGAGGGTGCGCTCCACCGCGCGCCGCAGGCCGGCCTCGGCGCCGATCCGCGTGGTGATCACGATCTCGCCGCCGGGGCGCAGCACCCGGGCGAACTCGTCCAGCGCCGCCTCGGGATTGGGGACAGCCGTGACGACGTACTGCGCCACCACCACGTCGAAGGCGGCGTCCGGGAAGTCGAGCTGCTCGGCGTCCATGACGGCGAGGCGCTCCACGTTGCGCAGACGCAGCCGCGCCACGCGCTGACGCGCCTTCTCGAGCATGGGGGCCGAGATATCGATGCCGACGATGCTGCGGGCGCGCCTGTAGGCCGGCAGCGACAGGCCGGTGCCGACGCCGACTTCCAGGATGCGGCCGCCGATCCGTTCGGCGGCGGCCGCCGCCAGGGTACGGCCCTGCGCGAAGACGGGCCCGAAGACCAGATCGTAGACCGGGGCCCAGCGGCCGTAGGCCTTGGCGACGCCGTCGCGGTCGAGATCGGGCCCGAGCGTGCCCGCGCGCGAGGAACCGGTGTCGTGCATTCCGAGGGCCATGGGCGTCCTGTCTCGTTGTCGGCTAGGTCGGCCCGACGGCTCGCCTCGACCGTGGGCTGCAGGTCTGAGGCAGGCGTTCACCAGCTCAGTTCGCGTCACCGCGCGTCCGTCGGTCAGACCAAGATCCAGCCAAGGGCTCGCGCTTGTCCGCCTCGAGAGCGCCGAGCGGCGTCGCGACAAGGCAGGGGGCGGTCACAATGGGCGAGGGAGGCGGGATCTCGATCGTGCCACGCCGCCCGGATCATCAACGACCCCACCCCGCCTCTCCGCAGAAGTCTTTCCGCCGGCAAAGCTATGTCGTTCGTTTGACAAGCTTGTGACATGTCCGTCAAACACGCCAACGGCCATTCCATTTGCTGGCAAAATACTGATGTGCCACGCGTCACATCTATGCACGAGGGGTGATATGCGACCCTTCGAGCTACCTGATCTTGCCCGGTGACGAACGCCTCGGCCGCGCATCGGCCGCGCGTCGGCTTCTCGCACACGCGGTGTTCACGATGCTCCGAAGACCCTGCCGTTGCGGTCTCGTCGCAGATCCCGAGATGCGCGATGATTTGAGGGCGGGAAGCCTGCAGGTCGCGCCTTCGACATTTTCTCGCCCTGATATCGACGAGATGTGACCCGGTATCCCCAGCAGGACAGGGCGCGACGACGCGCCGAAGGAGTGTTTCGCGTGATCGAGAATTTGCGGCGTCAGACCATCGCGGTCGCGGCCTTCGCCGGGATCGCTCTCAGCGCCGGGCAGGCGCAGGCCGCGCAGTGCGGCAACACCGCGGCCGGCTTCGATGCGTGGAAGCGGCAATTCGCCGAGGAGGCGCGCGGCCGGGCCAGCGCGGCCAGCCTCGCGGCGCTGCAGAACACAACCTACTCGACCGCCACCATCTCGGCGGACCGGGGGCAGCACAGCTTCAAGCTGTCGCTGGAGCAGTTTCTCGCCAAGCGCGGCGGCCCGACCATCGTCAAGCGGGGCCGCGCGCTGAAGCAGCAGAACGCGGCCCTCTTCGACTCGATCGAGCAGCGCTACGGCGTTCCGCCGGGCCCGCTCCTGGCGATCTGGGGCATGGAGACCGGCTTCGGCGCGGTGCGCGGCAACGTCAACACGCTCTCCGCGGTGGCGACGCTCGCCTACGATTGCCGGCGTTCCGAATACTTCACGGACCAGCTCTACGCTGCGCTGACCCTGGTCGATCGCGGGCTCCTGACACCGAATACCCGCGGCGCGGCGCACGGTGAGGTCGGGCACACCCAGTTCCTGCCGAAGAACGTGCTGGCCTACGGCACCGGCGACCTCAACAACGTCGGCGCCGCCCTGTCGTCCACGGCCAATTTCCTCAAGGCGCACGGCTGGCGGGCCGGCGCCGGCTACCAGCCCGGCGAGCCGAACTTCGCGGCGATCCAGGGCTGGAACGCGGCGCCGGTCTACGAGAAGGCGATCGCCATTCTCGGGCGCCAGATCGACAACAATTAGCAGTATCTCGGCCTCGAATAGACCGAAACGTATTGCGAGAACTGCGGCGGCGCGCCCGAAAATGGTCCCGATCGAGCCAAGATCGACCATCGCATCGCCCCAGAAAAGCCGGCCCGACCCCGCTGTCTCATGCTGAGCGGGGCCGGTCCGCCCGCCGCGGATCCGCAGCCTGTGCGGAGGGCGGCAGACGGCAAGCCCCGCCTCGCGACGAGGAGCATGGGCAACCGCGATGGCTGTCGAATCCGTGCCGCTGGACGGCCTCAAGACCCGGAACGCGCGCAGCACGTGGCTCGCGCCCCTGACAGTGCTCACCGGCGCGGTGACGCTCGCCGCCCTCGGGGGCAGCGTCCTGCATCGCGCCCCGGTCCCGGTAACCGGCATCGAGAACGCACGGACGGAAGCGCCGGTGCCCGCACCGTCCGCGGAGGACAGGGCCGAGACCGCCGCCGCCGAGCCGGAGGCCGCCGAATCGCCCGAGCCCGGTCGCGACGCCCTCGGCAATTCGCAGTCACGATGGGCCTGGAATCAGATCGCCCCACCCTCGCTGACGCCCAAACCCGCTCCTGAAGGCGCCGATGCCGGCGCCGACGCGCAGCCCGGAACGCAGGTCACCGAGACACCGCTCAGCGCGATGGTGGTCCCGCTGCCGATCCCCCGTCCGCCCGAGTTCCGCGGGCCCGCGGGCACCGCACTCGCCCGGCGGTCCGACCGGCGCATGGCGCGCCGCGAGGTGCCGCCGGCGGCTCAGCCTATCCCCCAACCCGAAGAGCGCTCGTTCATCGAGAAGCTGTTCGGCATCGAGCGCGGACCGGCGCTGGCCTACACGGCGCTCGAGAGCAAGCCGGCCGACGTCGCGCCGCCGCAGCAGCGCGTCTCGCCGCCGCTGGCCCCGGCCCGGGATCCGGGCCCCTCGGCCGGCATCGCGGTCTACAACATCGCAGCCCGGACCGTGACCCTTCCGAACGGCGAGCGCCTGGAGGCGCATTCCGGCCTGGGCGAGGGGCTGGACGAGCCGCGCCTCGTCAACGTCCGGATGCGCGGCCCGACTCCGCCCGGCACCTACGATCTCACCGAGCGCGAACGGCCCTTCCACGGCGTGCGGGCGATCCGCCTCACGCCGGTCGGCGGCAACGAGGCGGTCTACGGCCGTGTCGGCCTGCTGGCACACACCTATATGCTGGGCCCGCGCGGCGACTCGAACGGCTGCGTGTCGTTCCGCGACTACGACCGGTTCCTCCAGGCCTTCCTGCGCGGCGAGGTTCAGCGGCTGGTGGTCGTCAGTGGCACGCAGGACCCGCTGCCGAGCCTCGCCGCCGGCACGGTCACGACCCGCATGGCCCGCAACGGCGGCTGACGACGGCTCGCCCGCGGCAACGGCCGCAAGCGCGCAGACGGTCTACCAGCACTGCTCGCGCGGCGCTTGGAACGCGCCGTGCCGGCCCGCAGAACGCGGTGGCGGCGCATTCCGGCGCCGCGACACGCGAGTCCCCGGTCCAGACCATGCCCGCACAACGATCGGCCGCCGCGGCCGTCCGTACCCTCCTGGCGCTTTCCGGTCTCCTGGCGGCCGACTTGGCCTGGAGCGCCTCCGCGCCGGACCGCGTCGGCGCGGCGGTGGTCGGGGCGCGCTTGGCGGACCGGATCGTCGGCACCTGGGAACTCGTCTCCTACAAGGTCGAGGACAAGGAGACCAGCACGCTCGTCGACGCCATGGGCGGCACGCCGCGCGGTCGCGTCATCTTCACCAAGGACGGCTGGGTCGCCTTCAACCTCGAGGGCAGCGCCCGCACGCCGGCGACCACCGACGCCGAGCGGGCCGCGCTGATGAAGACCCTCGTCGCCTATATCGGCCGCTACCGGATCGAGGGTGACCAGTGGGTCACCAGCGTGCAGACCGCGTGGGCGCCCGAATGGGTCGGCACCGAGCAGCGCCGCACCATCCATATCGACGGCGACTGCGCCGACGTCACGACTCCCTGGCGCGTGATGCCCAACTGGGATGACGGCCGCCTGTCGCGCAGCATCATCCGGTTCAAGCACATCCCGTAGCGGCGCGCCTTCGCCACGCCGTCGCGTCGAGCGACGGACCGGGCGACCGATCGGGCGACCGATCGCGGCCAGTCTATCAGCGGGTCGCCGCCATGCGCGCCGGTCGTCGCGACGGACTGACAGGATGGCGGCGATTGCAACCCTGGCAGTAATTGTCCTTTCAGGCCCCGTCCTCTATGAGGCCACCATCAATCTGCTGAGCCAAGCCAGCCAGCATCTTCCTGCCCACCCGGCAATCGCGCCACCGCGCGAGCGAGGTCTTGAACCGGTGATCCGTTCTCCGGCGAGATCGCGCGCCTAGGCGGAGGGAAGGCCTCTGCGTCGCGCGAGCGCGCCCCGTCGTCCCACGATCCGTGCGGCTCGGGGACGACGGACGCGATGCGGGCCAGGGCAGGACCGTCGTGCCGGGTCGCGCGAGACCGCGAGCGTGCCGCGACGGGAACGGGGAAACGATCCGGAAGGCCGGACGGGCGGGATTCGCGCCCGTCGCATCGAGTGTCTTCCGTACGCGCGGCGGCCGATCGGGCCGTGCGGTACGCAAAAGCGGGATCTGCCCATGCGTGGCGACGACGAGACCCAACACCGGCGCGACCGCCGGGCCGCGGACGTGCTGCCCCTGAGCCGGCGGCGGCTCCTCGGCACGGCCGCCACCGGCCTGGCGCTGGCGGCCCTGCCGGGCGCGCTGGCCCTGGCCGAGGGCGCGGACAGCAAGGTCGACGTGCTGCTGATCGGCGGCGGGATCATGAGCGCGACGCTGGGCGTCTGGCTGAACGCGCTGGAGCCGAACTGGTCGATCCAGATGGTCGAACGGCTGGATCAGGTCGCCCTCGAGAGCTCGAACGGCTGGAACAACGCCGGCACCGGACACTCGGCCCTGGCGGAGCTGAACTACACGCCCGAGAAGAAGAACGGGCAGATCGAGATCGCCAAGGCGGTGGAGATCAACGAGGCGTTCCAGGTGACCCGGCAGTTCCTGGCGCATCAGGTCAAGACCGGCGTGATGACGGACCCGCGCGCCTTCATCAACTACACGCCCCACATGAGCTTCGTCTGGGGCGACGACAACATCGCCTACCTGAAGAAGCGCTGGGAGGCCCTGAAGGCGAGCCCGCTCTTCGCCGGCATGGAGTACTCGGAGGATCCCGAGCAGCTCCGCAAGTGGGTGCCCCTGATGATGGAGGGCCGCGACCCGAAGCAGAAGGTCGCCGCCACCTGGTCGCCGCTCGGGACCGACTGCGAGTGGGGCGAGGTGACCCGCCAGTACGTCGCCCACCTGCAGAAGCAGCCGAGCTTCAACCTCCGGCTCTCGACCGAGGTCGAGAGCATCACCAAGAACGGCGACGGCTCGTGGCGGGTGACCGCCAAGAACCTGAAGGACGGGACGCGCCGGACGACCGACGCCAAGTTCGTGTTCATCGGCGCGGGCGGCGGTGCCCTGCACCTCCTGCAGAAATCCGGCATCCCCGAGGGCGACGAGTATGCCGGTTTCCCGGTGGGCGGCTCGTTCCTGATCAACGACAATCCCGACGTCGCCACGCTCCATCTCGCCAAGGCGTACGGCAAGGCGTCCGTGGGCTCCCCGCCGATGTCGGTGCCGCATCTCGACACGCGCGTGATCAACGGCAAGCGCGTGATCCTGTTCGGGCCGTTCGCGACCTTCTCGACCAAGTTCCTGAAGGAGGGCTCGTACTTCGACCTCCTCAGCTCCACGACCACCAGCAACATCTGGCCGATGATGAAGGTCGGCGTCGACGAGTTCCCGCTGGTCGAGTACCTGGCGGGGCAGCTGATGCTATCGGACGACGACCGGATCGCGGCGCTGCGCGAGTACTTCCCGAAGGCCAAGAAGGAGGAGTGGCGCCTCTGGCAGGCGGGGCAGCGTGTGCAGATCATCAAGCGCGACCCGAACAAGGGCGGCGTGCTGAAGCTCGGCACCGAGATCGTCAACGCCAAGGACGGCAGCATCGCGGCGCTCCTCGGGGCCTCGCCCGGCGCCTCCACGGCGGCGCCGATCATGCTGCAGGTGCTGGAGAAGGTCTTCGCCCAGAAGGTCGCCACGCCGGAATGGCAGGCGAAGATCCGGGAGATCGTGCCGAGCTACGGCACGAAGCTCAACGACGATCCCGACCGCGTCGCGCGCGAGTGGACCGACACGAGCGCGCAGCTCCAGCTCCCGACCCCGCCGCAGATCGACCGGGCCGTGCTGAAGCCGGTCTCGACCGGCAGCACCGTGCTGAACAGCAGCGTCACGCCGGTGAAGGAGCCGGTCCACGACCTCGCGCCGTGAGCGGCGCGTCCCGGGGCGCCGACGACCGCGCGCCCCGGGAGCGCGTCGGCGCTCAGAGCCCGACCCGACCCAGGGCCGGCAGCTTGAGACCGGGCCGGCGCAGGTCGATCCCGGCGACGCCGCCGAGCAGGTTCAGCTCCAGGCCCTCGACCCAGCCGAGGGTTACCCCGGCATAGCCGCCGAGGTTGATGCGGATCCCGGTCCGCGACGGCGTCAGGCCGATCCAGCGCCCGTCATAGGGGAAGTCCTTGCCGATCGCGGTGGTGGGCAGGCTCTCGCGGATCTCCGGCACCGCCGCCATGACGGCGGCCACGAAGGTGTTCGAGTTCGGGCCGGGCCACACGACGTAGTCGCCGGGCCGGCTGAACCGGTACTCGGCCACGGCCTGCCGGATCCGCGGCAGCATCGCCTCCGCCTCGGCGCCGTCGGCCGCGAACACCACCGTCGGCGGGTTCCCGAACCACCGTCCGTCCGGCACGAACCGGTCGACCCAGATCGGCTGGCCCCAGGCCGTGTAGTCGAACCGGCTGTAGGCGCGGGCGCCGCGCTCCTTGACGACGATCCAGCTATGCGTGGCCACGATGCCGCGCCAGCTCACGGTCCGCGCCGAGAAGATGCGCAGCACGGCGCCGGGATGCGCGTCCGCACGCGGCAGCAGGCCGGCGCTGGACCGATCCGCCAGACGCCAGTCGCCGCTCGCCCGCGTCGCGTAGAGCAGGGCGGAGATCGCCACCGGCACGAGGAAGAGCGCGGCGAGCGCGAGGAGGGCGATCCTGAACAGGGTCACGGGCGGTCCGGGGGGGAGGGCGGGATAGAATCCGCATGTAGGTAGAGCCCGCATCCGCGAAACTGCGACCGACGCGCCCCGGGGCTGCGCGCGCGTCAGGGTGGGGAGGCGAGGGCGTCCAGCAGCAGCGTCGCGGCGAGGAGATCGGCGCAGCCGCCGGGGCTCAGGCGCGCGGCCACGAAGGCGCGGTGGATCGCCGCCGCGCGCGCCCGCCAGTCGGGGGCCGCGATGCCTCCGGCGTCGAGAAAGGTCGCGGCGGCCGCGCGCGCGCCGACGAGGCCGTCGGCACCGCCGCGGTGCAGGAGGTTCGTGTCGTCGACGACCGCCAGGAGGGCGAAGAAGCAGTGCACGCGGGCCGCCTCGGCATCGTGGGGGGCGCACGATCGGCCGAAGCGGAGAGCGGGCAGGCCGACGGCGCGGATGGTCGGAAAGCCCGCCGCGGCCTCGGCGCTGGCGCCACCGACGCCGAAGCGCCGCGCCGCGCGGCCGCCGTGGCTGACGGCCGAGACCGGCGCCCGGGTGATCGCTGTCCCCCAGAGATGACCGACCGCCTCCGCCAGCCCTTCGGCGCTCGCGCGCTCCGCACCGGGCCCCACGCCCCGCGCTCCCGCCGCGGCACAGATCAGCCCCAGCGAGAAGATGGCGCCCCGATGCGCGTTGACGCCGCCGGTCGCCCGCATCATCGCGGTCTCGGCGGCCAGACCGATTGCCCGGAGTTCCGCCATTCCCGCATCGCGGGCGCCCGCCGCGACCAGTTCCGCGAAGAACGGCCGGAGCGCCGCCGCGCTCCGGCGGAGCGTCTCCGCATCCATGTCGTCGTGGCTGCCGGAATCGACCGGGCTCACGAGGCCGGGCTTGGGCCAGGTCTCCAGTTCGCCGATGAGCGCCGCGTGCGCGAGATCCGCGACGCGTTCGGCCCAGGGCGCGGTGGCGTTGCTCCGGTCCGCGCCCGGCGCGATGAAGCTCTGATCGTCGCGCAGGGTCGAAGCTCCCCAAGGGTTCGCCGGCATGGCCGAAGCGGCGTCGGGCGGCCCGAGATATACCGGATGGCCGTGCCGGCACAGACGCGGCGTTCTCCGAGCCGGTTCGACTGTCCTGCCCTAGAAGGATCCGACGAAGCGCTCGGGCAGCGTCCAGAGGTCGGGCGCCTGGATCGCGCTCTTGCGCTCGATCGCGTCGGCGAACAGCCGCTTCGTGGTCTCGAAATGCGCCTCACCCGGACGCATCTGAACGGGGCGGCGCGGGACGCGACCGATATCGGCCTTCACGAAGGTCAGGAACTCCGTCGGGTCGATGGCGTGGTGGGAGTTCGGGATGCCGATCGGCGCGGCCGCATTCCGCTTCTGCTGGCGCCTGAAGAGGATGTCGTGGTCGAGATACGCCAGGTGGAACAGGAACAGGTCGCGGAAATCGGGGCGGTGATCCTGGATCAGGCAGTGGAAGCCGACGTGCCAGTCGACCCGCTCCGACACGATGGTCGCCTTGCACAGGGTGGATATCGGCCGGATGTATCCCCGCTGGCCGGAGATCGGCGCCGCGACGTCGATAGGGGCCTCGTCCCCGACGTGCATGACGTCGGCCCCGAACAGATCGAGGATGGGGGGCAGCGGCCGCGCGGAGATGTAATCGGAGAGTGTAGACGATACGTCCGGATCGGGGAGGATCAGCTCGTCGCTATCCGCATAGAGAACATATTTGAAGCCGATGAACAGCGATGCGCAGAAATCCCTGACCGTGTGGGCGCGCTCCCACTCGTTCAGGGGCAACCGCGGCAACCGGACGACGTTCGCGCGCAGTCCGGTCGTCGAGCCGTCGTCGGAACCGTGGTCGAGGATATAACAGTTTTCAGCCCCGACTTGTCGCTCGTAGTGCTTCAGCCAGAGCGGAAGCATGGTCTTTTCGTTGTAGGCCATCGTGACGGCGGCGAGCGGCCTCTTGTGCAACGGTATTCCTTCCCGCCAACGCGGCCTTCACCGCGCTTCTACAGCGCATTCGCGAAGCGTTTGATCGGAGCTTAGTGGCAATGGATCGTGCGCAGCAACTCCTGAGGTCGTTGACCAAGGACGCCCGCATCGTGGAGATTGGCCCGAGCTTCAGCCCGCTCGCGCCGAAGCGCGACGGCTGGAACACGTTCGTCATCGATCACGCGCCGCGCTCGGAGCTCATCGAGAAGTATCACGACCAGACGGTCGACCGCATCGAGGAGGTGGATTTCGTCTGGACAGGCGGCTCGATCGCGGACGCGGTCCCGGTCGACCAGCACGGCACCTTCGACGCGTTCATCGCCAGCCACGTCATCGAGCACACGACCGACATCGTGACCTTCCTGCGCGCCGCCGAGACGCTGCTTCGGCCGGACGGCGTGGTGATCCTGGCCGTGCCCGACAAGCGCAAATGCTTCGATTTCTACCGTTCCCTCACCGGGACGGCGGACGCGGTCGCGGCGTTCCTGGAGAAGCGGAACCGGCACACGGTCCGGACCCACATCGACTACGCCCTGAACATGGCGCTGAAGGACAACGGCACGGTCGGCGCCTGGTCGGGCCAGGACACGCGGCCGGCCATTCCCGCGAATCCGCTCACCGACGAGCCGCAGTGGCTCGGCGCCGCGCAACTGCCCCACTACGCCGACGCCCATGCCTGGGTGTTCGTGCCGGCGAGCTTCAATCTGATGATCCTGGAGCTGGCGCAGCTCGGCTACATCGATCTGCGCGTCGAGGATTTCCTCGACCGGGACGCGACGGAATTCTTCGTGTGGCTCCGCAAGGGACGCCAGCGGCTGGCGCCGGACGAGATCCGCGAGCAGCGCACCGCGCTGATGCAGCGCGCCATCGTCGAGCTGGCGGAACAGGTGCAGCAACTGCCCGAGACGTCCTTCGTCGAGATGGCCTCGGCGGGGGCGCTGCGGGATCAGCTCCTCAAGGCGACCTACCGGACCGAGGCGCTCCGCACCGTGCTGGCGGCGCTGCGGGCCAGCATCGGCCGTTTCGGGCTCGATCGGGCCAAGTTCAAGCGCCTGATCGGCGCGGCGAGCCAGAAGGTTCCGGGGAACCTCTCGGCGGCGGTCCAGCACAAAATCCTGCTGATCGAGGCGACCAAGATCCTCGACGGCATCACGGATTCTGCGGTCGAGACCGACGACCGGGATCCCGCCGTCATCGACGGCGCCGTCTTGGTGGCGCCGCTCGGCGCGGCCCAGTTCGGAGATCCGCTGCTCGCCGCCGAACTGGAGCGCGAGCGCCAGCGCGCCCGGGCCGTCCGCATGGTGCTGGACGCCGTGCTCGGAAGCCTGCGCGGCCGCGCCCTCGACAAGAAGCGGTTCCGGGACCTCGTCACGCAGGCGGCCGCGCGGACGCCGAATGACGGCCCCGAATCGGCGCGCCACGCGGTGCTGTCCGAGGAATCGCGGCGGGTCCTCGGCCTGCCGGTCGCCTGAGGCAGGCCGCGGCACCGACCGCGCCGCGGCGCGAGCGGGGCCCGGCGCGCCCGGAGTGGGCCCGGCCGGCCGTCACGCCGCCGACGCGACCGCCGGGGAGATGCGCTTGCGGGCCTTCTTGTCCTCGGTGCTGCTGACGAAGGCCTGCGCCTCCTCCTTGCGCTCGAAGACGTGCGGCGCGACCCCGCGCTTGTTCAGGGCCTCCTCCATCTTGAGGCGCAGGAAGGCGCTGGTCGCGTAGCGGGTCGTGGTCGCGTAGTAGTTCGCCTGCAGGTACTGGACCATGCCGGCGTAGTCGTCGACCAAGTTCTCGTTGAGCCGGAAGCCGTCGTGATTGATCACGGCGTTGACCCGCTGGCCCGCCTTCCGGCAGGCCTCGACGATGGTCATGCGCAGCTCGTCCATGTCGCCCTTCACCCGGCAGTACCAGCCTTCCAGGTTGACGAAGAGGATGTTGCGCTCGCCGTCGTAGCTGACGCGGGACTTCAGATCGAGGTTGAGCAGATCCGAGATCAGCTCCATCGGCTCCTCGCGGAAGATGCGCGGATCCATCGGCACCGGATTGCGCACGACGGGGGCGAAATCCATGTGGGCGAGGATGTCGCGCTCGATGTCGATCCCCGGCGCGACCTCGATCAGCTCCAAGCCTTCCGGAGTCAGCTGGAAGACGCACCGCTCGGTCACGTAGAGGACCGGCTGCGACCGCTCGACCGCGTAGGGGCCCGAGAAGGTGTTCTGCTGGACCTGGGTGACGAACTTGCGGGCCTTGCCCTCGTTCACGATGCGCACCTGACCGTCGGACACCGCGATCTCGAGACCGCCGGCCGTGAACGTCCCGGCGAACACGACGGTGCGGGCGTTCTGCGAGATGTTGATGAAGCCGCCGCAGCCGTTCAGCTTGCCGCCGAACCGCGAGGTGTTGACGTTGCCGGCCGCGTCGCACTCGGCCATGCCCAGGCAGGTCATGTCGAGGCCGCCGCCGTCGTAGAAGTCGAACATCTGGTTCTGGTCGATGATGCAGTCGGCATTGGTGGCCGCGCCGAAGCTCGAACCGGACGCCAGCACCCCGCCGACCGCGCCCGCCTCCGTGGTGAGGGTGATGTAGGGGGTGATCTTCTCCTCGTTGGCGACCGACGAGATGCCCTCGGGCGCGCCGACGCCGAGATTGACCACGCCGTTCGGCGGCAGCTCGAAGGCGGCGCGGCGCGCGATGATCTTGCGCTCGTTGAGCGCCATCCGCTTGATGCCGGTGACCGGGACCCGGATCTCGCCGGCGAGCGCCGCGTCGTGCATCACGCCGTAGTTCATCCGGTGCATCTCGGGTTCGGCGACCACCACGCAGTCGACGAGGATGCCGGGCACGCGCACGTCCTTCGGCAGGAGGTAGCCGTCGTCGACGATGCGCTCGACCTGGGCGATGACGATGCCGCCGTTGTTGCGGGCCGCCATGGCCTGGGCGAGGCAGTCCAGGGTCAGCGCCTCCTTCTCGTAGGAGAGGTTGCCCGACGGATCGGCCGAGGTGGCCCGGATGAAGGCCACGTCGATCTTGGTCGCCGTGTAGAACAGCCACTCCTCGCCATCGACCTCGACGAGCTTGACGATGTCCTCGGTGGTCAGTTCGTTGACCTTGGCGCCCCCGTGGCGCGGGTCGACGTAGGTCTTCAGGCCGACCTTCGAGAACAGGCCCGGCTGACCCGCCGCGCAGGCCCGGTAGAGCTGGGAGATCACGCCCTGGGGCAGGTTGTAGCCGCGGATCAGGTTGTCCTGCGCGGCCTTGGCGACCTTGGGCATGCGGCCGAAATTGGCCGCGATGACCCGCGTGAGGAGGCCGTCATGGTGCAGGCGGCCGGTGCCGAGCCCTTTGCTGTCGCCAGCGCCGGCCGTCATGATCAGGGTGAGGCCGCGGGGTGATCCGGTCTCGACGAACCGCTTCTCGAGGGCGGCGTGCAGGGCCTCCGGGATGCAGCTCTGGACGAACCCCGTGGTGGTCACGACGTCGTTCTCGCGGATCAGCGCGATCGCCTCCTCCGCCGAGATGACCTTGTTCTTCCTCATGGAGCCCGTGATCCTCCCCGGCACGTGGAGGTGCGGCCGGCCGTGATGCCCGTCGCCTCCGCCTGTGCCATGCGCCGCCCCCGTGGTGCCGGGACGTCTCGGCCCCGGAGATCGGCTGAGTTTTGAATACGATCGTTATTGCACCGCATCAATATTTGCGGCATCGCACGAGGGCACATGCCGGCGCCGTGACAGTACTCCGAAAATGAGTGTGGGCGCTCCTGAAAAACTCTTCGGTCCACGATCAGAAAAATTGCGCGCGTCGCGGGGCCGTCGGCCGCCTGTGCTCCGCCGCACGCGATTTCCATGGTCCGCGTGCGCCGCCTCACCGCGGCGTCCCGGGATCCGGTGTCTCTCGGTCTGGACACGACAGGAGGCGATCATGAACCGAGATCCGAGAGCCCGGAGCAGGCAGGCCGACGGCAAGGCCCGGACGGCGGAGTCCGACCGCGAGAATGATGCCCGCGCACGCGCGGCGGTGGTGGATGCCTGGCGCCGGGCACTGCTCCGGATGCGCGAGCGGCGCGCGACCGAGGACCGCGCCGATCCGGGCCATTGAGGCCTGGGGAGAGCCGAGCGGACCGGTCCGGCGCCCGGCGGCGACGCGGGGCCGGCGGTCCGGATCGGGCCCCGACGTCGCCCGAATGGGGACGGGGACCGACCCTTTTTCTCTACTTGGCGCGACGCGGCGGGAGCGGCACAGCGTGAGCAACGAACGGGGAGTATGTGAGCCGATGGACGACGACGTCGCAGACGGCATGGACGGCGGCGACGCGAGCTCCGCGGCGGCTCAGGAGGCGAACGGGATCGCCTTCCTGCTGGCGAGCGCCGCCTACCTGACGCTCGCAGACGCGCATCTGCGGCGGGAAGGTCCGGAGGGGCTCGCCCTGATGGACGAGATCGAGGACCGGATCACGGAGGCCCTGCGGAGCTTCGTCGAGGAGACGTCCTACGAGGATGCGCGGCCGGACATCCTCCAGCACGCGACCCGCAAGGTCCGCGCCCTCCTCGAAGCGGGGCGCTCGCTGGCGCCGGAGATGCGGCGATTCCAGTGAGCTTCGGCCCGGGCCGGACCGCGTGGCGGCGCGCTCGGGCCGGCGGGGCTCAGGCGCCCGGCGGTGAGGGCTTCGCGAAGCCGATATCGGCCGCGACACCGGCGAGCCGGTCGGGATCGCGCTCCTTGCGCTCGCTGTAGCGGTCCACG
Source organism: Methylobacterium sp. NPDC080182 (assembly GCF_050281105.1). NCBI lineage: Bacteria > Pseudomonadati > Pseudomonadota > Alphaproteobacteria > Hyphomicrobiales > Methylobacteriaceae > Methylobacterium > Methylobacterium sp. NPDC080182. Next base: position 548,100 of record NZ_JBNNWO010000002.1, read on the forward strand.
AGGTAATCGGCGCATCCGCGGGTCAGCAGCGTGAACTTCATGAGTTCCTCGCACACGTCGACGACCCGGTCGTAGAGCGGCCCGGGCCTCATACGGCCCGCCTCGTCGAACTCCCGGTAGGCCATCGGCACCGAGGACTGGTTGGGGATCGTGATCATCCGCATCCAGCGGCCGAGGACGCGCAGGGCGTTCACGGCGTTGAAGCTCTGGGAGCCGCCCGAGACCTGCATCACCGCGAGGGTCCGGCCCTGCGTCGGGCGCAGACTCCCCTCGGACAGGGGCAGCCAGTCGATCTGGCTCTTCATCACGCCGGTGAGCGCGCCGTGCCGCTCGGGCGAGACCCAGACCTGCCCCTCGGACCAGGCCGAGAGGGCGCGGATCTCCCGCACCTTCGGATGGTCGGCGGTCGCGTCGTCGGGCAGCGGCAGGCCGTCGGCGTGGTAGATGCGGACCTCGCCGCCCATCGCCTCCAGGAGCCGCGCGGCCTCATAGGCCAGGAACCGGCTGAAGGAGCGCTCGCGGAGCGACCCGTACAGGATCAGGAAGCGCGGCGCGTGCGCGAGCGGGGTCCCCCGACCGGCCCCGTCGGTCGGCGTTGCGAAATGCGCCGCGCTGAGATTCGGCAGGCCGTCACGGACCGAAGGGGCAGGGGCCGGGCTCTTGCTCACCGGGACGCTTTCTCATACGTTCAAACAACCGTTTGAAGATTGTCGGGAAAATGGACGACGCGCAAGCCCTGGCGGCCTTCGCGGCCCTGGCGCAGGAGCACAGGCTGCGGCTGGTGCGGGCGCTGGTGAGAGCCGGTCCGGAAGGGCTCGCCTCCGGGACGCTGGCCGCGGCGGTCGGCGTGTCGGCCGCCACGGTGTCGCATCACCTGAAGGAATTGAGCCGCGCCGGGCTGGTCGGTTCGCGGCGCGACGGTCGCTCCATCCTCTACAGCGCCGCCTACCCGGTGCTGGCCGATCTGATCGCGTTCCTGATGCGCGATTGCTGCCAGGGCCGCGCGGAGATCTGCACGCCGGCGGCGGAGACCCTGGCCGCCTGCCTCAGCCCCTCGGGAGACGCAGCACATGTCTGAGCCGTTCGACGTCGTGATCTACCACAATCCGGCCTGCGGCACGTCGCGCAACACCCTCGCGATGATCCGTAACGCCGGGATCGAACCTCACGTGATCGAGTATCTCAAGACGCCGCCGACCCGCGCGCTGCTGCTGCAGCTCCTCGACCGCGCCGGGTTGTCTGTGCGCGACGTGCTCCGGGAGAAGGGCACGCCCTACGCCGAGCTCGACCTCGGCAACCCGGACCTCACCGACGGGCAGTTGCTCGACGCCGTCGCGGCGCATCCGATCCTGCTCAACCGGCCGCTCGTGGTCACGCCGAAGGGCGTACGCCTGTGCCGCCCCTCGGAGGCGGTGCTGGATCTCCTGCCGCCGCAGCGGGGCGGGTTCGTGAAGGAGGACGGCGAGCCGGTGGTCGACGAGCAGGGCCGCCGTGTCGCCACGGCCTGAGCGCCCGCGGGCTGTGGCGGCGGCGGTCCAGACATGAGCGAAGCCAGCCGCTGGCCGGTGATCGCCGCACTCGGCGTCGTGGAGATCCTCGCCTGGGGCTCGTCATTCTACCTGCCGGCGGTGATGGCGGCCCCCATCGCCGAGAGCACCGGCTGGCCGCTCGCCTGGGTGGTCGGCGGACTGGCCTTCGGCCTCCTCGTCGCGGCCCTCGCCTCGCCGCATGTCGGGGCGGCGATCCACCGGCACGGCGGGCGGCCGGTCCTCGCCCTCGCGGCGCTGCTCCTCGCCGCCGGGCTGACCGTCGTGGCCGTGGCGCCGAACCTGCCGATCTATCTCGCCGGCTGGCTGATCCTCGGCGCCGGCATGAGCTGCGGCCTGTACGACCCCGCCTTCGCGACCCTCGGGCGGCTCTACGGCGCGGCCGCGCGGCCGGCCATCACCACGCTGACCCTCTGGGGCGGGTTCGCCAGCACCGTGTGCTGGCCGCTCTCGGCCTTCCTAGTGGCCCATATCGGCTGGCGGGGCGCCTGTCTCACCTATGCCGGCCTGCACCTCGCGGTGACGCTGCCGCTCATCCTCGCGATGATCCCGCACGCGCCGGCACTCCCGGTCTCCGACGGGCCACAGGGAACGGGGTCCGCGCCGCTATCGACCCAAGAGCGCCGCGCGTTCCTGCTGTTCGCGGGGGTGCTGGTCCTCGGCGGCGCGATCATGTCCCAGGTGTCGGTCCACCTGCTCACCCTGCTGCAGGCGCGCGGCGTGTCGCTCGCCGCCGCCGTCTCGTACGGGGCGCTGATCGGGCCCGCGCAGGTGAGCGCCCGCGTCGCCGAGATCTCCCTCAAGGGCCGCCACCACCCGCTCTGGACACTGACGGCCGCCTTCGGCCTGATCGCCCTCGGGCTGTGGCTCCTCGCGGCCGGGCTGCCGGGCGTGGCGCTCTGGCTGGTGCTCTACGCGGGCGGCAACGGGATCTACTCGATCGCCCGCGGCACGGTCCCGCTCGCCCTGTTCGGCCCCGTGCGCTACCCGCTGGTGGTCGGCCGCCTCGCCCGGCCGGCCCTGGCCGCCCAGGCCCTGGCGCCGCCGGCTGGGGCCGTCGTGCTCACCCATGTCGGGCCGGGGGCCCTGTGGTGGATGCTCCTCGCGCTGGCGCTCGCCGCCCTGGGCCTGATCGGGGCGCTGTGGCGCGCGCGGTGACGGCGAGCCGGTAGGATCAGCGGATGCCGCCGTCGCGCAGGCGGTACCACGCGATGATCGCCGAGACGTACAGCCGGTTCAGCCCGTGGAGCGGCAGCGGCTCGATCGGCGTCAGCGGCAGGGGCAGGTTGCCGGCATCTCCGGTCGCGATGTAGGCGGCCATCGCCCGGCCCATCGCCAACTGGAGGCCGACGCCCCGGCCCTGGCAGCCGATATCGATGAGGAGCCCGGGCGCCGGCTCGTGGAGATGGGGCAGGTAGTCCCGGGTGATCGCGACGCGGCCGCACCAGCGATGGTCGAAGGCGATCCCGTCGAGCTGGGGGAAGAGCTTGCCGACGATCCGCTCGAGATGGGCCCAGTCGGCGGGATCGCGCGGCTCCCGGAACGGACCGCGGCCGCCCATCAGCAGGCGTCCGGTATGGTCGAGGCGGAAGTAGAGCAGGAGCTTGCGCGTGTCCGAGGAGACGTGGCCTTCGGGCAGGATCGAGCGCCGCAGGTTGTCGGTCAGCGGCACCGTGGCGACCTGGAACGAGTTCGCCGCGATCACCGTCCGCGCGAGGTTCGGCCACAGGCCGCCCGTGTAGCCGTTGGTGCACAGCACGACCCGGCCGGTCGTCACCCGCTCTCCCTGGGCCGTGGTGACGGTCCAGCCCGATCCGGTCCGTTCGAGGCCGGTGACCGGGGATCCGCCGTGGATCGTGGCGCCGGCCTTCTGGGCGGCCCGGGCGAGGCCCCGGGCGTAACTCAGGGGCTGGATCGCCCCGCCGCGGCCGTCGAGCCAGCCGCCGAGATAGCGGTCGGTCCCCAGCAGCTGCTCGGTCTCGGCCCTGTCGAGGACGCGGGTGGGCGCACCGAGATCCGCCCACTGGGCCGCCCGCTTGGCGACCTCGGCGAGCCCGGCCTCGGTGTGGGCGCCCTGGATCCAGCCGGCGCGGGAATGCGGCACGTCCATCCCGTGCCGGGCGATGAGGTCGAACACGACGTCGGCGGTCCCGCCGGCGAAGCGCGCGAGTCGCTCGCCGCGCTCCCGACCGAACCGCGCCACGAGGTCGGCGGGATCGTATTTCAGGCCCGGGATGACCTGGCCGCCGTTGCGACCGGACCCGCCGTAGCCGACCTCCTGCGCTTCGAGCACGACGGGTCGGATGCCGCGCTCGGCGAGATGCAGGGCGGTGGACAGGCCGCAGAACCCGCCGCCGACGATCACCACCTCGGCCAGGCCGGATCGGGCCAGCGGCGGCGTGTCCGGCGCGGGCGCCGCCGTCGTGGCCCAGAGCGAGGGTGCGAGCGGGAACGATTCGGCCACGGCGTGTCCTAGAGCGGGTGCAGCACGCGCTGCAGGAAGTCCCGGGTACGCGGATTCTGCGGCCGGTTGAGGACCTCGGCGGCCGGCCCCTGCTCGACGAGTCGGCCGCCGTCGAGGAAGAGGACCCGGTCGGCGACCTCGCGGGCGAAGCCGATCTCGTGGGTGACCACGAGCATCGTCATACCCTCGTCGGCGAGGGCGCGCATGACCTTCAGCACGTCGCCGACGAGCTCGGGATCGAGGGCCGAGGTCGGCTCGTCGAACAGGATCGCCTCCGGCCGCATGGCGAGCGCCCGGGCGATCGCCACGCGCTGCTGCTGCCCGCCGGAGAGCTCGTTCGGCCGGGCGTGCTCCTTGCCCGAGAGCCCGACCCGGGCGAGCAGGGCGCGCGCCCGCTCCTCGGCCTCGCCCCGGGGCTCGCCCTTCACGTGGATCGGCCCCTCGACGACGTTCTCGAGCGCCGTCCGGTTGGCGAACAGGTTGAAGCGCTGGAAGACCATGGAGACCCGCGTGCGGATCGCCTTGATGCCGCGCTTGTCCCGATCGACCCGCTGCCCGTCGACGCGGATCTCGCCGCCGTCGTAGGCCTCGAGCCCGTTGATGCAGCGCAGGAGGGTCGACTTGCCGGATCCCGAGGGCCCGATGATGCAGACGACCTCGCCTTTGGTGACCTCGGCCGAGACGCCCTTGATCACCTCCAGCGCGCCGTAATGCTTGCGGACGTCCTCCAGCACGATCATCGATGCCGTCCCTTCGCCTCGAAGTGGCGGACCAGCAGGATCAGCGGCAGGCTCAGCGCGAGGTACATCAGCGCCACCAGCGTGTAGACGCTGGTGTTCTTGAAGGTCGACGAGGCGATCAGCTTTCCCTGGAGCGCCAATTCGGCGACCGTGATGGTCGAGGCCTGCGACGAGTCCTTGAGCATCATGATCATGATGTTGCCGTAGGGCGGCAGCGCGATCCGGATCGCCTGCGGCAGGATCACCCGCCGCATGGTCATGCCCCAGCCCATGCCGATCGACAGCGCCGCCTCGACCTGGCCGCGATCCACCGCCTCGATGCCGGCGCGGAAGTTCTCGGCCTGATAGGCCGAGTAGGCGATGCCGAGCCCGATGATCGCCGCCTGGACCGCGGTGAGCGACAGGCCGAAATCGGGCATCACGAAGTAGATGTAGAACAGCTGCACGATGATCGGGATGCCGCGCAGGATGTTGATCATCACCGCGCTGAAGCCCGACAGGATCGCGATGCCGGAGACCCGCATCACCGCCCAGACCAGCCCGAGCAGCGTCGAGACCACCAGGGACGCGATCGTGATCAGGATCGTGAGCTGCACGCCCTGCAGCAGGATCGGCAGGTAGTCCTGGGCGTCGGCGAGGAACTCGCGCATGAAGGTCAGGACCGGTCGGCCGATGGCGGCAGACCCCACTTGGTCAGGATCGCCTGGAGCGTCCCGTCGGCTTTCAGCTTGGCGAGCGCCTTGTCGATCTTGGCGAGGAGCTCTGTGTCGGTCTTGCGGACGCTGAGGCCGACCGAGGCGACGACGGTCGGCTTGAAGGTCTCGACGAGGCGGACGCCGGGAAACAGGCCCTGCTTGACGTAGTAGGCGAGGATCGGCGCGTCGGCGAAGCCGGCCTTCAGCCGCCCGGAATTGACGTCCCGGATGATGTCGGGGATCGCGTCGTAGATCTTCACCTCGTTGAAGAGGCCCGACTTCTTCAGCGGCTCGACGAAGGCGGTGCCGACCTGGGCGCCCACCGTCTCGCCCTTCAGGTCGGCGAAGGACGTGTAGTCCTTCGTGTCGGTCTTCGGGACGATCAGCCCCTCGCCGTAGCTGTAGACGGGCGCCGAGAACGACACGACCTCCTTGCGCTGCGGCGTGATGAACATCGCCGCCGCGATGATATCGATCTTCGAGGCGGTGAGCGCCGGGATCAGCGTCGAGAATTGCAGCGGCTCGACCGCGACCGTGAAACCCGCCTCCTTGCTGACCGCGTTGACGAGGTCGACCATCACGCCTTGAATGCTGTTCGTCTTGGTATCGAGGAAGGTGAAGGGCAGGCCGGTGGGCGTCGATCCCACTTTCAGGGCCTGCGCGCCGACAGGAGCGCCGAGGACGCCGAGGAGCAGCGCCGACGACAGACACAGCTTGGCCAACCGTCTTCTCATGGTGCCGCTCCCGTGCAGTGCCCGGGTCACGCGGCGGAAGCCGGGCCCGATTTCATTCTCGTGAAGAATACCGCACGTTTTCGGTATCGACGCAAGCGACTTTCACGTGCATGAAGAAGCACACGAGAGGCAGGCTGGCGTGACGGTGAGCATCCCCCGAGGCGAGGCAACGGGTCCGGAACCGGTCGACCGGGCTGTGGGTCAGCGCCTGCGCGGCCTGCGTCGCGCGCGCGGACTCTCGCTGGAGGCGGTGGCGTCCAGCACGGGCCTGTCGATCGGCTTCATCAGCCAGGTCGAGCGGGGCCTGTCGTCGCCGTCCCTGCGGGTCCTGGCGCTGCTCGCCGACACGCTGCAGATCGGGATCGGCGGCCTGTTCGAAGCGGGGCCGGACGCGCCCGACCCAGATCCCATCGTCGTGTTCCGGAAGGACCGGCCGGAACTTCAGCTCTGGCGGGCCGGCATCACCAAGCAGCTCCTGACCCCGCCAGGGGGCACGCAGGGGATGAGCCTGTTCCACATGGTGCTGAAGCCCGGCGCGAGCACCGGCGACGAGCCCTTCAGCCACGACGGCGAGGAAGCCGGCCTCGTCCTCGCGGGGCGCCTCACCCTGATCGTCGAGGCGCGGACGCTCCAGCTCGCGGAGGGCGACAGCTTCCGCTTCGAGAGCCGGCGGCCGCACCGCTTCAGCAATCCCGACCCGCGCAGCCAGACCACCGTCCTGTGGGTCAACGTCCTCGGATCATCGGCGACGACGTGAGCGGGGCGCGGCGCGTCAGTTGCTCAGGCGCACGCTCGCGAGCGTGGTGCTGAAAAGCTTCAGCATGGCGGCGGTGATGTCGCCGTTCGTGGTCACCGGAAAATACATGCCGTCGGACGCGCAGGCCTGCAGGGCCGGCCCGATCTTCGACTCGTACGGCCTCACGTAGCTGTTGTAGAAATCGTTATCGTAGATCGGCAGGTACTGCGTGTAGATGATGCCGATCTTGACGTTCTTGTTCTTGAGATTCGTGCAGGTCGAGGGACTCAGCGGCCCGATGAAGCGGTTGCTCTGGATCTGGAAACCCGCGCTCTGGTTGGTGACGCTGCCGCCGGTGTCCTCGACGCCGTCGGTGACCATGAACAGGAACCGGATCGGCTTGTCCGGCGTCAGCCCGTCGCCGCTGGCCGGGATCGTCGCGTTCATCTTCGCGATGGCGCGCTCGAAATCGGTCTGATTGTCGGACTGATTGTAGTAGGCGTAGGCGATATCGATATTCGGGGTCGCGGTCTTGATATTGTTCAAGGTCGGCGTCATCGCCTGCAGCCGCGTCTGCGTCACCGAATCGTTGAAGGTCCACATCTCCATCTGGAACTGTTGCGGCAGCAACATGCTGACATTCGCCTGATCGACGAGCGCCGAGACCGCGTCCCTCAGAACCTGGATGCGGAGCTTGATGTTGTTCCGCGACGCCACATGGTAGAAGTCGTTCTGATCGTCGCCGATGATGTTGCCCTTGTTGTCGAAGGTGTGCTGGTGGCAGGCGAACGCGCACCCGTTGGTCGCGCGCTTCATGTTGCTCACGTCGGCATCGGTCGCCGCGAGCCCCATCGACGGCGAGTTGTCGAGCAGCAGGTAGTAGTTGATGTACTGCGAGGTGTTGCGGGTCGCCGAGGACGTGCCGCTGATGGGCATAGCCGGGATCTGCATCATCGATGCCAGGCTGGTCTTGACCGTCGCCGTGTAGGTGGCGGTGAGGCTCAGCGTCTTCGCGCTGTTCACCGGCGCGCCGGGGGCGAACGAGGTCACCGTGACGCCCGGAACCTTGGCGGCCTCGGCGCGGAACTGCGTCTCCATGTTCTGCAAGGTCGTCGCCGGGATCGTGTTGGTCTTCTGCGACATCACCGCGAGCACGGCGCCGTCGAGGGCGGTGTCGAGCTGGGTCTTCGCGGCGTTGCGGCGCCCGTAATCGATCGCCGCCGCCGTGGCGAACATGACCGGCAGCGTGACGAGCGCGAACGTCAGCGCGACCTGACCGGAGCGCGCCCGCGAAAACGCCGCGACGGCCAGCCTGAGAGCGCGGTTCAACCGGATGCGGAACACCGACACGGGCCTTCCCTCAAACACTAGTTGTAGACCGGGCAGGCGGTGCCGCCCGGCATGACGATCTCGCTGGGGGTGCGCTCGGACCACGGGATCTGCCGCGTGAAGGTCAATCCGCGGCCGCCGAAGATCCAGCGGTACAGGGCACTCCCGATGATCGGGGTGTAGGGCATCGTGACTTCCGCCAGGATGTAGCGGGCCCCGTCGAACTGATAGGCGGCCGGCGTCGCGGGGAGTCCGTTGCTCCCGTTGGCCTGGTTGGCCGGGCGCTTCGTGGCGTTCTGCGGCCAGCTGGAGCAGACGAAGCCCTTGAGCGACCCGTTGACCGTTTCCACGCCCATCGCGTTGACCACGATCTGCAGGCCGGACGCGTCCAGCGGGCGCAGGATCGCGGCCGCCGCGCTGGTGATCTTCGTCATCCCGTCCTGCGTCGCCAGAGCCATCCCGTTCTGGGTCGCCAGAGCGTTGTCCACCCGTCCGGACAGATCGCCCAGCGTGCGCGCGAACAGGGTGAGTTTCCGGGTCGCGTCGACGACGCGCGTCAGCTCGGCGGTCCCGAAATACAGGACGATCAGCAGGGGCAGGACGAGCGCGAACTCGACGGCGGCGATCCCGCGCTCATCGCGGCGGAAGCGGCTCAGGCCGATCGGCAGGCCGCCCATCACGAGCACCCCGACGGTGCGGTGTAGGGCTCCACCTTGAACACCGTCGCGGCCTGCAGCACCCGCCGCTTGTTCGGCAGGTTGGGCACGGCGGCACCGAGCAGCGGGAAGAAGACCGGGATGTCCACCGCGGCCTGCACGATCACGATGGCCGAGTTTCCGGCGCAGGCGTAGCTGGCGAAGTTCGGGTTCCAGTCGCTCGCACCGCTGGCGTTGGTCGCGACCGGCGAGACCGGGGTGGCGGACCCGTAATCGGCCACCTTCATCACGCTGACCCGGACGTTGGCGCAGGTGAAGATCGTGATCCGGGGCGTGCCGTTCGGCTGCGTGCAGATTGCCGTCCGGAAGCGGCTCATCAGCGTCGCGGGGTCGGTTGTGCCGGCGTTCGTCGTCTGGAACGTGCCCGTGTAGATCTGCCGGCTGGCGTCGGACACCGCCTGCTGGAGGATCTCCTGCTCCCAGAACACGATCCCGTTCTCGAGGCAGGCCCCGACCAGCGCGAAGAACGGCAGGGCCACCAGGGCGAACTCCACGGCCGTCGCGCCCCCGCGCGCTCGCGCGAAGCGCGCGGCCCGTTCCCGGAGGTCGAGCAAGCGCGACGCCGCTCGGATTGCCCTGCTCACATCCCAACTCGAAATCGGAACCACCGAACTCGAGAGAGCATCAAAAGCTTACTTTTCTCCGCGCATCACTGCTCAAAGTCGAGCCGTTCACGCACATGTGCTACCGAGCGGGCGCCGGAATAGTTCGTTAGCATCAACCAACAGTTGAGAGCGCCGCTGTTCCAGCCCTCATCGGTAACGCGGCGAGATCGCACTCTTCGGCCAGGCGGAGATCGTCGCGTCGACGTCGCGCGAAGCGGTCGACAAGACGAGGCCCGGGTTCGGCGCACGTTCGGCGTGCTTTGACGTGTGGATGACGTGGAAATAGGACATTGCACAGTCACGATCGGACGGAGCGGCACAGAATCGCGTCGAGATAAGTGCCATTAAGCGCGGCTTAAGAGGTCGCCGATAGTTTCACCGGCCAATATAAACCGCATGGCGATCCCCGATCATGGCCCGCGCTCTGCCGGACGTTGCCTCCATCGAAGAGGGTGTTGGGCTCCTCCGGACCCAGCTCCTGTCGATCTCCGACGCGATCGCGCGCACGCGCCAGGAGATCGCCGACCTCCGGCAGGAACAGGAGACGAGCCGCGCGCGGGACGAGCTCCTCGCCGTGGTGCAGGGCACCGAGGACGCCACCAACGCGATCCTGACGGCTTCGGAGAAGGTGGATACGCTCGCGCGCGGCATCGTCAGACGGTCGGGCGAGGACGCCAACCGGGCCGACGCCCAAGCCATCCAGATCGAGATGCAGACGATCTTCGAATCCTGCAATTTCCAGGACCTCACCGGCCAGCGGATCTCGAAGGTCGTGCGCACGATCGTCCTCGTCGAGGAGCGGATCGGCGAGATGCTGCGCGTCTGGTCCGGTCCCGGCGACGGGCCGTCGCGGCCGAATCCGACGGCCGACACGCGCAGCGAGGAGGCGGCCCTGCTCAACGGCCCCGTCCTGCCCGGCGACGCCTCGGTATCGCAGGACACGGTCGACGCGATGTTCCCGTAAGGCGCGGTCCGGAAGGCGTGCCGATGGGCCGGATACTCCTCATCACGGACGATCCCGCACGCAGCCAGGGCCTGGCCCAGGACCTGTCCGATGGCCTGTCCTGTGAGCTCCACGATCTGCGCGCCGCGGAATTGCCCCTCGGCGGCGCGACCGCGATCGTCACCGACGTGCACGATCTGGGCGCGAGCTCCGTCGAGCGTCTCCGCCGCCGTCTCGCGGAGGTCCGGCACGGCACTCCGCTGACCGTCCTGCTCCACACCGACAGCCCACGAACCCGGCTGCTCGGTGTCGCCCTCGGCGCGACCCACACGCTGTGCGCGCCGTTCGACACGGATCGCCTGCGGGAGACGCTGGGGGCGCCGCGCGCGACCGCGCGCCTCGCGACCTTCGCGGACGAGCCCCTGCCGGCCTGCGCCGTGCGGACGGCCGCGGCGGTGCGCGGATTCTATGCCTCGGTGTTCGTGCCCGACCAGCCGATCACGCCTGGCGTCATCGACAACGGAACCCAGGCCATCGACCTCGCGATCCGGGACACCGGGATCCGCGACTGGGTCCGGGCGGTCCGCCAGTTCGACGACGCCACGCACCAGCACTGCCTGCTGGTCGCCGGTCTGGCGGCGGCCTTCGCGGCGAGCCTCGGCCTCGGCGAGCAGGAGCGCCACCGCCTGACCAAGGCGGCCCTGCTGCACGACGTCGGCAAGATCCACATCCCGGCCGCGATCCTCAACAAGCCGGGCCGGCTCGACGATGCCGAGCTGGCCGTCATGCGGCTGCATCCGGAGAAGGGCTACAGCATGCTCGTCGATCAGGGCTTCGAGCAGCAGATGCTGCACGTCGTCCGGTCGCACCACGAGATGCTCGACGGGTCGGGCTATCCGGACCGGCTCAAGGGGGAGGAGATCCCCGACCTCGTCCGCCTCGTCACCGTCTGCGACATCCACGCGGCCCTGATCGAGCAGCGGCCCTACAAGCGGCCCATGGCGAGCGAGGCGGCCTACGCGATCCTGGAGGGCATGGCGGGGCGGCTCGACCCGGCGATCGTCGGCGCGTTCCGGCCGGTCGTCGCCGCCTTCGCGCCCCACACCCTCGACGCGGCCTGACAGCGTTCGGCGGCGTCGGGCCGCGGCTCCGTCGCGTTCCTTCGGCCGCGTTCCTTCGGCATGCGAGCGCCGCGCCGCGGAGGGATCCGCGGCGCGGCGTGCGTTTTCCACCGTCACGGCGTCGCGCGCTGCGCCGTGCGCGGCCCGCGACGCCGCGGGCTCACTCGGCCGGCTGGAGAGCCGGCGCGGGGGGAAGCGGCGCCATGGTCTGGCCGGACAGGGCCGCGGCGAGCTTGGCCTCGTCGACCTCGTTCTCCCAGCGCGCCACCACGATGCAGGCCACCGCGTTGCCGATGAAGTTGGTCAGCGCGCGGCACTCCGACATGAAGCGGTCGACGCCGAGGATCAGCGCCATGCCGACCACCGGCACGGAGGGCACCACGGCGAGCGTCGCCGCCAGGGTGATGAAGCCCGAGCCGGTGACGCCGGCGGCACCCTTGGACGACAGCATGGCGACGAGCAGCAGCAGCGCCTGCTCACCGTAGCTCAGCGGCGTGTCGGTCGCCTGCGCGATGAACAGCGCCGCCATGGTCATGTAGATGTTGGTGCCGTCGAGGTTGAACGAGTAGCCCGTGGGCACCACGAGGCCGACGACCGGCTTCGAGCAGCCGGCCCGCTCCATCTTCTCCAGCAGCGAGGGCAGTGCCGACTCGGAGGACGACGTGCCGAGCACGAGGAGCAGCTCTTCCTTGATGTAACGGATGAGCTTGATGATCGAGAAGCCGTTGTAGCGGGCGACCGCCCCGAGCACGACCAGCACGAAGATCGCCGACGTCAGGTAGAAGGCGCCGACGAGGTAGGCGAGGTTGGCCAGCGAGCTGATCCCGTACTTGCCGATCGTGAACGCCATCGCGCCGAAGGCGCCGATCGGGGCGACCTTCATGATGATGTTGACGACGCCGAAGATCGCCTCGGACAGGACCTTGATGATGTCGAGCACCGGCTTGCCGCGGTCGCCCAGGAAGGCGAGACCGAAGCCGAACAGCACCGAGAAGAACAGCACCTGCAGGATCTCACCGCCCGCGAAGGCGCCGACCGCCGTCGTGGGAATGATGTTCATCAGGAAGTCGACGATGCTCTGCTCCTTCGCCTTGCCGGCGTAGGTGGCGACCGCCTTCGGATCGAGCGACTTCGGATCGATGTGCAGGCCGTTGCCCGGCTGGAGCACGTTGGCGACGACGAGGCCGACGATCAGCGCCAGCGTCGAGAACGTCAGGAAGTAGATCAGCGCCTTGCCGCCGACCCGACCGACCTTCTCGAGGTTGGTCATCCCGGCGATGCCGGAGACGACGGTCAGGAAGATCACCGGCGCGATGATCATCTTGACGAGCTTGATGAAGGCGTCGCCCAGCGGCTTCAACTCGGCGCCGAGCTGCGGGTAGAAATGGCCGAGCAGGATGCCGATCGCGACGGCGACCAGGACCTGAAAGTACAGGGTCCGGTACAGCGGCTTCGATTTGGCGGGCGGATGCGGGGCGGTGAGTGGTGACGGTACGGCAGCCATCGGGCGTTCTCCCTGTCTCGGGTTTCGGGCGGGGCGGCTCGCGTCGGGGTGTCCCGGCGGTGTCCGCGCTTGCTGTTGGCCTTCCGGCGCGCAGCCGTTCTCTGACGACATGGCTGCGTTTCGTGACAAGAATGGCAACCGGCATGCCAATTGACCGACGGCCGCTACATTTCTTTAACCACCTGCTGGAGATAGCTTTTTTCAAGCAGGCTCCCGGCAGGGCCGCGGGCGGTCTTGCGGATTCCCGCACGCCGCCGGCCGGAACGGTCCGGATCTCCGCACTGGCCCGCCGCCGGTGAGCGGGCACCCGCCCTCCGGTCACCGCCCGCCTTCGCGCCGGGGTGTCGCCGTCGTGGTCGGGCTCTGCGCGATCCTCGTGACGGCGTGGCTCGCCGGGCGCGCCGCGGAGCGCTGGGCCCTCTCGGACCTGCGGCGCGGCGCCCGTTCGGCGATCGGCCTTCAGGTCGGCGTCCTGCTCGCGGAGATGCAGAAGCAGGCGTCCCTGCCGCTGGCGCTCGCGGCCGACCCCGAGGTCGCCGCCGCGGTCGGTCCCGATCCCGGGCGCGACCTCCTCGACCGTGTCGACCGGCGGCTCGCCCAGGTCGCCGCCGCCACGGGTTCGGCGGTCATCTACATCATCCGTGCCGACGGACTCACGGTCGCGGCGAGCAACGCGGGCGAGGATCGCAGCTTCGTCGGCCGGGACTACGGGTTCCGCCCGTATTTCAAGCAGGCCCTGGCCGGCGGGGCCGGCTCCCAGTTCGCCCTCGGCACCGTCAGCGGACGGCCGGGCCTGTACCTCGCGCGCCGGATCGGGGCCGGGAGCGGGGTCGTCGTGGTGAAGGTCGAGTTCGACGCCGTCGAGTCGGCGTGGCGGGCCACCCGCGAGGTCACCTTCGTCACCGACGCCCGTGGCATCGTCCTCGTCACCAGCGAGCCGGGCTGGCGCTTCGACACGCTCAACGCCGTCGACGCGGCCGAGCGCGCCCGGATCGAGGCGGGACAGGAATTCGGCGACGCCCGCCTGGAGCGCCTGCCGCTCCATCCGGTCGCGGGCGAGCCGGACGTGGTGCGGGTCGGGCGCGGGTCGCTGCCGGCCTGGAGCGCGATCCTGTCGCAGGCGCCCGTACCGGGCACGGACTGGCAGCTGCGGACGCTGACGCCGCTCGGCACCGCCGTCGAGCGGGAACGCCTGCAGGCCTGGATCATCGCGGCCCTCGTCACGGCATTCGCCGGGTACGGGATCTTCGCGCTCACCGATCGCGGCCGCCGGACCCGGGCGCGGCTCGCCGAGGCCGCGGCGCGCCGGGCGGAGCTGGAATCGAGCGTCGAGGCGCGGACGCGGGCGCTGCGGGAGACCAATGCCCAGCTGCGCGCCGAGATCGCGGAGCGGCAGCGCGCCGAGGCCGAGCGCGAGCGCCTCGGCCGCGAACTGGCGCAGGCCGGCCGGCTCGCGGCGCTGGGCCAGTTCGCGGCCAGCATGGCCCACGAGATCAACCAGCCGCTGGCGGCGATCCGCTCCTACGCGGACAATGCCGCGATCCTGATCCGCCGCGGGCGGGGCGAGGACGCGGCCGAGAATGCCGCCGCCATCGGGCGGCTCACCGACCGCATCGCCGGCCTCACCCGGCAACTCAAGGGCTTCGCCCGCCGCGCCTCGCCGCGGCGGGAACCGGTTTCCCTGCGTGAGGTGGTGGCGAACGCGCTGGAGCTCGTGGCGGCGCGCGCCGCCGCGCTGCACGTCCCGCTGGAGGCGGACCGGCCCGCCCCGGATCTGCGCGTCCTCGGGGACGGCCCGCGGCTGGAGCAGGTCCTGGTCAACCTGCTGCAGAACGCCGTCGACGCCGTGACGGGTCGCGAAGAGGCCCGCGTCAGCCTGCACCTCGTCGAGGGGGACGAGCGCGTCGCGATCGAGGTGGCCGATACCGGGCCCGGGATCCCCGCGGAGGTGCGCGGCCAGATCTTCGACGCCTTCTTCACGACCAAGGCGGACGGCCTCGGCCTGGGCCTCGCCATATCCCGCGGGATCGTGGAGGATTGCGGCGGGAACCTGATCCTGGCCGGCGACGACGGCGCCGGGACGGTCTTCCGGATGGAGATGATCCGGGCGGCGGACGCGGTCCCGAACGTGGGCAAGCCCGTGGGAGCGACACCGTGAGCGGACCGGCGGACGCGCAGGCGGGGACCGAGCGCGTCGTCTTCATCGACGACGAGGCCGACGTGCGCCGGGCCAACGGCCAGAGCCTGGAGCTCGAGGGTTTCGCCGTCGAGGCCTTCGCGGCCGCCGAGCCGGCGCTCGCGGCGATCCTGGCCGCGCCGCCCGGCGTGGTCGTCACCGACGTGCGGCTGCCGGGGCTCGACGGCGTCGCCCTCCTGACGCGGCTGCGCCGGGTCGACCCCGACCTGCCGGTCATCCTGATCACCGGCCACGGGGACATCCGCATGGCGGTGGCCGCCATGCAGGACGGGGCCTACGACTTCCTGGCCAAGCCCTATCCCGCCGAGGCGCTCGTCGTGTCCGTGCGCCGGGCGCTGGAGCGGCGGCGGCTCGTGATCGAGAACCGGGCGCTGCGGGCCCGGCTCGACGCGGCGATCGAGGAGGATCCGGCTTTCCTCGGGACCTCCCCGGAGATCGTAGGCCTGCGCGCCCTGGTGCGCGAGGTGGCGCAGGCCGACGTCGACGTGCTGGTTTTCGGCGAGACCGGGTCCGGCAAGGAGGTCGTGGCCGGCGCCCTGCACCGGTGGAGCCGCCGCGCGGAGCGAAACCTCGTGGCCATGAATTGCGGGGCGCTGCCCGACAGCGTCGTCGAGAGCGAGCTGTTCGGGCACGAGGCCGGCGCCTTCACCGGGGCCCTCAAGCGCCGGGTCGGCCGCATCGAGCACGCGCAGGGCGGCACGCTCTTCCTCGACGAGATCGAGAGCATGCCGCTGCCGCTGCAGGTCAAGCTCCTCCGCGTGCTCCAGGAGCGCACCGTGGAACCGCTCGGCACCAACGAGGTGCGCCCGGTCGACATGCGCGTGGTCGCCGCCACGAAGGTCGATCTCGGGCAGGCGGCCGCGCAGGGCACCTTCCGCGACGACCTCTATCACCGGCTCAACGTCATCACGATCGCGATCCCGCCCCTGCGCGATCGCGGGGAGGACGTGCTGCTGCTGTTCCAGCACTTCCTGCGCCGGGCCGCGGAGAAGTTCGGGCGCCCGGTGCCGCCCGTCACGCCGGCGATCCGCGAGCACCTGCGCCGCCACGCCTGGCCCGGCAACGTCCGCGAGCTCGGCCATTTCGCCGAGCGCTGCGCGCTGGGCCTCGCGGCGGCGGCGCAGCCCGCGGCCGAGAGGGCCGCCGCCAGCCTCACCGACCAGGTCGATCGCTTCGAGCGGCAGCTGATCCGCGACGAGCTGATCATGGCCGGCGGCGATGTCCGCGCCGCCGCGGAAGCCCTCGGCCTGCCGCGCAAGACCCTCTACGACAAGATGGCCCGGCACGGTCTGACCCCGGGCGACTACCGCTAGGGCCGTCGCCCGGCCCGAGCCACCGACGGTGCCGGCGCGATCACGGGAGCGCCGCGACGGCGACCTGCCGAAAAGGGGTACGCGGGCCGGTGCGGAAACTGCTTAGCGTAGCGGACGGATCCCCCCGCCGAGCCGCCCATGCCCCGCTTCTTCATCGACCTGCACGACGGAACCGAGCTCGTCCGCGACAAGGACGGCTACGACCTGCCCGGTCTCGAAGCCGCCCGGTCGCAGGCCGTGAAGATCATGACGCGGATCGCGCAGGGGCTCTCCGACCGGCCCGGGCGCCAGGATTACATCGCGGCGGTCCGCGACGACACGGGCGTGGTGCGGATGCGCTTCCGCGTGTCGCTCGATGCCGGCCCCGTCGGCTGACGTGCCGAGACGCCGAGCGGCCCCGGCGCGCGCGCGGCCGGGACAGGTCCACCTGGCGTTCGCGTCGATTTGGCGTAGGCTGGCGTTCCCTAGCCTAGGAGGGACGACATGGGTCTGATCGCCTTCATCCTGATTGGTGGCCCCTGGGTGGCGGCAACGGCGTGGCTCTGGCACCAAGCCGGCGGCGCGGAGGCTTGGCGCAACGCCGTCCACGGCACCGTGCCTGGCAGGCAGTGACGCGGCCCGCGCCCACCGTACGCCTCCGACGCTCCTGACGGGCGCGGCTCTCCGGATCCGGTCCGCGGTATCACCACCGGCACGGCCGGGGGCGGCCACGCTGTCGACCGCGCTGCGAGCCGGGGCGAGAACGCGTCCCGCGCTGCGCGGCGGCTCAGAGCCGGCTCGGCGCTCGGGTGCCCGCGCCCGACACCCCGCTCACGCCCGCGCTGCTCGAACGGGCCGCCGTGCCACCGTCGAGCCCCCGAACGAGCAAGCTCAGCGCCAGGAGGGCGAGGAGAAGGCCCGCGGCCTTGTTCATCCGATTCAGAACTTGGCTGGTCACGCAGCGCCGGAACAGGGACACCGCGGTGTTGAGCACCACCCACCAGCCGAACGAGCCGACGAAGACACCGGCCGCCAGGACCGGGAACGGTGCGGTCCCGCGCTCGAGGAAGGCCGGCATCGCGGCCAGGAACAGCACGGGGGTGACCGGATTCGTCAGGGCCAGCACGACCGCGCTGCCGTAGCTCACCGCCAGCGTGTCGCGGCACGCGCGGCCCTCCTGCAGCACCGAGACGCTGCGAAGCACCCGGACCGCGAGGGCGAGAAGCACCGCCCCCGAGATCAGGGAGAGAACGGCGCCGTTCGACCACACCGCGGCGAGCTCCGCGCCCCAGCGCATGACGAGACCCCCGTATGTCAGGTGCACGGTGGCGACACCGAGCCCGGTGGCGAGGCCGGTCGACAGGCCGCCTGACAGCGTTCGCTGAACGCACAGCAAGCTCGTCGGCCCGATCGGCGCGGCGATGGACAGACCGAGACTCGCGCCGGTGAGCAGTGCCGTGGCGACGACGCTCATGGCACCGGGAATCCGGTCAGTCGTCTTCCGCGCGGTCGAGGGGCGAGGCGGCCGCCCGGGACCCCGCGGCCGCCCTGTCGGTGCCCGGGCACCCGATGTGATCGCGCTCCACGGCGGACGACGCTTGGGCACACGCGATGTCCGGCATGTCGTTCAGCTCGTCGGCGCGGGCGCCGACGCAGAACATGACGACCACGGCGGTGGCGACGACTGTTTTCATGGCTGTTCCTCCCTCGCGTCGACACACTAGGGAGGGCCGGAACCCTGGCATCCTCTGTTCGGCGGATGGCGCTGCCAGCGCCGCGCCGCGCTCCTCGCCGGCGTCCCGGTCGGGCGACAAAGCACCGTGGCGCCAGGCACTTACACAGCTGCGCCGGCGCTCCGGGCGGCCGTGTCGACGCCGCGTATCCGGGGCCGGGGGGCGGTGAGTCCGTCGAAACGGCCCTCGGCGCACCGTCCCTGCCGGACGGCATCCTCTGTTTGAAGGATGCAAATGTCGGTTTTGGACTGATATTGGTATTACCGCGGTCAGAAGAATCGTCGCGGGACGTGCCAATGCGGGAAGCGCTTATCGACCGGATCTACGAGGCTGCGGGCACGCCGGAACTCTGGCCCGACGTCCTCCAGTCCATCGGCGATATGGCGAACTCGGACGGCGCTGTGCTCACGGTGCTCCCGCCCGTCGGGACCTCCCGCTGGATCGCCTCACCGGCCCTGGAGCAGCGACTCGGTCACCAGACCGGCGCGGGGCGCAGCAGCGGTCGGATGGCGCCGTGGCGCACCGACGCCCAGGCGGGCTTCACGCGCGACGTCGACCTCGTGCCGGCCTCCTACGAAGGCTGGCCCCGCGAAGGCGACAGGCCGTTCTGGCAGGTGGGCACAACGATTCCCCTTTCGACAGGCGACATCGCGATCGTGACCGCCGAACGGCGGGCTCAAACCGGCCCCCATGAGGCCTCCGTCCTGCCCGGACTGGACGCCTTGCGGCCACACCTCGTGCGCGCCTGCGAGCTCAGCGCCCAGTTCAGCTGCGAGCGCGGCCGCGTCACGACCGCGACGCTCAGCCAGATCGGACTCCCCGCCGCCGTTCTGTCGGCCTCGGGTCGGGTGCTGACCATGAATGCCCGGCTGCAGGAGCGGGAGGAGGTCCTGCCCCTCGGCCAGCACGGCGGCCAGCTCTTCAAGAGCCTGATCAACAGCAAGCTGTTGCAGGACGCGATCGGCAACGTCGTTGGCGGCCGGCGCGCGGCGCAGACGATGCCGGTGCGCAGCTACTCTGATCACCGTCCTCAGATCGCTCACGTCATGCGCCTGAAGCAGCGCCCCGGCGACGTCTTCGGTGCCTCGGCGGTGCTCCTCGTTCTCGTGCATGTCGGCGCGCGGGCGGTTCCGGACGACGGCCTGCTGAACATGCTGTTCGACCTGACCCCGGCGGAGGCGCGGTTGCTCCAGGCGCTCGCCGGAGGCTTGCGTCTGCAGAGCTACGCCGAGAGCGTCGGCGTCCAGACAAGCACCGTCCGCACCCAGCTCAACTCGATCTTCAACAAGACCGGAACGAAGCGGCAGGCCGATTTGCTGAGCATCGTCACGTCGCTCGCGCTCTTCAGCGGGCAGACGACGAAGCGCCTGGGCGCGGCGTGAATCACATATCGGCGTCGCGGAGGAAGGCGGCCAGCACCTGCGCGGTCGGAAAGGCCTCGAAAGCCCCGAACTGGCAGGTCGTGAGCGCACCGCAGGCCGCGGCCTGCCGCAGGATCGCGTCGAGGGGCTCTCCCGCGAGCAGGCCCGCGATCAGCCCGGCCGTGAACGCGTCCCCCGCGCCGACCGTATCGACCGCCGCGACCGCGAAGGCCGGCTGGCGGAGGGGGGGCAGTCCGGGGCGGAACGCCACCGCGCCGCGCTCTCCCAGGGTCACGATCAGCAGTCCGAGGCCTCCGGAGAGCAGGGCGGCGATCCCCGGCGTCGCTTCCGTGACGTCCGCGATGGCGTCGGGAGTCCCGAGGCCGAGGTCGGCGGCCTCGACCGCGTTGACGACGAGGATCGCGGTATCGGCCAGGATCGCCGGGTCGATGGGGCGCATCGGGGAGGGATTCAGCAGCGTGGGGATGCCCGCCTGCCGAGCGAGCGCGAACGCCGCTCGGATCGAGGCGTCCGGCGATTCGAACGTCGCCGCCACGAGGTCCGCCCGCTCGAGGCGGGCGGCGACGGCTCGGACGTCTTCCGCACCGAGGGCGAGGTTGGCCCCGAGGCAGACCGCGAGACAGTTCTCGCCGGCCGCGTCGACGAACGCGACGCCGGCGCCCGTCGAGCCGGCATGCGGCACCAGCATGTCCTCGGCGAATCCGACCCGCGCGAAGGTGGCGCGGACCATAGGGGAGAACACGTCCGTGCCGACGGCGAAGAGTCCGTCCACCCCGACGCCGAGCTGGTGCGCGGCGAGCGCGAGGTTGAAGCCCTTGCCGCCAGGCTCGGCGAGGAAGGCCAAGCCATCGAGGGACTCGCCCGCCTGCGGCAGCCGCGCGACCTTGACCGAGCAGGCGATCACGAAGCTTCCGACGACGAACAGGCGCATGGAGCGCTCCGAACCTGTACACTGCGAATAGCTGTACCGGAGGCCGATCGGACGTGCGCCCCAAAAATCGGACGATCAAGGGTGATGTCGAGGCGGACCTCGCGGAGGGCGAGCGTCCCTCCGTGCTCTCTCTCCTCCGCCTGCGCGCCGACACGGCGATGCCGCTGTACCGGCAGATCGAGGGTCAGCTTCGCGAACTGATCCTGTCGGGCTCGCTGCCGCCGGGCGTCACCTTGCCGGCCGAGCGCCAGCTCGCCGACAGCCTCGGGGTCAGCCGCGTGACGGTCCAACGCGCCTATGCCGAACTCAGCGACAACGAGCTGCTCGTCCCGCGCGGGCGCTGCGGGTTCCTCGTGCGCCGTCCCCCCGAGCCCGTGCGCCCGGGTATGGACCGGCTCAAGGGCTTCACCGAGGAGATGCGGGAGCTGGGGAAGATCCCATCCTCGCGCATCCTCGATCGGGCGGTCACCGAGGACCGCTCGATCGCATCGATCTTCGGCCTGCCCTCGACGGCCCCGTTCCTGCGTCTGACGCGCGTTCGCTCCGGCGACGGCGTGCCGATGTCGCGCGAGGTCGCCTGGTACAACATCCGCGCCGTGCCCGCCCTCGAGACCGGCGACCTCTCCGGTTCCGTCTACGCCTTCCTGAGCGCGCACCCGGGCGGCCGCCTCGTGCGCTGCGAGCAGACGGTGGAGGCGACCATGCCGACGGCTGACGAGTGCGAGATCTTCGCCTTCGAACAGCCCCTCCCGTGCCTGCTGATCAAGCGCCACAGCTACAATCAGGACTCGGTGATGATCGAGTACGTGGAAGGCCTGTTCCGAGGCGATGCCTATCGCTATCGGCTGAATCTGCGCGCGTAGTGTGCCCGGCTGACCGAACCGGACTCGCTTCCGTACGGTGCGCACGACGGGCTGGGCGATGCCCCGCTCGAACCGCTTCCAGCCCGCGCCGGGGACCCGCCTCCTTCAGGAAAGAGCTCTCCACTCTCGCCGGGCAAGGCGATTCCGCCGAGGCCGCCATCCGTCGCCCACCGCCGCCACGGCACGGGAGCGACGGCCGAGCTTCGCCCTTTTAACGGACGGGAACGCCCCGATGCCTCGCGTGGAACAGCGAGAAGCGCCGTGGTACACCTGATGTCTCGCGAGCGATCAGCCGGCGCAGCCAGCCATCCCGCTTCGGTCCGGAGCACACGATGAGCGAGTCCTCGACGGCGCCGACCCTGGCGACCCTGGCGACAGCCCGGGCCGGCCGGACGCAGCGTCGGCTCGCGGTCGCCGTCAGCCTCCTGTTCGGGGCCGTCACCCTCGCGCTGCTGCCGTTCGCCAACCGCCCGATGCCGCCGATGCCGGGCTTCGTGCCCGTCTACCAATCGGCGCTGATCGTGGTCTACGGCCTGACCACGTACCTGTTCCTCACGCAGTACCGCCGCATCGGCTCGGCGCCGCTGCTCGTGCTCGGGGCCGGCAGCCTCTACGTGACGCTCGTCGTCCTCCTGCAGATGCTGTCGTTCCCGAACGTCCTCGCGCAGGGTTGGCTCCTCGGCGACGGGCCGGATACCACGACGTGGCTCTGGACCTTCTGGCATCTCGGGCCGCCGCTCTTCGCGCTGCCCTACGCGCTCCTGGAGGGCGACGAGCGTCCGCCGCAGGCCCCGCGCGGAAAGGCCGGACGGATCGGCTGGGCCACCGTCGCCGGGACCGTCGCGGCCGCCGCGCTCACCGGCGTGGTGGCCGTCCGCTACGTCCACCTCCTGCCGAAATGCGTCGAGGGCGACGATTACTGGTTGCTCACCACCTCGGGCATCGGGCCGGGCGTGGTCGCCCTGACCGTCGTCGCGCTGGCCGTGCTGTGGTGGAAGACCCGCCTGCGGACCGTGCTGCAGCTCTGGCTGACCGTGTCGCTTCTGCTGCTCGTCTTCGACAACATGGTCACGCTTCCGGGCGCCGCCCGCGGCACGGTCGGCTGGTTCGCGGGCCGGATGGAAGCCCTGGTGGCCGGCTTCATCCTGCTCGGCGTCTACCTGCGCGAGGTCGACTTCCTGTACGCCCAGGCCGCGGCCGCCGCCGAGGACCGGGAGGCCCGGCGGGCGGAGCTGCAGCGTGCCCGCGACAACCTCGCCCTGGCGCTGGAAGCGGCCGAGATGGGCGACTGGGAGCTCGACCTCCGTGGCAACACGGCGCGCCGGTCGCCGAGGCACGACGCGATCTTCGGCCACAGCGCTCCGGTCGCGGCATGGGACGTCGGGACCTTCGTCGAGCACGTCGTCCCCGAGGACCGAGACGCCGTGCGGGCGGCGTTCGATGCCGCCATCGGGACGGGCCGCCTCGACATCGACTGCCACATCCGGCGGGCCGAGGACGGGGCCGCCCGCTCGGTCACGATGCGGGGCAAGGTCTACCGCGACGGGAGCGGCCAGCCCCGGTCCATGGCGGGCGTCGTGATGGACACGACGCGCCAGCGCGAGGCCGAGGAACGCCTGAACCAGGCTCAGAAGATGGAGGCCATCGGCCAGTTGACCGGCGGCGTGGCGCACGACTTCAACAACCTGCTGACCATCATCGTCGGCAACCTCGACATGATCGTGCGCAAGCCCGACAACCCGCAGCGCGTCGAGAGGCTGGCCACGTCGGCAATGACGGCGGCGCGGCGCGGGGCCGAGGTCACCGAGAAGCTGCTGTCGTTCTCGCGGCGCCAGGTGCTCCGGCCCGAGACCGTCAACCCCAACCGGCTGCTCAAGGACTTCCAGGCCCTGCTGAAGCGGGCCGTCGGCGAGACCGTCGAGATCCGGTTCGACCTCGACGCGGTCCTCGATCCGGTCCGGCTCGATCCGGGACAGTTCGAGAGTGCGGTGCTGAACCTCGCGGTCAACGCCCGGGACGCGATGCCGGACGGCGGCGTCCTGACGGTCAAGACCTGCAACGGGCACCTCGATGCCGCGGAGATTCCCGACCGGCCCGACCTGCGGCCGGGCGCCTACGTGCTCGTCTCGGTCACCGACACGGGCCAGGGCATGGACGCCGCCACGCGCAGCCGCGCCTTCGAGCCGTTCTTCACGACCAAGGATGTCGGCAAGGGAACGGGCCTCGGCCTCAGCCAAGTCTACGGGTTCGTGCGGCAGGCCGGAGGGCACGCGCAGATCAAGAGCGAGCCCGGCGCCGGCACCTCCGTCGAGCTCTACCTGCCGCGCTCGGCCGAGAGGGCCGTCGAGGCCCGGCCGGACAACACCCTCCCGCTGCGGCGGGCGGCCTCCGGTGAGGTGGTGCTCGTGGTCGAGGACGAGCCGGCGGTGCTGGAGATGGCGGTCGAGAGCCTGGGCGAGCTCGGTTACCGGACCCTGACCGCGACCCGGGCGTCGGAGGCCCTGGAGCGGCTGGGCGGCCCCGAGCGCATCGATATCCTGTTCTCGGACGTCGTCATGCCCGGTGGCATGAACGGCGTGCAGCTCTCGGTCGAGGCCCGGCGCCTGCGTCCCGGCCTGCGGGTGCTCCTGACGTCCGGGTACACGGGCACGGCGCTCGACGAGCACGCGGTGCCGGCCGACCTGCCTCTCCTGAGCAAGCCCTATCAACGGGACGAACTCGCCAACAAGCTCCGGGTCGTCCTGGGCTGACCCCCCGGACCCACGGCATTCCGCCCCGCGATCGCGCGGCGTCGCGGACGGGTTGTCCGTCAACAGGCCTGAAGGCTTAACCCGGCCTTAACCGACCGGTTCAGCCCGCAGCAGCGGCATGTCGGCATGCTCCGTCCGTCCTCAACGGCGCCGGTACGCGCAAGGAGCTGTCCCATGCCCATCATGCCCTGGATCCACGATGCCCTCTCTGTCGGCAGCTTCGCCGCCGTCGTCCTCGTCGCGCGGCAGGCGCTCGTGCGGCGCGATCTCGGGCTGTCCGGCCTGCCGGGCCTCGAACGCCTGCGCCGGTCGCTCGGGCCCGGCACCGGGTTCCGTGAGCGGCGCCGGTTCACGTCGCCCCGGACCAGCGGCAACACCGCCTTCGACGCCTGGCGCGACGGCGAGATCGGCCGCATCGAGGGGGAGCGCCGCGCGCTCGAAACGCGTCTCCGGGACTTCGAGGGTTTCGTCGACGCGCTGAAGCGCGCCAAGGATCGCGCGACCTTCGAGCGCTTCGTGGCGGAACATCCCGCGGGATCGGGGGCAGCGGTCGACATCGCCGGCACCGCCGATCAGGCCGAACATCGATAAGGCTAGGTCGCCTCAGGGTTGCACCGGAGCGTCGGGGCCACGCCGTCGAGGATCAGGATCCTCGTCTCCTCTACGCCGCCCCGCGCGACGCTTCGAAGACCGCGGCGAAACCTCCGAAGATCATCCGCGCCCCGTCGAATGGCATTGTCAGATCGCGGAAGCGCGGATCGGTCCGCATCGCGGCCTCGCACCGGTCTGCCGTTTCCCGGTCGGGCCAGAGGATCCACCCGAGGACGACGCTCTCGCCGTCGCGAAGGGCGACGGACCGCCGGAAATCGGTCCGCTCGCCCTCCGGAACGTTGTCGCCCCAGGCCTCCATCTGGTGGAGCGCGCCGTACTCCCGGAACAGCGCCCAGGCCGCCCTGGCCGACGCGACATAGGCCTCCCGGTTCGCGTCGGGAACCGGCGTGACGAACCCGCTCACGTAAGTCATGGGTTGCCTCCTCGAGTCGGGGTGCGCGCGGAAAGGCTTCAAGCCGGAGCCTGCACTCGCGTCATGGCCTCGGGGTCCATCCACATCAGCTCGATGACGTGGCCATCCGGATCCTCGATGTTCCGGCCGTACATGAACGTGCCCATCTCCTGCGGCGGGCGGGGACCGGGACGTCGTGCAGCGGTTCGTCGGACTGTTTCCCCTGCCGGGCAAGGCATTCTGATCGCTTTGGCGGGTGCAGACCGGATCACGACCGACCGTCACTCGACCAAGCCGAACTCGCTCTCGAAGCCGAGTCTTCCCCTCTCGGTGACGCGGATGGCGCGCCCGTCGCGCTGACGCTCGATCCACCCGAGATCCTCGCAGCGGCGGCACAGGGCGGCTCCGAGACGGCCGGCGAGGTGCGGTCTCCGCTCGCTCCAGTC
Organism: Methylobacterium sp. NPDC080182; assembly: GCF_050281105.1. Taxonomy (NCBI): domain Bacteria; kingdom Pseudomonadati; phylum Pseudomonadota; class Alphaproteobacteria; order Hyphomicrobiales; family Methylobacteriaceae; genus Methylobacterium; species Methylobacterium sp. NPDC080182. The sequence continues at coordinate 573,831 of NZ_JBNNWO010000002.1, forward strand.
CAGGCAGGGGCGGCAGAGCAGGCGGCGGGTTCGTCCGGCCGGTTCGACTTCGACACCGAACGCGGCCAGCCACGCACTGCCGAATGCGGTCACTTCACCCGCCTCCTCGCCCAGGACGATCAGTCCCCGTGCGACCAGCGCATCGGCGATCCCGACGCCGAGCCGTCCGGCGAGGTGATCGTAGCAGGTGCGGGCCTCGCGCAAGGCTGGATCGATCCGCGGCGTCGCTCGGCGCGACGCTTCCTCCGGCTCGCCCCGGTTCGCGATCACCATCATGGCCTCGAGCATGCGGGCGACCTCGACGGAGGCGAGGCGGAAGTATCGGTGCCGACCTTGGCGCGACACCGTGAGCAGGCCGCCGGCCACGAGCTTCGTCAGGTGCTCGCTCGCGGTGGCTGGCGCGACGCCGGCCGTCCAGGCCAGTTCGGTCGCGGTCAGCGCTCGCCCGTCGATCAAGGTCGACAGGATATTGGCGCGGCTGGGATCTCCGACGAGCGCGCCGATCTCGGAGAGTGCAGGACCCTGCGTCATGAGCTGAACCTACACGCGCTCAACGCCCGCCGCATCCGACGACGCTTCGGTTTGGACCGAAGCGTTTACGGCTGACTCGGCTGGGATCCCTGGATCAGAGTGGGAGCGAGAAGCTGGAGAACCGGGCCACGTCTGTGCCCAGGGTTCGCCAGCCACGGCAGGAGGTAACGCCCATGACGCCCGATAAGATGGACGACACGCAGGAGCATCATCGGATCGAAGATCCGCGATCCGGGCCCACACTGTTCCTTCGCCGGCTGTCTCCCCAGTTCCGGGGTGAGCGAGACGGTCTGACGACCGACGCCGCGTGGCTGCTCGATGCCTTCTCCGGCACCCCGGACCGGCGTGACATCAAGCTCGGGCGCGGCACGCATCCGATGCATCTCGAGGCCGGGCGTAGGGCCCTCTGACGAGCCTCCGCCGCATGTCTGAGTGAGCCGGTCCCGGCTTGAATTGTATCGACACCCAGGGAGGAGCCCATGTTCTCCGTCATCTTCGAAGTCCGACCCGGCGACGGTCGCAAGGACGCCTATCTGGAACACGCGCGCGTGCTGAAGCCTGAACTCGAGGGCATCGACGGCTTCATCGACAACGAGCGCTTCACGAGCCGGACGCGGCCGGGCTGGGTCCTTTCGCACTCGACGTGGCGGGACGAGAAGTCGGTGATCCGCTGGCGCACCCATGCCGGTCATCACCTGATCCAGGGGAAAGGCCGGTCCGAGGTGTTCGCGGACTACCATCTCCGCGTCGGCGAGGTGACGGCTGACACCCACCCGCCGGCGGGACATCGGGTCCGCGAGCAACGCCTCGATGAGACGGAAGTCGGCCAAGCCAAGGCCTGTACACTGTCGGAGGCGATGTCGGCGGACCGGCCCACGCATTTCGATGTCGACCTCATGGCCATGCTCGGTCTCGACCAGCGGACCGAGGGGCTGGTGAGTTGGGACGCGTTCGATTCCTTCACCAATCCGGGAAAGGTGCTGGTGCTGCTGTCGTGGAGAGATGCCGGCGCGGCGAACGCCGTCTCATCGGTCGCCGGCACGCGCCTCCGAGCTGTTCGGATCATTCGCGACTACGGGATGTTCGACAGGCGTGAGAGCCCGCAATATCACCCGGCCGTGCAAGCCCCGGGATAGGGCCCGACGACGAGAACCGGGCATCAACACCTTCGGCGTCGCTCCGTCATCGGTCTCGCGAATGCGGACCCGGTGGCACGACGCGGTCGTCCCGCGGCCTGCCCTGCGATCATGTGTGCGACCGGCCCGGGGAACCGGATCACGGACGAGGCGACCGATCCACGAGGCGGTCACCTCGCTGGCGGCACCCCAGGGCTCGCCCGCTCCCGTTGCACGAGCAGTCGGCTGCCCTCTGGGGGCGCGGCCCTTTCGGACGAGGGGGTTCAAGTCTCGGCGATGAGGTCCTTGATGCGGGAGGCGAGGGTCTCCAGCACGAACGGCTTGGTCAAGACCTGCATCCCGGGCCGAAGGTAGCCGTTCCCGAGCACGGCGTTCTCCGCGTACCCGGTGATGAACAGCACCTTCAGGTCCGGTCGCCGCTCGCGGCCGGCGTCCGCCATCTGTCGCCCGTTCATGCCCCCCGGCAGGCCGACATCCGTCACCAGCAGATCGATGCGCACGTCCGCCTGCAGCACCTTCAGGCCGGCGACGCTGTCGGCGGCCTCGATGGCGGTGTAGCCCAGGTCCTCCAGCACCTCGGTGACCAGCATGCGCACCGAGGGCTCGTCGTCGACGATCAGCACCGTCTCGCCCTGGCCCGCTTGCTCGACCTCGGAAAGCCTGCGCGCGACCGCGTCCTCGTCGGCCTCGCCGTAGTGCCGCGGCAGGTAGAGGCAGACCGTCGTCCCCGCGCCGACCTCGGAGTAGATCCGCACCTGCCCGCCGGACTGCTTGGCGAAGCCGTAGACCATGGACAGGCCGAGGCCCGTGCCCTCGCCGGTGGGCTTTGTGGTGAAGAACGGCTCGAACACCTTTCCGATCAGGTCCGGCGCCATGCCGGTGCCGGTGTCGGTCACGCAGACGCCGAGATACTGGCCGGGCGCGAGGTCGTGCTGGCGGCCGCCGACCTCGTCGATCCACCTGTTGGCGGTCTCGATGGTGATGCGACCACCGTCCGGCATCGCGTCGCGGGCGTTGATGCACAGGTTGAGCAGCGCGTTCTCCAGCTGGCCCGGGTCGATCAGCGCCGGCCACAGCCCCGCAAGACCGACGACCTCCAAGTGGACGGCCGGACCGACGGTGCGCCGGACCAGCTCCTCCATGTCGTGGACGAGGCGGTTCACGTTGGTGGGTTTGGGTTCGAGGGTCTGGCGGCGGGAGAAGGCCAGCAGGCGATGCGTCAGGGCGGCGGCCCGCTTGGCCGCGCCCTGGGCGACGCTCATGTAGCGGTCGAGGTCACCCATCCGCCCCTGGCTCATCCGCGTCTGCATCAGTTCCAGGGAACCGGAGATGCCCGCGAGCAGGTTGTTGAAATCGTGTGCGAGGCCGCCGGTCAGCTGGCCGACCGCCTCCATCTTCTGCGACTGCCGCAGAGCCTCCTCCGTCTTGGCCAGCGCCTCGGCCTGCTGCTTGATCTCGGTCACGTCGCGCACGGACGAGTAGATCAGCCCGTCGCGGGGCACCGCGTTCCAGGACAGCCAGACATAGCTGCCGTCCTTGCGGCGGTAGCGGTTCTCGAACGTGAGCTGGGCCTCCCCGCGCGACAGTCCCCCCGCCGCCGCCACGGTCGACGCGACGTCGTCGGGGTGGACGAAATCGAGGAACGGCCGCGCCTTCATGTCGGCGTCGGTCCACCCGAGGGTTCGCGACCAGGCCGGGTTGAGGCCGACGAAGTAGCCGTCGAGGTTGGCCACGCAGAGCAGGTCGGACGAGGCCTGCCAGATCTGGTCGCGCTCGGCGGTCCGGACGGCGACCTGGCGGGCGAGGTCGGCCTCCGTCTGCACCCGGACGGTCACGTCCTGCACGAAGACGTGGAAACCGTCGACGCGGCCGCCGGCGGTCCGTCGCGGCAGGTAGCGGATCTCGGCGACGCGGTGGCGCCCGTCGCGGTGCGGCCAGTCCGTCTCGAAGGTGACGGGCTCACCCCCGAGCGCCCGATCGATGAAGGGTCGCCGCACGGCGTAGGCGGCGGGGCCGAGCAGCTCGCGGACATCGCGTCCGACGACCTCGCCGGGCAGGGCGGAGAACCAGTCCTTGTAGGCCTCGTTGGCGAAGCGGTAGACGTGGCCGGCGTCGATGAACGCGATCAGCACCGGCAGCGCGTCGGTGATGAGCCGGAGCTCGCGCGCGCTGGCCTCCGCCAGCAACTCGGCGCTCCTGCGCGCGGTGATGTCGCTGAAGAAGACCGCGACGCGGTGGTCGCGCGGGTCCCCGACCCGGTGCGCACGCACGTCGAACCAGCGCCCGAACACGGCGGCGTAGTTCTCGAAATGGGCGGGTTCCCCGGTCAGGGCGACGCGGCCGTAGCTGTCGAACCAGTGCCGTTCGAGGTCGGGCGCGAACGTGCTGACCCAGCGGCCGGCGACGTCGGCGCCCGTCTGCCGGGCGAAGGCCGGATTGGCCTCCTCGATCAGGTAATCGACCGCCCGTCCGTTTGCGTCGAACCGCATCATGAGGATGCAGAACCCGACCTCGACCGTCTCGAATAGCGTCCGGTAACGGGCCTCGCTCTCCTGCAGCGCCGCCTCGGCCAGGCGGCGGTCGTGGATGTCCTCGACCACCCCGTACCAGGCCACGATGGCGCCGGCTCCGTCGCGGCGGGGACGCGCGCGCGCCCGCATCCAGCGGTACGTGCCGGTCGCCGCGATGTTGATGCGATAGTCCACGTCGACCGGCTCGCCCGAGGCGAGACAGGCCGAGAATACCGCGACCGTGTGGGGGACGTCCTCCGGATGCAGGGCCTTCATCCAGCCCGCGCCGTCGGGTTCGCCGGGTGCCTGGCCCGTCAGTTCCAGCCAGCGGTTCGAGTATGAGGTGATGTTGCCCGCCGGGTCGCAGGTCCACGGCACCTGGGGATTCAGTTCGACGGTATGCCGGAGGTGGGCCTCGCGCTCCCTCAGCGACCCTGCGGCCTCGTGCTCGGCCGTGCGGTCGCGGACAATCTTGGTGAACCCGCGATGAGCACCGGCCTCGTCGAGCAGCGGCATCATCTCGCCCGACGTCCAGACGCGACTGCCGTCCTTGCGGAGGTGCCAGCGCTCGACGGAGGCGCGCGCCTCGCTCGTCGCGAGCCGCATCTCGGCCTCAGGGCGCCCCTCCGCACGGTCCTCGGGCGTGAAGATCCGGTCGGCGGGCTGCCCGCGCATCTCCTCCGCCGTCCAACCGAAGATCCGCTCGGCGCCGGGGTTCCAGGCGATGACCGAGCCGTCGCGGTCGGTGACGACGATGGCGAAGTCCCTGACGTTGTCGAAGACGACCCGGTGGCGCCATTCGCTCGCTGGCGCGTCCTGCCCGGCGGTCCGATGCACCGGGCGCACCTCCCGGCCGACGGTCTCGCCCCCTGCCTCCGGCAGCCTCGAGCGCAGGCGCAGCACCTCCGCCTCAAGTTGCGCGCGCGACATCGCGCCGACGTCCGGGCCGATCGATTTCACCGTCTCCCGAATGGCCGGCGTCTCTTCGAAGTCGTGCATCAGGAGGCCAAGCCATCCAGTCCCGGCCGGTTCCGTTTAGAGAGATCACGGTTGCCCGCCGGTTCGGACCGGCAGCCGCGGTCCGCCCGGCAATCGTGGCCGCCGCGTCATGCGATGGACGGATACCGTCCTGAACTTTCAAGACGGGACGGTGTTCGCCGGCATCAACCTTCGCCTGCCTTAAAGGGTCGCGACCCGATCAGCTGTCGGGCCGGCCGAGATCGAAAGGTCGGTAGCGCTCGACGCGCCGATCTCCGTCCTCGACGGCAAGCCGTACAAGATCCTGAAGCAAGTTCAGACGTCCATTGCTTCGCGGCAAGCGAGACGGGATTGAAAAGTGAGTGGCTTCGCGTGCGACCGAAGCGGTCGAGCGAAGAACTGATCGTCTTGGAGACCGGCCGCTCGCGGAAGGATTTGCGATCCTCAGGATCAGCGTTCCGGCTGCGGCCCAGATCCGACACAGAGGCCGGCACGCTCAGAGGAGAATTGAATTTATAGACGAAGATTACTGAAACTGTTGGTAGCGAGGGAGGGATTTGAACCCCCGACACAAGGATTATGATGCCCCGCTTTTTCGCTTTGAACCAAGCATTTAGCTATCAAATCGGCGGCAAACCGCTCCGCTAGCATCAATGGCTTAGGTGTCGGATTGTCAAACCACCCGGCGGCACCCCGACCTCCAAACGAACCCTGGCCGCCGCTCGAGGCGAACGGTCTCGCCGTCAGCAAGACGCGTCAGACCTGGGCACGGTGGCGAGCGTCGCAATGAGATGCGCTGGCCTCGGGCAGCAAACGACCCACGTCAGACGGTGGGCGAACGCGACACGATACCCGGAGCAGCAAACGACCCAATCTAGCCGCTCGCATCGTCGTCGGCGCTTCTCCAAAGCGGTCGCTCGTCAGTGGTCCGCCAACTTCGGCTCGGGGTGAGGGCGGTTTCTCGCTGTGGGGCTGAAATCGGACGTTCGAGCGGTTAGCGGCAGTCGGCGCGAGTTTGGCGCGATGGGCTGTGCAAGGCCGAGGCTTTGACGACAGCCTCGAGATTCTTTTCAACCGATGTCACATCCCGCGTTCGTGCGTCGTCACCCTCGTGGACCGATCACGAGGAGAGAGTGCGATGAGCCATTTCATTCCGGTTTTGGCTGGCCTGCTCGGCGTAGGATTAACCGGCAACGGCATCTTCATGCTGGCCTCGCCTGAAAATTGGTACTTCGCGGTGCCAGGCGTGACCTCGACAGGGCCATTCAATCAGCATTTCTTACGCGATATCGGCCTGATCTTCGTGCTGATCGGTACGGGATTTCTCTACGGGGCGGCGAGGCCCGATTCGCGTGCTCTGCTTTGGAGCATGGCTGCAATCTGGCTCTCAGGGCACGCGCTATTCCATTTCTGGGAGGTTGCAGTGGGCATTTGCGGACCGGAGGTGCTGCCCCGTGACTTCCCTGCGGTGACACTTCCTGCGCTTCTTGCGGTCGCCCTCAGCGTTTGGTCGCTTCGCCATGCCGACCACTGATGATCCGACCCTCATCTTCGAACAGGAGCGGACGCGGCTTGTCCGGCTCGCATACCGCATGCTCGGTTCATTCGGTGAGGCCGAGGATGTCGTGCAGGACGCCTGGCTCCGCTGGCGGTACGTCGACCATGCTGGTGTATCGTCGGCCGGAGCATTCCTGTCACGCACGGTGACGCGGCTCTGCCTGGACGTCATGAAGTCCGCCCGCGCACGGCGAGAGACATACTTCGGAACTTGGTTGCCCGAGCCCGTCGCCATGGCTCCGGACGACGCCTCTGGCGATGACATAACACTCACACTGATGCTCGCCTTGGAGCGGCTCTCTCCTCTGGAGCGGGCCGCGTTCCTCCTGCACGACGTTTTCGCGGTTCCGCTTGGGGAAATCGCGGCGACACTTCAGCGTGAGCCGCCAGCGGTCCGTCAGCTCGCAGCCAGAGCGAGGAGGCACGTGCAGTCGGCACGTCCGCGCTTCCCCGTCGACAGGGAGGAGGGAACACGCATCGCTAAAGCCTTCTTCGAGGCGTCAGCGACAGGCGACGTCGCGGCGCTTCGCAGCATGCTCGCGGAAGCGGTCATCGTGCACTCCGATGGTGGCGGGAAGGTACACGCATTCCCGCGGCCTATCATCGGCATCGACAAGGTCATGCGTATGTTTGAGGGAGCTGCGCGGAAGTCGTGGATCCAGCATGCCCAGAAGCTGCAGGACCTCTGGATCGATGGCCTGCCGGGCTATTTCAGCCTGGAGCCGGGCGGAACCCTCCAGACCGTGGCCCTCGATATCCAGGGCGGCCTGATCATCGGCATCTACTTCACCCGCAACCCGGACAAGCTCGAACGTATGGCAAGGCTGTTCGGAGGGGCAGCGGGAGAGCTGATGCCTCAATGAGTCTCACCGCCGGGCGCTTGCGAGCTCCCTGCGGCATACCTTGGAAAAGGTACAGAGTGGATCGAGGTCGCCGGCGTGGTGGATGTCGGCAAAGGACGAGAGACTCTTATGCGGGGCGAAGTAAGTCTCGCCGATGCGTTGCATGACACGCTCCGCCTCTTCGAGCGTTTCCGAACCGCCGAAGAGCCGGATCTTGTTCACGATGGCATACAGGTTCACAAGTTTGGCCGGATCTTTGAGGTCATGCTGGAAGGCGTCGCCGAACAAGGTCGACGCCCTCGAATGAACTCGCCGTAGAGGGCTTCCCGTCGCGCGCGGTCCTGCACCAGCAGAGTTGCTCGCTCCTGGCTGTGTTGCGTCAGCCATGTCGTCGCGAAGGAGGCCATCGCGCCAATGCTGGAACCCGCAAGCGCGGAAAGCGCCGAGACGTAGGCCGCATCCATCGGCAGCATACCTCAGGCCACGCGCTTCGGCTGCGCGGCCAGCCAGTCGCTGTAGCGCCGCTTTGACAGCCAAGCGTCACCAGTGGGTGTCAACCAGCGATCTTCGAGGAGCACTCCAAAATAGGGAGCGGTGTCGTCCGTGATGACGTCACGCGTTTCGCCGATGCCGTCGAAGTGGCGCTTCACCAGCTCGGCCATCGGCAGCCGCTCAGGACCGGCAATCTCGATCATGCCGTTACGAGGTGGTGCGAGCGCGGCCTCAGCGACCTTCGCGGCTACATCGGCCGATGCAATCGGCTGGATCGAGGCGGAGGTCACCCGGGCGACGCCGTCGATGATAGCCGCTCCCGCAATCGTGCCGACGAACTCGAAGAACTGCGTGGCGCGGACCAGCGTCCAGGGCACGCCCGCCGAGGCGATCAGTTCCTCCTGGGCCAGCTTCGCGCGGAAGTAACCGCTGTCGAGCAGGAGCTCGGTCCCGACCACCGAGAGCGCCACGTGGTGCCTGACGCCCGCAGCCTTCTCTGCCGTCGCGAGGTTCCGTCCGGCGCGGACAAAAAAGTCCATCGCCGCATCGTCAGCAAAGGACGGCGCGTTGGCGACGTCGACGACGACGCTGGCTCCCTGCAACGCATCCGCGAGTCCTTCGCCCGTGACAGCGTTCACCCCCGTATTGGGCGAGGCCGCGAGCACCTCGTGGCCGGCGCTCCTCAGGTTGACGACGACCTGCGAGCCGATCAGCCCAGTGCCGCCGATGACGACGATCTTCATGTGACGCTCCATCTCAGCTCCAATCCCTTTGGGACGGGCGCGGTCATGACGAGGAGCGCCCCTTGCAGTGTGACATCGGCGTGGAAGATCAATGCGCCCGACTTGGGCCTAGCGAGGGCTTGACCTTGTGGGATGCTCGGGACCGGGGCAGCCGTGGGAAGGAGCCATTTCAGTTCAAACCTGCCGGGACGGTGCACGAGCCGACGGAGGCGCATCCTCAGGACCGATCCCGATCCCGAGGATGAACGATTGTCGATGAGGCACCCGTGCGCGAACTCCCGTGTTCAACGGACGACCGGGCCAGCACGGGCTCCATGCACTCAGAAGTCCCAGAACACGGGAACCCACCGAAAAGCGTCGCCATCAGCCGCAACCCGGCCGACGGACGGGAACGGCAGGTGAGTGGCGATCAACTGCTCGCCGGTCGCCGCCAATTCCCGCAGAAGCCGAACGCGAACGCGAGCCGCCTCCTTGGGATCGTGTTCGAAGCCGTTGTGCCAGTCGGGATGCTCGAATCCGACCGCGAACACGGCGTCGCCGGCGAATGTAAGCCGATCGCCGCCGGATGAAAGGCGGACCACGCTGTGCCCGGGAGTGTGACCGCCGGTGCGCTGGACCATCACCCCCGGCGCGACGTCGTACTCTTCGTCGAACAGTCGCAGCTGATTGCGGTACTCTTGCGCGAACCGCTTAGCGGCCGCTCTGAGCGCATCAGGAAACCCCTCTGGCATGTCGACCTGCGTGAAGTCAGGCGCCTCCCAGAATTTGACCTCGGCAGCCGCCACGTGGATCCGCAGATCCGAGCGCAGCCGCTCCTTCACTCCGTCAACGAGGAGCCCGCCGACATGGTCCATGTGCATGTGAGTGAGCACCACGTCGGTCACAGCCGCGAGATCAATGCCAGCGGCCTCCAGTCGCCTGACCAGTTGCCCGGCCCGCGGCAGGTTCAGGTTCGGGTCCAGCCCCAAGCCGGCGTCGATGAGGATGGTCTGGCCGCCGCTGCGGACGACAACCACGTTCAGCGACCAGTCGAACGCGTCCGACGGCAAAAACATGTCGTTGAGCCACGCCGCCCTTTCGGCCGTATCGACGTTGTGTCCCAACATCTTGGTCGGGAGCGGCAGCACTCCATCGCTGACAACAAGCACATCGATCTTACCGACCCGCACCATGTAGCGCGATGGCACCAACTCCTCTCCTCGCACACGCGAAGAGCCAACGTATCCCGGACCGGTTCGTCTGGCATCGGCAGGTACTACAGCAGTCATCGTCATCCCTTCCATGGGACGCGCGCGCACCTGGCACGTCAGGATCATGAAACGCGCGTCATCGACAGAGACGAGACGGTGTCGGCAGATGTGACATGAGCGAAGGGAAGTCGAACCCCTCGCCCATGAATGTTCGTTTCGCCACGACAATTTCCTGGAGCAAACGGCCTCTTTTCGACCCAGGTCGGTCGGCGATGCCTCGGAGAGACTGCTCCGAAGCGGACGTCCGAGCGTGAACGAGCCACTTGAACGAGCCACGTGTCTGCCTGTCGAGTAGGAATGTGGCGTGGCATGTCACATCTCTGCGGGCCAGCTCGTCGTAGCTTCGAACGTCGATCGCCGGCGTTCCGAGCACTGGGATCCGTCATGAGTCAGAACAAGCGGCTGGTCTGGACTGAGGTGGCGCCGCAGGGCGCGAGGGCGCTTTTCGGCATTCACCACTACATCACCACGGGCACCGGCCTACCCCACGAATTGATCCACCTCGTCTTCTTGCGCGTGTCGCAGTGAGGGTCCCCCAGATTTTGGTCCGGCCGGAAGGTGAGCTTCCGGATCTCATTCGGCGGCCTGCAGGGCCGCCGCCAGGGCAAATTCCTGGGGCG